>JBNKLI010000025.1:0-19511 GCA_050292275.1 Candidatus Thiodiazotropha sp.
CCAGGATGTCGGACCATGATTCATTCAGAAGGTTGTTAAGTACCCACGGAATGATGGGGGATTTGCAGAGAATGAAATCCCATGGCAGATGCAAAAACCTGGCTGATGCCCTTTAGTGGATATTGGAGAGATCAATAGTCGAGAAGCGATGTATAAAAAAACGGCATTAGGCACTCCTCTCCCTCAAAGGGCAATCGCTGCTATGCGAGGATGTTTTGGGGCCGGTCGGCATACCCGCGATCGATAGGTGCCATGAGATGGGCAGGGATTGATTCGCCTTCGGCTCACCCCTTCGGGGCGCCTCCGCTACGCTGCGGCGTCCTGCGGCGCTACGCGCCTTGTCGAACGAAGGGTTCGAATCAAGGCCTGCCGCACCGCCAAATAAAAAGGGGGCCAGTCGGCCCCCATTTTATTTGGCGGAGAGGCAGGGATTCGAACCCTGGGAGGGCTACTAACCCTCAACGGTTTTCAAGACCGCCGCATTCAACCGCTCTGCCACCTCTCCGAAGCGGCGCTAGGATACACTAATTAACCTTGAAATTTCTAGTTTTGCCTCCAACTTATTGGATATTGATCTTTCCGCCAGGGTCGGTATCCTGTGCTGAACGAATCGAGACAACGATTGTCTCACCAATAAGATTGATTTTAGGGAAATAATCGGGAGATTAAGCCAATATGAATCGTCTAGATATTAGCGCAGTCCGAACTTCGGAATCGGTACTGTCGACCAACAAGCTGATTAGAAACACCTACATGCTGCTCTCCATGACGCTGCTGTTCAGCGCGATTACGGCGACTGCATCAGTTTTTCTTGCCGTACCCGGCTGGACCTACATGGCGTCCCTGATCGGTTCCATCGTACTGATCTGGTTCGTGTTGCCGCGTACGGCCAACTCATCGACCGGATTGTGGGTGATTTTCGGAATAACCGGCCTGATGGGATTTGGTCTCGGACCGATCCTCAACGCCTATCTCAGCCTTGCAAACGGCCCTCAGATCGTCGGAACCGCCATGGCCGGCACCGGGATCATCTTCCTCGGCCTCTCGGGATACGCCTTGAGCAGCAAACGTGACTTCAGCTTCATGGGTGGTTTTCTGATGGCGGGCATCCTGGTGGTTTTCGTCGCCATGCTAGCGGGGTTGTTCATTGATATGCCGGCTTTGCATCTGGCGATTTCCGCTGTCGTCATCATGTTGATGAGTGGATTCATTCTCTATGACACAAGCCGCATGGTGCATGGTGGAGAGACCAACTACATCATGGCCACCATCGGCCTCTATCTCAACATCTACAACCTGTTCGTCCATCTCCTGGCGCTGCTCGGAGCGCTCTCAGGCGAAGATTGACGCTGATTCGAAAGATCTGAGTAAACCCCGGCCATGCCGGGGTTTTTAATGAGATGGACTGGACAAAAATCATCTGGGCACTGCTGCTGGGGGCGATGATCCTGTTTCTCTGGCCTCGGGCCAAGCAGATGCTGAAACACAGCCCGAAGGCGCAAAAAGGGGATTGGCAGGCGGTGCTGCTGCCGCTGGCTTTTGTCGTCGGTTTTGTGGTCCTGCTTATTTTGATGGTCTAGCCGATCTTCTCCAGCCCCCCCATATAGCCCCGCAGCACCTCAGGAACAGCGATCGACCCATCCGCCTGCTGGTAGTTCTCCATGACAGCGACCAAAGTGCGGCCAACCGCGAGGCCCGAACCGTTGAGCGTGTGTACCAGTTCGGGTTTACCGGTTTCCGGATTACGCCAACGCGCCTGCATGCGCCGTGCCTGAAAGTCGACGAAATTGGAGCAGGACGAGATCTCCCGATATCGGTTCTGTCCCGGCAGCCAGACCTCCAAATCGTAAGTCTTGGTGGAAGAAAATCCGATATCTCCGGTACAAAGGGTCACCACGCGGTAGGGCAGTTGCAGTTTCTGCAGTATCGCCTCGGCGTGTCCGGTCAGCTCTTCCAGGGCCTGAAAGGATTCCCCGGCGGCCACCGCCTGGACCAATTCCACCTTCTCGAACTGGTGCTGGCGGATCATCCCGCGGGTATCCTTGCCGTATGAGCCGGCCTCGGAGCGAAAACAGGGTGTGTGCGCCACCCATTTGCGAGGCATATAATCGGCCTCGATGATTTGATCCCGCATCAGGTTGGTCACGGGTACTTCGGCAGTGGGGATCAGATAGTATTCCGACTCGCCACAAAGCTTGAAAAGATCCTCCTCGAACTTCGGCAGCTGACCGGTGCCCCGGAGACTCTCCGCATTGACCATATAGGGTACATAGACCTCGGTATAGCCATGTTCCATTGTGTGGGTATCGAGCATTAATTGGGTCAGAGCCCTGTGCAGTCTGGCCAATCCACCTGCCATTACCGCGAATCGGGAACCGGTCAGCCTTGCGGCCGCTTCGAAATCGAGCAACCCGCTTGCATCGCCGAGATCCACGTGATCCTTTGGTTCGAAATCGAAACTGGGGGGTTCGCCCCAGCGCCGCTCCTCCCGGCTGTCCGCCTCGTCACACCCATCGGGTATCGATTCATGGGGCAGATTGGGAATACCGAGGGTAACCTCGGCAAGTGCCTCCTGAACCTTGCCGAGCGCTTCCTGGGATGCCTTCAACTGATCGCCCAGTGTTGCAACCTCAGCCAGCAAAGGCTCGATATCCTCTCCCGCCGCCTTTGCCTTGCCAATTGACTTGGAACGACTATTGCGCTGATTCTGCAGCTCCTGCGACTCGACCTGCAGGCGCTTACGCTGCTCTTCGAGTTCGCTGATTTGCTCAGTATCCAGCTGAAAACCACGGCGGGCCAACTGGCGGGCCACTTCTTCAAGGTTATTTCTTAACAGTCGAGGATCCAACATCGGTCATTCACCCATATTTACACGTGCGGACCAGCTCACGACATGGCCCGGTTCTACCCATTGATTCAAGTCCTGGAGTACCTTATCCACCTGCTGCGGCAGATCGAAGAACTCGACCACCAGCGGCAGATCCATGGAGATATCCAGCAACGATGCCTCGTGCGCCTTGCCGGAGCGGCCGAAACCGGCAATGCCGCGAAATGCGGTGACTCCCCTGACCTGCTCATCCTGATGGAGAAAATCAAGCAGTTTCCGCAGTTGATGGTCGCCTTCGGTCAGATAGACCCTCACCATGGTCACTTCAGTCTGTTTCATATCTGTCTCCCAACCACCAGGCCGAACCAACAAGCCAGCACACAAGCCACGACACTTACCAGAATGTTCAGTCCGGCCTTCAGTAACTCTGCCTGTTCAAGCAGGTTGAGGGTCTCGATAGAGAATGTGGAGAAAGTGGTGAAAGCACCAAGAAAGCCGATTAACAGGGCACCACGCAATTCAGGCGACACAATAGTACGTTCCAGCAGCAGGACATAAAGAAATCCCATCGCCAGCGACCCCAGCACATTCACCGCCAATGTGCCGTAGGGAAACCCATGACCCAGCAGCTTATAGACACCGCTGGAGAGCCAAAAGCGCAACAGCGCGCCGAGCGCACCACCGGATGCAATTGCAATCAGCTGATTCAATCTCGAGACCTTTTATTTTAACCTGAATCCGTGGATTCAGGTTGAACCAAAGGTGGGATTATAACCACTGTTTAGGGTTTTGTGGCTAGAAATGTCCCCGGCGGATCAGAAATCCCAACGATAACCGGCGAAGATGAAGTAGTCGGTAAAATCGGTCACTTCGGTACCGTCGTCCTCTTTGAACCAGTTCATGCCTCCTTCGAACTCGAAGGTCATGCTCTTGCCATAGCGATAGTCCATGCGCAGGAAGGGACTGACCGATTGGCGGGTACCCTCGTTATCATCGTTTTTGCGATAGGAGAGATTGATGCGGGGACTGACACGCCAGACGTTGGTGATCGGGTAGCGGCTGCTGAGCCCGATTCTGAATGTATCCGAGCTGGTGTTATCCGAATAGCGTAGACTTAATATGCCGATATCACCCTGCTTCAGCAGGTCGTTTTTTATCACCTGAAAGGTATAGAAAAACTCACTGTCCGTGGCCTCCGTGGCCTGCACTCCACCCGATGCCGGTGTCTCGCCGGTTTTACTGGCCGTAAAATCCCCACTCAGCTGCAGAGTATCGGTTAACGGGTGGTTTACACCGAACGAAAACGCAGTCGCCTCAGCGGTCCGATCCTTAGCCAGCTGGTAAATCTCATCATCGGCATAAAGGTTTTGCAGCTCCTCGATCGACTCGACCGGCAATGCGGTATCGGGATCGACCTGACCACTCAGTGCATTGGACGTACTCAGGATGGGTGTCTTTCGGTAATCGAGATTCATATAGAACCTGGTGTCATCTTCGAGCCGCCAGTTTCCCTGAAGCATGAAAATACTCAACTCTTTGTGGAAAGCGTCGTAATCGAGCAGACTGAATAAAGATTTTTGCGGATCGTAGTAGCGAACTTCACCACCAATCGCCCTTCTGTCCACCAGGCCATCGACCCTTTGCTCGACCGTATACAGAGTGAGGTCCCAGTTCTCTAAGATACTTGCCAAATCAGCACTGAGACCGGCGAATTGTTTATGCTCATGTAAAAAGGTATCTCGCGAGCGTTCGACCGGCAGGCCGGCAGATGCTCTCAGAGTGATGTCAGGGGACAACTGATAGCCAAGCACGAGGCCGTCAAAACGGTTTAAAATACCGCTGGAACGCAATCGCTGACGCCCGAATCGGGCACTGGTGCTACTGTCAAGATGCTCCACATCGATGTAGGCGTCGCTGAGAGTCGAGTCATTGCCGTCACCACCATCCAGCAGATCAATAATGTAGCTACCGGTGATTTTCATGCGCAGATCGAAATCCTCGCTCTTTCGTCTCGAGTTCAGGTCTATGAATGTCTCGATTTCCGAACGGGTGACACTGTTTTCATCCTCCACGAAAGGACTGTCGATACTGTCCCGGCGATAATCCTGGGAGAGGCTGCCATAGGTTTCCCAGACTGCCTTGGGGCCTTCCTCTCCCTCCTCCTCCGGCTGTTTCTCACGCAGTGGTTCCTTCGGCCGCATCGGTGCGGTCTCAAGACCAAGCAGGCGCTGCCACACACGTTCCGCATCCTCACCCTCGGGATACTTTTCCAGATAACGGCGATACTCACCCTTGGCATGGGCGATCTGGCCGTTTCTCTCACGGGACAGACCCAGGAGTTCCAGCGCCTCCTTGGAGTAGATATTCTCTGGCTCTTCGAGCAATGCCTCGAGCAGACGAACCGCTTTTGCGTAGTCACCCGCGGTGATGGTGCGGCGGATCATCTCCATCATTTCGGTCAGGCGTGGATCCACATCCACCAGCCGGGGTTCATCCATCATTTGATCGCTGAAGATATGCTCGATTCCGCGATCGAAAAACGCCTGCCGCCGCTCTTGAATGTCGGCGGTATCGATCCAGGCATCGGGATAGAAGCTCTTCACCGCCTGCAATTGTTCCTGCGCCTCGAGTTTGGTACGGAAGAATCCCAGGCGCAGACGATACAGGGGCTGCTCATCCACCTTTGTCCTGGTGGTATAGAGCAAATGGTTTTCTCCCACGGGTACGGGGGCGATTTGAGTGAAATCCACAGGTTCATTCTGCGCACTGAGATTGATCACATAGATGACCAAAGGCAAGGATTTGACACTGAGCGGTGCGCGTGCCTCCGGTGCCGGAACCTCAATGGCCTTGCCGAGTGATCCCGCCATGCCTGAGACCCGGGGTGACTCGGACAGGATAAATTGCATGACGTAAAAGTCACGGCCCTGGCGTATTCTCACGTCATTGACCGGTGCGGCGAAGGAGACCAACAGCGTGGATGTACCAATGGTGTTGCCTTCGAACTCCACCTTCTGCAAGGGTACGGCCGCAGTCGGACTCCAGGTCAACTTATCACTCTCGACCAGGTCACTTAGCTCGATATCTGCGGTCTGGCCAAGCTTCAGTTGCACTCCGACTTCACTACCTGCTTCATTGACCAGATGGGAGACATAGCGTACGGGGATATTGAAATAGACTGAGATGACATTGTCTTCTCGCTCGGTCGACAGTTCAATCCTGTCCAAGACTCGTGTGGCAGCGCTTAGATGCCCGGAAAACAAGACTATCAGTATAAACAGCCAGCAGCGGATAGTTGTTTGAATATTGAATTGCACTCGCCTAATTTACCTGAAAAATGGATGCCTCTACAGCACTGTGCGATCTCTTGTACAGCATATAATGAGATTGCACGGTTAAAAAAATGCCAGGAAGTTGGGATAACGCCTGTCCATACACCGAGTATTTTCCCTGTGGATGATAATCATCAATCTCCATCCCAACAACACGTCAAGTATTGACCTGGCTTCCAGGCATCCCTGCCGTGAAAGCTCAAGACAAGTCATCGTTCAATGGATAGCCACCCGACAGTCACTGCAAAAAGAGGCTGTCGGATGGTTTGTGGCATCCGCATCAATCCCAGTTTCTATCGGATACACTATGACAGCGACTGCCCCCGCAATTCCGATCATTACTGAGATTTGTGTGGGGCCCTTCTCCGGTCTCGTAGTCGTTGGCATGACATCCAGCACAACTGTTGGCATAGGTCGGCGATGGCCAGTTTATAGTCTCACTGTTGTCATGACACTCGTTACATCCGAAGTTGCCACGATGATCACCCGGGTAGTTGCTCGATATATGGCTGTAGTTGGTCGTCGGAGTCCAGCCGCTTGTGGTATGGCAGTTATCGCACTGCCGGGTGGTCACGAAGTGACCCTGGTCTTTGCCTTCGGCCGCGGAGCCGTTATGGCAGGTGTCGCAGGTGCCGTTTACTCCGGAGTGATCAAAATTCACGCTGCTCCATGTGGTGGTGGAGTCATGACAATTATCGCACTGGGCCGTGGTCTGGATATGATCAGAAGGCATACCGGTGGCGAAGTTGCCATTGTGGCAATTTGAGCAGGTACCGGCCACACCGCTATGGCTGAAGCGCACGTTCAGCCAGTCCGAGGTGGATCGATGACAGACACTGCACTCCTCTGTCGTCGGAATGTGATCCCCAGGCTTACCGGTCGCCATCGTGCCATTGTGACAATTTGAACACTGTGTGGAAACGACACTGTGGTTGAAGTTCACGTTCAGCCAGTCCGTAGTGGAGGCATGGCAGACATCGCATTGCGACGAGGTGGTGATATGGTTCGCGGGTTTACCGGTGGCGGTCACTCCGTTGTGGCAGGAGGAACAAGTACCGCCCACGTTGACGTGACTGAAGCGGACGTTCTGCCAATCCGAGGTCGACTGATGACATTCGTCGCACTGCGCGGTGGTGGTAATGTGTCCCGGATCCTTACCGGTGGCGGTAACGCCGTCGTGGCAGTTCGAACAGTTACCGGCGGCATTGCTGTGATCGAAGCGTACCGACTGCCAGTTTGTTTGGGAGGTATGGCAGACGTCACACTCTGAGTTTGTCTGCACATGGTCTGCCGGTTTACCGGTCGCCGTGGTACCGTTGTGACAACTCGAACAGACTCCGATCGCCACCGTGTGGTCGAAGTTGACTCTGGTCCAGCTATTCTGGGAGATGTGGCAGATGTCGCACTCCCCATTGGTATTTACATGGCTGGCCGACTTACCGGTGGCGGTCGAGCCATTGTGACAACTCGAGCAGCTACCGCTGACAGTGCTGTGATCGAAATCGATCGCCAACCAGCTAGAGGTGGATGTATGGCAGCTATCGCACTGCCCGCTGGTAGCCACATGGGTCCCCGATTTACCTTCGGCGATATTGCCGTCATGGCAGCTCGAGCAAGTACCGACCACATTCGCATGATCGAAGGTACCGGTAGCCCAGGTCACTGTGGTATGGCAGTCCTCGCAAGGCCTTGTCGTCGGAATGTGGTTCGCCCCTTTGCCAGTTGCGTCCGTACCATTGTGACAGCTGGCGCAATCCGAGACGATACCAGTGTGATCGAAACGCACGTTACTCCAAGTGGTATTGGAGAGGTGACAGTTGTCGCACGGGGCATTGGTCTGTACATGACTGGGCGACTTGCCGGTGGCTGTTGTGCCATCGTGACAACTCGCACAGGCACCCGTGACCACCGAGTGATCAAAGTTGATCTGATTCCAATTGGAAGTCGAGGTATGGCAAGCCTCGCACGAAGCGGTGGTTGCTACGTGTGTCGGATTCTTACCTCCAGCCCGAACCCCATCATGGCACGATCCACAACTGCCGGTTACGCCTTCATGGTTGAAATTGGTGATCTCCCAGCTACTGGTGGTGTGGCAGTTGTCACAGGATGCATTAGTCAAGGTATGGGACGGACTCTTGCCGGTCGCGATGTCTCCGTTATGACACAGCTCACATGGGTCGACCACGTCCGCGTGGCTGAAACCCGTCAATGTCCAGCCATTGGTGGTATGGCAGACATCACAGGCGGAACTGGTGGGGATATGGTCGACAGGCTTGCCGCTGGCTGTATTGCCGTTGTGGCAAGACTCGCAAGGATCGGTCACTCCTGAATGGTCGAAGTTCGAAACGCTCCAACTACCCACGGTATGACAGGTATCGCACTGTGCACTGGTCTGTACATGGTTGTTATGTTTGCCTGTAGCCCGAACACCGTTGTGGCATGTCGAGCAGACCCCCGCTGTTGGCACCGAACTGTGATCGAAGGTCACCCGCAGCCAGGAGGTGGTCGAAGTATGACAGACATCGCACTGCTCAGTCGTCGTGATATGGTTCGTATCTTTTCCGGTAGCGGTAGCGCCGTCATGGCATGAGGAACAGACACCTGCAGTCGTCACGCCGCTGTGGTCGAAACTGGTATCTGTCCAATTCAGCGTGGAGAGATGGCAGGTGTCGCACTGCGCCGTGGTCTCGATATGCTGGGCATGCTTACCGGTAGCCAGGGTACCATCGTGGCAGCTCGAACAGCTGCCGCTGACCTGGAAGTTTTCGTGATTGAAACTGACCTGTGTCCAGTCAGTAGTCGATGTATGACAACTGTCGCACTGCCCGGTGGTGGGTATATGCTGGGCGGGTTTACCGGTGGCAGTGGTACCGTCATGGCAGCTGGAACAGGCGCCGGCGACATCGGCATGATCGAATCTTCCTGTGCTCCAGGTAATCGTGTTATGACAGTTCTCACAAGGCTCTGTGGTTGGAATGTGGGTATCGGGTTTTCCGATCGCATCCACATTGTTATGACAACTCTCACAGCCACTGGTTATATCGGTGTGATCGAATCGCACACTGCTCCAGTCCTCGTTCGAGATGTGGCAGTTGTCACAAGGTGCAGCAGTCTCCACATGATCCGCTGATTTACCTGTGGCTGTCACCCCGTCATGACAGCTTGCGCATGTTCCCGTGACGATCGAGTGGTCGAAATTGACCTCTTCCCAACTGGTGGTCGAGGTATGACAACCTTCACAGGCGGCGGTCGTTTCCAGGTGTGACTCCGACTTGCCGGTTGCCAACACACCGTCATGGCAGGACTGGCAGCTTCCGTTGACGCCTTGATGGTTGAAGTCGCTTATCGCCCAGCCATTGGTATTGTGGCAGTTATCGCAGGATGCGGTGGTGGGTATGTGGTTGCCATGCTTGCCGGTGGCAGTGTCACCGTTATGACAGGACTCGCAACTGCCGCTGACGCCTTCGTGGTTGAAATCGTCGACAGTCCAGTCATCGGTGGTGTGGCAGAGCTCACATGGCGAGGTCGTCTGAATATGGTTGCCGTGCTTACCCGTTGCTATCACACCGTCATGACAGGAGTCACAGCCGCTGATGATGCCGGTATGGTCGAAGTCGGTGACATTCCACGCGTTGATCACATGGCAGGTATCACATTCCGAGTTGGTCGGCAGGTGGTTGGCATGCTTGCCCGTTGCCTGGACTCCATTGTGACAACTCGAACAGCGGCCCGCCACATCTGACGGATGGTTGAAGGTCACCTGGTGCCAGTCATTGGTCGAACTGTGACAGGTATCGCACTGGTCTGAAGTCTGGATATGGCCGGCGTGCATGCCCGTTGCCGTAACACCGTCATGACATCTCGAGCAGAAACCGGCAGTATCGACGCCTGTGTGGTCGAAACTCGTGTCATTCCAGTCATTGGTGGAGTTATGACAGGTATCGCACTGATCATCGGTCTGGATATGGCTATCGTGCTTGCCGGTTGCACGAACACCATCATGGCAAGTAGAGCACAGGCCGGCAGTCTCAATGCCCGCATGGTCGAAACGGATTACATTCCAATTTGCCGTAGTGGCATGACACAGATCACAGGACTCATTGGTAACGATATGGGTCTCATGCTTTCCAGGCGCCTGCACCCCATCGTGACAGCTGGCGCAGGTACCAGGCACTACCTCGCTGTGATCGAAACCAACTTGATCCCATGATTCGGTCGAGGTATGGCAACGGTCGCATTCCGCAGTGGTTTGAATATGTTCCGCATGCTTGCCCGGTTGGATGACACCATCATGGCAGGTGGAGCAGCGTCCAAACGCCTCCTCTCCATGTACGAAATTGACCACCAACCAGGACTTGGTCGAAGTATGACAAAGCTCACAGGGTGCACTGGTGCTCAGGTGGCCGACATTCTTCCCGGTAGCGCTGACACCATTGTGACAGGTTGCACAATTGTCACTGATTCCGGCATGGGAGAAATTCTCTACTTGCCAATTGTTCGTGGTATGGCAGAGATCACAGGCTTCAGCAGTAAGGATGTGGGTTGCCGACTTGCCGGTGGCGCTGACACCGTTGTGGCAGGTTTCACAAGTCCCGCTGACAACATTGGAGTGGTCGAAATAGACCAATGACCAACTTTGGGTGATGTGACAGGTATCGCATGGTTCATTCGTGGTGATATGGTTACCATGCTTGCCAGCGGCGGTATTACCGTCGTGACAGCTTTCACAGGCACCGGTCACTTGCGAATGATCAACATGGCTGACCCGTCCCCAGCTGAAGGTTGAATGACAGTATTCACAGGTGTTCCCCGATGAAATGTGGTCGCTCCCCTTGCCCTGCGCAGCGCTCCCGTTATGGCAGGCAAAGCAGTCACCTGAGATATTGCCGTGATCGAAGCGGGCCACATGCCAGCCAACCGTAGTATGACAGTCATCGCATTTGTCATCACTGCGGATATGATTCCTCGATTTGCCCGCTGCATCTGTGTCGTTATGACAGCCGTAACACAACACAGGCGAACCAGCAAAGCGCCCGTTGATATGACATTGATCACAATCGACATTACGATGCTCGCCGGTAAGAGGAAACCCGGTGGAGAAATGGTCGTAATCGCCTGATGCCGCAGATGCGGAAGTACTGAAGAGTCCACTGCACAATGAGATCAATAACAGCATCAACCATATGGGTTGAGCCAGTCCATTGCCTATTTGCATCTTGCCATGTTGTGTCAAATCAATCATTTGCCTGTTCCTATTACAGTCAACGTATAACCGGGTCTCTAAATGTCTCTGTACTATGACAGCGATCGCAGTGGCGTCCAAAACCGCCGCGATGGATGTCATCTCCCCGGTGACAGCCATAGCAATGATTAGCGGATTGTTTGTGTTCTGTCAGATCTGTCCGATGGCATTCATCGCAGTAGATCTCACTATGTTTACCCTCAAGTGGAAAGTCAGTCTGGGTATCATGGTCAAATGTCCACAACATCCAGGCATTGGGATTATGACAGTCGCCGCACTTCTCACCCATACGGCCCTCATGAGGTTCGTCGGCTTCGTGGCAGGCGAGGCAGGCAGAATCGGTTTGCTGGAACTGGGCATTAAGGTGGCAAGACTCACAAGCGGTGACACTGTGAATACCGATTAGGGGGAAGCTGGTGATGTCGTGTTCGAAAAATAGCTTCACGTTCCAACCCTGCTCATTATGGCAATACCCGCAGTCCTCTCCGAGTTCGTTTTTATGTACATCGATTGCCCGGTGACAGGTGATGCATTGCGCCTCCTTGAGATCATCCATCTCAACGGTTCGATGGCAGGCACTGCAGACCAAATCCTTATGTTTCCCCTTGAGCGGAAACTTTGTGTCGTTCTCATGATCGAATTTCACCTTGGTCCAACTCTCGACATTGTGACAATCCTGACACTCCTTGCCGTTGCGGTTCTTATGCACATCGTCTTTCTCATGACATGAGAAACAGCTTTTCTCGAGCTTCTTCTCGAAAGGGCCCTGTTTGTGACAAGTATCGCAAGGGACATCCTTATGCCGCCCTTTGAGCGGAAACTTGGTATCAAACGCGTGATTGAAGGTCAGTTTCTTCCACTCTTCGGTGCTATGACACTTGGCGCAGACACGGCCATAGCGTCCATTGTGTGCATCATTGATCAGGTGGCAACCGATACACTCTTTAGGTGTATTTTTATAGTGATCATCAGCATGACATAACTTGCAGTCCAGATCCTTGTGTTTGCCGGTAAGCGGGTACTGGGTATCGAGGTCATGGTCGAAGGCCTGTTTGTGCCAGTTCTCCTCGTTATGGCAGGTATCACACTCTTTACCGAGCTTTCCCTGGTGGGCATCATCGGATTCGTGACAATCGAAACACAACGAAGGAGCTTGACTGTATTTTTTGTAATCCTTGGTATGACAAAGCTGGCATGCCAGGCTGGTATGGGCCCCACGAAGTTCGAAATCAGTTTCGCCGTGATCGAAAGACTCACTGTCAAAATTGATGATATCCCTCTCCCTGCCCTTGTGTTCCGTATGGCAACGCTTACAGTTTTTTGCATGTTCCGGATCGAGCTTGCCATGAAAACCCTTGCCAGATTCAATATCCTCAGCCACATCGCTATGGTCATGGCAGGAGAGGCAACGCTCCACCTGGTCCGCCTTCTTCAAAGTCTCGTGGCAACTTTCGCACTTCTCTTCGAACTCGGCATGCCCTGCTATCACTGGGCCGGGCATTAGAATAAGATCCAATTTCCCGGCTTTGGCAGGATTCATTGCGCAAACCATAAGTACACACAGACAAAAGGCATGATAGCCATTTCGAATCATCACGAATTTCAAGAAATGGTCGCTTGTTGATCAGTAAGCATGGACGGCATAGACATGCACAAAACCGGTGATCACCATCATAATGAACAACGGCATATGCAGCAGATGCCAGATTGCGAATATTCTCTCGTAAAAGTGCAGCTCGAGAATCTGTTTAAGTATGCTCCGATGCGCCAACAACATACTCCGTATCCGTAGTTGTTTACGCCTCACCTTCGCCTTGTCCCAACCCTTGAGATGGCCGGCAGCCAGCAGCTTCTTATTTAAGTCGCGCATCACTGTCGGGTAGATTCTTGCGGACATAAACCGCATTTTGACCCAGTGTCTGGCGCTGGAGAACGGACCTCTGGGTGCTTCAGTGACCAGTTTTTCATATTGCTTCAACATCTCTTTGGCCCTGGGTTGAAGCTCGAACAGCGGACCGAGTTTCTTCTTCAGCTCTTTAGAATCCGCGTGCAGGGAGGAAAAGGTCGCCTTTTTACCATACAAACCATAGTGGATACGCGTATAGAAATAACGACCGAACAGACCGCTTATCGCCACCAGAAGCATGCTGTAGAGCGCAACCTGGCCATTGAGGGATCCTATGTGAAAGCTCGAATGCATCATGATCAACACAGGACCCATGACGCCGAAAACCATATGCAGCCTGAACCAGAACTTGACCGTCAGCCATTTATTCATGAACTGAAGCCG
Source organism: Candidatus Thiodiazotropha sp. (assembly GCA_050292275.1). Classification (GTDB taxonomy): domain Bacteria; phylum Pseudomonadota; class Gammaproteobacteria; order Chromatiales; family Chromatiaceae; genus Thiodiazotropha. Next base: position 13,692 of record JBNKLI010000025.1, read on the forward strand.
CTTACGCATCGGGTAGAGCAGCAACATGAGCATCAGGCTGCCACCGACGATTCCTAACCAGTAGCCCCAGCCGGCTTCGGCAGTCCATACCGCTTCGGAGTGGTTGAGCCACCCCATATATAGCAAAAGAAGCGAAAATAGTGTAAAGCCAAGGGTTGTAATGTACCCTACTCGTCGTTGCCAGGCAGAAAGAACCCTGTCTATAGCGCTTTCATTCACTCTGGCCGGAATTGCGGCTGTATTCATATAGGTTCCTGTAATTTCAATATAAAATCAATCACTTATTTGCTTTTTTGTTGAGTTGAATCTTATAATCAGCCTCAATCTCGCTAATGTAGATTATAATATATTGGGACAATTTTCCCATCTATGAAGGGCTTCACAAAAACAAACTCGGGCAACCTTTATGTTTTCGGCAGATGAATCGAAATGATTAATTATCGAACTGATTAATTAATGTGTAGAATCCCCCGACTCAATGTTTACCAAATATAACCAACCTCCCTATCTCTTTTTTTGAGTACAAACAGGAAGATGCAGTACTCCCTAGAACTTTACCTGATATATGCGATACCCATACTTTTAGTGTGGGTAATCTATATTATTTACAATAAGCGTAAGAGCAAACGAAATCTTGAGCTTAAAACCGAGGAGTTCGAAGCGGGCCTCACAGAGCCCGCTTCCCTCCATCCCTTGATTGATCCGGGCAAATGCATGGGCTGTGGCACCTGTGTCAAGGCCTGCCCGGAACAGGCGAACCACCCCGTGCTCGGACTGATAAATCACAAGGCTGAACTGATTGCACCTACAAATTGCATCGGTCATGGTGCCTGTAAGACTGCCTGCCCATTCGACGCCATTACTCTTGTATTCGGTACCGAAAAGCGAGGTGTCGATATTCCACTCTTGAATCCCAACTTTGAAACCAGTATGCCTGGTATCTACATCGCAGGGGAACTTGGTGGCATGGGGTTGATCAGAAACGCCATCGAACAGGGCTACAAAGCCCTGGATTATATTGCCGAAGACCTTAAAGAAGGTGGCTCTGCCCCTCTGGATGTACTGATCGTCGGCGCCGGACCTGCGGGTTTCTGCGCCTCTCTGAGAGCCATGGAGAAAAAACTCAAGTACAAGACAGTCGAACAGGAGTCCCTGGGGGGAACCGTGTTTCAATTTCCCCGGGGAAAGCTGGTGATGACCGCTCCGGTAAAAATGCCGCTGGTTGGCGAAGTCAAATTCACCGAAACGACCAAGGAAAACCTGCTTGCCTTCTGGCAGGATGTGGAAAAGAAAACCGGCGTGGAAATCAGTTACCATGAACGGGTCGAGAAGATCACACCCAACGAGAAAGGCGGATTTGATGTCAAAACCAATAAAGACCAGTACCATACCCGTACAGTGCTGCTGAGCATCGGCAGGCGCGGAACGCCCAGAAAACTAGGTGTGCCGGGTGAGGATCTGAGTAAAATCACCTACAGGCTCATTGATCCGGAACAATACAAAAATCAGCATGTACTGATCGTCGGAGGTGGTGATAGCGCCTTGGAGGCAGCACACACCATAGCTGATGAACCTGGTACGACAGTAACCCTCTCCTATCGAAGCGGCGCCTTCAGCCGGGCCAAAAAGAAGAACAGGGCAAAAGTGGACGCTGCAGTGGAAACTGGCAGGATAAACTTGCTGCTCAGCTCTAATGTCGTTGAATTCACGCCTGAAAAGGTTACCATCGATAAAGAGGGAGAGAAGATTGTCATACCCAATGATGCAGCCATTATCTGCGCCGGCGGCATCCTTCCGACAGGCTTTCTAAAAGAGACAGGAATCGATGTGGAAACCAAACATGGCTCAGCCTAAAACAGACAGAAAATACACCACCATCGGCCATGTGACAGCCTATCTTCTGATCACTTTTTTATACCAGTTCCCCGCGCTGCTCCAGGCTGCCAGTCACGAAGAGGCTCAAGCTGCAGTACGTATACGAGATTTTACGAAAGCAGCGGAAATCTACCAACAGCTGGCCCAACAAGGAGATAAAGACGCACAATTCAGCCTCGGTGGATTTTACCGTTCCGGGCGTGGTGTCGAAAAGGACCAAACCAAGGCCTATCAGTGGTTCCTGCAGGCGGCAAAACAGGACCATGTTGAAGCCCAGTACACGACCGGTACCATGTATGAACATGGCTGGGGTGTAAAAGCCGATCTCGCACTCGCCACCGACTGGTATCAAAAAGCCGCCTTCCAGGGACATAAACTGGCGGAAAAGAAACTTGAACAACTGGCTACCGCCTCTCCCGTAGATGGCCTCAATGAGGAACAGATTTCGGAACTGCTCAATCGTGCAGCCGCCGCGGGCAAGACCGTAACCGTCAAACGCATGCTCTCCTCGGGCATTTCGCCCGATACCCGGGATGAGTTCAGCCGCAGCGCACTCCACGAGGCAGCCATCAATAATCGCCAGGAGGTCGTTGAGCTTCTACTCGCTGCAAGCGCTAATCCCAACACCAGCGACAGTCTGGGCGATTCCCCACTGCACTCTGCCGCCGGTCTGGGACACGCCGCCATCGCGCGTAGCCTGATTAAGGCGGGCGCCAAGCTTGAAACCCAAGACGCCAACAACAACACACCGTTGTTGGTCGCCGTCAACAGGAAACAGGCTGAGACAGTTGAGGTGCTGATCCGCGGCGGTGCCAAGGTGAATGTCAAAAACCGTAACAAACAAACACCATTGGATCTGGCCCTGCTGCGAAAATATCATGTCATCGCAAATAAACTGAAAGCTGCCGGCGGTATTGCCACACAAACCAAGAACCGAAGGACCGAATTTCCCGATTTGGCCAAAGTCAGCCAATCCGTCATGCCATCAAAAAACAAGGCCAACGAGGAGAGAAACCCCTTTGCCGGTTGGAGTACTCTGCACCTGGCGGCCTGGCGTGGACAAAAAGCGCTTGTTGAAGCCCTGTTGAAAGAGGGATCTGATATAAATGCCCTCGATCCCGAAGGGCTTACTCCACTGAGCCGGAGTGTATGGCAGGGACATAAAGAGGTGGCATCCCTGCTGCTGGATAGAGGAGCAGACCCAAACATAGCCTCCGCCTCGAGTCCGACACCGCTGCTCCTAGCCTGCAGAGAGAACAATCTGGAATTGGCAGAGCAACTGATCGGCCATAACTCAAAGATCAATGTATCAGACAACCATGGCATAACACCCTTGCATCTGGCTGTGGAACATAAAAATACACAATTCGTTGAGTTACTGTTGAAGCAGGGCGCGGATACTGGAAAGATGACCGAGGACGGGATATCACCGTTGATTCTGGCGGTATCGAAAAGCCACCCGGAAATAGTCAAACTGTTATTGAAGCAAGGCGCAACCGTCGATCAAGTAGATAACAAAGGCCGCACCCCCCTCTTTCATGCCATCGATACTGGGGACAAAGAAATCTTTTATCTGCTCCTGCGCTCGGGAGCAAAAATTGACTTAATGGCAAAAGACGGCCTGACTCCATTGATGCGCGCTGCATCCCAAGGCCATGCAGAGTTAGTCAACGAGTTGATACAGAAAAGTCAAAACATCGACAGGGCGAGCAACAATGGGAACACTGCGCTGATGCTGGCTGCCAGCAACGGTTCATTGGCCACAGTCAATATTCTGCTGCGTTATGGTCCGGATATCAATCACAACAACCATGCCGGTAATACTGCGTTGATGCTGGCTGCTGAACAAGGCAACCTGGACGTGGTGAAGCGCCTTCTGCAAGTCAAGGCCAATGCTCATCACATCAATTTGCGTCGCGAGAACGCTGTCGATCTCGCGCGCCGCAACGGGCATGACAAAATTGCCAGTTATATCGATGAAAACAAGGGGAGCGGTGGTCTGCTCGATTTTATGCGCTAATTAGTAATGTGTTCCGAAAATACCGCTTAATCTGGCCAGTAGTAATGAGGTGACATCTTTTTTGGACACCAGCCCTCATTTAGCTTCAGAGTCTTTCCTTTGGCAATACCATGGTTAATCTCCATGTGGCTTACTTGAATAAGAACATGACATTTGTTGTTGCGTGTATCTTTTGGTTCCTCTCCAAAGTAAATGCATACCCAACCATGCACAAAATCCCCTGGATAGTCACTGTTACATACCTTCTGCAACATGCTGATCAGCTCTCCCGCATCCAATCCTTCTGGCTTGTCAGGAATTACAAAAGCATTTTTGCCTCCATTTAATGGCGCCACTCGATATTCGAACAGTTCCATCTTAGGCCCATCACCCCAATCCAGGTTTTTCACCTGCTCCTTCACTCTGGCAAACTCTACATTTTTCAGTGCCTCGACCTTTGGTTTGTATACAGCATCGCAATCAATAGTCGGCTCATTTGTTTTAAACCCTGCATTAGAACTGTTCATGATGTTGCAAAATCGCCATGCTTGCACCCAGTCCTGGGAAGTCTTGGCAAGCTCTTGCGCTTCTTCCGTCATCGATTGCAGCATCAGCCTATGATTTCTGGTTCGAATAGAATCTGAACCACAAAACTCTTCAGGCAACAGATCCAGACGCTCGTACCAGCTGTTGTGGGCACTTTTCTGCTTTGGTGTCATGGATAGCGTGACGCCAGAATGTGTCGCTCTTTCATGTTTTTCCAAGACAAGATTGCCACTCAACCAAGATCTAAATCCTTTATCTGTTTCATGGCTATAACCCGGTTTATAAGCAGTGAGATCCACATGCAAATTATTATTGTATCTGTCCGTGAAAAGTTTGCTTGGCGATTCTCTGCTAAAATCAAACTTTCCTTCTCCATCCGTCATTGTAACAAAAGATCCAAAACACTTATTTCTCAATCCCGCTCCAGGATCAGCAAAGGGCGCCGGCCCATCACCAATAAATCGAGCGACCACAAAAGCGTTTGCGAGTGGTTCACCCGTGGTTACATCGATAACCGTACCAGCCGGAGAAATAGGAACCCGTGGAAACGAGGCACAGCCAAACAGAATCAGCAACGACAAGACGAAAGCGATTGACACATATTTAGTACATCGAATTCTTGTCCTGCATATATTTCGATTCATAGATGCGCGATCTCAACCAACAAATTGACTAAGGTGTTGGCAACATTACGCCTGGCAAACTTTTCGGATTGAAACCAGCCAGCAACTGATCCCGATTCGCACATCCCTGGCTTAGATTGCACAACCCTACTGCCAGATCCGACGCTTCTGCCTTTTACTTGATGATTTGTTCATTAGTTTGGTACGTATGGGTTATATCCTTGCATCTAAACCGGTAACTCTAGTCTTTTCAAGTGAGATGCCTAATCAAGCTTGAACTACTAGACGTCAATCTCGCGCGAAACTAATTGCTTCCTTTACTTGTTCCAGAAAAAAATCCCCAAAACTCGCGTACTCTGCAAAAAGATCATGTTGAGTATAATCTACTCCAATGTCCCAAGAATACACAGGTGATACTGTCACTTCATTGTTCGTGCATGGTTGACTTTTTAAAACCCACTCACAACCATCACCAACCGATCCAATGACATAGAGATCCTGCGCCATAGGTGACTCTTTGTGGTTACGAAATTTTTTTGTTACATAAACCGCATCACGAGGATCACATTCAACTCTGGACCCTGCTGGAACAATTCCCATAATCTCAAGGAAGCCAAAACTACCTGCACCAAAATTAGAGAGGAATAAACGATATCCTGGATCAGTCTCTATCCCAAGTTGCTTTTCAAATTCAGCAATCTGTTCATCATTAACTGGACCCACAAAAGTTCTACTAACATCTTTAGCTTCATTAATCAGCTGTATTGCGTTCTGAAC
>JBNKLI010000026.1:0-10271 GCA_050292275.1 Candidatus Thiodiazotropha sp.
CATCCCCGCGGGCGCGGGGAACACGCCTTGCCCTCGTAGTCCTCGGTGAGCAGGACCGGTTCATCCCCGCGGGCGCGGGGAACACCCAGTCTGATTATATTTTGCGATAATGTAATTCGGTTCATCCCCGCGGGCGCGGGGAACACTCTTCCTGTATCACATTGATAACACGAACAAAAAAACGCCTTCCAAATTCCACCAAACTATATCGCTCATCTTACCGCTTAAAACCCAAATTGTTAAAGAGCATCAAAATCATCGTCATCCGGCAGTTCAGGCAAAAACGAAACCAGTTTCATACCATCGACTTCGACGGGAATTCGACGGTTTTTACCTAAGGTTTTGAAGTCAAATCCCGATTCACTGACATCTTTCCATATCAGTACAGCGTTACCATCTTCCGTTCCAGCCTCGACCTGACTCCAGATCATCTCTCTGACTTTCACCGAGTAGTTGCCGACATAGACGCCTGCCCTTATCTCCAACAACCAGATGGCCAAACGACCACGTAGCCTCGGCGGGACATTCTCAACGACGATGACCATCATCACCGATTCCCTCCTTGTTGGGGATAGCGGGCTTGACCGCTTCAGGGGCAGGTTCGGGCGGTTTCTCGCCGGCGGCATCCAGCACTTCGTTGATCATGGGGATCAGTTTTCCCAGCAGTTTGCTCTCCCGAAATACATCCCGGCAGGCGATGCGGACTTTTCGTTCCGGGTTGCTGGGACTTTTGGCAGCTATGCGAAAGGCAACGGGTACGACAGTGTCGAATTTGACGATATCGGCTATATCGTAAACGAAAGAGAGGGGTTTTCCGGTGTGGATGAATCCTATAGCGGGGGCATATCCAGCAGCCAGCACAGCGGCTTCTGTAACGCCGTAAAGACAAGCCGTGGCCGAAGAGAGGCATCGGTTCGGTATATCGGAGTTGTCCCACTCGACTTGGTCGTAGCGGCGTCCGCGCCAGGTGACCCCAAAACGCTTGGCCAGAAGCTCGTAGGTCTTTTTCACTCTGGCGCCTTCAATACCGCGAAGCTGCTCCACACTTCGGCGGCTGGGCGGCGGCTCGTTGAAGCGAAGTTCATACATCTTACGCACGACCTTTAGCCGCATCGCCTCATCCAGAGCCAGCTTCGCCTGATAGAGCAGTTTGTCGGATCGGGCTCCACCGGGCTGCCCCGCCGAATAGAGTCGCACGCCACCCTCACCCACCCAGACCAGAAGCGTTCCGACCTTGGCGGCCAGTGCCGCGGCACGATGCGAGAGCCGCACACCCGGTTCCAGCAGCAGGCAGGCCGTGCCGCCTACCGGCACATGGGTGCGCGTACCCTCTTTGTCGATCATGACAAAGGCGCCGTCGCGGACATCGACGTGACAGCGCTCGACAAAGAGAATGGAATTTCGCTCCTTGATGGGAATGGGGCCGAGATCGGGTAGCATCAGTAGTGATACCTGAGTTGTGCGATGAAAAGACTGTCATCGACTACTTTGTAGACGATACGATGCTCTTCGTCGATACGTCTCGACCAGTAACCGGCCAGGCTATGCCGCAAAGGTTCCGGCTTACCGATACCACTGAAGGGTTCGCGCAGTATGGCCTGTATGAGCTGATTGATGCGCCTGAGCGTGTTTTTATCTGTCTTTTGCCAGTACAGATAATCGGCCCAGGCGTGTTCGGAAAAGATAAGAACCATCGAACTTCCCTGTTGGGGCAATCACTATTTATCGAGTAGCTGCCTTTCGGTACCGCCACCGGTTTCGAGTTCGTAGATCGATTCGAGCAAACGGCGGGCGTTTTTCGGACTGCGCAACAGATAGGCCGTCTCTTCGAGTGCCTGATAGTCTTCCAGGGAGATCATGACCACTGCCCCAGCACCTTTGCGGGTGATGATCACAGGCGCATGGTCGTCGCAAACCTGTTCCATGGTGGAGGCCAGGTTGGCACGGGCTGTGGTATAAGCGATGGCGTCCATTTGCGGATCCTCTGTCAAGGCGGTACTGTACAGTTTATTGTACGTGTCATTTTCCAGCAATCAATTCCCTCCTTTCATTATTCGCAATCAAGACCGGAGGACCACCCCAAGGTTTCGGCGCATCTCGTCAGCCTGTACGGCGCACCATGAGCAAGCCGCAACCGAACCCTTTTGCCGGTCCAATACCCTGGTACAGGGCTTGAACGAATTGCTCGGGCTGCTCTACCCGAAGCACACCGAAGAAATCCAACGTGCTGAATTTGATCGGCATTTTTGAACTTCGCTTCAATGCCCTGTGTTGTTGATATCCCTCGACAGACACTTGGTCGGGAGAGAGCGAAAATCCGTGCTTCCGCGCCCTGTCGGCCAGCCACTGAGTGCCGGCCTCTTGTGAGATGTCACTCAACGGCGGACGTTCCCCTGGGACCATTTTCCGATAGTCCATGGCGTGCTTCGCATCCATCACCACATCGTGACGATGGCGGCGTCCTTGAGCGTCTTTGCGCGACACGACGGGATTGGCTCTTAGCGTGAACGCCAGTCTCTGCCCCTCGACAAGCTTTGGCCGGTAGGGCTTAGACTCGATCTGCCAGATGCCTTGATCATCCTGCGGCATTTCACTGGAAACCACGTAGTAGCCGGGCCATTCAGCCTCATCCTGACGACGAAACAGAAATGCTCGCTCATCCAGGCGGGAAAACAGCTGCCAGATTAACTGATGGTGGCCGTACTGGTCCCCTTGCATAGCCCGGAGCGCTTTCGCGATACCAAAGCCATTGCGTTTCAGCGTTATGCGATGAAAGTACATATCTATCCCTCCTCTCGCATCCTGCTGCAGTAGTACTCGTCCCGCTCGGAAAACTGCCACCGCTTGCGGCTGAGCACCTGATCTCGACGTTTGACTACCTGCATGGCCTCAAGGCCGGGGGTATCGTGCTCTTCCCACACGAACAAACGCTCTTTGCAATTCGGTAAGGTCTGAAGCAAAGCGTCGTCTGAAAACCGACTCTTCTCAAAAGCGGCGAACAGGCTATCCGCCTCCACCGTTTGGGCTTGCAATGGGAGCGATGGCGGACAGGATTTTCTCCCCAAATAGAGACTGAAGACCGGCGTGCGCAAGGCATCACGCAAACTTTCCATACTATGGGGCGCTACATCGGAACGGCACCAAAGCGCCACGCGATAGAGCGCATCCATACGGTAGTCCCTTTGGGAAAGGATGGTGTGCAGGCTGTCGCTTTTCAGTTCGTCCAGGCGCGTTCGATAGACCCGTCCCCTGCGTTCCGGCGGCACTTGGCTGGTGTGGTAATCGCGCAGCAGTTCGCCCGGGCTTTCGACACACACGGCCAACCCATAACACTCGCTGAGTTCTCTGTGCGACGACTCCTCCTCACGGCGCAGACCGAGTGCAGCGCCAAGCAATCCGACTATGGCGGATTTCCCTGGCCAGGCGCCGCTGGGCCGCATCTCTCCCACCGCTGTCTCGCCCCAGGCGGCGAGCGGACCGTAGAGCTGAAACAACAGATAGCTCGCCATATTCAACTCCTTGCGAACTCGATGATATCCCGCAATGTCCCCTCACCCGATTCGACATTCATGACTTTGAAAGCGTCCGCGCAGGCCTCGTAGGCGGCATCCATCTTTTCTCTCGTTTCGTTCAGCCGCTCGATCGCCGCATTCAGCAGCATCCCGTCCTTCACCGGTGCGAGGTAGGCCACCGCCAGTGAGCGGGGCTGCTGATCGCCCTTCTCCGCCAGGATATATGAGGCACGGGCCCGTGAGGCAAAACTGTTCTGCTTACCGGTAGGTGCCACGGTGGCGGCCGCCTCGACCAGAGCGGCCAACGTCTTCTCGCTCAAAGCCTGATCGCTGCCGAGGTTGCTTTTCAACAGCTCCCGATCGACGCAAATGTAGTGATAGAAGAGGCCGGAAGAGAATTCGGTCTCGCCCATATGACCGGCCCCCATGTCTTCTACGCCTGCATTCAGATCGTCCACCGCAGTAAAAAAGTCATCCTCGACACTGATCTGGTGCACGGTCACGGCGTGCGCCACCTGGGCGGCCGCCTCTACCCTATTGGCGGGGCTGTCCGCCAACATGCGGCCGAAAAGGGCAATATCCGCGGCGCTGTTCTCCTTACGCAGCAGGTTGAGATCTTCCTTTTCTGGGCCACTACCCCGTGCAACCAGGGTTTCGATCAGCGAATCGATGGCGGCCTGCTCTTCCGGACTGAAGTGGGCCAACTGTTCGATTTCAACGACATGCAGCGGATCCTTGTTTTTCTTGTCTTCCTTCTTGAGCTTGCCGAAAACCCCGGCCATCTCCATAGACCAGCTTAGGGCATCTTTCTCCTTAATACCTTTCTCGACCATTTTTCTGTAGATCTCTTTCCCCATCTCCTTGGTGCGCACACCGAGATGGCCCGAGAGGGCGCCTTTGAAGACATCCGATGTCCGCCAGGCCCGTTTGAGGCTCTGGGAGGAGACACGCAGGCGCTGGGCACCGCCCATGATGGCGGTCTTGGGTCTACCGAGGTCGTCCCGATTGAGGTTTGAAGGCGGGTAGGCTGTCAGCAGATGCAGTTGCAGAAAACGTCTCATGGATCACTCCTTTGCTTGTTACTGTCGATCAGTCGGTGACTTTGGGAAAATAGGCGAGGGCCCAGCGCTTGCGGATCTTGTCGCCCCAGTAGAATACGGAGTTGGCCAGATCGAACAGGCTTGCCGTCTCATCAAGCTGACGCAGCATGCGGATCATTGCCTCGTAGAGCTCCTCGAAAGGCACTTTCAGCAACCGCCGGAAACGCAAGGGGCTGACCAGTACTCGCTGCCCCCGCTTTTCAGCCATGCGATCGGCCAGGGAGTGGTTATCCGGCCTTCTGACATGCGCCAGCAGTCCTGCAACGGCGGCAAGCCGAAGTATATCGCGGGCGATCTCCGCCTCTGAACGATCCTCCCTGTCAATCAGCGGCCGTAACCGGTTCAACAGACGGTGAAAGGCCGGCTCCATCATCACCTCGTCTGGAGAGTGACAGCGGCGAAGCCGAGCTCGGCCACCGGCATCCTGTTCCAAGCTGCTCCACCACTGGGTCAGAATCTCTCCCTCCCGATGCTCTTTTTTAAAGTAGAGACTCATGCGATCACTCCTTGTCTTCTTTCTTCGGCTTAATCAGTTGCAGTATGTCGTAGAGCTTGGCGCCCCACAGTCGCTTTCTCAGCCCAATCTGCGCGCGGGACAGTCGCGCCAGATTCTCCTCATTGGTCGCACCGCTACCTGCATACTCTTCGAACAGGCGTTCCGCCTCCTGCCGCAGGGTATCCAACCATGTCTCCAGGCCCCTCTTGTCATCATCCTTCCCGCTTACCGCTGCTTGATGAAACACTCTCAAGTGCGTGAAGAAATCACCAGCCGTCCGCTCGTAGAAGGCCTGCTTCAGATAGGAGAGATCTCCGCGCGCATCACCAGGACGTTTGAACCAGGCCTCCTTGACAGCGCCATGCAGATATCCCGCCACCTGGACACCCGCCTCGATCAGCCGATCGATCGTGGCGACAAATTGTTCCCGTTGCTCTCCGAGCGGCAGCAGATAGAGGGGTACCGTCGTCTCGTACCAGGCACGGGCCTTCATATTGTCCATATCGAAGCCGAAGGCCCAGAGCCTTAATTGTTCCCCATCGCATAAAACCTGTTCGAAGCGCTCAATCACCCGGGCGCGCAGGCGATCCTTACTATTGGACGTCCAGGTAATCCAGTGGCGGTAGCTGAAGCCACCCGGCTGGGCGTGCGCAGGCATAGGCATGCCGCTCTTACTGTCCCGGTAGTGGGGACTCAGAGGATGCTCCCAGGCGCCGTTATAGTTGATGCCGTAGTTACGCGTGACATAAGAACGAACCAGCGGAACATCCTGACGCCCACAGAGATCGCAATCCCCCACAGACAACTTATTGAGCTCCAGACGGATTCTGCGTGGCATGCCCCAATACATCTGCAGTGGGTGCACATCCTGCGGAAAGGTGTCTTCGCCCCCCTTGCCACTGACGCGGGTCGGTGCAAGCCAAGGAAAGATTGCCTCCGGCATTGTCAGGTTGGCATTGCCGCTCAACCCTGCAACCTGTTCTTGATTGAGCACATTGAGCCAGAGATCACGCCATAGGGTGGCGGATTGCTCACTCCCTTTGGGATCGAGGATGACCAGGGTGGTTAGTGGCCCACCACCCCTTAGCGAAGTCCGGTGGCCGGCACCGCCACTGGGCGCGTTGGTCTGCAAAGTAAAGAGTGCTGCCGCCGCACAGTCGCTGCAAATCCCGTCGACGCCGCCACGCTTTATGAAGTGATCGGCATTGAGTCTTTCGGTCTGCGCACCAGGGGCATCGATAAGAAGGGCAGAGACAGGTTTCGACGCCTCATCGAGCGGCTCGAAATCCTGCATGAATCGTGGGCCATCACCGCCCAACGCGAAGTATTCCGCATACTTTGACATCAAGACGTTCAGACGATCCGGCTTGGGCGCGTGCTCAAGCCAAACCAGCCAATCGATTCCCGAACGATCGCCCGGTGTCGCCACCACCTGTAGCAGGCCAATGAGAAACTGAGCCAATGCACCGCTAAAATCCTGCCGCGGTGCATCCAATGCGATGATGGGATTCTCTTCATGGTCCAGGGTCAGCTGCCAAGGGGCGATCTTGAGGCGATCGCCGTTTTTGCGTCTGACCGGTATCCAGGGATCGCGTATCAAGTTGTGATCATTCGTCATGCTCATCCTTTTCACGATGTCGCCCGGAAAAGACGACCTCCAATGTAAACCACCGTTTCAACTCTAAAAAAAACCGAACAAACATACCTGGTCTCCTGACCGTGCATTGCTGCCAAACAAAAGGATAGACCACTAAATTTAGTTTGACTATGGTATGTGAGTATTGTTTACTAAATTCATTCCCGCATTCTTGTGGGTTGAACCGGTATGTGAGTACCGTTTGATAACGTTCCCCGCACCTGCGGGGATTTACGCAGGGAGCCTGCACCTAAGGCTCCCTGTACTCCTTCTCTCCCAAAAGCAATCCCTCAGATGACTTATAAGTCAGTAAAACTTCTCCCTTTCCCTCTTTTGCGACCTTTCCAATCCATCTTCCTGGTACGTCCGTTTCTGATAGCACAACCAATTTCCCCCAACGCCCCTTGCCCGGCAGTGACTCGACAGTTCTGTCGTAGGCTTCCTGCGTTATCTCCTCGGGCTTTACCCCGTCATCCAGGTAGTCCGCCAGCACTGAAACCGCGGAGGCCTGCCAGGGAAAGTCGTCATCCTGGCGCCAGGGCAGGATCGCTTCGCCGTCCCAGCGGGCGAGATAGAGGGTGATGCTGTCACCCAGGCGGGTCGGGGTACGCGCTTCGTCCCACCAGCGCCCGCCCTCTCTGTCACCGTAGTAGCTCTGTAACGCCAGCGCGCTGTAGTCGGCCAGACTGGCCATCCCTTTTCGGGTACCGACCGACTCGTCGTGACGTTCCAGTAATCCCTCCGGTAACTCCACATCGCCGTAAACCCCTTCGATAAGGCTACGGGCATCGTCGGGCATGCGGATACGTCCCCTGTGTGTCAGCAGGCGCAATCCCAGCCAGAGCTGGGCATGGTCCTCATAGATTTTCGCTGCCCGTGGCAGGAAAGACTCAAACCATTCGGCTTGCGGCTCCTCTACAGGCTCCGGGGCGAAGAGATAGAGTTTTGGCTCACCCCGCTGGTCCTGCCCCTCGATCGGATTTCCGAACAGGTCGCGCCTGTGGCGGCAGAGACGGCCCGCACGCTGAATGATCAAATCGATAGGCGCAAGATCGCTGATCATGACGTCGAAATCGAGATCGAGGGACTGCTCCACCACCGGGGTGGCGATTAGAATCTGTCCCTTTCGGTCATCGGCCACACTGCAATTACCGAATCGCTGCAACACTGCCTCCTCGATATCCAGCCGGTCTTTGAGCGCGAACCGGGCATGAAAGAGCGTCAGTGGCCAATCAGGATGCGCCGCTTTCAGTCTCCGGTAACTCTCACGGGCATCTCCCACCGTGTTGCGTATCCAGCAGACGCAGTGCCCCTGTTCTGCCTCAGTCTTCAGCAGGGTTTCTATCCTTTCCTGGTCTCCCACCCGCTCCACTGCGACTTGCCGTCGTACACTCGCCCTGGTCCCCAGAACGCGTTCGACAAGTCCGTCCGCACCGGTATAGGTCAGCAAGGGATAGTCGCGCAAACCTGTCCGACTTGGAGCGTCTAGCGTAATCGCCGTCGATTCTTCATAGGTATCGAGCAATGCCTTGCGCTGAGCAAACGGCAGGGTGGCGGAGAGCAGAATCACGCAGCCTCCCGACGATAGGTGAAAAGTGATCAACGCTTTCAGCAGATTGAATAGATAGGCGTCATAGGCATGCACCTCATCGACAATCAGCACCTTCCCCAGTAGACCCAGCAACCGCATCCCCTGATGGGCGGAAGGCAGAACGCCAAGCACGGCCTGATCGACCGTCCCGACCCCCACATCGGCGAGCAGCGCTTTCTTGGGATGATCAGCCAGCCAATATTTACACAGCGCCTGGGCCGTCGAGGTCTTATCCCCATAGCCTTCAGCGACGTGATCACGGGCACCCAGGACCAGATCTCTGAACCCTTGGTGCAACTTACGCGCTCCGTGCGCCAGTGTCAGCGAGGGTTCCGACTCATTTACGTAGAGTTTTCGATAGATGGGCTCCATGCGCGTGAACATAGCGTTCGCTGTCGCCATGCTCGGCAGGGCAAAATAGATCCCGCGAGCACTGTTCGAGGCAATTAACCGATGCGCCAACATGAGCGCCGCTTCCGTCTTGCCCGCCCCGGTCACGTCTTCCAGCAGAAACAACCCTGGCCCTTCACATATCGGGAGCTCGACGCAGGCTTGCTGTAACGGCGTCAATTCATGATATCTCTCGCCGAAAAGCGCGTTGAACGCCATCAACCCCGTGGAGAAGGCCTGTTTGAGTCCGCTCGATCGCACCGCCTGACGGGCTCGCTCCCTTGTTTCCCGCCAATAGTCATTGAGCAGTTGATAGTTGGACTTCGCTTCGAAATAACCCTCGTGGGAACCCAACCAGTCACAGGCAATGGTCAATCCCGACAACCACCAGGAGGCCCGCTTGACCTCGGCCTTTCCAGGAAGTGCACCTAGCGCACCACAGCCGAGCAGTTCACGGCACGCGTTAAAAAAATCCAATACCGCCTGTTGGTCACCCGATTCAAAGTAATTGTTCAGCGGCCCTCGTGCGTCTTTTCCCTCCACAGGCCTGCCATGGTGGCCTATCGCCGTGCGCACCCAATAGTCCGCCGGGGCATTCTCTTCGACACGGCGACCAGTACTTGACTTCAAACCGAACAGACGGCGTTCAACGCAGTAAGGACGGATGATTTTTGACCAGCAGAGCGCCCCCAGAATATCGTGACGGACGTAGGCAGTTTCTACCTGCAACCCCCGGAGCGAAAGAAGCAGCTCCGGTTTCAAGTTCTGGAACTGACGGGCAAACTTCCCGACATCATGCAGCAGTAGAAATAGCAGAATGTACTGAAGACAGCTCTGCTGATCGAGCTTCAGCATTTGTGCGATTCTTGCCAGTACCAGCGGATTGGCCTCAAGGAATGCTTCACCTACGGCCGCCACGTCGAGACAGTGGTAGACGAGGAGATGGTAACGCCCATCTTCCCGAGTCTTTCCCCAATAAGGATAATAGCTAGGAGTTCCTTCCTCTTTCACATTCCTCGTCCTGTCAGACACCAGCCAGACTATTTATCCAAACCCCTTGCCATTCGCTGCCATCAGGCTACGCAAAGGGTCAGACAGTCACTGATAGCAAAGTATGCCAAAGAAGGGGCTCAAAACATGAGCCTTAACTCTCCTCAACCGAATTTCGCTGGGAGCAAATTAGGAGGCTCAACGCTTTCATATGGGCAGATTGCTAAAGAGAGGAGTCTAGTCCGAACATTTCACCCTGCCGTCTAGAAAAACAACCATCAAACTGTTTTTATTATGTATTCCTGGAATGATAGCAAAGTGCATTGCATCACCGCCCTCCCGGATTCCGCTTCGCTCCATCGGGCTGCTGGCTGCACAGAGAGCCCTGCCAGCGGGCCATTTCGGCTTTCGCTCAACCATTCCTGAGCGGCGCCACCATCTCCCGGAGTCCGTCCTGATCGAGGATGACCACCTGCCCGCGGCGGGTCGACACCAGCCCCTCGGCCACGAAGCCCCGCATCAGCCTTGCAATCACTTCACGGGTGGTGCCCAGGTG
>JBNKLI010000027.1:0-111598 GCA_050292275.1 Candidatus Thiodiazotropha sp.
CGTTGTCACTGAGCAGATCCACCGTGTACTCGAACAAGCGTCCCAGCTCTTCGTGTCCTTCCATCCTCAGGATCAGAAGTTCGTCCGGACCCAGCGGGGTTTTGATCTGTAGCTGCCGATTACTTTGTGTGAAGGCCATCCGAGACTCCTGCGCAATCAATAAGCATCGTAATTTTACTTCATGCTTAACCGTTCCGAGTTGGAGAGATTATTAATAGCATGCTCAGTACGTTAGAGTATGTGTTTCAGAATAGCTTCGGTCAATGCCGGCGTGTAGGTACTATTGCACATCATGCATGTGTCGGTTTTTACACTGCACCGCACAATAAGAATCTCATGGCCCGATCAACTGCACCGGATCGACTGTACCGGGGTTTCAGCCACCCGACTGACGCGATTCGAAGTTGTGCATACCCTGCCACACTCGCAGCTGTCGAAAATCGTACTACTCATCAAACGCTTGAGTTACCTTATGAAGTGCCCGGGATGGTGCCGTAAGGTTACAAAGTCTCGTGTGTGGTCATATACTTACTAATAAACTAATAGTAATGTATCGGACACACGCCGCAAGCCGCCTGACCGGGATATTGTCTTTGGACATGGTAACCTTGCGGATGGTGCCAATAAAGGATGAAATAAGAATATGCCGGAGCGAATGCACTTCTCGATCAATCTGGGAAGAGAGCAACAATGGAATAGCGATCGAAAGCCCACCGAAGGCTTTACGATTGTCATGCTGGGGAATTTCACGGGCAATACGCAAAGAGACAACCCGCCGAGCGGGGAGTCTCCTCAACTGCATCGCGTTGATATCGATACCCTGGACAAGCTCATAGCAAAGCTTGAACCCTCTCTCACGCTCAGCGCGGACGGCGATACGACCCGTTCGATCACCCTCAACTTCAAGCATCTTGAAGACTTCCATCCTGATGAAATTATGAATCAACTGGGAGATTACCCCTTGTCTCCCACCGCGGATCTGAATAAGGACACTACCGAAGTGTCCGCGGATGAAAAAGCCGCCGAGAGCGATCGGGCGACTGGAGGGGAATCCGAGGCGTCGACACTCTCGCGCCTTCTCGGAGATCGTCCCCTCTCATTAGAGCAGGAAAAGGCAGCCGCTTCGTCGTTGAGCCCGGCCAAGAAATCGATGATAGAAAGTGTCGTCAATCGCCTCGCTGAAACCGCTACTGCATCGAATCTCCCGATGGCAACGCAGAGCGAATCGGGAGACGAAACCCGGGAAACGTACAAATCCCAGGTGCTGAGAGCGCTGTTACACCTGGTCGCTTTCCAGGAACTGGAAGCAAACTGGCGTGCGCTTGACTGGTTGCTCCACAGCACCGAACCGGATCCCGCGATTCGTTTCTATGTCGGAAATATTTCGAGGGCCGAGCTGGCACAGCAACAGTCCAGCCACGGTGATCCTGTAAATTCGCCTCTTTATCGCAAGTTGCAGGAGCTGCATTCATCAGAATTCGATTTTATACTCATAGACGACCACGCATATGGTCCAGTGCACGAAGACATGGCGATGCTCGACTGGCTGGGGTCGTTGATAGCGCGTTTCCATGGGATTCTGCTGGCCGGATCTGATTCGCGCTTCATGGATGACGAGGATGATCTTGGTGATGCCTTCAATGAGTGGCAGACCTTCAGAACCAGACCGTCGAGCACGAGGATCTCACTGCTCTATCCCCAGGTGCTGCTCCGCCTGCCCTATGGCGCAGCCACCGATCCAGTGCAATCACTCCCCTTTGAGGAGTTGCAGGCGCACTGGACCACAGAGGAGCTGTTATGGGGTAATCCCGCATATGCGCAACTGATCCTGATGATAAATCAGTGGACGAATCAGGGGGAGACGGAGCAACCAAATCTGTTGACCGATCTACCGGCCTATACCTATCAAAGCGAAGGTGAAAGCCATCTACAGCCCTGTACCAGATATCTGTTCCATGAACAGCAGATCGATCATTTGCTCAAGCTTGGAATTGTTCCCCTCATCGGCAGTCGCAACAGGAACGCCATTCAAATTCCCTGGTACCAGCAACTTCACCGAGCCACCGATGCATGACAGAGACCGATAAGAGAAAACAGATACATTATGTGAATATTCAACATGATTCGCGCAACTACTATGCAGGGAGTGTGTTGATAACCTGTCCAATGAGCAAAATGGTAATATTTAACTGGCACTTATGTTTGGTTGATGTAGTATCAAGTACAACAGATTTGTGCTAAACCTATTTGTGAAATTGGAAGAGCAAAATCGAGTTTGGACAAACAGACAATGATGTCGAACACAAGTGAAACTGAAGGGATTTAGTGAATTAAACCGAACAGAGGATTGACCACTGTTCCATGGGGGATGCAGGATTGACCGCTACCATTGATCTCGAAAAACTTCTCAACCCGGTCTCGGATGAGGCCCCTGCCGGTGCCGATCTGGAATATGATCCGCTTTTCGCTGAAATGGAGCGCGCATCCGAGGGCAAGGAAGAGCAGGAATTCGGGGATACGATCATTCCGGCGGAAGACCCTGACTGGCGCGAACTCAAGAAAAAGGCGCTGCAGGTGGTGGAACAAAGCAAGGACCTGCGAGCCGCCATCCACCTTACCCGAGCCTTGATGCATACCGATGGTTTCGCCGGTCTCTCCGACGGCCTCTCGCTGATAAAAGGCTATATCGAATCGTACTGGGACAGCCTGCATCCTCAACTCGATCCCGATGACAACAACGACCCGACGCTCAGAATAAATACCCTGATCAATCTCTGCGACCCCATGGATACCCTGGCTGCTGTCAACAAGATTCCGCTGGTTTCGTCGAATATCATGGGGACATTCAGCTACCGGGATATCCAAATTGCCTCGGGCAGTCTGACTCCGACCGATTCGGACAACCAGGAACACAACCTGGATCAGGTAGACGCCGCTTTTCGCGAATCGCCCACTGAAGAGACGCAACAGACACTGTCCCATATCCAGCACGCCATCGACTGTGTAAACAGCATCGAAAGCAAACTCAACGAACTGGTAGGCATAGACCAGTCGCCCGATCTTCAGGCTCTGAACGAAACCTTGAGCACCCTGGAAAAGGAGGTTGCGTCACGCACCGGACTGGATACCGTGGTAACGTTTGACGACCAGGATACGAGCGCGGCCACGGGGCAACAACAGGGTTCCGCCCCTGGGGTCATCAACAGTCGCGACGATGTCATCAGCACCCTGGACAGGATCAACCAATACTACCGCAAGAATGAACCCTCCAGTCCAATCCCGTTGCTTCTGGATCGGGCAAAACGACTGGTGAAGATGGATTTCCATGAGATCGTTCAGGACCTGGCACCGGATGGCATGTCCCAATTCGATTTTCTGTGGAAACATGAGGATAGATAGGGTCGAGGACTCACCCTGCTGGAATCCGATTTGAATGGCAAATTACCCTTTAAGCATAGAGACAATAGAGAGGTAGATCGTGGCAAAAGAGAGCAGCCAGAAATTCATAGCCCGTAACCGGGCACCCAGGGTCCAGATTGAGTACGACGTGGAGCTCTACGGGGCTGAAAAGATGATCCAGCTACCTTTCATCATGGGAGTGATGGCGGATCTTTCAGGCAAACCGGAAGAAGCCTTGCCCCCGGTGACCGAGCGCAAAATGCTCGAGATCGATGTGGATAATTTCGATGAGCGTCTCAAAGCCATGAAACCGCGCACAGCTTTCAGGGTACCCAACACATTGACCGGGGAAGGCAATATCAATGTGGACATCACCTTCGAAAGCATGGATGACTTCTCGCCCGCGGCCGTCGCCAAAAAAGTGGGGGCCTTGCGCCAGCTGCTGGATGCCCGTACCCAGTTGGCCAACCTGCTGACCTATATGGATGGCAAATCAGGGGCAGAGGAGCTGATCGCCAAGGCCTTGCAGGATTCGGCACTGCTGCAGTCTCTCGCCTCTTCCCCCAACCCTGACGAAACATCATCCGAGGATTCGTCCTCTGCCGAGGAGTAAAGCATGGCTGAAACAGACACCCAACAGGCTGAAGGTAGAGAATCAACGCTTGGCGTCGCTCCAGACGAGTTTTCAGCACTGCTTCAGCAGGAGTTCAAACCCAAGACTGAACGCACCAGGGAAGCGGTCACCAGCGCCGTTCAGACACTGGCTGAGCAGGTTCTGAAAGAGACCAGCATCGTATCCGACGATGCGGTGGAGACCATTGAAGGCATCATTGCGGAGATCGACAGGAAGCTGACCGAGCAGATCAACCTGATCCTGCACCACGAGGATTTCCAGAAACTGGAAGGCACCTGGCGCGGACTCCACTACCTGGTGAACAACACCGAAACCGATGAGATGCTGAAGATCCGGGTAATGAATATTTCCAAGAACGAGCTGGGCAAGAACCTGAAGAAGTTCAAGGGTACTGCCTGGGATCAGAGTCCGATCTTCAAGAAGGTCTATGAAGAGGAGTATGGTCAGTTCGGCGGTGAACCCTATGGCTGCCTTGTCGGTGATTACCATTTCGACCAATCGCCGCCCGATGTAGAGCTGCTGACCAGCATGTCCAAGATAGCGGCGGCGGCTCACGCCCCTTTCATTGCCGGTGCGGCGCCGACTGTCATGCAGATGGACTCCTGGCAGGAACTGGCCAATCCGCGTGATCTCACCAAAATATTCCAGACTCCCGAGTACGCCTCCTGGCGCTCGCTCAGAGAATCGGAGGACTCTCGCTATATCGGTCTGGCCATGCCGCGTTACCTCTCGCGCCTTCCCTATGGCGCCAAGACCGATCCGGTCGAGGAGTTCGATTTCGAGGAGGACACCGAAGGTGCGCAGCACGACAAATACACCTGGTCGAACTCCGCCTATGCCATGGCTGTAAACATCAACCGCGCATTCAAGCTGTACGGCTGGACGACGCGCATCCGCGGTGTCGAATCAGGTGGCGCGGTGGAAAACCTGCCGACTCACACTTTCCCCACCGATGATGGCGGCGTGGATATGAAATGTCCGACCGAAATCGCCATTACCGATCGGCGTGAAGCGGAGCTGGCGAAAAACGGCTTCATGCCGCTGCTGCACCGCAAAAACTCAGACTTCGCCGCATTTATCGGCGCTCAATCACTACAAAAACCCTTTGAATATGACGACCCCGATGCGACCGCCAATGCGAATCTGGCGGCGCGCCTCCCATACCTCTTTGCCAGTTGCCGTTTTGCGCACTATCTGAAATGCATCGTGCGCGACAAGATCGGCTCCTTCAAAGAGCGTGAGGACATGGAGAAGTGGCTCAATAAATGGATTCAGAAGTATGTCGAACCCAACCCGGGGACTGCTTCTGAGGAAGACAAGGCGCGTAAACCACTGGCAGCCGCCGAAGTGGTCGTATCCGAAGTCGAAGGTAACCCGGGTTACTATACGTCAAAGTTCTTCCTGCGACCCCATTACCAGCTGGAAGGGCTGACGGTTTCTCTACGACTGGTATCCAAGCTGCCGTCTGAGAAGACCGCTTGATACCGAATGAACCACTAACAGGAGGGTTTAATCATGGCAGTTGACATGTTTATGAAAATCGATGGGATCGACGGTGAAAGCACCGATGATGCACACAAGAAATGGATCGAACTACTGAGTTTCAGTCATGGCGTCTCTCAACCAGTATCCGGCGCCAGCGGAACCGGCGGTCGCACTGGCGGGCGTGCGGACTTCGCGCCATTCATGGCGGTGAAGACCATCGACAACGGCACACCCGATCTCAACATCAAGTGCGCCAAGGGCGAACACATACCGAAAGTGGAAGTCGAACTCTGCCTGGCCACCGGTGACAAGCACACTTTCATGAAGTACACCATGGAAGACGTCATTGTCAGTTCGGTAATGCCGGGCGGAAGCGCGGGTGAAGAGACGAAACCTCTCGAAACCGTCGAGTTTGCCTACGGCAAGATCAAATGGGAATACACGCCTATCGATCATACCGGCAAGGCAGGTGCGGCGACCGACAGGACCTGGAACCTTGAGACCAACAAGCAGGAGTAAATCCCGCTTAACCGGTCGAACTTTCGTAATTACTCATAGCGAATACCGCCCCTCCCCGCAAGGGGAGCGGACGGGTGCAGATCGAGTACTTCACAAACAGGTATCCGTGAGGAGATGTCATCGTCGTGGTTGGCCGTACCATTAATCGCATCGTTGAATAGACCTGGCCACACAGTACTATATGTCGTAGTTGTCTCGATCAGTGAGCAGATAAGGTCATCAAAATGCGCGCAGAAGAACTCTTACAACAAGGTGAATTGGACGAGGCACTGCAGGAACTGCAGCAGGCGATTCGCAAGGAGCCATCCAATACGAAATACCGGGTCTTTCTTTTTCAATTGCTATGCGTGATAGGTGTCTGGGAGCGGGCATTGAGTCAACTGGACGTGGCCGGCGATATGGATTCGCTCAATCTGCCGATGACCCAGACCTATCGCGAAGCGATTCGTTGTGAATTGTTCAGAAAGGAGGTATTCAAGGGTCAGAAATCCCCTTTGATCTTCGGTGACCCGCCACAATGGACCGCGTTTCTGATGGAAGCCTTGCGCCATACCGGCAAGGGGGAATATGCTCAAGCAGAGGCGCTTCGCAATCAGGCATTCGATCAGGCACCGGGCACTGCCGGCAGCATCGATGATCAACCCTTTGAATGGATTGCCGACGCCGACAACCGCATCGGGCCGATGCTGGAGGCAATCATCAACGGCCACTACTACTGGATCCCGATGCAGCGTCTCAAGCAGGTGGAAATCGAGCCACCCGAGGACCTGAGAGATATGGTATGGGCGCCTGCCCATTTGACTTTTGAGAACGAGGGTCAGGCGGTCGCGTTGATACCGGCACGCTATCCTGGCACTGAAGATGAAACCGACACGATGTTGAAGCTTGCCAGAAAGACCGAATGGCAGGAGCCTCACCAAGGACTTTACACCGGACTGGGACAGCGGATGTTTGCAACCGATCTTGACGAATACCCATTGTTGGGCACCCGGCAGATCGTATTCAACGCCGCGCAGCAAGACGCAGCGGACTGAGCAAAGCCGAACGCCTGTATGATCGAACCTGTGTCCCCAATCTGTTCGGCGATCAACTGAGGTAGCCAGGTTGAAGCGTGCCAAGCAACATCATCAGTTACAGCCATCACTGTTGGACCGACTGACCGATGACGAACCCGGAAAGACCCGGGAATCCCAGGATAAACGCATCATCTCGATGCGCCGTCTGCGGCAACTGGTTATGCGTGACCTGGCCTGGTTGTTGAACACCACCAATCTGGCCACCACTGAAGACCTCGATCCCTATCCCGAGGTGGAGCATTCGGTGCTCAACTACGGGATGACCGAACTCTCGGGACATCTGGTGACAGGAATGGATCTGGGCAGACTTGAACGACTCGTACGTCAGTCGATTCAGGATTTCGAGCCCCGCATCCTGCCCCACACCGTCAAGGTACGTTCCATCAGAGACACGAGCAAAGAGAGCCACAACCGCCTGATATTCGAGATCGAGGGACAACTATGGGCACAGCCCACGCCCTCACACCTGCTGATCAAAACCCAGATCGACCTGGAGGAAGGTGGCGTGACCCTCACCGATGCCTTCAGTTCGGGAAAGGCGTAATCCGATGGATCCGCGTCTGCTCAAATACTACAACCGTGAACTGCAGTTCATGCGTGAAATGGGCGCGGAGTTCGCCAAATCCTATCCCAAGATCGCGAGTCGTCTCTCACTCGACGAATTCGAGTGCGCCGATCCTTATGTGGAACGGCTGCTCGAGGGCTTCAGTTTTCTCGCCGCCCGAATACAGCTCAAGATCGATGAGGAGTTTCCGCGCTTTACCCAGCATCTGATGGAGCGGGTTTTTCCCCACTACCTCTGTCCCACACCCTCGATGATGGTGGTCCAGTTTCAGGCCGACATGCTCGAGCCCTCCCTGGGGGATGGCTTCCTGCTGCCCCGCCACTCGACCCTGCGCAGTCGTCTTGGCAAGGGGAGCCACACCGCCTGTGTCTATCGAACCGCACAGGATGTCACCCTATGGCCGATCGAGATCCAGAGTGTGGACTACCTCCCCACGCCGGCGGCGATCAACCTGGCCGGAATCGGCAGACACGAGGGCGCCAAGGCCGCCATACGCCTGAGGCTGAACACCACGGGTGAGATTCCATTCAACAAGCTCGATGTGGACAGACTGCCGCTGTTCCTCAGCGGCGGCGAGACCGGAATGCGCGTCTTCGAGGCGCTGGCGGGCCACACCATTCGCATCGCCGGCCGCGATCCGCAGCAGGAGAACCACTCCACCACCGCGAAAGCCCGTCCGGTACGCATCATGGGGTTTGCCAATGACGAAGCCATGCTGCCTTACGGCCCACGCTCCTTTCAGGGTTATCGATACCTGGCTGAGTACTACACCCTGCCCGAACGCTTCATGTTCGTCGAACTGTTGGATCTGCAGCGTGTAATCAGTGGTTGCCAGGGGAATACGCTGGATCTATATATTCTGCTCGATGAGAGTGACTCCGGGCTCGAAGGGAGTCTCAGCGAGTCGAACTTCCTGCTCTATTGCGCGCCATGCATCAACCTGTTTCCGAAACGAACCGACCGCATCCACCTCACTGACAGCCAGGCGGAATATCATATTCTGCCGGATCGAACGCGTCCCATGGACTATGAGGTATACGAAGTCACCGAGATCAAGGGTTTCGGCAGTAACAACGAGCGCAGCCAGACCTTCTATCCTTTCTACGCCAATAACGATTTCTTCTCGACGGATCAATCCCGGGCCTACTATGCAATCCGCAGGGAACCCCGGCTGCTCTCATCCAAGCAGCAGCGTGAAGGCGCACGTTCGAGTTACATTGGCAGCGAGGTCTTCGTCTCCATCGTGGATGCGGACGAGGCGCCCTACCACAGTGATCTGCGACAGCTTTCGGTAACCACGCTGTGTACCAATCGCGATCTGTCGATGCATCTTCCCCTGGGTCAGGGTGAGTCGGGCTTCACCCTCGAAAGCAGCACCCCGGTGAATTCCATCCGCTGCATCGGTTCTCCCACGAAACCCAAACCGTCTACCGCAAAGGGCGCCATCAGCTGGCGTCTGATCAACCATCTCTCGCTCAATTATCTATCACTCTCCGGTGAAGATCAGGAGCAGAGTACTGCGGCGCTCCGGGATTTTCTGCAACTCTATGCCGACACCAGCGATCCGACCATGCGCAAACAGGTGGAGGGGGTCATCTCGATCGCTTCAAAGCCGGTCAACCGGCGCCTGCCGAGTCCCGGACCCATTGCATTCGGCCGGGGCCTGGAGATCACCCTTACTTTGGACGAGACGGCATTCGAGGGCAGCGGCGCATTTCTGTTCGGTGCGGTAATGGAACAGTTTTTTCGAAAATACACGGCGATCAACTCTTTCACGGAAACGGTGGTCGTCACACAGCAACGCGGAGAGATCAAGCGATGGCCGGTAAGGCTGGGTCTGAGACAAACGCTCTAAGTCTGTTCGACAGACTGCAACAGGCGCCTTATCGCTTCGATTTCTATCAGGCGATGCGCCGGCTCGAGTGCGCCCATCCCAATGAGCCCAGGCTGGGCGATACCCTGCATTCCAAGCGTGACAGGATCAGGCTGGGGCAGGACCCAACCATGGCGTTTCAACCCTCCACCCTCTCCTCGTTCAAACAGGGCAAGGGGGGGCTGCCGCCGCGTCTGGGCATCTACTTCTTCGGCCTGTTCGGCCCCAATGGCCCTCTCCCGCTTCATCTCACCGAGTATGTGCACGATCGGGTTCACAACGAACGCGACACCACTCAGGTCGCGTTTCTCGACCATTTCCACCACCGCTTGCTGACCCTCTTCTACCGTGTCTGGGCAAACAGTCAACCCACCGTCAGTTTCGATCGGCCGCAACAGGACAAATTCGGCAACTATCTCGGTTCCGTGTTCGGTATCGGATCCCCTCACCTTCGGGATCGGGATGCAATGCCGGACCTGGCAAAACTGCACTATGCCGGCAGACTTGCCGACCAGACGCACAATGCAGAGGGACTCGAGGCGATCCTGCAGGACTTTTTTCAGCTTCCCGTGCGCATCGAGGAGTTCATCGGCACCTGGATAGACCTGCCGGAAAACAGCCGCTGCCGGTTGGGTGAATCGACAGATATCAGTACACTGGGTGCGACGATCATCCTCGGCGACAGGGTCTGGCAGGGACAGCAGAAATTCCGCATCGTGATTGGCGCCGTCGAATTCGACGATTACCAGCGGATGCTGCCTGGTGGAGAAAGCCTGCGGCGACTTATCGCAATCGTGAAAAACTATATCGGGGATGAGCAGGACTGGGAGTTGAACCTGATATTGCAACAACAAGAGGTGCCACAGCTGAGCCTCGATGGCGAGAGCCGGCTGGGCTGGACCAGCTGGCTTGCTCAGCAACCGCTTGGGCGGGACGGCGATGACCTGTTCCTAAATCCGCTAGAACTTAGAGGACTTGAGAGATGAGCGAGATCAATCGTGCCGCGCTGTTTGGAAAATTGAACAGCCTCGGTTATAAGGCCATCGAGAGTGCGACCGTGTTCTGTAAGATGCGCGGAAACCCCTACGTAGAGCTGGTTCACTGGCTGCACCAGATTCTGCAGCTACAGGATTCCGACCTGCACCGCATCATCAAGCAATTCAATCTCGATCCCTCCCATCTGGCGAAGGACATTACCGAAACCCTCGACAACCTGCCTCGCGGATCGACCTCGATCTCCGATCTGTCCTCCCATGTGGAGGAGGCCACCGAGCGAGGCTGGGTCTACGGCACCCTGATGTTCGGCGACAGCCAGGTGCGTACCGGCTATCTGATGATCGGCATTCTGAAGACCAACAGTCTGCGCAACGCCCTGATACGGGTTTCAGATCAGTTCAACAAAATAAGTGCCGACACCCTTACCGAACGTTTCGTCGAAGTGGTGGAGGGTTCCCCCGAACAGGCCCTGCGCTCCACCGACGGTTTCCAGGTTGGCGGCGGTGCTGCCCCCGGAGAGGCCAGCGAAGCCATCGCACCGGCGCAGATGGGTAAACAACAGGCGCTGCACCAGTTTTCAGTCGATCTTACCGAACGGGCCAGGAATGGCGAGATCGACCCGATCGTCGGACGTGACGAGGAGATACGCCAGATTGTCGATATTCTGATGCGCCGCCGGCAGAACAACCCGATCCTGACCGGCGAGGCGGGTGTCGGCAAGACCGCAGTGGTGGAGGGTTTCGCGCTGCGCATTGCCCGTGGCGACGTACCGCCTTCGCTCAAGGATGTCACCCTGCGGGTACTCGATGTCGGCCTGTTGCAGGCAGGGGCCAGTATGAAAGGCGAGTTCGAAAATCGTCTCAAGCAGGTTATCGAAGAGGTCCAGTCCTCGGAAAAACCGATTATCCTGTTCATCGATGAGGCGCATACCCTGATCGGCGCCGGTGGCAGCGCCGGCACCGGGGATGCGGCCAATCTGTTGAAACCCGCGCTTGCCCGCGGCACCCTGCGCACAGTCGCCGCCACCACCTGGGCGGAATACAAGAAATACATCGAAAAGGATCCGGCGCTGACCCGCCGCTTCCAGGTGGTCCAGGTGGATGAGCCGGACGAGGAGCGGGCTATCCGCATGATGCGTGGTGTGGCCTCGACCCTGGAAGAGCATCATCAGGTGCAGATCCTGGATGAAGCCCTCGATGCCTCGGTTCGGCTTTCGCACCGCTATATCCCTGCCCGTCAACTCCCCGACAAATCGGTGAGCCTGCTCGATACGACCTGCGCCAGGGTCGCCATCAGCCAGGCCGCCGTCCCCGCCGAGGTCGACGACAGCCAGCGCCGCATCGAGGCACTGGAGACGGAACTGGAGATTATCGGCCGGGAAAAGGCGATCGGCATGGACACCCAAGAGCGGGAGAGCGCCACCCGCGAAAAGTTGAGTGCGGAGCGCGAACGCCTCGCCGGGCTCTCCGAGCGCTGGGAAACCGAAAAGACGCTGGTGGAGGAGCTGCTGCAGATCCAGAATCAGCTCAAGAGTTTGAACACCGAAGGTGAAACTGACACGGGTGATACCGAGAGCGCAGAGGATGCGCAGACACCGCCTTCAGATTCCGCGGATCAAACCAGTGAAACCGCAGCGCAATCCGCTGCCGAAGCGTCGCCGGAGGAGCTGATGCAGCGCCTGACCGAACTCAAATCCAAGTTGGAAGAACTCCAGGGTGAACGACCGCTGATCCTTCCCAGCGTGGATGCCCAGGCGGTTGCCTCCGTGGTCGGAGACTGGACCGGCATCCCTGTCGGCCGCATGGTGAAAAACGAGATCGAGACCATCCTCAACCTCAGCGATACCCTGGCAAAGCGGGTGATAGGCCAGGACCATGCACTGCAGATGATCTCGCGCCGCATCCAGACCTCGCGGGCCAATCTGGACAATCCCAACAAGCCGGTCGGCGTCTTCATGCTTTGTGGCCCCTCGGGGGTGGGCAAGACCGAAACCGGGCTAACCCTGGCCGAAAGCCTCTACGGTGGCGAGCAGAACGTTATCACCATCAATATGAGCGAATTCCAGGAGGCGCACACGGTCTCCACCCTCAAGGGCGCGCCTCCCGGCTATGTCGGCTATGGCGAGGGCGGTATCCTGACCGAGGCGGTGCGGCGCAAGCCCTACAGCGTGGTACTGCTGGACGAGGTGGAGAAGGCCCATCCGGATGTTCACGAGATCTTCTTCCAGGTCTTCGACAAGGGCTGGATGGAGGATGGCGAGGGCCGCCATATCGATTTCAAGAACACCCTTATCCTGCTGACCTCCAACGTGGGTACGGAGATGATCGACAATCTGTGCAAGGACCCCGAGCTGATGCCCGAGCCCGATGCCATTGCCGGCTCCCTGCGCGATCCGCTGCTGAAGGTGTTCCCCGCCGCGCTGCTGGGCAGGCTGGTGGTCATACCCTACTATCCGCTGAGCGATGAGATACTGGGCAAGGTCGTGCGTCTTCAACTGGGCCGGATCGAAACCAGAATCAATGAGAACCATGGCATACCGCTGAGCTATGACGACGCCGTGGTGCAGCTGATCATCAGCCGCTGCACCGAGGTGGAGAGCGGCGCGCGGATGGTGGATGCGATCCTGACGAACACCCTGCTCCCGGAGATCAGCCGACATATATTGATCGAGAAGATGGAGTCACGTCCCATTGGAAAAATCCACATCGGTGTGGAGAATGATGAATTCAGCTATAACTTTTCGTAAGGCTCGTTAACACTGACATATGTTTTCAAATAGCGGCACCATGAAGATCACACTCACAGTCAACCGGGTTGGCGGGGCTCCCCCGACAGCCCCCATGACGGTGACGTTCGACGAACAGGGTGGCAGTATCGGCCGCAGGGATGAAAACGACTGGGTACTGCCCGATCCGGAGCGTTTCATATCGGGACGCCATGCCCAGATCGATTTCAGCGATGGTGCTTTCCACATCACCGATCTCAGTTCCAACGGGGTTTTTATCAACCGCTCCGCACAACCCCTGGGCAAGAACAACCGGGTCGCCCTGCAGCATGGCGACAATTTCACCATCGGCGACTACGAGATCGCTGTGGCCATCGACAAACCTGTCAGCCAAACCCTGCAGGCAGACAATTTCGAAGGATTGGACGATCCTTTCGCGCGGATGGTTGATGATCAGGCGGGAAAGAGTCTGGATGAGGCCTTCTCCACACCCATCGAGGCCCAACCCGAGCAGATCCCCGAAGAGAGCTACTCCCTGGATGAACCGCAGACACCCAGCCTCGAGACGGATGAATCCGCTATCGACAGCGGCCTGTCCGGCCTGCCATCCCAATCCGATCATGTCCCTGACTTGAACGCCCACTTCAATCAAGCGACGCCGATCCCGGAAGACTGGTACCAGGATGACAGCCAGGTTGGCGCAGGCGAACAGCAACCCCTCCCTCCGTTGGAGCCATTGCCGCCTCTCGACGAGGCACCGACACCTGAACCTTCACTCAGGCCCGATACCCAACCGGTCACGGAACCTGAACCACCCCCCATAGTGCCCCAGGAACCCGCACCCAGACCAAGACCGAAAGCAACGGCGCCAAGGCCGGCCCCAAAACCGGCGGCGGCAACACCGGCACCAACCACTGCCCATCCATCCGATGAGTCTGCCCTGCGCCGGGCCTTGGCGGAAAGCATGGGAATCCCCGAAAGCCACTTTGCAGATCTGCCGATGGAGACTGTGTTGCAGAACCTCGGCAGGGTATTGCGCACCAGCGTCAGCGGCACGATGTCAATGCTCCGCGCCAGGGCGCAGATGAAGGGTGAGTTCCGCATGTCCCAGACCATGATCCAGCCGGTGGAGAACAATCCGCTGAAATTCTCCATCAATATCGAAGAGGCGTTGCGCCATATCATCAATCCCAACCCCAGCAGTGGCTATCTCACCCCGCTCACCGCCTTCGAAGAGGCGCATGAGGACATAGAGGCACACATGCTGGCGGTGATGGTCGGCATGCAGGCAGCCCTGCAGGCGGTATTACAGCGCTTCAAACCGGAAATACTCGAAAAGCGCCTGGGCCAGCAGGCGCTGTTGGAAAAGCTGCCGCTCTACAGACAGGCCAAGACCTGGGAGCTGTTCACGTCGCTCTATACCGAGATCGCCAACGAAGCCGAGGATGATTTTCACCAACTCTTCGGACGCACTTTTTCCCAGGCATACGAGGCGCAGATCCGTCGTCTGGAGTCTCTCAAACAAACCGATCCAGGATTACCCAACTGATAGGAACGCAAACAGATGAGAGTAGTCATTAAAAACTTTCTTTACATCTTGGGACTTCTTCACTTGTCGATGATGGCGGGATGTTCGAGTGTCTCCACCATTGCGGTGACAATGAGTGCCGATTCAGGGGTCAATCCCGACATCAACAGCCGGCCCTCGCCCATCGTTGCCCGCATCTATGAACTGAAATCCCTGAGTGTCTTCAACAATGCCGATTTCTTCAATCTGTTCGAACAGGACGTGGCCCTGCTGGGTGAGGAAATGCTGATGCGCGATGAACTCCACTTTCAACCTGGCGAGGTGAAAATGCTGGAGCGGGAACTGCAACCGGATACGCGCTATATCGGTGTCATCGGTGCCTATCGGGATATCGAAAACGCCACCTGGCGACGCTCGATCGAGATTGACATACACGATGAAACGACCTTTGTGATAGAGTTTGGAAAGAGCGGCATCATACTTAAGAAGAAGTAAATAACCGACGATAAAGAGCCGAACACAATGTCTTGGATGTCTAGGATTGTCTGGTCGGAGGGGATGTTCCTCAGACCGCACCATTTTCAGCAACAGGATCGCTTCCTGGAACACCGAATCCAGGCGCGCTGTGCTGATCTGGCCCCGTTTAGCTGGGGTTTCACCCATCTGAAGATCGACAGACAGGCACTGGCGCTCGGCAGACTGGCGGTGGAGTCATGCCGTGGGGTACTTCCTGACGGCACGACTTTCGACATACCGGGCAACGATAATCCACCACCACCCCTGGATATCGCTGCCGATCGCAAGGGTGAAATCATCTATCTGGCCCTGCCTCTGTCACGCCCTGGTACCGCGAGTGTCCGATATACTGATCAGGAAGAGGGATTGGAGCGCTATGTGGTCGATGAGATCGAGATCAAGGACGCCATTGCAGGCTCTACCAACAGTTCCACTCTTCAAGTGGCGAAACCCACGCTGAGATTGCTGATCGGTGATTCCGAGCTGGAGGAGTTCGCGCACCTCGGAGTGGCGAGAATCGTCGAGCGCCGCTCCGATGACATGCTTGTTCTGGATGAGGACTTCATCCCTCCCTGCCTCGACTGCGAGGTCTCTGCGCGACTCGACGGCTATGTAAAAGAGATCGAGGGACTGCTGCACCACCGCGCCGATGCCATCGCATCGCGTCTGGTCGATGGTGGTAAGGGATTGGCCGAGGTCGCAGACTTTCTGATGCTCCAGGTGGTGAACCGCTTCGAACCCCTCTACACCCATTTCACCGAGGTTACGCCATTGCATCCGCTTTCATTCTATGAAGCATCGCTGCTGCTGGCCGGCGAACTCGCAACCTTTACCAGCAGCAACAAGCGCCCCCCGGACTTCGCGATCTATCAACATCAGGCGCTGCAGGAGACCTTTACCCCTTTGATGCGGGAACTGCGACGCTCCCTGAGCATGGTGTTGGAACAAAAGGCGGTGGCAATCCCGTTGGAAGAGCGCAAGTATGGTATACGCGTCGCGGTCATATCCGATCGCTCACTGTTGAGCGACGCGGTTTTCGTACTTGCGGTGAACGCCAATCTCACGGCCGATGTCCTGCAACGGCGCTTTCCCAGCCAGGCCAAGATAGGCCCGGTGGAGAAAATACGCGACCTGGTGAACCTTCAACTGCCTGGCATAGGCCTGCGCATCCTTTCAGTGGCACCGAGACAGATACCCTACAATGCGGGTTTCAGTTACTTCGAACTGGACAAGAACAACGACTACTGGAACCTGCTTGAATCCTCAGGAGGATGTGCCATACATATAGGAGGAGAATTCCCCGGTCTTGAACTTGAACTTTGGGCAATAAAAGGTAGTTGACCATGGATCATGACGACCCATTTGGCATGAAGCCCAATGACTCAGGTGACCGGACCGTGATTCGGCCAAGACCTGGCGGCAAGGGGCGAGCATCACCACCTCAACCTGCTCCGCAGGCCCCTTCGACACCACCGCCGGCGCAACGCATGGCAGCCGCACCGAGGCTGCCGACGAGGCAAGGGGCGAATAAACTAGAGATATCCGCCACCGCCCTGCTCTCCCTGTTGGGCCGTTTGCGTGAAACCCCATCCCATCCCGATCCTGCTGCGCTCAAGAGCAGTATTATCGAAAAGATAAGAGGCTTTGAGCGCAGTGCCCAGGATCTCGGTGTGGACAAGGAGACGATCTTCTGGACACGCTATGTGCTATGCACCACCCTCGATGAGATGGTGCTCTCCACACCCTGGGGCAACCAGAGTCTGTGGCGTGATCAAAGCCTGCTGGTAACCCTGCACAACGAAGCATGGGGCGGTGAGAAGTTCTTCCAGCTGCTGCAGAAACTGTTGCAGAATCCGGCCAAGAATATCGAACTGCTGGAGGTCATGTATATCTGTCTCTCATTCGGATTCGAGGGGCGCTTTCGGCCGCTGCCCGACGGCTATGCCCAGCTGCAGACCCTGAAGGACAACCTCTATCGCACTATCCGCAATCACCATGAAGAGTACGAACGCGATCTCTCCGCAAACTGGCAGGGCATCTATCTGAAGCAGAATGCATTGGTTCAGTATGTGCCGCTGTGGGTGGTATTGGCGGTCTCCGGCGTGATCCTGCTGCTGATGTACTCCGGTTTCAATCTCAGTCTGAATGTGAAATCCGACCCGGTGCATGCCGAGCTGCACAATATCGCCCGCAATGTGAAAACCGTGGTCGATCGAAAGCCGCCACCGGCACCAGAGCCCGAACTGAGCTTGCGCGTACTGCTGGCCAATGAGATCGCCCAGGGCATGGTCGATGTCGAGGAAGACTATAAAGAAGGCAGCGTGCGGATTGCCGGAGATGGCCTGTTCGCATCCGGAAGCGGCGCCGTGAAATCCCAGTTTCTGCCACTGTTGAGCCGAATCGCAGCGGCGATGGATCAGCTGTCTGGAGAGATCGTGGTCGAAGGCCACACGGACAATGTACCGATTCGCAGTCTGCGTTTTCCCTCCAACTGGCACCTGTCGCGTGCACGCGCCGAATCGGTGGCGAAGATCATGGCAAGCGAACTCACGATGCCGAATCGCATCCAGAGTGTAGGCAGAGGTTCGGCTGAGCCGCTTGCATCCAATGACAGCAACGAGGGTCGAGCGCGCAACCGGCGTGTGGAGATCACCCTGATAAAACCGTAGGTATCGGCTATCCCTATGCGCGCAATATTGAGCATCCTAAAAAATCGCTGGTTCGTTGCCATCCTGGGCCTGATCGCCATCTCAGTCATCATCTGGCTGGTCGGCCCCCTGATCGCCATCGCCGGTATCGAACCGCTGGGTTCGGTCATCGGACGTCTGATCGCGATACTCCTGGTGGTATTGATCTGGCTTGGGATGGAGCTGCGCCGCTATCTCTCGGCACGCAAGAAAAACCAGCAGATGCTCGAGAGCGTAGTGGGCCAGAAGGATCAACCACAACTCCATGCACGGGAATCCGACGAGGAGGTGCAGATCCTCGGGCAGCGCCTCGACGAGGCGATCAGAATACTCAAGGAATCGAAGGTCGGCGGCAAGCAGAACCGCCAGTTCCTCTACCAGCTCCCCTGGTATATGTTCATCGGCCCTCCCGGCAGCGGCAAGACCACCGCCCTGCTCAACTCCGGGCTGCATTTCCCCCTGGCGGACAAACTGGGCAACGATGCGGTGCAGGGAATCGGTGGCACCCGCAACTGCGACTGGTGGTTCACCGACGATGCGGTACTGCTCGATACCGCGGGGCGCTACACCACCCAGGACAGCTACGAGGAGGTGGACCGGGCCGCGTGGATGGGATTCCTCGATCTGCTCAAGAAGCATCGCAAGCGCAGGCCGATAAACGGCGCCCTGGTGGCGATCAGCGTCGAGGATATCCTGCAGCTGACGGAGCTGGAGCGTCTCAACCACGCCAAGGCGATCCGCATGCGTGTCAAGGAGCTGATCGACCACTTCGGGATCCGCTTCCCCATCTACGTTCTGTTCACCAAATGCGACCTGCTGGCCGGGTTCAGCGAATTTTTCGAAAACATGGGGAGGGAGGAGCGCAAT
Organism: Candidatus Thiodiazotropha sp.; assembly: GCA_050292275.1. GTDB lineage: Bacteria > Pseudomonadota > Gammaproteobacteria > Chromatiales > Chromatiaceae > Thiodiazotropha. The sequence continues at coordinate 18,871 of JBNKLI010000027.1, forward strand.
CAGGTCTGGGGCATGACCTTTCCCCTCACCGACAAGGCGGACCAGGATAGCGGCATCGCCCATTTCCAGGATGAGTTCAGGGAGCTGGAGAGACGCATCGATGCGCGGCTTCTTGATCGCCTGGAACAGGAGCGCGACACCAAGCGCCGGATTCTGATCTACTCCTTTCCGCAACAGTTCAGTGCACTGCGTGAAGCGGCAGAGAGTTTTCTCTATGAGGCGTTCAGCGCCAACCGTTTTCAGGAAACCCCGATGGTACGGGGTATCTACTTCACCAGCGGCACCCAGGAAGGCACCCCCATCGATCGCCTGCTCGGATCGATGGCCCAGGAGTTCGGTCTCAACCGGCAGATCGCCCCCGCCTTCTCCGGCAGCGGACGCAGCTTTTTCATCAACCGCCTTTTCAAGGATCTGATCTTTCCCGAATCCCATCTGGCGGGGGTCAACACCAGGGTGGAGAAGCGACGCGCCTGGCTGCAGCGCATGGCCTATGCGGGGGCCATCTCCATGGCCGTGCTGGCCGGTGTCGCCTGGTTCACCAGCTACAGCCGCAACCAGAGCTATATCGATCAGGTGGCGCTACAGGCGAACGCTGCGGAGGAGAAGGTCAACGCCGTGGCGCCGGATGACTTGAGCCTCACCAATGTGGTGCCGGCGCTCGATTCGGTGCGCCAGATCCAGGGCGGCTACGCCGACCGTGAGGCCGATATCCCCTGGCTGATGGGCCTGGGTCTCTATCAAGGCGACAAGCTCGGCAGCGAAGCCGTCAGTGCCTATCACACCAGCCTGAAGAATCTGTTTCTGCCGCGCATCATTCTCAGCCTCGAGGATCAACTCACCCAGCAGGGGAACAATCCCGACTATCTCTACGAGGCCCTCAAGGTCTATCTGATGTTCGACGACAGCGAACATTTCGTGGCCGACACCGTCAAGACCTGGATGCTGCTGCAGTGGCAGCTGGCGCTTCCCGGCGCCGAGAACGCCCAGGCCAGACAGGCCCTGACCGGCCATCTCGACGCCCTGTTGGAGATGATGCCGATGACGCCGACCCTGCCGCTGGATCAGGACCTGATCGCCCATGTCCGCGGCACTCTGCTGCGGGTACCCCTGGCCGACAGGGTCTACAACCGCATGAAGCGAACCACCGAGAGTGGCTCAATCCCCCCGTTGCGGCTCTCCCAGGCCATCGGCGCAGATGCCGACATGGTATTCAGCCGGCGATCCGGCGAGCCGCTGGATAAGGAGATTTCCGCCCTTTTCACCTATGAGGGTTACCACAAGCTGTTTCTCAAGGATCACCTCGAGATCGCCAACAAACTATTGGAAGAGAAATGGATACTCGGCCCCGAGCTGGAGGAGATCGTGGGCAAGACCGACCTGGCCAAACTCAGTGCCCGGGTCAAGGAGCTCTACTATCAGGAGTACATACGGACATGGGACCAGCTGCTGGCCGATATCCGGGTCAAGCCGTTCAGCAACACGCGCCAGGCGGTCGAGATCCTCAATGTCATTTCGGGGCCAAGCTCGCCATTGCGCCGCTACCTGAAACTGATCCGGGAGCAAACCACCCTGTCGCGTCTGCCCGGCGGCGCCAAGCAGGCCGCCAAGCTGGTGGAGAGACATAGCTCCGGGATCACACGCCGCCTCGCCTCCATCCTGCAGGTGGCGCCCGACGCATCGGAAGCGGCCTCGGAGGACTCCCTGCTGAGCACCCCCGTGGATCAGCATTTCGCCGGCCTGAACCGGATGATCGACGCCCAGGAGGGTGAGCAGGCTCCGATCGAAAGAACCATGGAGATGCTCAACGAACTCTATGTCCACATGAACTCCATCGCCTCTGCCGGCAACCAGTCCAACCAGGCCTTCAATGTCGCCAGGGATCCCTCCGCAGGGGGGAGCGTCATCAGTCGTCTCAAACTCGAGGCGAAACGCCAGCCCGGCCCCTTGGCGGAGATGCTCAACACATTGGCGGACGGCACCTCGAATCTGACCATCTCCGGGGTCAGGGCACATCTGAACTCCGTCTGGACCACTCAGGTCCTGCCCTTCTGCCAACGCAGCCTGCGAGGCCGCTATCCCCTCGATCGCGACAGCGCTCGTGAAGTGACCATCGGTGATTTCGGACACTTTTTCGGCCCTGGCGGCATGATGGACAACTTCTTCAACAGCTATCTGCAGGATTTCGTCGACACCTCGCGGCGCAACTGGCGCTGGAATGCCGCCGGCAACCGCGCATTGGGCATACCGACCGGAACCCTGCGCCAGTTCCAGCGCGCAGCGGTGATTCGCAACGCCTTCTTCAGCGGTGCCTCCCAGGAGCCGAAGATCCACTTCGAGGTCAAGCCCCTGAGCATGGACACCACCATCACACAGATCACCCTGCTGCTCAATCAGCAGCGTGTCAGGTACAACCATGGGCCTGCCCGCTGGCACCGAATGACCTGGCCCGATGATTCCGGCATCAGCGACACCAAGATCCTGTTGGCTCCCCCTGCGGGAAACAAGCCATCGGGACTTACCGAGGATGGTCCATGGGGTTGGTTCCGCATCATCGATCAGGCCAAGACAGAACCCACCGACTCTCCCGAAACCATCCGGGTAGAGTTCAACGTGGGTGGCCGCAAATCCCGTTTCATGTTGCGTGCCAGCGGTGCACTCAATCCATTCAAGCTTAGAGAATTGGCAGATTTCCAGTGTCCGAACAGACTCTGAACAATACATTGCAAGACGACTACCCCGGGTTCTACGGCAAGATACCTTCACTGGGGGACTTCGTCACACGACGCCTGCCGCGGGGTTTCATCGCCCCCTGGGAGACATGGATGCAGGAAGCGATAGCCAACAGCCGGGAGCAGCTTGGCGACTTCTGGCTGGACAACTATCTCACCAGTCCCCTGTGGCGTTTCGCCCTCACCCCGGGTATCTGCGGCGAGTCTGGCTGGGCGGGTGTGCTGATGCCCAGCGTGGACCGGGTCGGACGCTACTATCCCTTCACCCTGGCGGCCAGGCTTGATCCGAAATTCAATCTATTTCTCTTCATGGAGGAGTCGGAGGCCTGGTATGCCCGCGTGGAGAGCCTCGCCCTCTCCTGCCTTGAAGACGGTTTTCAGATGGAGGCCTTCGAGCAGCAGCTACGTTCCGTCGGCTTGCCCAATGCAGAACGCGAAGCCCTGCCACCACAGCTGGAGACAGCCACGACACCGTTGAACAACGCCTGGCACGCCAAGCTTGACGAACAATCCTCACTGCGCAGTATCTATCCTCTGTTTCTCCCTCATTTGATGAAGAAGCTGCTGTTTGCATACAGTCTCTGGTGGACACAGGGCTCTGAGCGAATCTCTCCGTCACTGCTGGTTTGCCAGGGTCTTCCCCAGATCAAGGGCGCCAGCGCCCTGATCGATGGTGCCTGGGCACAACATGGCTGGGAGGAGATAGATACCGGAGCCTATACTATGGGGGCCACATTCAACACCGAAGCATCCCCTTCTCAATGAGCCTCAGCAACTTCTACTGGGTTTCTGCGCACGTCAGCGATAAAGGCAAGGTACGCTCGATCAATGAAGATGCCTGCCTCGACCGGGCCGACCTGGGGATCTGGGTAGTGGCAGACGGCATGGGTGGCCATGCCGCCGGAGACCTGGCCTCGGAGATGATTGTCAACGAACTCAAATCGATCACCCCTGGGGATTCACTGGGAGCCCTGGCGAGCGATGTGGAATCGCGTCTGCAGCAAGTCAATCAAAATCTGCTGCAGGAGTCCCAACGAAGGGGCGGCGAGATTATCGGTTCCACGGTCGTGACCCTGTTAACCTATCAGGGATACTGTATCTACCAGTGGGCGGGGGACAGCCGCATCTATCTCTTTCGCCGGGGCAGACTGAAACAGCTCAGCCGTGACCACAGCCAGGTCGAAGAATTGATCGAACAGGGTATAGTCACCTCAGACCAAGCGGAACAGTCACCGATCTCCAACTACATTACACGCGCAGTCGGCGCCTGCGAGGAACTGGAACTGGACGCGGAGATCTTCGAGCCCTGTGACGGCGACATCTTCCTGCTTTGCAGTGACGGCCTGAACAAGGAGGTCAGCGATGAGGAGATTGAGGAAATACTGAGCGACTACGGTTTTCAGGAGTCGGTGCAACAGTTGATTCACCTGGCGATGGAGCGTGGGGCGCGGGACAATGTGACCTTGGTCCTGGTACAGGCAAGATCAGCTCACACAATCGCGCCTGAAGAGATATGATCTGCTATATTGGCTTTCGAAATATTAGTGACGGCAGCCCCAAACAGGACAGCAGAATGCTGGAATCGAACATGTTCACAAAGAGACAGAATGTTGTGAAGGTTGGCTATAGGAACATTCGAGATTTCACCAGACTTCTCATCATATTTCTGTTGACACTGACCCTCTCCGCCTGCGTAGCCCTGGGACCGCAGCCGGAACCGGAACCGGTCGAACCGCAACAGCCCGAGGAGGAGGTGGAGACCATCCCACCCCCGCCCGACTCGCTGACCCCGTCACAGCGCGTACGCAAAGCGCTGCAGCAGCTCGAACAAGGCGACTACGAGAACGCCCGGCTCCAGCTCACCTGGGCGCTGCAGGAGAAACCCACCCTTCAGATCGCCACCAACCTGCTTGAACAGATGGATGTCGATCCCATCGACTACCTAGGTATGAAGAGCTTCTTCTATGACGTGGAGCCAGGTGACTCGCTCTCGATTATCGCCAAGAAGTTCCTCAACGATCCCTTTAAATTCGTCGTTCTGGCCCGTTACAACAAACTCGAAAATCCAAGCAAGCTTGCGCCCGGTCAGCGTATTCGAGTGCCCGGTGTAATGCCTGAGAGGAAACGGGCAAAACCCAAGCCGAAACCAAAGCCAAAACCAGTTCAACCGGAACCGGAGCCGATAACCCAAGAGTCCACTGAGGCAGTGCCAACCACCATCCCAGCGTCGACCGGGGAGGCTATGACAACCGAGCCGGTAACGGAAGATCAGCCCCCCCCACTCGAAACAGACGAAGCCATTGAGGCTGCAGCGCCAGAGACAGAATCTCAGACTGGTGATGAATCCGGTGGCCAAGTCGATGAACAAGAGACAGGGACCTCGGTGATGACAGTGGAAGAGGTACTTAAGTCGGCGCGCGGCCTGCATGGGGAAGGAAACCTCAGTGCGGCGATCTACCTCCTTGAAAATGAGACAAGCCAATATCCCGACTCGAAGGAACTGAGCAAACTGCTTGCCGGATACTACCGTGAACATGCCGATCAACTTATCAATCAGGACGATTTGGATGGTGCGAGGATCGTTCTGGAAAAACTGATTATCCTCGACTCTTCCGATGATGAAGCGATCAACAAGCTGATCCTGGTTGAAGACAGAATCGAGGCAGAGAAGTTGATGCTGAAAGCGCAGGATCAACAAAGTGCGGGTAATCTGGAAGATGCATACAAAACCTATAACCAGGTTCTGACGTACGACCCTGAAAACCAATCCGCCAAGGATGCGAAACTGGCAGTACGCGATCGACTGACGGACAATTACCATCGGCGCGCCATGCAGCTGTTCAGGAAGCAGGAACTCGATGAAGCGATAGGATACTGGAACAAGATCCTGGAGTTGAATCCGAACCATGCCTTGGCGCCAGGGTATAAAGCGCGTGCTTTGGAGATGAAACAGCAGCTGCAGAAGATTGAACCAGACAACTGACAGAATCCCTTCTTGGGTCACGATCGCCACCGCTGCCCAGGTGCCGGCCGTACCCTGATGGTCCACTCTGCCAACATCATCTCGACCGCCTCAAAGGAGGAATCAAGTGCTCAAATCAATGCTTAAGCGTTTGTTGATAAACATCCTCATTCTGAATACTCTGTTCATCGGCTATCCCGCCTTTGTCCTCGCATCACCCATCAATACCATGACGGTGATTCAAATGGATGAAAGGGAGATGCAGATCGACCGGCTGCGTTCGGCGATGGCCCGTGATGAGGTACGCAGCACCCTGCTCAGTATGGGTGTCAATCCTGCAGAGGCGGAGGTGCGCCTCGATGCACTTACCGATCAGGAGCTGGTGATGCTCAACGAACAGATGGATCAAATGCCGGCTGGCGGCAGCATCCTGGGGGTTCTCGGTGCCGTTCTTGTGGTTTTGATTGTGTTGGAGCTGCTGGGAGTAACCAACGTATTCACCAAGCTCTGAATTTGCTTTCAAACCACTCATCCAGCCCAATTCGACATTGGTGCTGTATTGAATAAAACGGGCGTGGCATGGTGTCGCATCCATGTTCTGTTGCAACTGTTGCTTCTGACGGGTTGCGCAACCCAGCCACCCCTTCTCGCCCCCCTGCTCTCCTCAGAACCACCGATTAGCGATGTGGAACTGGTGGCGACCCCGTTTCACCCACAACAGCAGTATCAGTGCGGCCCGGCCGCCCTGGCCACCATGCTCGGGCATTCGGGGGTTTCCGTATCCATCGAGTCGCTACTTCCCCTGGTCTATCTTCCTGAGAAAAAAGGCAGCCTGCAGCTTGAGATAGTGGCAGCCAGCCGCCGCTATGATCGCATTCCCTATGTGATCAGACCCGAATTGGAAACACTGATGGCGGAGTTACAGGCGGGACGACCGGTGATGGTGTTGATGAACATTGGACTGGATCTGCTTCCCGTCTGGCACTATGCGGTGGTCATCGGTTACTCAGCGCAAAAGGATGAGGTTATCCTTCGTTCAGGTGTCACCAGGCGGGAGACTCTCTCCGCCCATCGATTTGTCGACGCCTGGGAACGCAGTGGCCGCTGGGCCATGGTGTTGTTAAAACCGGGGGACCTGCCGACCAGAGCCGACCAGCTGAACTATCTCAAGGCTGTCGCCGCCATGGAGAACCTGGCCCCCGCGGACAGCCTCATAGCTGCCTATCGAGCAGCCCTGAGACAATGGCCAGAGAGCGCGACTGCACTGTTCGGCTTGGCTGCCATGCAACATCACAAGGGGATGTTGCCGGAGGCCGAACTGAACTATCGAAAACTGTTGAGGGCAAATCCCGAGCACATTCCGGCACAGAACAATCTGGCAGAGGTACTGGCCGATAGGGGATGTTATCGGGAGGCAGCGACCATCATCGGCCAAGCACTGCAAAATGACACGGGTGAACTGCATCAACATCTGCTTGAAACGGCCAGGGATATCGAGAAGAGGGAATCAGATCGCCCATCGCTCCCTTCTTCATGCCGGAAAAGTGAAAACAGGCCGAATAATCGTTGATAGCATCGAGTCCATCAGATTTCATGCTTGATGGATTGGTTGTCTCGACTAATATTGAACGGTAATATGGTATACAGAATTACAAGTCATTTGCCAGCCGGATCGATTGGCGCTGTTTAGTGCATTTTAACTGCCAGGATGATGGAACACCATCTGCTTCGGCATCGGGGAGATCATATTAGGATGATGTCATCCACCCTGAAGCCATGTATTGCCGTCTGTATAGCATTCATCTGATATGCATACGGACATTACAATGGATACTTAGGGAGTTTTATACATTGCCTGGAAAGACAATACAGCAACGGACACTATCGGTTGCCATACCTGGCAATCGCCTCAAGTCATGGCTCAACTTTACCCCACCCCGTCGAGATGGGAATCGCCATTGCGCACCGTGGCGTGGCACCCTGCGAGTTGAGTGAAACAAGTCAAACCATCTGGAAATAGCAGGAAAATTTAATACGATATATTACTAACACGGAAACTGACATATCATGGAAACCGTCTATCCAAGATTAACATATTGCGACTACCGTGCTTGAGTCGTTTACCTCAGTCGATCTTCTATTCGCGACAGCCGTTATTGGTATTGCTTACCTGGTGCGCGGTATTGCCGGATTCGGCTCGGGCCTCATAGCGATACCCCTGCTTGCCCTTTTGATGCCATTGTCAGTAGCCGTTCCAATGATCGTATTTCTCGACTACGTAGCCTCTGCCAGTCATGGCATCAAGCACAGGGAGGCCATACAGTGGAGGGAGATCCTCTCACTGCTGCCCTTTGCCATAGTCGGTGTTCTGACAGCGCTCTTCATCTTCAAGTCGGTTGACATGGAGTTGTTGAAGGCGGGACTGGGTTGTTTTGTTCTGGTATTCGCCATCTACTCTCTTTTTTCCTTTACCGGTAACACTCTGATCTCTTCGCTATGGGCAGTTCCCGCCGGGGGATTGGGGGGCATGATCGGTACCCTCTTCGGAACCGGCGGTCCTTTCTATGTGTTGTACTTGAAATTCCGCAATGTGGAGAAAAACCAGTTCAGGGCAACCTTTGCCACCATTTTTCTACTGGACGGCGCAGGGCGCATCTCAGGTTATATCTTTTCGGGCTTTTTCAATCTGGACCTGGTGCTGATGATAGCCGTCGCCCTCCCCTTGATGATGATCGGGATGTTTATCGGCGGTCAGATCCATACCAACATGTCGCAGCAGACCTTTCAGCGGGCAATCAGCGTGTTGCTGGTTTTCAGCGGTCTTGCACTCTTATTCAAGTAGCCCATCAGGGGATGAGTGGTTACCTTATTCGAACTTATTCTCCAAGGTACCAATCCCGTCAATCTGCACTTCAACGCTACATCCTTGCGGCATCGGGCCTGCCCCCAGGGAGGTCCCACAGGCAATGATATCCCCTGGGAAAAGCGTCATGTCATGGGAAATCCGGCTGACGATCTGAAGTGGCAGGAAAAACATATCCGTTACCGGATAATTTTGCAGTTCAACACCGTCCACCAGTGTCCTGACTGTTACTCCGTTCGCATCCAGGCCGCTGGTAATGACAGGCCCAACGGCACTGAAAGTGTCGAAACTCTTTGCCCTTGACCAGTGGACGAACAGAGGATCCTCGCGCAACAGTCCACGAGCCGTGACATCATTGACACAGGTGTAGCCGAAAACATACTCCTGCGCCTGCTCTTCGCTCACGTTCTTGCAATGTTTGCCGATGACGATACCAAGTTCCCCTTCGAAAACAACCGGGCCATCATATGAATCAGGTCGCTGTATTGTCTCGCCATTGGCCAGAAAGGAACCTTTGGATTTCATGAAGTAGAGGGGATGCTCTGGTCTTGACCAGCCCTCTTTCTCCGCCCGTGAATGAAAGTTGTTCCACAATGCGATCATCATTGTCGGTTCACAGGGCGTCAACAACCTGATTGCATCCAATGACAGTGACTCGCCAGTTGGCATTGCTTCGTTGTACATGTCTCCCTGATGGACGGAGACCTGATTACCACTCAAGGTTCCAAAGCCCGTTGTTCCTTGATGATCGTAACGAACCCATTGTTTCATTCCCATTTTCCTCCTCTAATTCCCAATTGCTGAATCTTATTCCCCTAATAGCACCATTTAAAGTCATATCGTTCAAGAACCTTGTCACGATGCCACTATAGAGTCTGAAAGCCAGGCGCAATAACCAGAGGAAAAAAAGTTGCTACAAGCAGGATCCTTTCAAATACCAGGCTCATCATCGAAGAGAGAGACAAGGAACCCCATTCCTTCGCCCCTGAGCGTGGTTATTCACATTTTCAGACTGTTCATGACCAGTTTCACCATCGGTGCGCTATTTTCGCCCCTGGTGGCCTATGCCTATTATCTGGGCCACACCTACACCGGCTCATTCAATGTTGTTGCATTGCACTGGTATGAACTGACGGTGTTGCTCATCCTCCTCCTGCAGCCGCTTGGTGCGATGAAGCTGCTTAAAGTACGCTGGAACAACCGCAACATATCCGACCGATAAAAATTCGCGCCCTCCTCTGTGCCCCTTGGGCACTACCAGACTGTCGTACCTCGCCCTGGCCAATGACAGCGGCGACTGCCGTCACTTTTTCCTGTTTTGCAACCAGGTAAGCTGAAACCCGAGGAACAAAGGCGTAGCATAGGTCCTTGCCGAAACCCCCATGGTACCCAATCTTTCGCTGGGTGAGGACGAATCAGGACTGCAAATACACAATGGGTAGATCTTTTCTCATCGCTCTGCTGCTCCTGCACATCAACGCGGTCACCCCTTCCATAGCCGATGATGCGCCGCACCAAAACGAGCGCGTCTGGATGCAGGCGGAAGCGGTGTTTGGCGGCCAGGTCTTGCTTAAAACAGCCGGCGATCCGACTCATCCCGCAGTGGTATTGATACACGGTCTGGGTGACGAGGCTTCCCGCTCATGGGATGATTTAATAGAACGTCTAAAGAACGACTATTTCATCTTCACCCTCGACCTGCCGGGTTTTGGCCGTTCGAGCAAACTGAACGCCCTCTATTCGCCGCGAAACTATGCCCGCCTCATCCGTCTTCTAAGCGCAAAGATTTTAAACAGGCCCTTCCATCTCGTCGGTCACTCCATGGGCGGTGCCATCGCGCTGCAATACACACATGACTACCCGTCAGATGTCACTACCCTCACACTGATCGATGCCGCCGGTATCCTGCATCGCCTCGCCTACACCAAATACCTGGCGCCGCTGGGCATCGACAAACTGCTCGATGATTACAATTTCCTGAGCTCACGGCTTGTTACGGATTTCGCCGGAACCGTGCTGAGTGAGCTGGAGAAAAAGACACCCATCGACATGAATTACCTGTTGAATTTCCACCTCTTCAGGGAAAGTGTACTGCAGAGTGATCCCGGCATGATCGCCGGCCTGGCGCTGGTGATGAACGACTATAGCCGTGTACCGGAAACCATACACCAACCCACCCTGATTGTATGGGGTGATCAAGACAGGGTTGCCCCATTGAGGACAGGCGAAGTGCTGCGTGCACTGATGCCCAATGCAAGACTGGCGCTTCTGCCCGGTGGCGGACATATGGCATTCGTGGAACAAGCGGACCGGTTCAACCGCCTGTTGCTGGAACACTTGCAGCGCAAACAGCCAACCGCTGACAGAGCTCCCTTATCAGGCGAGTATCGGGAGACCGTGACATGCCGCAAACAACGGGGGGTAACCATTTCCGGCAGGATCGGGAGACTGGTGGTTGAAGGCTGCCACGACCTGCTGGTGACAGATGCCGAGATCAACTCAGTAGCGGTCACCGGTTCAAGCCTGACCCTGCTCAGGACGAAAATCACATCAGTGGACACGGCCATGATCATTCGTGACTCGAACCTGATAACCACTGTCGGAAAAATCGAAGGAAAAACCGCCGTCGAATCTTACAACAGTCGATTGGATATCGCCGGTACGCAACTCATTGGCTACCAGAACGCCGTCAAAGCGCCCATAGCCTCAACCATAATCTTCTCCATGGTGCCGATTGAAAGCCCGAACTATAAGGACAGGGTCATACACGGCATGGAGATAGTCGCCCCAGGTAAACGCCTGTAAGGAACAAACCGCAGGGATCCACTCCAAGTAAAAACAGCCCTAACCCGCTGATTCATTTGAGGAATAAGTGGATCTCGGATCGAAAAATTTGCTAAATTCCCCTGTTTGTGGCAGTCTCTAGTCAACATCAGCGATCAAGGAACGATGTGATGCCTCTGCCATTGACCACCCTTACCCATTCAAAAACAATGAGTTATCGCCACTTCGTAAGCGAATGCAGCGGAAGTGCGTCCCTGTGCGGTAGCACATACTGCAAAGTCGAAAGTATAAGCCATACACCTCAGTACTTGAGTCTCACAGAGTTTACGAAACATTCCGCAATCACCCAGGCTATCGGTAGCCGAATCTCTTTGCTGATGTCTAATCAAGACGACAGATTTCGTCCTGATATCCGAAAACCCTCCACCGAGAGTGGTGAGATTTCACTCTCTGTGGCGGATCACAGTGATACGTGAAAAAAGCTGTCAACAATGCTGTATCGAGTGAGGTATCGAAATGACAGTCATACGAATGAATCTGACGCATGCATTGTCGAGGAAAAACCATCCCCGAACAATGCCGACACCCGAAACCCTGTTCGGGTTCGTTTCCAAACTGTTCTTGATCAGCGTCGTCATCGGGTCTCTCTGCACCCCATTGATCATCTACGCCTCATACCTATGGAAAAGCCATACGGGTAGCGTCAACCTGATCTCCCTGCACTGGTACGAACTGGCGGCACTCGTTCTCCTGCTGCTGCTGCCGCTCGGTGCAATGAAACTGCTCAAAATCGCCTGGACTGCCCGTTATAATCCTGGCTGACGCTAGCTTTTTAACCCATCCCAGACGATATAATTTCGCTGGAATGTCCCCAAATAGGGGCTCACCTTCCATTGCATTGCTCGAACTAAGCGCGACATCGCCATCAGCCTGGAACACGATGGGGTTCCCGTTGCTCCCGGAGTTGGTCGGATTGCAGACCGATAAATAGCTCTCTCCCGTCCCTGAACTGACGTCGAAATTGCCAACGCTGACTAAACGACTCGAGAAGATGCCGATTGCCGATTAGTTCTACAGGGATATCTGATCAATCCGTGAACTGTGCGAGACTCCTTAAAGCGATGCGAAAGACTCACTCGATTTCTGGAGATCAACTCCTCGGCCTTTGACATAGAAGTCCAGCTGATAGAACTCTTCCGCCAAATGGCAGTATCGCTTCGCCTCATCCTTGCTCGCAAAGGAAGTAACGATGATCAAAAATGCCGGCTGTGGCGCATTCTCATCCAGCGCAATTTGTGAATGGAGACTCTTTCCCGATAACTGCGCTTGGAATCTGGCCGCATTTTCATACGAAGTGAAGCGTCCCGCCTGGACCAGATACTCATTGAAGCTTTGCAGCGAAGAGACATTCAGCATTGTGTATTCATGCCCGATTTTCTCTGTGGTGTTCGAGTCGGCAATCACGTCTTGCCGGCTATCTTCCGGCAATTGATTTCGAACACCAAAGCTATCCGCCAGGCTCTTCTCGGTGATTTTGCCTGCATCCACATCCTCGATGCTCTTGCTCCTCTGGCCGCCATTTTCCTCAGGCAATCCTACATTCTGGTTCAAGGCGTCTTCCGACACATCCCCGCTTTGCTCCGCATATAGTTCATCCACCTCTGAACGAACCGCTTCTGAAGTATCTTGCGCAGTAACTTGTGGTTCGGATAGTGTCTCGCTAGCGGATAGCCGCGACTGACTCGACCAACCGGTGTAAAACCCACCAATAAAACAGACCACCGGCAAGATACTGGCAACACTCAAGATAACCTTGAAGTCATTTTGATAAACTTTCAGGTAGCTCATAATCACTCCCCTGTATTGTCAAATTTCCGACACCAACTACTACCATACAAAATACGTGCCAACATTATTTTTTGCGTACCCGCTAAATCACATAGTTGGTGGTTTGGGCTTAGTTGTTTTGACTAGGGCCGGCCGGACAGGGCGAGGATCTATTAATGATGGTTCTGCGGCTATTTCTCAAGTTTTCATTTCTACGCATGAAGTCTCTGTGGGAGTCATCGTGCCGCGCTTTAGTGTTACATCGGATACCTTAGGCAACCTACATGGATTGAATATTGCGCAACCGCAACCGGCTCTTTTTGTCATCCGGATCGAACTTCAGGGCATACTCCCAATACTTGATTGCATGTTGAGGTTCATCACGGGAGCTTCTCACGCCTTTTATGTATAACGCCTTGCCATAGGACTTGCGCTGCATTCGAATGTTTTTGATCCGCTTGGCATCACCATTTGAGGCGCGTTCCGCTTGTTCGAGAGAATTAAGGGCTTGGCTGAATTTTTCCTCTTGAAAGGCGATACCGGCCTGTTTGATATAGGTGTTGGCGAGCAACTCGCGGACTTCCGCGTCCTTTGGAAACTTTTTCAGGTGGGTTTCGATCTCCTTGATGTACGACTCGACGTCGGCGGGGGGATCGTCGGGCTGCAGGAGAGTCTGTCGTGAATAAGTGTAAGCCTCTTCGTGAAATCCCTTCGCGAGTTTCCTGCTCTTTGCGCTCTTCCTGTAGTTTCGCAAAGACATAGCGACCTTAGTTTCCATCTTTGCCTTGGAGTTGCGTTTGTCGATCCTGCGCATGGCGGCCAGTGCCGCTTCGTGTTTCGGATCGAGACTCAGGACCCGAAGGTAGTGGTTTCTTGCCTGAGTCAGCTTGCCTTGGCGCAACGCCTGAGCACCCTGTTTCATCTGTTTCTTTGTTTGTGCCGCAATCTTTGCCTGCACCCGCTCGATAGCGGCGTTGATCTTGCCGTCTTTCCTGGAGACAGTTCTGGCCACCCTGAGATCGAACAGCGCGCGTTGCAGATCACCTTTGCGCTCATGCTCCGCCGCGGCTTTCAGCCAGGTGGAGGGTTTGCCGTAGCTGCCCGAGACCAACCCCCCTTTGGTGCCCTTGGTCGCGCAAGCTGAAATGATCAGAAGCGATGCCAACAGCAATGGATAAAACAGTAACCGCCGGTTTGCCTTCATCAATCAAAAGCCCTGAAGGTTACCAGGCTTTTCTCGAAGGCCTGAAGATCACGATCGCCGAAGATCATGGTGCGGTGAAGCAGGTAGGGATAGGTGAACGCCGCGTTTCCCTGGCGCTGCACGGTCAAACCTAAAAGCATGCCGTTGTTTTGCAGTTCATCAATCACCATCTCGTTGCTATCGCCGAAGGGGTAGGCGTAAAAACGCGGCCTCTCTCCCAGTTGCCCTACCAAGATTTCGTTGGGTATGGTGATTTCACGGCGTACCCGCCTTTGGTACTGGCTTTGGCTTTCGTCCACCCGTCGAACCGCAAGATTACTGTGTGTCTTCGAATGGGGCTGAATACTGATCAGACCGCTTTGCTTCATGGCCCTTATCTCCTTTGTCTTCAGTCCGCCGTTGTTCACGTAGTCGCTGTAGACGAAGACAGTTGCCGGATAGCCGTACTCCTTGAGGATGGGAAAGGCCTCACTGAAGATCGAGCGATGACCGTCGTCGATGGTCAATACCACGGCGCGTTTCGGCAGCTGGCGCTCACCCTTGAGAAAACCCAGCAGGCTCTTCAGCGGTATCACCCGATAGTTGTTTTTTTTCAGGAATTCCATCTGCTCCCTGAACTTTTGCGGAGAGATCTCCATACGATCGGTACGCGTGCCGAACCGGTGGTAGCAAAGAATGGGTACGGTCTGGTAGCCGGCATGGTCGATACCGGTCGGGTTTTCCATTTTCAGGGGAATGACGATTTCAAGACCCGGTTTTATTTCGTTGAGTTGATTCGCATCCTCGATGACCCAATACAGCGCCGCATCCCCGAGATAGCGTTTCGCCAAACTGCGTGCATTGTCATCGCCGACACGCAGGACGATGAAATCCCTGTCCTTGGCGATAACGCGGCTGGATCCCGATTTGATAATGGCTGAGGAGCAACCGGCAACTGTCAATGCGTATAACAGTATCGGTAATAATAACAGCATTGAAGTTTTCATTGCTAAATGCCTCGATCTACTCAGTCCGCTACCTCCTGTAACGTTCTATTATCAAATACCCGCTTTGCCGGCCAGTGGCAGCCAGTTTGTGGAGATCTCGTTAGCTGTTGTGCTTGGGGCGCATGATTCTCGTAGCGTCATCTATCTCCTCATCCGGCTCCAGCAGCTCTGTTTCCACATCGACTTGCCGTTCTTCGATTTGCGCCTCAGGCTGTGAAGCGACCTTGGTCTTGTCATCTTCACCTTCGGTGGTCTGCATAGTCACGTCCTGTTGAAGCTGTTGCAACTGCTGTTGCTGATACTCTTCGCGCTGTGTCAGCAGTGTCTCAGCCATACGATTGTACTCCTGGAACAGCAGCCCCAGTTCGTCGTTACGTTCCTTGTTTATCCTGTATGCATAGTTACCGTGATGCACATGGGCGATGGCCCGTCTGAGTATCCGTATCGGAACGGTGATACCGGTGGCCAGCAGATAGGCGACAATGACAACCGTCAAAACCACTGCTACCAGCAGCGCCAGCATGGTGTAGTAAGTAAGATCCGCCGCGGCGATCAACGGCGTTTGCGCCAGACCAAGCTGTACCTCGCCGATATGTTTGTTCTGAAAAACAAGCGGTGCCTTAAAATCGAAGACCATCTCATCGTTGAACTCCCTTTCGGCGATGATGATGTCCTTGTCTTCGCGCAATATACTCAAGGGCTCAGGTGCTTCGAATGTCTGCCCTACCTCTTCGACGGAAGTGCTGGCGCGCAGGATCTTCTTATGGTCGAGAATTCTCAGATAGCTTATCTGTTGTCGCTGCTTGATTTCGTGTACGAATGTCTCCAGGGCGACCCAGTCCTGGATCAACACAGCCTCGGCGCTCTCCACCGCAATGAACTCGGCAAGGGAGCCGCCTGAATCGAGTGCCAGCTCGATCATTGTGTCCACCTGTTTGCGGTAGACCAGGTAGGAACCCAGGATCATGGCGATCGTCACCACCGCCGCCATGACCGCGGTCCACTTAATGCGCAGCGGCAGAATCTTCGACTCACTGACATGCTGTCTCTTTTCGTCGATCTCGTGGACTACACTGCGCAGTTCCGTGGCCACTTCCTTACCTGTCTGAAAACGTAATTCAGGTTTTTTGTTGAGCAGTTTCTCAACGGCTTTCTTCAGGCTTTGGGGTAAATCCCCGGTCTTGTCCTTGATCGGCGCAGGATCCTCCTGAACGATTTTCATCAGCAGGGATGTCAGGGTCTCGGAGACAAAAGGTTTCTCCCCGGTAATCAGCTGATAGAGAATGACACCGAGGGAAAAGAGATCGGAACGACCATCTACCGGGTAACCCTCGACCTGCTCGGGTGACATGTATTGCGGGGTACCCAGCACGGCCCCCATCCGGGTACGGTGCTCCTTGTTGGGTGAGTCCACATGGGCGATGCCGAAATCGGTGATGCGGATAGTGTGGCCATCATCCGGAGAGATGATGTTGCCCGGCTTTACGTCCCGGTGCACGATACCGCGGTTGTGGGAGTAATCAAGCGCCTCCGCCAGTTGGATACCGTAGACCACCGCCTCTCTGACAGAGATGGGAGTTTTCGCCTCCATCATCTGCTCGAGGGTGCGGCCCTCGAGGTATTCCATGGCTATATAGGGCCCCTGCTCGGCCTCCCCGACATCGAAAATGGTGACGATATTTGGATGGGTAAGCTTTCCTGCCGCCTTGGCCTCCTGCAGAAATCTATAGCGGTATTCCGGGTCTGCGGCAACCTCCCCGCGCAGCAACTTGATAGCCAGGGTGCGATTGATCTCCGGGTCGTATGCCTTGTAGACGATCGACATCGCCCCCTCGCCGATTTCCTCGATGAGATTGAAGCGTCCTATTGTGTCTGGCATAGGCTGTTGGTTGTCCAAATCCCTTCTCCTTCGTTACCGCATCGTCTGGGACAGGCGGCCGTGCCGGGCAAGCATGCTTTCATGACCCGACTATGCGTTAGTCCTGATAGAGTGTAGCAAATGGTGATAAAATAAAGAAAATTATATTGACGATAACTCTTTCTTTGATTAGCGTGCACAGTGCGCCGGAGCAAAACCCGTCGGCCAGATGGATTGGACACCCAAGAATAGCAGGCAAGCAGATGAATGAAACCTTCGATATCCCAAGAATTCTTGAACTTCGCAAGCTGACAAGGTCCATATCGGAAAAGATCGAATCCGACCTCAACGGCTACCTGGCCACTCTTACCCCCCTCTTCTCTCCTGCACCGATCCTGGGTGAGTATGTGCGGGGGGGGTCGAAAACACCGGTGAAGGGTGCCGAAATGGCATTTCGCGATCTGAAAAGCCGCTACAAAGCCATCGCCGGGCAGAAACCCTATTCCCTGGATACCGAACTCTCCTCGCCCCTTGATGTCTTCGGGGCCAAACCGTCATTGACCGCTGTCGAGTACGCCTACACGGTGGAGCAGGAGAGCAAATCCACTTCAATCACCATTACATCGCCGTTGCGATGGGTCCTCTCCTACCCAGAGCAGCACCCCAACAAGTTGCTTGAAATGCTCGGCGGCAATCGCAGCCAGATGAAAGATGAACTCTCCCATGCCCTGCTGCAGTATCTGACACTGAGCCTGGTACTGGAAAAGCGCCCGGGGCTGGTGAACCTGCTCAAGGGCCTGCGTTTCAACCTGGAGACCAAGCACCATGATGGATTGGGCGAACTGCCTGTGTTGATCATCTCCTGTGAGCTGAATACCCTGCTTCCACCCGACGACATCATTATTCAAAATACGGAGATATCCGGCATTCCCTCATTCGAAGAGATAATCAACATAAACGACATCCGGGAGCTATCCGATCCCATGCAGCAAAGTATCCTCTCGATTACCCAAGAGGTTACTCCCACTATCTATAAAGAGATAGCGCCAGCCTGACAGGGTGTCGGTTCGAGATTCATTCCGCCCCGACAGGAGAGGACGGCTGGGCAAGTAACTTTATCAATTCAGGGTTTTTCCCCTTCTCGAATGACAATACAATCACTCTGTCTTGGTAATCAATTTCCCTTTAACAAATAACAGGATGGAAACATGGCAACTATCACCCTCGAAGGTAATCAAATCAACACCAACGGCGACCTTCCAGCTGTTGGTTCGGACGCACCCGATTTCTCCCTGGTGGCGGCTGACCTTTCGGACGTATCACTGGGCAGTTATGCCGGTAAACGAAAACTGCTGAACATCGTTCCGAGCCTGGATACAGGCGTCTGCGCAACCTCGACCGTCAAGTTCAACAAGGCAATGGGCGATAAGAGCAATTCGGTCGCCCTGGTGATCTCGTCGGACCTTCCGTTTGCCCAGGGACGTTTCTGCAGCGCAGAGGGGATAGACAATGTGATCTCCCTGTCGATGATGCGAAACCGCAATTTCGCAAAAGATTATGGCGTCCTGATCAGCGACGGGCCCTTAGCGGGCATCTGTGCCCGGGCGGTTGTGGTTCTGGATGAGAACAACAAAGTGCTCTATACCCAGTTGGTGCCGGAGATCGTACAGGAACCCGATTACGATCAGGCATTGGCTCACCTCAGCTGACGAAAAAAACGGGCGCTCTGCGCCCGTTTCTCCGTTACCCTAGCCTGCCCTGTATAACAAGTTCAAGTTTCGGAGTTCAAATCGAGATTCAGATTCCGCTGTTTGCGTGGCTCCAAATAGTACCCCTGAACACCGAAACCGAAACTTGAGTTGTTAATAGCGATAGTAGTTGGGGGGCGCATATCCCTGTTGAACCGGCGGGTATCCACCATAGGGCGTATATCCCCGACCTGGCCATACGGGTCGCGGAGGCGGCGGAACCATCGCCTCCTGCAGTTCGCGCTCAGCATCTCTCAGGTTGCGCATCGCCTCCATCTCCGCCTTTGCGGCGTCCCGGAGATCATCGAACTCTTTGAGTATTTTACTCACAGACTCGGCATGCAGATCACGAACGGCCTGATCCGAAGAGGCCGATGCGGGTTCGGCGTCCGAAGATACTCCATCGCCGGAGGCGGCCGCGGGTTCTCCACCAGCAGCCGATGCCATGGCGTTGGATTCATCCGCCGGGGATTCCGCCTCCTGACCGGTGCTCGCAACCTGCTCGTCAGCATCGGCAGATGAGGTTTCACCCGGGGCCACGCCCTGCTCCTGATCAGAGTCACCTGCGGCGGCACTGACAGTGGACTCCGATCCACCAGTTGCCGGCGCATCAGCGGACGACACTTCGACCTCATCCCCGGTTGCTGATTCGTGAGCCGTGGTGGTTGCCTCCACCGCTTGTTGCCCTACTGAGTTCGTGTGGGCGCCATCGGTTGGTGGATGCTTCGCCAATGACCTGATATACATGAAGCCCAGTATGATGATTACGAGCCAGAAAACGACTTTCAATCTGAAGCCACCCGCACTCTTGGAATCGGTTGTCATCGATGAATCCTCCATTGTAGTCTCTTTGTTAAGCTCGGCTTGAATGACGACATTTGAAGAGGCCGGCTGGCTGTCGCTGGATACTTTGTCTCCAGCGGAAGAACTCGGTTTGGAAGCCATGGCGCTGGCGGCGGCAACCGCTGTCGAGGTCGCCGTTTTTGTTTCGGGCTTGGCAGCCGGTGTGGCTGCGTCAGTTTCCGATGAAGTCTTCTCGGACACCGCCTGCGGCTCCTTCACACTGCTTTTTGCCACAACCTTTTTCTTTGTCGTCGCTTTTTTCTTCGCGACCTTCTTTTTCGCACTCTTTTTCTTGGCAACCTTCTTCTTGACTGTCGCTGTCTCTGTTGCCGGATCCTTCTCTACTTTTTCTTCGCTACTGGTTGTCTCATCAGCCATGTCAATTCCCCTTCGGCACGCTTAAAACTCCTCGATATTGTAACCCAATACAGGACAGTGTCTCAAAATAGATCTCAACGAAACAACCCGTTAATTACTCATGGGCATGCCGCAGGCCCTGAACAGGAATGGCTCGGTTGCCGGTTTATCAACCAGGCCGCTATCCAGGCCAGTGACGAGTCCTGGGGATCAATGACCCTACACCAGTCTCCCTGGCAATCCACCATGATCAAGGGTTGCCCCAAGCCAAGCTGTTTGACGACAGCACTGTCGGTTGTTGGTTCGGAGCGTATATTGACCCTGTCTGCGCTGACGGTGACAGACTCACCAAGCCAGGGTTGGCGTACCAGTTCTTCGATTCGACCGAGTATCAACGGCTCGTTGCGGCGCAGTTTCATTCTGACGATCTCACGGGCATCCTCATGGCCGCCAAGCGCAGCTTTCATGTACCAGTCGATTGCCCGTTCCGGGTCTTTGCTGATCCTCTCCCCGTTGGTATATGCCAGTGCCAGGTCGAACATGGCGTCAAGATGACCGGCATCTGCCGAGCGTTTCCACCAATAGACGGCCTTGCGGACATCGACGCGTAATCCGTTTCCATTCGCATACAGCCAGCCCAGATGGTAGGCCGCCTCCCTGTCTCCCTGCATCGCCAACGGACGCCAAAGGCAGAAGGCCTCGGCATAGTCACCGGCCTTCAATGACTCCATGCCGAGCTCGAAAGCCCCCCCGTGAAGCGCCTTTCCTGAAACTAGAATCGATATTAAAAGTGTAATTCTGAAGATTGATTCTATGGATGAATTGCCTATAAACATGCTGCAGGTCAGTGGTCTTGGGCACTCACTTACAAACCACGTAGTCTTAGCAGTTCCACCAATAGCGACTTAACCTGCTCCATGCCCTGGATCAGGTTCTTTTCGATCTCTCTCATATTGATCGAATCTTCCACTTTTCCCGCCGCCCAGTTGGAGATTACGGCGCAGGATGCATAGCAGAGGTTGAACTCCCTGGCCAGGGCGGCCTCCGGCATCCCTGTCATACCGACAATATCGCATCCATCGCGCTCCATTCGAACGATCTCGGCAGCGGTCTCCAGCCTCGGTCCCTGTGTCGCACCATAGGTACCGACGGCGACCGGATTCACGCCGGCGAGCCGTCCAGCCTCGATCAGTGCCTGGCGCAGCTCCTCGCAATAGGGTTTGGTGAAATCGATATGGGTCACATGGCTCAGGTCACTATCGAAAATGGTATGCTCACGACCAAATGTATAGTCGATGATCTGATCGGGAATGACGATACGTCCAGGCGCCATTTCACCGGTTATGCCACCCACCGCCGCCACACCGAGTATGGTCTGAATGCCCACATGGCGCAGCGCCCACAGGTTGGCTCTGTAGTTGACCAGATGCGGGGGGATCAAATGGGAGGCGCCGTGACGCGGGAGAAAGACCACCTCGTGTCCGTTTATGGTACCGTGGGTCAACGCTGCCGAGGGCTCACCGAATGGTGTGTGGCAGACTTCTCGATGGGTGATCTCGAGATCTGGAATCTCATCCAGCCCTGTTCCACCGATGATGGCCAGTTTTGTCATTGCTCGTACTGTTCCGCTTGCTGATCAGACAGCCATTGTACATCGAGTGAGGTGCCAAAAAAACTCAACCCACCCAGTCGACTCAAGCCGATGCGACACCCGTTTACCGCTGCAAAGCCCTACAGTGTCTTTGCATGTTCCGCCAGATAGTCCGCCACGCCCTGCGGCGTTCTCTTGATAGCCGCGTCGCCCTCCTTCCAGCCGGCGGGACAAACCTCGCCATGGGTTTCATTGAATTGCAGTGCATCAACCATGCGTAGCATTTCATCGATATTGCGTCCCAGCGCCTGATCATTGACAACCTGATGGCGCACAATACGATTCTCGTCGATCAGGAAGGAACCTCGGAACGCCACTTTTCCATCTGGAGTTTCAACATCGTAGGCCTTGCAGATGGCGTGGTTGAGATCGGCCACAAGTGGATAGCCGACCGGACCTATACCCCCCTCGTCAATCGGCGTGTTTCGCCATGCATTGTGTGTATAGTGGGAATCGACGGAACAGCCGATGACCTCCACGTTGCGTTTCTTGAATTCATCGAGGCGGTGATCAAAGGCAATCAATTCAGACGGACAGACAAATGTGAAATCGAGTGGATAGAAGAAAAGGACTGCATATTTATTCTCGATCCATGACCTGAAATTGAAGTCATCGACAATGGTGCCGTCACCAAGTACGGCAGCAGCAGAAAAGTCCGGTGCCTCACGGCCAACAAGTACGCCCACTCTTCACCTCCGCAATGTTAGAGTTTGTTATGACTGACGATTCAGGAGCTATCATAGTGCTTCCACGCAAAGGATGCCATGTCGTAACAACTCACCCACTGAGTGAAAAACAGCCAAACTTGGCGCTGGGTGCCGTAACTGTTGGCCGCGGGGACACGGACATCAAGTGCCCGGGGATGGGTTGGCGCCCGGCCTGGGATGACATCTCCAGGGGGTGAGTCGATACACCATGTCTGAGAAAGACAAAAAAAAAGGGAGTGTATCAACACCCCCTCCAGAATCTCCTCCTAGCATCCTGACATTTTATATCGCCGTGGCAAAGACCCCGGACTTTTCTAATGTTGGTATCAGGATTGTTTCTTCGCGCTGTATGCGGTCTTCGATCATGTCAAAGATCTCGAATGTATCGGCTATGAATTCATCCGTGAAATTGAAGTCGCAGTTTTTCAACCAACGGTTGTGATACTGCTCGAACTGTTTTCTCATCGGCTTTTGGCCATTGAGGAAACCCCATGCCATCGACTTCAGTTTCGGATCATTATGGGTCAGAAGATCAGGATAGATCCCACGATCCTGCTCCGACATATGAATCTTCATCTTTTCCGCCAGATCACAGATCATTTTATGCGCTGTCATAGCATTCGGACGTATACTCAACTGCTCCTTGGTCATCATTGCCCTGAGATCACTGATGATTTCCAGCATATCAGTATGACTGCCTTTCAGGCTTTCTAATGTTGTCACTATAACCACCCTCCATTTGATCGTTTGCGTCCTGATCTATCTGCAGGCACAAAAGACGCTAAAAGAATACGTGCTTACTGATCTTCGTCAAGTTCAGCACACTATTCGAAGCTTGTACCATTAATTGATAATTATCAATAGACAGTTAATTCTACTAGATTTTTTACAGCCGGGAACACTCGGGATATCCCTTTAGCGATTGCATGGCGCCTTAGGGTAATTACTTAATCTTTAGCCACAGCATAGATACCAGGCAGGTTTCTGTGATATCCCATGTAGTCCATGCCAAAGCCAAATACGTAGCGATCTTCCACAGTCAGACCAACGAAATCCGCTGTAAACCCAACACCGCGATCATGCAATTTTTCAACCAGCACCACACTGGAGACCGCCTTTGCCCCCGCCTTGTGACAGGCCTCTACGATGGCTGAGAGCGTGACGCCTTCATCGAGGATATCATCCACCACCAATACCGTCTCACCGGCCAATGTGGTACTGGGACTGCCTATCCATTCCAGCCCGGCACCGCTGGTCTTACCCCTGTACCGGGTGGCATGAATATAGTCGTGACGCAGTGGGAATTTAAGCCGGGTCAATAGATGGCCGGTTGGAATCAGTGCGCCGTTCAATACACAGAGCACCAGCGGGTCCTCACCCGAGAGCTTGCCGGTAATCTCCAATGCCAGGCGATCGAGCGCCTGTTCAACCTCGGCTTGCGGGTAGATCAGATCGGCAGTGGCCAGTACCTCTGCCGCTTGCTGCGCAGTTATAGTCATCGCTTATCGAGTTCCCTCTTTTTTTACCCTGAACCCACGGATTCAGGTTTACCTCAGTTTCAAGCCAAGCAGACCAGCCGAACCCCGCTCTGTGCAGTCAATGGTCGCAGTTTACTCAAGGCCCAGATCGAGATTGATCTCCTCCGGCGCCATGGAGAGTCGATTGACGGCGGTTTTCCACTGCGGATCGATATGCAGCTGCTGCATGGTCTTGTGTTTCCTCCCATGCATTCTCACCAGGCGTACATGGGTGGCGGGATCATCATAGTCCTTGAGCCTTTCCAGAATTTCGACGGCGGCCGGTCGATTGTTGCATATCAACACCATATCACAGCCCGCCGTGAGTGCCGCTAGTGCGCGATCCCCGTAACCTCCAGCCTCCTGGGCGGCAGCCATGTTCAGGTCATCGCTGAAGATCGCCCCCTGAAACCCTAACTGCTGCCGCAACACCTTTTTCAACCAGAATCGCGAAAAACCCGCAAGTTCCCTGTCAATATGGCTGTAGATCACATGTGCCGGCATAATCGCCTCCATACCGGCGTGGATCATGATTTCAAATGGCCGCAAGTCCTCCATCTCCAGATCCTCGTAGCGGCGCTGATCGACCGGTAGCGCCAGATGGGAGTCGGCTTGCACACCACCATGACCGGGGAAGTGTTTGCCGACAATCGCCATACCTGCTCCATGCGCTCCCTGCATCCATGCCTGGGCCAATCGGGCGACAATATCAGGTTGTGGGGAGAACGCCCTGTCGCCAACCACTTCGCTGATACCGAAACCGATATCGAGCACTGGAGCGAAGCTGAAATCCACGCCACAGGCACGCAATTCCGAAGCCATCAACCAACCGCCGAGTTGCGCCAGCTGCAAGCCATGCTCGGCATTTTTCCGATACTGCTCACCATACCAGGCTGCCGGAGGAAGCGGGGTGAATCCCTCTCTGAAACGCTGCACCCGCCCACCTTCCTGGTCGACGGCTATGAGGAGATGGGGATTTCTCGCCAAGTGGATTTCGCTGCACAGTTGCTGCAATTGATCCGGGGACTCGAAGTTGCGCGAGAAAAGGATCACGCCTCCCACCGCCGGATGGCTCAGCAGCCGTTTCTCCTCAGCGCGGAGACGGGTACCCTCGAGATCGAGCATGACCGGCCCCAGGCTCATCCGCCCACTCCGCCGGCAAGGCTCGTGAAGAGATCGGATTGGACAGGTGAAACTGTTCCGTGGAATTGGTTCAAGAACGGCATATCCAACTCTATTTCGAAATCGCAAATGGTATAAACAGGTAGATCCATCTCTCTCCAACCGGGAGTCGCAAGACTCAATGTTTCAGTCAGTATGCCGTAAACATAGGTGGAGAGGAAACCAGTCCGTCATGTGAAGGTAGAATCATGCACTCATTCAAGCTATTTCTTGCGCTGCTTGTGCTCATCGCGACACCGCTGCAGGCAGAGGATGAGAAAGAACAAGAAGAATCCGAAGCTGCGGTAGCGGTCACCACCAGCTACTATCAGGTCAGACCATCCCTGATCGCCAACCTGGCGAGCGGTGGCAAGTATGTCCGTTGTGATGTTCAGCTGATGACCAATGATGATCTGTTTCTCGAAGCGCTCAAACTCCATGGCCCTGCCATCCGCCACGCCCTGCTGCTGTTGCTGTCAGAGCAGGATGGGGCCAAGATCAAAACACAGAGCGGCAAGGAGGCGCTGCGCCAGAAGGCGCTGACGACCATTGGCAGGCTGATGCAGGAACTGAGCGGAAAGAACGAATTGAAGGCCCTCTTCTTCACCACCTTCCTGGTTCAGTGAGCCGATCCCTATTCCCTGGGAATTCGAATGTCCAGATAATCGCGCAGACGATCCCCAAGAAGGTTCAGCGACAATACAACCAACATAATAGCCACCCCTGGTGCCAGGACCATGTGCGGCGCCATCAGCATGTAGCTGGCACCGTCGCGTATCATGCTTCCCCAGGAGGCGTTGGGAGGCTGGATCCCAAGCCCCAGGAAGGAGAGCCCCGCTTCGGCGATGACCATCCCCGCCATGCCGAATGTGGCCTCGACGATCAGCGGTGCGAGCAGCAGCGGTAGCAGATGTTTTGTCAGGATCGTCCACCGGCTGCTGCCCAGGGCGATAGCGGCCATGACATGATCCCGTTGCTTCAGCGATAGCACCTGGCCACGGGCGAGCCGCGCATATCCAACCCAGCCCACCACCGAAAGGGCGATGATGAGATTATCCATGCCGGGCCCCATGACACCGGCCAGGGCGATGGCCAGGAGGATACCCGGAAAGGCGAGGAAGATGTCGGTCACCCTGACCAGCAGCAGATCGATCCAGCCACCGTGATAACCTGCCAGCAGGCCCAGCGCGCTGCCGGCAATGGCACACAGACCCACCACGACCACGGCCACCAGGAAAGAACTCTGTGCCCCCGCCACCAGGCGCATCAGGATCGGACGTCCGAGATCGTCGTATCCCAAGGGTCCGGAGAGATCCGGGGGTTGGAGAATTCTATCGAGATCGATCAGATTCCCCGCTTCGCTGAACCAGGGTCCGATCAATGCGGCAATGCCCCAGCAGGCAAGCAGCATATAGGGCATATTGCGCCGAATCATCCACCGCCACCACTGCGTATGCGCGGATCGATCAGGCCATAGAGCAGATCTGTCAGGGTATTGACCAGAACATAGGAGAGGCTGATGAACAACACACAACCCTGCACTACCGGGTAGTCCCGCTTCTGGATCGATTCGATCATCAGCGAACCTATACCCGGCCAGTCGAATACCACCTCGGTCACCACGGCACCTCCCAGCAGGGCACCGAGCTGCAATCCCACCAGCGTTATCACCGGCAGCCATGCGTTGCCCATGGCATGGCGCCAGATAACCCCTGTCTCGCTCAATCCCTTGGCTCTCGCGGTACGCACGAAATCCTCGCCGAGCACCTCCAGCAGGCTGCTGCGAACCATGCGCGCCAGGACGGCGGCGAACGCCGTCCCCAGGGTCACCGCGGGCAGAATAAGGCTGCCCAAGCCTTCTCTGCCGCTGACAGGGGTCCAGCCCAGCCACAGGGAAAAACAGAGTATGAGCATCGGTCCCAACCAGAAATTGGGAATCGAGAGGCCCAGCATGGAGAAACCCATCGCGCTCCAATCCCCCATGCCTCCCCGATTGACGGCGGCGAGTATACCCAGGGGTATCGCGATCAGGAGGGTGACCACAAGCGCGGCAAAAGCCAGTTGCAGTGTAGCGGGGATACGCCTTGCGAGCAGTTCCGCCACCGGCCGCTTGGCATGTAGCGAGTCACCAAAATCGAGTGTGGCAACACCTTGCAGGTAGTCAGCCAACTGAACCGCCATGGGGCGATCGAGCCCCAGGCTGCTGCGCAGCGCCTCTCGATCGGCAGGGATCGCCGATTCACCCAGCATCACATCCACGGGATCCCCCGGGACCAGATGGATGAGCAGGAACACCAGGCAGACGACACCGAAAATCACGACCACAGCGCTCAACAGGCGCGACAGCAGGAAGCTTCCCATTATTCGACGATCTCCACCAGGGTACCAACCTCGACCCGGTCGAAGAGCTCGATCAGATCCCGGTTGCGCATGCGGATACAACCGTGAGATGCCGCTATCCCCATGGGTTCGCTATCCGGAGTCCCGTGAATGTAGATGTATCTGCGCAGAGTATCGACACTACCTCCCCGGTTCCTGCCCGGTTCGGTGCCGGTCAGCCAGAGAATGCGTGTCAGGATCCAGTCCCGCTGCGGATCGGCCGTTCCCAGCTGTTGGGTAAACCGCTCGCCGGTGGGACGCCGTGCAACGAAAACCGTGTTCTCCTCACACCCCTCTCCGATCTTCAGGCGGATTCGGTGCCTGCCCCTTGGCGTGCACTCACTGCCACAGCGTTCCCCGGGGCCGTTTCTGGCACTTGAGATCGAGTAGGATTTTATCACCCGTGTGCCTTCGCTGCAGACCATGCACTGTTGAGAGAGATCAATGCGCAGTAGCAATTCGGCCATCTCTCGACTCCTCGGGTTGCTGAAGCTTTACCTGTGCAAGTCCATCATAGTTGCCATCAGGCATTAAGCGGTAGCCTCGGATTCTGGGATTGGAGGCGAACACCTGCCCCTCGTACCAGAGCGGCACGTAGGGCAGATCACGGTGCAGCTGACGCTGTATCCGATGATAGAGTTCCGCCTGGTCCGCCAGGGTATCGGCCGATTCGACCTCGTGGAGCAGACGATCGATCTCGAGGCTTGCATAACGCCCGCGATTGGCGCCGGCGGGCGGGTACGAGTCACTGGCGAAGATGTACCTGAAGACATCCGGCGTGCGGATTCCCACCCAGCTCAGGCTGTATAGCTGAAAATTGCCTGCCTTGATATCGCCGAAAAACGTTCCCCAGTCGTAACTGCGCAGTTCCACCTCGATACCCACAGCCCTGAGCTGGCTCTGGATCACCGTGGCGAGCCTTATCCGATAGGGGTCGCTGGAGGTCTTGTAGACCAGGTGCAATGGATTCGTGGCGTCGTGTCCCGCTTCATGCAACAGCATGATGGCGCTCTCGGGGTCGTAGTCATAAGCCGCCAGAGTGGAGGCCCCCGCCCAATGCTCGGGCGGCAGCAGCGCTTCAGCCTGACGGGCCGCACCACGCATCACATGTTCGATGATCGCCCTGCGATCGATGGCATGGGCAATTGCCCGGCGCACCCTGGGATCACCGGTGCGGGGATCCCGAAGGTTGAAACCGATATAGGTGTAGTTGCTGCCGTCGCGGCGTTCGACTTCTATCCCGGATTGCGCCTGGAGATAAGCGATCAGTTCCGGTGAGATATCGTTCTGCAGCATATCGATCTCCCCGCGCAACAGCTTCAGTACCCTGACTGTTGGATTTTTCACCTCGAGAAACTCGAAAATCTGATTATCCTCACGTCGCCTCAGCAGCAACTTCGCAGCCGCCGGCCAGGCATGAAAGACGAATCGGCCGCTGCCCACGGGTCGCTGGGTAAAATCATGCCCTTCGGCAATCAGCTCCGCGGGCAGGAGCTCCAGGGTAAGATAGGCGGGAAACAGCGGATCTGCGCGAGAGAGCATGAAGTCGACCGTGAACTCGTCCAGTTTCACCATCTCCTCGATCAGTACCAGCGCGGAGCGCTTCGGCGAGGCATTGTTGACGTCGAGTACATAGCGGTAGGTGGCGATGACATCATCCGCGTTCAGCATGCGGCCATGGGAGAATCGTCCTGTGGAGTCATTCAGCCGAAAGCGGTAGTGGCGCGGCGCCAGTCGCCGCCAATTGGCGATATCCGGCACCGGCATACTCTGCTCGTCAAAGGTTACCAGGCGCTGGTAGATAAGTCTGTTGATACGCTCCGAGGTGGCATCGGTGGCAAAACGCGGGTCAAGGTTCAGCGGCGCCGATGCCAGCCCCATACGTATCGAGTCAGCGTTATGGGCAGTGGAGCAGGCAAGACAGAAGAGCGGTAACAACAACAGGCTTGCGTATCGGCGCCATGCCACGACCCGGACCTCTACCAGTCGCAATAGGGATGTGTTACCAGGCTCGCATTGTTGTAGCGTTTATCACTGGAGACCTCCTCGCCCGCCCATTCCGGCATCTGGAATCTCTCATCCACCGAACTCAATTCCACCTCGGCCACGATCAATCCTTTATTCTCCCCTTCAAAGACGTCGAGGTCCCAGACGTGCTCTCCACACCTGACTTTGTAACGTATCTTTTCGATCAGCGCCCCCGAAACGTGATGATGGAGAATCTCCAGCGCATCCTGGATAGGGATAGGATACTCATATTCGCTTCTACTGATACCCCTGGTCGGCCCCTTGATGGTCAATCGGGCCTCTTCGCCTGACACACGCACACGCACGCTTGCATTGGACACATTAGCAATATAGCCCTGTTTCATGGCCGATTCACTGATAACATCAGTGCGCCATTTATCACTTATAACCAGATATTTACGTTCTATTTCCAGTGCCATTTATAATTTACCAGTGAATCAGCGGGAAGAGGATCAACACTTCTCGAATAGCGCAATCGACTCCACGTGTGCAGTATGCGGAAACATATCCATGACGCCCGCGCTCAGCAGCCGGTAGCCCTGTTCGTGGACCAGTATACCTGCATCCCGCGCCAGGGTTCCCGGATAGCAGGAGACATACACGAGACGCCGTGCGCCCAGTTTGGGCAGCTGCGCCAGCATCTCCGCTGCGCCACTGCGCGGCGGATCCAGCAGCACCTTGTTGAAGCGCTGCATGAGCCAGGGTTCATTATCCAGTGCCTCATAGAGATTGGCGGTATAGAACGTCACGTTCTCGATCCCGTTGCGCAAAGCATTCTCCCTCGCCCGGGCGACCAATCCGCTGTCGCCCTCCACACCCGTGACATGGCCCGCGCTTCGCGCCAGCGGCAGGGTGAAATTGCCCAGACCGCAGAACAGATCCAATACCCGGTCATCGGCCCGCGGCTGGAGAAGGGATATCGCCCGATTCACCATCTGCCGGTTGATGTCCATGTTGACCTGGGTGAAATCGCTGGGTAGAAAATCGAGCTGCAGTTCGTAGTCCGGCAGTGAATAACTCAGGCTCGTCGGCTCGAAGTTCAAGGGGCGTATACTCTCGGGCCCCGCCTCCTGAAGGTAGATGACCAGCTGATGCCGGGGGCCGAATATGGCGAGTTTCATCAGATCTTCTTCAGTGGGAGTTGCGAGCATGCGGAAGATCAGAATGCACACCTCATCCCCCATCGCCATCTCGATCTGGGGGATTTGATCACGAATCGAGAGTTGGTCGATGAGTTCGCCCAACCGGGGGATCAGTTCGCCGACCCTGGGATGCAGTATGTGGCAGCGATCGATGTCGGCAACATAGGAGGATCCCCTTTCACGAAAGCCGACTAGCGTACCCCCCTTCTTCGGTACATACCGAACGCCTAACCTGGCCTTGCGACGATAGCCCCAGACCGATTCACCGAGAAGGGGATCGAGCACCTCATCGGGCGCCACCCTGCCGATGTGTTTCAATGCGTCGAGCATCGCCTGTTGCTTGCTCGCAACCTGCGCCTCGGGCTTTTGATGCTGCAGGCTGCAGCCACCACACACACCGAATTGATTGCAGTGCGGTTCGGTTCTCTCAACGGAGGGAACGATGACTTCGACAACCGCGCCTTCATCATACCTGCGGCGGCGGCCGGTATAGACAAAGCGCACCCGTTCACCCGGCAGGGAGCCATAGACGAAGGTCGCCTTGCCATCGATATGGGCCACCCCTTTCCCATCCTGGGTCATGGACTCGATTTCGGCCTCAACCGGCTCCGTAGGAAGCGGCTTTCGATTACGCCTGCGCCCCATCTCAGCCGGCGGGAAAGACGTCGGTAGAAAGGTAGCGGTCGCCCCGGTCGCAGATGATGGAGACAATCACGGCATTCTCGACACTATCGGATAGCTTCAATGCGGCGGCGACGGCGCCACCGGAGGAGACCCCGGCGAAGATCCCCTCTTTGGCCGCCAGCAGTCTCGTGGTCTCTTCCGCTTCCGCCTGGGACACATCGATGATGCGGTCGACCTTAGTGGCATCGAAGATTTTCGGCAGATAGGCCTTCGGCCAGCGGCGGATTCCGGGAATACTCGAGCCCTCCATGGGCTGAACACCGACTATCTCGATCTGCGGATTACGCTGTTTCAGATAGGTGGAGGTTCCCATGATCGTGCCAGTGGTACCCATGGCGCTGACGAAGTGGGTCACCTCTCCCTGGGTATCCCGCCAGATCTCCGGTCCGGTGCCCTCGATGTGGGCCAGAGGATTATCCTGATTGGAAAACTGATCCAGAATCAACCCGTTGCCTGAGGCTTCCAGCTCCCTTGCCTTGTCGATGGCGGCCTCCATGCTGCCCTCCTTGGGGGTCAGCACCAGATCCGCGCCGAATGCCTTCATCACCGCCCGCCGCTCCAGGCTCATATGCTCAGGCATAACCAGGGTCAGGCGATAACCCTTGATTGCCGCCGCCATGGCCAGAGCAATCCCTGTATTACCACTGGTTGCCTCGATCAGGGTGTCACCTGGTGCTATCGTTCCCCGCGCTTCGGCATGGCTGATCATACTGATGGCGGGCCTGTCCTTGACCGAGCCTGCAGGATTGTTACCCTCCAGCTTCACCAATAGCGTATTACTGCACTCCCCGGGCAGACGCTGAAGCCTGACCAGTGGCGTATTGCCGACGAATTCTTCGATTGTTTTATATTTCATACTGTTGATTCTACCCTGATTCATCAGTTGAACGCAGTAGTGAATTTGCCTGTCCATAATCTGCTTGTCGGGCGCTCCAGGTCGAGACCATATAGCACCGATTCGGATCTTATCCGGTGCCCGGGTTAGGTGAGTTTCCCCAATGAACGCATCGACTTAAATGGCAGTTTGCTACAAACGGTTCGGGAAATGAGTCAAAAGACAGGATTGTTGACTATTATTATGAGAAATCAAACGCTCAGTGTCGCCAGGAGGCCGGGGATCCGGCCCGGACTCTCCAGCCCGGGATTCACCCACAGGCAAGGCAGTGTTTAAAGAAGAATCATCGACCCTGAACGAGGGTTCATCCCACGTACTTTTTGTAGACAGGAGGCAATGCAATGCAAACAGTCAATCAACTGTTACAACGCAAGGGATTCGATATCGTAACCATTAGTCCCACCGCATCGGTTTTGGACGCCTTGGTCCTGATGGCCGAGAAGGGAATAGGTTCGCTGCTTGTAACCGAGAACAACAAGATATCCGGACTCTTTTCGGAACGGGACTATGCCCGCAACATCATTCTCAAAGGTCGCTCATCGAAGGATACTCAGGTA
The DNA here is from genome assembly GCA_050292275.1 of Candidatus Thiodiazotropha sp. GTDB lineage: Bacteria > Pseudomonadota > Gammaproteobacteria > Chromatiales > Chromatiaceae > Thiodiazotropha. The sequence goes on from JBNKLI010000027.1 coordinate 51,753, forward strand.
AAGGAGATAATGACCAGCCATGTGGCGGCAGTCAGCCCGGATCAGACCATAGAAGAGTGCATGGCAATCATGACGGAAAAGCGTGTTCGCCACCTCCCCGTGATCAAGGATGGCGAACTTGTTGGAATTATCTCGATCGGTGATCTGGTCAAGGCGATCATCGAAGAGCAGCAATTTGTCATCGAACAGCTGGTCAGTTACATCAATGGGTGATCACCAAGCGCATCGATAAACCACTCCACCGGGATGGCATAATTATACAAAGGCATGTGTTTATGTAGAGTTGGCATTTGCATTCATTTGCGACACAGGGCTTTCATCTCTCTTACCGCCTGGTCGAGACCTGTGAACAGGGCACGGCAGATAATGGCGTGGCCGATATTCAGTTCCCTGATCCCCGCTATCGCCACTATGGCTTTGACATTGTTGTAATCCAGACCATGTCCCGCATTGACTTGAAGTCCGAGGCTGTGTCCGTACTCTACGGCATGAACGATGCGTTCGAGTTCGACACCCCTGGCTCTGTCCGACACCGCATCTGCATAGTGACCGGTATGTATTTCAACCACTGGGGCGCCCGTTTCCTTCGCGGCCTCCAACTGTTTCTGGTCTGCATCGATGAAGAGTGATACACGAATACCGGCATCATTGAGTTCATTGCAGTAATCCGTCATGTACTCCAGATTACCCGCCACATCCAAGCCCCCCTCCGTCGTCAGTTCTTCTCGCTTTTCCGGTACCAGACAGCAATCATGAGGTCGGAACCTTGTTGCGATGGCCGCCATTTCCGATGTTGCAGCCATTTCTAGATTCATCCTTGTCTGCAGCAGACCACTCAATATCTCAACATCCCTGTCCTGAATGTGTCTTCGGTCTTCCCGCAAATGCAAAGTGATGGCATCCGCGCCAGCCTGCTCGGCAACCAGGGCTGCCTGAACAGGTTCGGGATAACGGGTCCCCCGTGCCTGGCGTAAGGTGGCTACGTGATCAATATTGACACCAAGTAGAATCTCGTTTTCGACCATTTAAACAGGTACCTTTACCTTGATGAGTGGGTTTGAAGCTTACAATCTAGCAGAAAATCGGAATCAGTCCGTAAATGAACGCCAATACTTCATATATAGCTAACTATCCGGACACGTCTGTACTTCTCAGATTTCAGCACTCTAGTGCGGCTAGCAGCACCCTGCAATTGAAATTGTCATTTGCGTTTATTGACGTTCATTTGCGGACTCGAAACCGATCCGGCATGAACAGAGTACCTACCATGCCGGCTATTTCAGGGGGCGAAAGAGTTCTCTGCTCTTGAGCGGCTTGTCACCCAGATAGTAACCCAAGACCCGGCGCATCAGCTGCTTTGCCTCGGATTGCCCCTGCTCATCCAGAGTCTCCCCACGATGAAGCGAGATCAAGGTTTGTCCATGGATTCCGCCCGCAACGCTGCCTGTGGTCATGACAGGGCCATATTCTATGTGATAGTCATAAATACGATCCGCCACCACCAGCTCGTCGGTATCCGCAGTCCGATCGAGCAACAAGCCGTATCCGAGCTCTTTCAACAGGGAAATCTCGAACTCCCTCAAACACTGGCTTGCCGATTCACCCTGTGCAAGCCTGCTCAGGGCATGCTGATAATAGATGTAGAGCGATGGATATGGATCCCCACGCTGTAGCAATCGCATCAGCAGTTCATTCAGGTAGATTCCACAATATATCGTCTCTCCCACCAATCGGATGGGTCGTCCATCAGGCTCTACCTGCGTGAGCGTCTTGACCTCTCCCCTCCCGCTCAAACTGACCAGCAGCGATGAAAAAGGTTGTAGCAGCATGGCACGGGAAGAACGCCCGGATTTTGCCCCACGCGCTATCGCCGGCACTCTTCCCTGGCTGGGCAGAAACAGCTCCAACAGAAGGCTGGTATTGCGATAGTCTCTGCGATGTATGACAAATGCCGAAATCAATTCATTCATCGTAACCGCCCACTGTACGAAAAAACACCCGCACTAAGCGCTGGTGGGCCGCTTGGTAATTTCAGTAACCCTCAGAACCCCGCTACTGGGCTAAGGCAAGGCGCGTGGCGCGGGATGCTGTCACCAGTGGGGAGTGGATACGTTGTATCAATTCACTACTGAGTGTCACCGTATCCCAGCCTGACCAGGGCCGCCTCATCACTGGACCAGCTCTTTTTCACCTTGACCCAGATTTCCAAGTGAACCTTGCAATCGAAGAACTGCTGCATGGCTTTGCGCGCCTGGACAGCCACTTCTTTGAGCGCCTGACCATCTTTTCCAATCAAAATCGCTTTCTGACCACTTTTTTCAACCCAGACGACAGCATTGATCCGATACAGCCCTGACAGGGCCTCAAAGCGCTCTATCTCTATCGATACCGCATACGGCAACTCCTTAGCATATCGCCTGGTAATCTGCTCGCGGATCATTTCAGCGGCAAAAAACCTTTCAGGCCTGTCCGTCAACTGATCCTCGGGAAAGAAGTTCTCAGCTTGCGGCAAAGCCTGCAAAACAAGTTCCTGGAGCTTATCCAGATTTCTCCCGTTTTTTGCGGATATGGGCACTATCTCGATGAAGGAGTGACGTTTGGCCATATCCGACAGATAGGGCAGAAGCCTCTCTTTCTGTTTGATGCGATCGACCTTGTTGACGGCAAGAATGACCGGTGCTCCGGTCTGCCCGATCAATCCCAATACCTTTTCATCCTCTTTCGTCCAGCTCAGTGCCTCGACCACGAAGACAAGCAGGTCGACATCCGTCAATGCGCTCTTGGCGGTACGATTGAGATAGCGATTCATGGCGTTGTCGCTGCGTTCGTGGATACCTGGAGTATCCACATAGATCACTTGCCCGGCATGCAGGGTATTGATGCCGAGAATCGTATGGCGCGTAGTCTGTGCCTTGTGTGATGTTATTGCCAGCCTGACACCCAGGAGACGGTTCAGGAGGGTGGATTTGCCTACGTTGGGTCGACCGACGATTGCCGCATATCCACAATGATTGATCAGGTTACTCATGTTTCAGTATTGCGAGCATTTTCGATGCGGCGTCTTGTTCGGCCTTTCTCCGGCTGGCCCCCACCCCAGTGGTTTTTTCGCCCAGGGAGGAAACAGCACAGGTAACGCTAAAGCGCTGGTTGTGAGGGTCTCCATCGATATTCAATATCGCATAATCCGGCAACTCTATCCGTTTCGCCTGTAGATGTTCCTGCAACTGCGTCTTTGGATCCTTTTGTTGGCTGTTCAGGCTAAGCGATTGAATGCGAGGTAGAAAAATAGCCTGAATCACATCCCGGCAAGCCTTGTATCCGCCATCCAGGTAGATAGAGGCGAAAATCGCCTCAAGGCCGTCCGCCAATATCGAATCCCGACTTTGACCTCCACTGCGCAGCTCGCCCTGTCCCAAACGAAGGTAGTCACCCAGCTTGAACTCACGCGCCACTTTCGCCAGGGTGTCGCGTTTGACCAGACTTGAGCGCAAACGGCTCAACTGACCCTCGGTCGCTTCAGGAAAATGGCTGTACAACTCATCCGCTACGACAAATCCCAAAATGGCATCGCCCAGATACTCCAGGCGCTCATTGTTCTGGCCACCCGCACTCCTGTGTGTCAACGCCTGTTCAAGCAGCTTTTGATCTATAAAGCGGTAGCTAAGCGTTCGACAAAGCTTATCGACATCAGCTTTCAATTGGCGGACAACTCAACATTCTCTTCAAAGGTCATTATCAAGGAGATGTTGTAGACAATATGTCGAACTTCCTCGTATGCGATATGGATTTTCGTTGTCTTACCACTGCGCTCTATCTTGATATGGTCCCGGTTGACATGCCGGATATTGTTGACATAGAGCCTTTTGGTGATTGTTTCACGCAGATCCTTTTTCGATTTGCTTGCGGATTGAGGTTCATTTTTTACCGACTCAAGCGTTGCCTTGATAGCATAGTGATCGATGTAGACAGGTATGATTTTGATACCGACATAGACCAAAAAGCCGACCATGATAAAGATTATCAACCAACTGATAAAGGTAAGTCCCTTTTGTTTCTGTAGTGTCTGCATTCGAGAAACCTCGATGGTTATTTAATACAAGCGACTATTCAATACCTTTTCCAAGGCGCTCCCAGGCAATCGGCGGAAAAGCATCGATTTCGGAGTCCCAGTTCATCCAAATTCCAAATGCCTTACCGACGAGATTCTCATCGGGGACCAGTCCCCAGCAGCGGCTGTCGTTGCTGTTGTCCCGGTTGTCCCCCATTACGAAATAGTGCCCTTTCGGAATGGTTATCGGCCCCTGGCTCAAGACCCTGCACCCGGTGGGCAGATCCGGTGCGATTGGATTGATAAGTACGGAATGCTCAGTACCATCCAGGTCTTCCACAGCCTTGATGGCGCCGGTCATGCGCACACCGCTGCCAACACCTGAATAGCGGCCCACGGGCGTTTGAGCCATCGCCTTGCCATTGATGTAGACAGTCTTGTTTCGATAATAGACTGTATCACCGGGTATAGCGACAACACGCTTTATGTAATCCACCCAGGGCTGTTTCGGATAACGAAAAACGACAGGATCTCCACGTTGCGGATCACCAATCGCGATAATTTTCTTGTTCAGGACCGGCAGGCGTATACCATAGCTGAATTTGTTCACCAGAATGAAATCCCCGACCAGCAAGGTCGGCATCATCGAACCCGAAGGTATGCGAAAGGGCTCCACCAGAAAGGAGCGGAGTATCAGCACGGCGAATATTACCGGAAAAAAGGATCGTGAGTATTCAACGATCAGGGGCTCTTTCCTAGCCGGTGTAACCGCTTCGGCATCCACCCCCTGATCTGTTGCCATACGACGGCGTTTCGGCGCCAGAAAGATAACATCCAACAACCAAATACCGCCTGTCAGGGCACTGGCGACTACAAGAAATGTAGGAAAATCGAAATTCATCTGCTTCTGTTTCCTCTCAGCGAGCGCTAATTGTCCTTACCCACTTGCAACACGGCAAGAAAGGCATCCTGCGGGATTTCCACCTTACCAACCTGCTTCATACGCTTTTTTCCCGCTTTCTGCTTTTCAAGCAGTTTGCGTTTACGGGTAATATCGCCCCCGTAACACTTGGCAGTAACATTCTTTCTAAGTGCTTTCACCGTGGTGCGTGCGATGATTTTATTGCCGATTGCCGCCTGGATGGCAACTTCGAACATTTGTCGCGGTATGATCTCCTTCATCTTCGATGTCAATTCGCGACCCCGGCTCTGCACCTGGTCTTTGTGGACGATCAATGATAGGGCATCTACCTTCTCTCCATTTATCAGCACATCGAGTTTCACCAACGGGGCCGCCTGAAAATGGGTGAACTCATACTCGAACGAAGCATAACCCCGGCTGACCGACTTGAGCCGGTCGAAGAAATCGAGCACTACCTCGTTCATCGGCAATTCGAAGCTCAACTGAACCTGACCAGCAAGGTACTGCATATTTTTCTGAACACCACGCTTTTCTATGCAAAGCGTGATCACGTTACCCAAATAGTCCTGGGGCACCAGTATGGTCGCGACGATTACCGGTTCGCGCACCTCGATAATCTGGCTGGGGTCGGGCAGCGCGGCGGGATTCTCGATATGGATCAACTCGCCACTGTTTTTCAAAACCTGATACACCACTGAGGGTGCGGTGGTGATCAGATCGAGATCATACTCCCGCTCCAGGCGCTCCTGCACGATCTCCATATGCAGCATGCCCAGAAACCCACAGCGGAAGCCGAACCCCAGTGCCTGTGATGTTTCCGGCTCATAATGCAGTGCAGCATCATTGAGTCGCAACTTCTGCAGAGCGTTTCTCAAGTCCTCGTAGTCATCGGAACTGACAGGATAGAGACCGGAAAAGACGCGCGGGCTCACCTCTTTGAAGCCGGGCAAGGGGGTCAGTGCCGGACGGTTCTCGAGCGTAATGGTATCGCCCACCGGTGCCCCGTCGATCTCCTTGATACCTGCGATAATATAACCGACTTCCCCTGTCCCCAATTGCGCCTTATCCAGCTGCTTGGGGGTGAAGACACCGACTTTTTCGACCTGGTAGACCCGGCCTGTGGACATAATGCGCATCTTGTCCTTTGGTTTGATAGCACCGTTCATGACCCGGATCAGAGAGATCACCCCGACATAGGAATCGAACCATGAATCGATGATCAAAGCCTGAAGCGGCGCTTCGGGATCCCCGGAGGGCGGTGGAATGGTTGTCACCAACTGCTCGAGCAACTCATCGATGCCGAACCCTGTCTTGGCGCTGACACGGATGGTGTTTCCAGTATCCAGTCCAATAATCTCTTCGATCTCGGTAATAACCCGCTCCGGTTCGGCTGACGGCAGATCGATTTTGTTGAGCACAGGAAGCACTTCCAGTCCCTGCTCTATGGCGGTATAGCAGTTGGCGACGCTCTGGGCTTCCACGCCTTGTGCGGCATCCACCACCAGCAGTGCCCCCTCACAGGCCGAAAGGGAGCGCGATACCTCATAGGAAAAATCCACATGGCCCGGTGTATCGATGAAGTTGAGCTGGTAGGTCTCACCATTTACGGAGTGGTAATCGAGGGTGACACTCTGCGCCTTGATAGTAATCCCGCGCTCGCGTTCCAGATCCATCGAGTCACACACCTGCTCGGCCATTTCACGGTCGGTCAGTCCCCCACAGTTCTGGATGAAACGATCCGCAATCGTCGATTTACCGTGATCGATATGTGCAATGATCGAAAAATTACGGATATGTTGCAAATCAGCCATAAGGTTCTGAATTTCTCATCGGATAAACAGAAACGCCCCGTTTCGGGGCGTTTCAATCGTTGCTTGATGCCGCAAGCGCGGAATGATACCAAATCATGCGCCCTGCAAATAGCGCAGAAGTGTCATCTGATCGAGAAAATACTCACTCAGGCACCTCCCCTGGGAGTCTTCCAGCAGTGGTATCCTGGTGTGGTAGCTGTCCCGGATCTCGGGATAGCGGTCGATATCGATCTCGATGATTTCGAACTTCCACTCCTGCCGCAACCGCTGAAGTTCCTGCAACATGTCATCGCAGAGATCGCATCCCTCTCTATAGTAGAAGCGCAGAGCTCTCACTCTTCGGGAACGCGCAATGCGAGAAAGATCGGCCCGGTGTTACGGTGCACCAGCAACGGAATGGTTTTATCCGCAGGTAACTCCTTGACCAACTGGTTAAAATGCTCCACGCTTTCAACCTCCTGCTGGTTTATCATGACGATGATGTCTCCCTGCTGGATACCGGCTTCCCGCACCGCCTGGCCGGTGGCTGAATCGACCACCACGCCACGCTGACTGGGCAATCGCAGCTGTTTTTGCAGCTGGGGGCTGACCGAAGATACCATGAGACCAAGCCTGTTTTCCGAAACCTTCGGTGCCTGGTTGCTGGCCAACTCCAATTCATCCTCCGCCGGCAGCTCCCCGATGTCGACCTTTATCTCCCTGGTCTTTCCGTTGCGCAGAATCTTCAACCGGGCCGGTTTGTCCACATTGCTTCTGCCCACCAACGGGGGCAGTTCGGAAGAGGTGGCGATCTCGGTACCGTTAAACTCCAGAATGACATCGCCGACCTGCAACCCCGCCTCCTCTGAGGGGCTGTCGGGCAGCACGCGTGCGATCAACGCGCCACGAGGACGATTCATCCCGAAGCTTTCGGCCAGATCGTTGGTCACATCCTGGATCAAAACCCCCAGCCAACCCCGGGTGACACGTCCCCGGGTCTTGAGCTGTTCGGCGACATCCATCGCCATTTCAATCGGAATCGCGAACGAAAGCCCCATGAATCCACCCGAACGGCTGTAGATCTGAGAGTTGACACCCACAACCTTGCCGTCGAGATTGAATAGCGGCCCCCCTGAATTACCGGGATTGATGGCAACGTCGGTTTGAATGAAAGGTACATAGTTCTCGCTGGGAAGGCTGCGACCCTTGGCACTCACGATGCCGGCGGTGACCGAATGGTCGAATCCAAACGGTGATCCGATCGCCAGGACCCATTCCCCGACCCTTAGTTTTTGGGAATCTCCAATCTCCACCACAGGCAGATCTTCAGCATCTATTTTAATCAGGGCAATGTCGCTGCGTTCATCCTTGCCGACCACCTCGGCGATAAATTCCCTGCGATCATTCATGCGCACCAGGATTTGATCAGCATCATCGACTACATGGTTGTTTGTAAGAATGTAGCCATCCTTGGATATAATGAATCCAGAGCCCAGGGAGCGCTTCTCGGGCCCGTCTTCAGGCATTGGAAATCCATGATTTCCGAAAAACTTCTTCATCAGCTCTCCAAGGGGGGAGCCCTCGGGGAACTCTTCCATTTCAGGAATATTGAAATGCTTGAGGTTATATCGAGATGACTTCTGTTTGGTGCTGATATTGACTACCGATGGGGCGTTCTCTTCAGCCAAATCCGCAAAGTTGGGGAGATCCCTGGCTTGAGTGGGCGTAGTGAAAATGAGTCCAAGCAGGACCAACGCAAGGAAATGTACAGGGATTGTATAGACTCTCATGAAACAGCTCCTGGAGAAAACTCTAAGCTTTTGCAGCGAACTTTTCGATGATGAGAACGCCTGTTAGCCGTGTATTGTAGCTAACCGACGTACTCCTTGGAAAAGTTTACCGTCGCAGTACCGGACAAGCGCAATATGACTGCTTGATATCCGGGTTTGTCGCGCCTGCGCCAAGCGAGGCGTTTAAGCAGAAAAAATCCGCCGATCAGGCCCAATAGACCTCCAACGACTTGAGGGAGTTCCCCAGCATGCCAGGTAAAGTGTGTTGCCAGACCCTGCATCAGGAGAGCCAGCAGAATCATGCACACAAGGGGAAGCAGATAGGCCATTAAAGAGATCTTCAAAAGGGCATTTTCCTGCAACCCGATAATGACCTGTTCACCCGGTTTGGCATGGATGGGATTGGAGACTTCCAGGCGATTGTGGCGCCGTTTGAACAGACCACTGAGAACCGAGGTGCTGCAGCTACCCGCACTGCTGCAAGCGCCGCAGCCGGGACGTTGCCATGTTTCCACTATTGCGTAGCGATCTTCGGTACTGACGACAGTGGCGGACTCCTCAATCATGGTTCTGCTTGAGGTGCATACCTTGTACCACCCCAAGAATCGTCACCGCCGGTACTTCTCCCACAGCGGTCACCTGGTAACCCTCAACCTGACCTCCCCAGGCGTGAATGGCGCCGAGACGAGAGACGCCGCTGAACGCCTCTTCCCTGACCTGGGGTTCGACAAACACCGAGAGTGAACTCAGACCGTCGCTGAACACATATTGATCGATGGAACCATCATCCTGCTGATCGATCAGTTGATGCTGCATACTGAGTTTGAATCCACTTGGCAGACTATTGAAATCCCATTTATCTGGATTTGCCAATGGAATCTTGTCCGTTGTTTCCGGGTGATTTTTCAACCTGTACGTGAAAAGCGACTCCCTGCTGTAGAGCTCACTGATTTCCGCAACGCCTAGTTGCAGATCAGTGAACATAGTCTGCTCAACCAACTCACCATGTTCGTTCATCAAATCGGATTTCAACGGCAGCCCGCTCTCGATATCGAGGGCAAAGCGGTAACCATATCGAAGGCGGTCATTGGGCAGAATCACTACCACCTGGGCCTGGCGGCTGGCGATCCGGGTTTTACCCACACTCTTGAAACTGTAGTGGCTGTCGAGCTGGTCGAGGTCCTGCGGCAGGATGTTGAGGAACTTGGTACTCGGTGTTCGCTTGTCTACCGAAACCTCATGAGAATCGGGCAAGACACAGGTTACAGACTCTTTATCACGAATCACCTCGCGGGGCGCGCCGTTTAGCGACATCAGGCTTTCCCGTACCTGATCCCCATCCACCGCATGAGCGATTTTCATGGTTTCGAGCTGATTGCCATGGAGATAGACGAAGGTACCCTGATAGTTGAGTGTCTGTACCGCGTGCATCATGCGTTCGAGCCAATCCTTGGGTGAAAGATCCTCAGCAGCGGTAGCGGCTTGGGGGAGCGCCAGGCATAGGCATATGATGGAACAGGTCTGAATGAGTCGGTTAAAGACAGGCACTGAAATTATTCCGCATGCATCTTGGTCAATACCGCTTTATTGCTTGTTCTCGTCATAGCTGACGAAGGTGGCATAAGGCATTATGCCCTTGATGTTGCTCGATGGTGAAAGATCCTGGTGGTTGAGCAGGTAGGCGTTGAGCCGCGATTCAACCTTGGGCTTTTTCAGCAGCTCCCAGCGGGTACCGTCTTCGGCCACATAAATGGTGTTACCGCCTGAGAGCTGATTCGGCTCTTGCAGCTGATTGCTCGAAGCCAGCTGGCTGGGTGCCTCGGAACTCCCCGGATTGATCATCTGCGGAGCCAGAACCACTGCCACGGCGGTAAGCGATGCTGCCACAGCCATCCCTGTCAATGTCCTTTTCCTCAGCGGTGCCCTGCGCTTCAGCGTTGCAGGCGCAAGTACGACGGGTTCATCCTCGAGGCGCTGGCTGATGGAGAGCGCCATGCCCGGGTCATGGATCTGTCCCAGTTCGTTACGCATCGCATCCCCAATCAGATGATAGCGGCCCCAGATCTCCAGATTTTCCTGATTATTTTTCAGCTTCTTGATTTCACCCGAGATTTCATGCTCGGAAATCTCGTCGTCCACCAGTGCAGATAGTCTCTCGAACTCTTGCTCAGTCATTTTCATATGCCTGACGTTAGGGTTTTAACAAAGGTCTCAGTTTTTTGTCGATCGCCTCGCGAGCCCTGAAGATCCGTGATCTCACGGTCCCGACAGGGCATGACATTGCGTTTGCGATCTCCTCATAGCTCATACCTTCAAGCTCTCGCAATACAATGGCTGTGCGCAGGTCCTCGGGAAGATCATCTATAGCCTTCTGCACAGTCATGCTGATCTCTTCTGTCAATACATGATTCTCCGGTGTACCTGTCTCCTTTAGACGCATTCCGACGTCCATTTGTTCAGCCACATCGGCCTCCAGGTCATCCGACGGTGGGCGGCGACCCTGTGCCACGAGGTAGTTCTTCGCAGTGTTGATGGCGATCCGGTAGAGCCATGTGTAAAAAGCGCTGTCACCGCGAAACTTGGGGATCGCCCGGTACGCCTTGATGAAGGCCTCCTGGGTCACGTCCAACACTTCATGAGGATCCCGTATATAGCGTGAGATCAGATTGGTGATCTTCTGCTGATATTTGAGTACCAACAGATCAAATGCCCTTTTGTCACCCTGCTGGACTCGTGCAACAAGCTCCTGATCGATTAAACGCTCGCCCATCCGGGCCGTTACCTCCTCGTGACGGGCACATCCTGTGCACAGTCCCATTGACAGTCTCTATACTAATTAGTTCTCGCAACCCCCCAGCTTCAATTGATCTAGTTCAATGAAACCGCAAATTAAGCTAGGATGCGCTACATCTGGATGCGCATTATCACCATAACGACTCGACCCCGCAAATATGACAACCGACCATCAACATGACGTTCTCATCATCGGCAGCGGCGCAGCCGGCTTGAGCCTGGCCCTGCGCCTCGACCGGCACCTGAAAGTAGCCATTGTCTCCAAGCGCGAGCTCAATGAGACCAATACCTACTACGCGCAAGGCGGAATCTCCGTCGTCCTGGATGAAGAAGATAGCATTGCATCCCATGTGAAGGACACCCTTAACGCAGGGGTGGGACTGTGTGACGAGAAAATAGTTCAGCTGGTGGTCGAACACGGACCCATGAACATCGACTGGCTGCTCAAGGGAGGGGTCAATTTCACCCGGGACGACACCTCCACGTCGAGCAGCGGGTATCACCTGACCCGCGAGGGTGGGCACTCCCACCGCCGCGTGATCCATGCCGCCGATGCCACCGGCAAAGAGGTGGAAACCACGCTGCAGGCTCAGGTATTGGCACAACCCAACATCGATGTGTTCGAACACCATATCGCAATAGACCTGATCACCAGCGCTCGTAGCCAGGAAAAACAGCGAAAGCGCTGCTACGGCGCCTATATACTCGACCACAAGAGCAACCATGTCGAGACCTTTCGAGCCCGATTCGTAGTCCTCGCAACGGGCGGTGCCAGCAAGGTCTATCAATACACCAGCAACCCGGATGTCGCCACGGGTGATGGAATCGCCATGGCCTGGCGGGCCGGCTGCCGGGTCGCCAACATGGAGTTCATCCAGTTCCACCCCACCTGCCTCTACCATCCCGAAGCCAAGAGCTTTCTCATCTCCGAGGCGGTCAGGGGCGAAGGCGGGCAGCTGAAACTACCCGACGGCAGCCGCTTCATGCATCGCTTCGACGAGCGCGAGGAACTGGCACCCAGGGATATCGTCGCCCGCGCCATCGACCATGAGATGAAACGCATCGGCGCCGACTGCCTCTACCTGGATATCAGCCATAAACCCGCCGATTTCATCCGGGATCATTTTCCCACCATCTATCAAAGTTGCCTCGATTACGGCATCGATATAACAAAACAGCCGATACCCGTTGTTCCCGCCGCCCACTACACATGTGGCGGCGTGATGACCGATGAACATGCGCGTACCGACCTCGCGGGGCTATATGTCATAGGTGAAAGCGCATATACGGGCCTGCACGGTGCAAATCGGATGGCCAGCAACTCACTGTTGGAATGCCTGGTATTCGCCGACCTTGCCGCCGTGGATATCCATGCCCTGGACAAGACGACACCTGAACCGCCCGTCCTGGCACCCTGGGACGAAAGCCGGGTCACCGAACCTGACGAAGAGGTCGTGGTCTCGCATAACTGGGATGAGCTGCGCCATTTCATGTGGGACTATGTGGGTATTGTGCGCAGCAACAAACGACTGATGAGAGCCTGTCGGCGAATCGACCTCCTGCGCCGGGAGATCGTTGAGTACTACAGCAATTTCCGGGTCAGCATCGATCTACTTGAGCTGCGTAACCTTGTCGATGTCGCGGATATGATCATCCGCTCGGCCCAATCCCGCCACGAGAGCCGGGGTCTGCATTTCACCATCGACTTCCCCTACCTGGACGACCGGATTCAGAAGAGACCCACAATACTGTTCCCCGACAGCTACTCCCCCTACTGACGTTGAACAAGATGTAGGGTGCGGCTTGCCGCACCGTGTGGTTTAAATAACCCTGCTATCGGTGCGGCAAGCCGCACCCTACATTTAATTTGCTTTTTATTCGCGTTCTTTACGGATCAATTAGCGCTTTGGTCGATTTCTAAGCCTAAGAGCTCGCGTAATTCGAAGCTTTGAAAGGGTTCATGATCACCGATCTCCAGCAGCCTGGGCAGTTTCGGTTGCGTGATCCTTTTCCTGCGCCAGAAACCCGGCAGCTGCATCGACTGATTCAGGGCCTGCACCCGTGTATCGCCTCCATAGCGCTCGGCCAGCCGCTGTTGACAGTATGGGAAATGTTGCAAGGAAACCCCCTCCACTAGCCAATAGAAGTGGCGGTGTCCGGGCGAGGTCTCAACCTCTATATGGGGAGGCAGGGGAAAACAAGCAATATCGCATCCCCTGTCGTTATCCACGAACAGTGCCCTGACTCTACGAATATCGGCGACATGCCTGCCTGAACCGTTGCTCTGATTGATGGTGACGGAGATCGCCGCACCTCGCCGGTTGAGTGCCACGAGCCGGTCCCAGCAACTGTCGAGGGAGCCGTGGATAGCCGCCTCGAGGGGGTCGTGGGAATAGAGGCGCGTATACCCGGTATCGGAGAAGGTTCTGAATGAAAAGCGACGATCCCGGGGGGCCAGACGATGGAGAAAAGACTCCGACTGCCCTCTGTCGGGGTGCAGCCGGGTCCCTTCATTCTCTATCCAGCGAGCAATGTGTGTGATGTAGGGATCCCGCTTGAATCGGCGCTTCACGCAGCCTCGGCCCCGGTAAACGCATAGGCACCGTAGCCGACCACCTGGTCCTTACTCCCCGCGGTGTCCCCCGAATTTCTCAAATCGATCAGTTCACCATGCAACCCCAGGCGCTTCGCCTCCAGTAACAGACCTTGCACCGGGATTCTTCCGCAAGCATCCTCCAGATCGAGACGTTCAGGGTGCAAGGTTACGATTGCGTCACTGGTCGCCCTGTCCATTCGCTGGGCCGTCAGATAGTCATGATAGTGACTGAGGTCGGAGCTGATCACGATCAGGGTCTCATCCGCGCCCCACACCCTTGCCAGTACTTCCGCCACCTGCTCGCCGGAGGCATCGCCCACCACCAGGGGGATCAGCTCGAACGCCTGGAGTACGCTCTGCAGAAATGGCAGCTGCACCTCCAAGGAGTGTTCCTGGGCGTGTGCCGCCTCGAGACATCTGACCTGTGGCAGCGCCTCCAGGGCCTGCACCGCCTGCCTGTCAATGGGAATATCCCCCAAAGGGGTACGAAAATAGTCCGCCCCGCTGGTGGCCACGCCATAGAAGGGTACGCGGTGTGAGGGGCCAAGCAGCACCACGTGGTCGATGCTGGTGGCTGCGGAGGCCAGCCGGGCATAGGCGCTTGCGGCGATCGGACCGGAATAGATATAGCCCGCATGGGGGGCAATCAGCGCCTTTGGCGGACTTCCTGGCTGGGTCACCGATGCGAGATAGTCCCTCACCATCTGCTGCAGACCCGGTGCATCTCCAGGATAGAAAAGATCGGATACCGCGGGCTCTCTGATCATGCTCATAGCAAATACCTCGATTTTGTGTCTATTTGCGGTAATTGGCGTTATTTGCTGTTTGAATCAATACCATATCGCCTACCGGTCATTCTCAATAATTCATTCTGACCGCTTGTCGCCGGCTCCCCCAGGCGCCAGGGCCTAATTCAAAGAGACCGGCCAGCCGCGTGCCGCACTGTTGACAGCATCCCCTATCGTCCAGGTGCCACTCGCCCAGTTCGTACCAATCCCTCTGAATCAGGAGGTTGCCGCAATGATGACACCAGGTGCTCGATTCCCGGCTGTCATGCACATTTCCCACGTAGACATAGTGCACGCCGCAGTCGATGGCGATCTTTCGCGCTCTGCTGAGTGTTGCGTGAGGTGTCGGCGGGTAATCACGCATCTTCCAATCGGGATGAAAGGCGGTGAAATGGAGCGGCACGTCCGCACCCAGGTTTTCCACCACCCATTGGCTCAGTTCAGTGATCTCCCTGTCCGAATCGTTCTCCCCGGGAATCAACAGTGTCGTTATTTCGACCCATACACCGGTCTCGTGTACCAGGTATTTCAAGGTATCGAGTACAGGTTCCAGATGGGCACCGGTCAGCTTGTGGTAAAACGCTTCGTTAAAGGATTTCAGGTCCACATTCGCTGCATCCATATAACGGTAGAACTCCTCTCTCGGTTCGGCACAGACATAGCCTGCGGTCACTGCCACCGACTTTATATGGTAAGCCTCACAGGCCTTTGCCACATCGATCGCATACTCGTGAAAGATCACCGGATCGTTGTAGGTATAGGCGACACTCCTGCAACCAAGCCGATGCGCAGTCTGCGCGATCGCCTCGGGCGATGCCTGGTCTGCCAGGGTGTCCATCTCCCGGGACTTGCTGATATCCCAGTTCTGACAGAACTTACAGGCCAGATTGCAGCCGGCGGTCCCAAAAGAGAACACGGGCGTACCGGGGAGAAAGTGGTTGAGCGGCTTTTTCTCGATAGGATCGATGCAGAATCCACTCGATCTGCCATAGGTGTTGAGCACCAGCTCACCCTTGTGGTTTTCCCTCACATAGCAGAAACCCTGCTTCCCCTCCTTGATCCGGCAATAACGCGGGCAGAGGTCGCATTGGATGCGTTGCTCATCGATTCTATGCCAATACTTGGTGGGAAAATGAGTAATCATCTGGAGCGTCCTACCTGGGTTCTCAAATCAGGCTTGCCGAATGCTTGATTGATGGTGTGACAGCGATCGCCATTGGCGAAGATCTGCGGCTGAATCAGCTGCGTTTCGCTGTTCAGCGGATCGATCCGCTCGATGTGTCGAATAACCGCCCTCCTACTATTAAATCTAGTCTGACATCAGGCTTCTTGCAGCCCCTATTGCCGCCTGGCCCAGGGCCAGCCCGCCATCGTTGGTGGGGACCAGCCGATGGGACAGGACCCTGAAACCAGCCTCTTGCAACCCGGCCTCGACATGCTCGAACAAGGTTCTGTTCTGAAAAACGCCACCAGAGAGCGCGACGGTATCCAGCTTGTGCCGATCAGCGAGTTGCCTCACCGCTTCACACAGACTCCTGGCCAGGCCCAGGTGGAATCTCCAGGCAATCTCCCCCCTGTCCCGCCCGGCGCGCAAATCCTCGAGTATCTGCGCCCAGAGCGGTGTGCTATCGAGCAGACAGCCCTCGGCGTCGAAACGGATATGCAGCTGATAAGGGGGAAGTGAAGAAGCGTAAAAAGGTGATGAGGCCGCCTCGAGCTCAATCGCTGCCTGGCCCTCATAGCTGATCGCTTCGCGGCTGATGCCCACCAGCGCGGCCACGGCATCGAAGAGGCGCCCGCAGGAGCTGCTCAGGGGGGAGTTGACGCCGCCATCGATCATCTTGCCAAGCACCTGCAGCGGCTGGCGTTCGAGCCATGCGATGGCCTCCAGCCCCCCCCACTGCGTAGCGACCTGTTGCCAGCCAAGAGCCTGTCTCAAGTGACTGAATGCGCAGCGCCAGGGCTGCCGGATCGCCTGGGTGCCGCCTGGAAGGGCAACGGGCATGAGCCTGCCCAGACGCTGGAAAGCGAAATAGTCGGCGAGCATAAGCTCTCCACCCCAGATCGTACCGTCATTGCCATAGCCGGAGCCGTCCAGGGCGACCCCGAGCACCTTGCCGGCCGCCAGCGGCCAGCCGTTTTCCGCCATCACGCTGGCTATATGGGCATGGTGATGCTGTACCAGGTGCAAAGATACACCCAGTGTTTCAGCGAGCCTTCCGGCATGCTGAGTGGAGCGGTAGTTGGGATGCAGGTCGGCGACCAGCCGCTGCGGGCGATGCTCGTAGAGCCTGGCGTAGAGATCGAGGTTTCTTAAATAGTCCTGGTACGAGATCAGGTTTTCCAGATCACCCAGATGCTGGGAGAGAATCGCATCGCCCCCCCGTGCCAGGCAAAAGGTGTTCTTCAACTCCCCCCCCATGGCGAGCAGAGGGGGAGCCTGTTCGAAACCTTCAGGGAGGTGCAGTGGTTTTGGCGCATAGCCGCGTGCGCGCCGCAGCAGTCTCGGGCTTGAGGACATGATGCGTACCACGGAGTCATCCACCCGGTTGATGATCTCCCTGTCATGCAACAGAAACAGATCGGCAAGCGGGCGCAACCGCTCGGCAGCCTCGCTGTTGTCGATACACTGCGGCTCTTCGACACGATTGCCGCTGGTCATGACCAGGGGTGTCTCCAACCCGGCCAGAAGAAGCCAGTGGAGTGGTGAGTAGGGCAGCATGAATCCGAGCGTGGTCTGTCCCGGTGCGATATTCTCAGGCAGAGGGCACTGCTCAAGCCGGGGGAGAAGAACGATGGGGGCCGCGGCATCGCGAAGCAGTCGCTCTTCATCCTCACCGAGACCGCAATAGCCTCTGATGACTGAACAATCCCTCGCCATCAAGGCGAATGGTTTGTGATAGCGTCCCTTGCGCTCACGCAGCCGAGAGACCGCCTCGGCATTGGTTGCATCACAGGCAAGATGAAAGCCGCCTATCCCCTTGATCGCGAGAATCGCACCGCCGGCCAGGCGGTGGCACGCCTCCTCGATCACATCCTCCCCCGCCACGCTTGCCTCGAGCGCCCTGCCCGTCGCGTCGCTGAGCCAGACCCTGGGTCCGCAGCTCGGACAGGCATTGGGCTGGGCATGGAATCGACGGTCTCGCGGATCGCGATACTCAGCCTCGCAGGCATCGCACATGGGAAAATGGCGCATGCTGGTATTTATCCTGTCGTAGGGTATGCCCTCGACGATGGTCAGACGCGGACCGCAGTGGGTACAGTTGGTGAACGGATAGCGATAGCGCCGGTTTTGCGGATCGGATATATCCTCGAGACAGGCGGCGCAAGTCGCCGCATCGGCTACGACACCGGTCAGTACCTCTCCGCCACGGCTCGCAGCGATAGTGAACTCATCATACTGCGGAATCTGCGGCATAGGCCGACGATCGATGGAGTCGATCCTGGCCAGCGGCGGTGGTTGGCTCAGCAGCTGTTCACAGAAACGGTCAATTTGTGACTGCTCGCCACAGAGATGGATCTCCACCCCCCGACTGTCGTTCCAGACCGCTCCGCGCAATCCGTTTGTCCGCGCCATGCGCCACACAGTGGGGCGAAAACCCACCCCCTGTACCAAACCCTTTATCCGGATCTGTTCGGCCACCTCATCCGACATATAATTACACCCTCAACTTGTTACCATGGGCCGGGATTGATGCCGTTACCGGGTAACAGCAGGAACAAGTTACGTTCAGGCTTAATGTAACTTTGAATAAATATATTGTAAGAATTTATTATCATTAATATTTTACCGATAAACAGTCTAATCGAAAAACTCCATGCCGAGGCAACACTGCGACGCCACAGGCAGCTTCTGGTGCTATCGGGTCCCCACCCCTGGTGTCTGAGCCAGGCCGGGGCCGTGCTGCATCAGCTCGACATCGTCGACTACCTTTGGTCAGGCGAACCAGGCATCGATGGCATTCGCACTCTGAGCAATGAACAGGCACTCTCAAAGCTCGGACAGGAGTGCGGGCTGCTGATCTATGATGCCTACGCCGGTTTCGATCCCGATGCCTTCGGCGCGCTGAGTGGAACCCTTCGCGGCGGCGGTCTCCTGTTGTTATTGACCCCTCCTCTGGCGCAGTGGCATGTCTACGCCGACCCGCAGGCCGAACGGATCAGGGTCGCCGGCTTCAGTACAGAGGAGATGTCGGGACGGTTTATCCAACGCCTCTCGACGATTCTCCGCAGCGACCCGGCAGCGCTGATCATGACGCCGGAGCATACACCCCCGCTGCCAGCCGGCTGGACTGATTCCACCCATCAATCTCCTCCTTTCAGCCATCCGCATTGCCGCACCCGGGATCAGCTCGAGGCCGTCGAAGCCATTATCCGTGTCGTCAAAGGCCATCGAAAGCGGCCATTGGTGCTCACTTCCGACCGCGGGCGTGGGAAGTCTTCCGCATTGGGTATCGCTGCCGCACAGCTCCTGAGAGAAGGATACGGGAAAATTCTGGTGACGGCACCGAGACAGGGGGCGGTCACTTCGCTCTTCGAACAGGCTGCCAAATCTCTGCCCGATGCAACAAGCTCCTCGCTCTCGCTGCACTTCGATGGGGGAGATATCCGCTATCATGCCGCGGATCATCTGTTGTCAGCTCCCCAGCAAGCGGATCTACTGCTGGTGGACGAAGCAGCCGCCATCCCGACCACCCTGCTCCAGGATCTTCTCACCCACTATCCCCGTATCGTATTCGCCACCACTATACATGGCTATGAAGGCACCGGCCTGGGATTCAGCATCCGTTTCAAAAAACATCTGGACCGTCAGACGCCGCAGTGGCGCGAGATCACCCTCAGCGAACCGATCCGGTGGGCGCAAAACGATCCCCTTGAGGCACTGATCTTCAGACTCCTCGCATTGGATGCCGCCCCCGCCGCGGAGAGTCAGGTCGCCGATGCAATGCCTGCGCAGGTGAGGCTCGAGTTTCCGGGCAGACAGCAGCTGCTGGAGAACGATTGCGATCTCCAGCAGTTGTTCGGTCTGCTGGTCATCGCGCACTATCGGACCACGCCGCTGGACCTTCGGCATCTCCTCGACGGCCCCAACCTGCGGATCGCCGTGCTGCGCCATCGAGGTCAGATCGTTGCCGTGGCCATGCTGGCAAGCGAGGGGGGGTTCACCCCCGAGATGAGCGAGCGGATCTGGCTGGGCTTGAGGCGGCCGCGCGGGCATCTACTGGCGCAGACACTCAGCGCCCACCTGGGGCTTGCCGAGGCTGCCACCCTGAAAGGCATGCGCATCATGCGCATTGCCGTTCATCCGGCGATTCAGAACAGGGGGCTCGGGCGCCTGCTGGTGGAATCGATCCGGGAAGAGGCGCTCAGAACCGGTTTTGACTACCTGGGAGCGAGCTTTGGCGCGACACCGGAGTTGATCGATTTCTGGAGAGGTTGTGGACTGCAGGCGGTGCGTATCGGTCAGCGTGCCGGCGCCCGCAGCAGCCACCAGTCGGTGATGTTTCTGCTGCCCCTGAGCCCGGCGGGAACGGCAATGGCAGCCGCAGCCAGGCAGTGCTTCGCCAGACAGCTGCCAGCGCAGCTGGGTGATGGCTTGAATCAGCTCTCCGGCAGCCTGGCCCTCGGCTTGTTCTCGGACATCGACCACCGTTCCCCCAAGACCCTGGCGCATCAGGAATGGCTCGATCTGGTCGCCTTTGCCTTCGCCCGGCGGGGGTATGATCTGAGCCTGCATGCCATACAGGTGATCACACTTGCCGCCCTTGCCGAGGGGACAGTGAAAGGTATGGATGCGAAACTGCTGATCAAACGCGTCGTGCAGAAACAGTCCTGGGCTGCATGCGCATCAGCCATGGGAGTCAGCGGTCGCGCTGCGGTGGAGACAGGGTTGCGTGACATTATCGGCAAGCTGACGATGCACTTCGGGAACGAAGAGATCCACAAGCTCATTGACAGAACCAGACAATCAAGTTCAGAAACATCGTAGGGTGCGGCTTGCCGCACCGAAAATCATGCCACACGAACAAGCATTGTAATGGGGTACGTTCAATTTAACATCGTATTGGTGCGGCAAGCCGCACCCTACACCTGTCGATAAATCCATAGGAAAGGGTAGGTGAGTATCACATGGTTCATGTCAATAATTATATTTACGTTTATTCGCGTTCATTTGCGGACTAATCATCAACAGGGATGATCTCCACCGGCTTGCCCTTTTTATGCTGCTGGGGCCACACCGCATAGCGCCCGCTTCCCGCGACCCGATTCCCTAGCTGTTTGATCAAACCCACACCATCCCCCGTCAAGGTGAGAATCGGCAGCCGTCTGCGCTTGCCGTCGATGACAAACAGCTCCGTGCGCGCCAGCCGCTCGGCGATCCAGGCCGGTGTCTTGCCTGTCACCAGGCCGAACTGGCTGTAGTCCCACAACAGCCACTCCTGCAGGACAGGATGCGTCTTCAAAAAGGGTTGGATGAAAACCGCCAGATGGCCGAAGATTGAGTCGGGTTGCAGGTTGTCGCGTGCCAGCCCCATGCCCAGGACCTGCATCATCTGATCGAAGCAGTCACACACGGATCCATGAAAACAGTGTTTCACCAGCCCCGCCAGGGTGGTACGCAGATGGCCGCTGTTCCACAGACGCTCCAACAGCTCGGCATAGCGTTTGAACCGCGCGATCTCGCCGAATTCGAGTTGCGGATGGGAGAGCACTTCATAGGGAGGATCGGGATCCCAGCGATACCCCAGTTCGGCGGCCTGATCCAGCAATGGTGTACCGGGCAGGAGTTTCAGCGTCCCGAGCTGCAGATGATCGGCATGCAGAGAAAACGTCCGGTCGAGGGATCCGGCGCATTGCGCAGCTGTCTCCCCGGGCAATCCTACAATGAGATCGAGATGGACCGGGTGACGCCGCATCTCCACCAGCCGGCGGATATTCTGCAGTGACTTGGCGATATCCATGCGTCGCCGGACAGTGTCGAGCACAGCCTCGTCCAGGGTCTGCAGGCCGACCTCGAACTGAAACTTACCGGGTTCCGCCTGCTGAAAGATCGCCATTGCCCTTGGTGAAATGCGATCGGGATTGAGCTCCAGATGGAAACGCAGTCCGGGAGGAGTCTCGGCGAATCGCTGCAGCAGCCTGCCGCTCCTCTCCTGACCGAGGTGAAAGCTGCGGTCCAGGAGTTTTATTGTCTTGTTTTCAAGCCGCTCCAGCCACTTCAGATCGGCCTCGATCCGCCGCATCGGAAAGCGCCTCGACCTCTCTGTCGCGCTGCTACAGAAAGAACAGGCGTATGGACAGCCCCTGGAAGTCTCCCAATAGACAAGGGGGCGGGAGGTGTCGACCATACCAGCGGCGATTGGTGCCGGCACCCTCTCGACCGGCAGCAATTCAACCGGATTACTTACTATCACCCCCTCCTTGCGATAGACCAGCCCGGATATCCGCGCCAACTCGACGTTTCCCCGGAGCAGGTGTTGTACCAGTTCATTGAACGCCGCCTCACCTTCTCCCCGAATGACGAAATCGAGGCTTGGCGTATGCGCCAGCAAGCTTTCACCCCGTGGACCGGCCTCCGGTCCGCCAAACACAATAAACACTTCGGGCAGCAGCTGCTTGAGCAGCTTTGTCAAGTGAATGGCCGCTTTGATATTCCAAAGGTAGGTTGAAAAACCGATGATGCGGGGCTGTTGCGCCACCAGCGCTTCGAGCAGCGACTGGTGGTTGCTGTTTACCAGGTACTCATAGGTCTTGATGTGCTCGAAATAGGGTTCAGACCTGGCATAAGCCACAATGTTTTGAATTGCCGGTGAACTGTGGCTGTAACCGGCATGGAGCGCCACCAGGGCTATCATCAGGGTTTTAGTGTAAACGACATGGAAACAACTGATTATTAACCTTTCTATGAGCGAAAAGACTCGATTTCGCGAAGAGGCCAAGCTATCATTTATTACCTTTACAGGCTACTGACAATACTGATCTTTAGCCAGGGCTTTCTCAATGATCTGAGTTCGATGTCTCAGGTCTACCTTGTCAAGGAAAAAGTATGTTTGATCTTGAGAATGTGCACATAGGTGTGCTCGGCCTAGGCTATGTGGGACTGCCGCTGGCGGTTGAGTTCGGCAAAAAGTATCCGACAATCGGGTTGGATATCAACGAGGAACGGGTTGCCGAGCTCAAATCGGGGCAAGACAGCTCGCTCGAGGTCGACCCCGATGAACTGCAACAAGTACCCTATCTGAGCTATACCAGCCAGCTTGACGATATCAAACCATGTAATGTTTATATCGTCACGGTTCCCACCCCGATCAATGAGCACAAGCAGCCGGACCTCTCCCCCCTGGTCGGTGCCAGCCATGCCCTCGGCAAGGTTCTGAAGAAGGGTGACATCGCAATCTTCGAATCCACCGTCTATCCAGGCGCGACGGAAGAGGTCTGCGTACCCATTATGGAGGCTGATTCGGGGTTGAGATTCAATCAGGATTTTTTCGTCGGCTACAGCCCGGAGCGAATCAATCCGGGTGACAAGGAACACAGGCTGCCGACAATCAAAAAGGTGACCTCGGGTTCCACACCGGAGGTGGCCGACTTTGTGGACACACTCTACCGCTCGATCATCACGGCCGGCACCCACAAAGCCAGCAGTATAAAGGTCGCGGAAGCCGCCAAGGTGATCGAAAACACCCAGCGCGATGTCAATATCGCACTGATCAACGAGCTTGCATTGATCTTCAACCGTCTCGGTATCGACACCATTGAAGTACTCGAAGCCGCCGGAAGCAAATGGAATTTCCTCCCTTTCAGACCCGGGCTGGTTGGAGGCCACTGTATCGGAGTGGACCCCTACTACCTCACCCACAAGGCGCAGTCGATCGGATATCAGCCGGAAATCATTCTTGCCGGGAGACGTCTCAACGACGGCATGGGCGCCTATGTGGTGCACAGCGTGGTCAAGATGATGATGAAAAGAGGTATAGCCTCCAGCAACAGCAAGGCGTTGATTCTGGGCTTGACCTTCAAGGAGAACTGCCCTGATCTCAGAAACACCCGGGTAGTGGATATCGTTTCCGAATTCGAGGACTACGGCACCCAAGTCGATGTCTACGATCCCTGGGTTTCAGCTGCCGAAGCTGAACATGAGTATGGCTTGAAACCGATCGGCGAACTCAAGGAGGGAGAATACGACGCTGTCATTCTTGCTGTCGCGCACCGTGAATTCCAGCAGATGGGCGCACAGAGGATTCGTGCGCTTTGTAAACAGAACGGTGTCCTCTTCGACGTCAAACACGTGCTCCCGGTCGATGCGGTTGATGCAAGATTATGACCGCCTACGACAGCCTGAAGGATACGCTGAAATCCAGTCAGTCGACCTGGCTCATCACCGGCGTTGCGGGTTTTATCGGTTCCAACCTGCTGGAGACCCTGCTGATCCTCGGACAGAGGGTCATCGGCCTGGATAATTTCGCCACCGGTCACAACTACAACCTCGAAAAGGTCAGGCGAATCGTCTCAGCCGAACAGTGGAATCGGTTTCAATTCATCGAAGGCGATATCAGAAATCTGGATAGCTGCCGACAGGCATGCCAGGGCGTCGACTATGTCCTGCACCAGGCCGCACTTGGATCAGTTCCCCGCTCGCTTGCGGACCCCATCGACACCAACGAAAGCAATATCACCGGATATCTGAACATGCTGGTTGCCGCTCGCGACGCCAAGGTCAGGCGTTTCGTCTATGCAGCATCGAGTTCGACCTATGGAGATCACCCGGGACTACCCAAGGTTGAGGACGAAATCGGCAATCCGCTCTCTCCCTATGCGGTGACGAAACTGGTCAATGAGCACTATGCCGGGGTATTTGCCCGCTGCTATGATTTCAGAACCATCGGATTGAGATATTTCAACATCTTCGGCCGGCGCCAGGATCCCAATGGTGCCTATGCCGCAGTGATACCAAAATGGGTTGCCGCGATGATTGACGGAGAAGAGGTCTTCGTCAATGGCGACGGTGAGACCAGCCGGGACTTCTGCTATATCGACAACGCGGTGCAGGCCAATCTGTTGGCAGCTGCCAGCGAAAACCCCGATGCCGCGGATCAGGTCTACAATATCGCGGTCGGTGACCGCACCACCCTGAATCAGCTGTTTTCCAAGATCAGGGATATTCTGGCGGAGAACTTCCCCAATCTGAGACAGATCCAACCCACTTACCGGGAGTTCCGCCCAGGCGATGTCCGTCATTCACTCGCGGATATCGGCAAAGCCAGACGACTGCTCGGCTATGAGCCTACCCATAACATCGATCAGGGCCTGGCCGAGGCCATGAGCTGGTATGTCGATGACCTGGCCCGCTGAGACACTGACTCACTGACCATCCTGGCAACACTCGCAGCAAGACTGCCTGTCAATTGCAAAGCGCTAGCACGCCAGGCTCTGTAAACACCAACAATCAGGAACATCTACCATGCGAGTACTCATCACCGGTGGTGCCGGATTCATCGGATCAGCTCTGGCGATACGCCTGTTGGATCGTGGTGATGAAGTCATCAGTGTCGACTGCCTCAACGACTACTATGATGTCGGACTGAAAAAAGCCCGGCTTGCCCGTACCCTCGAGTATCCGAAATTCACCGATCTGCGCATTACGCTCGAAGATCGCGAGGAGATTGCCGCTCTATTTTCCAAGTACAAGCCCGAGAGAGTGGTAAACCTGGCCGCCCAGGCCGGCGTTCGCTATTCCCTCGAAAATCCATTGGCCTATATCGATTCCAACCTGGTCGGATTCGGCCATATCCTGGAAGGATGCAGGCAGCATGATGTCCAGCATCTGGTCTACGCATCGAGCAGTTCGGTATATGGCGCCAATACATCTATGCCCTTCTCCGTGCATGACAATGTGGACCATCCGGTCAGTCTCTATGCTGCTACGAAAAAGGCCAATGAACTGATGGCGCATACCTACAGCCATCTCTATCGTCTTCCTACAACCGGCCTGCGTTTCTTTACCGTCTACGGCCCATGGAGCCGGCCGGACATGGCAATGCTCAAATTCGCCCACAGGATCATGCGGGGTGAACCGATAGATGTCTACAACTACGGTAAGCATCGTCGCGATTTTACCTACATCGACGATATCGTGGAGGGTGTCGTAAGGGTTCTGGATCGTATCCCCCAACCCAATCCGGACTGGGACAGCGACCACCCCGACTCGGCAACCAGCACCGCCCCCTACCGGATATATAACATCGGCAACAACCAGCCCGTCGAATTGATGCGTTACATCGAGCTGTTGGAAGAGAGCCTGGGCAGAAAGGCTGAACTCAATATGCTGCCGCTCCAGGATGGCGATGTCGTGGCCACCTATGCCGATGTTTCCGATCTGATCGCGGAGACGGGTTACAAGCCGGATACCAGGCTGGAAGACGGTGTCGCGGCCTTCGCGAAGTGGTTTATGGACTACTACGACTATGGATGAGGAAAAAACAGGCGGGGAAGGACCCTGGAGGCAGATGGGTCACAGTCCCCGCCAGACTAGCGCTTAACACGGAAACGACCAACCGTGAGCGTAGAGAGAGGTTAATGAGTCTGTGCCGTACAGACATTGACCCAGGTCAATAAACCCTAATAAAAATCGGGTTATTGCTGATTATTTCGCAAACGGCTCAGACCCGGCCCCGGACGGGACAACCCGTCCCGGTCTCGGACATGGGAAATCAGCTGGGCACATGTGGATATTTGGCAGCCATCCGAGGGACTACGCGTCAGCCTGGACCACCCCCCCGAAAAGGGTGAACAAGCGGGGTAGAAAGCGACGAAACTCCAGGCTCATCAGGGTGAAATGCGCGTCGAAAATATCGGCATCGCTCTCAACCTGATAATCCGCAGCCTGTTCCTGGATCAGATCGAGAAATCTCAGGCGTTTCACGGACATATCCTCATCGATCACGCAGGACAGGCGTTGGTCCCACTCGATGGCGAGTTTGACCACCGTCTTGCCGGCATCGATATGTGCCACGATCTCAGCCGCCGAGAGATCCTGTCCCTTGCAGCGAAGCACACTCGCTTCATCACTGCGATCCTGGAGTTCACAACTGTCCAACAGAGTAAAGTCTTTGGATTGATCGGGATTCTTCAACCATTCCGTCATCACATGCGCGGGTGAAATCGTGACTTCCAGGGGCTTCACCGGCAGACTGCCAAGGGTATCTCGAAGCAGCGTTATAACGGCTTCCGCCTTGTTGGCACTGGCCGCGTCGACCACTATCCAACCCTGCTGCTTGTCTATCATGGCGTAGTGCCGGGTAAAACGGCTGAACGCCTTGGGCAGCAACTGGTGGAATATATCATCGCGCAGTTCGCTGCGCTCTTTGCGCGCGACCTTTCGACCCTCCTCCTGCTGGATCTGGTCCACCTTCTCTTCAACGATCTCGTTGACAACCGCCGCCGGCAGCAGCTTTTCCTCCCGACGGGCGCAGATCATCTGACAACCGGTGGCCTCATGCACCAGCATATCCGAGTTGCGGCCCAGCGGCGAATCCCACCCCATACCGACCAGGTCGAGGCTTTCGCATGGCTGAAAGCGCTTGGAATCCAACTTTGCGGCCAACGCCTCCTGAGATAGGTTGAAGGGTTGTTGCAGCAGATAGATCCTGAGATTTTTAAACCACATTGCAGATACCGTTGGATGAAATGAGGTGCGGATTATGGCGAACCACGGAGCAGTTATCCAGACCCTGGATGGTATAAGTAAGCGACATCCCGGTCATGGGTTGCTATTTGCCCGGTTTTTAACCATGGTTACTATTGGGAGCGGAGGGCAAATGGAACATATGGGGTAGGCTTGCATGATCCATACACCGCATTCAGAGTTTACGCCGGCACACAGAGCCACCCTGCTGGAGATCGCTGCGCGAGCCATTGATCATGGACTCGAACAGGGTGAGCCACTGAGGGTCGATGCCGAGGATTTCCCAATGCAACTGCGCCGAGTACGCGCATGCTTCGTTACCCTGTTGCTGGACGCAGAGCTGAGGGGATGCATCGGACACCTGGAGGCGCAACTGCCGATTGTGGAGGATGTCGCCGAAAACGCCTATGCCGCCGCCTTCAGGGATCCAAGGTTCGCTCCGTTGTCGAGGGCTGAGCGCGACCGTCTCGAGATCCATATCTCCGTGCTGACACCGGCCGAGCCAATCAGCTTCGATTCGGAGGCGGAACTGGAGTCGAAAATCAGGCCTTCGGTGGATGGGTTGATCCTGGTGGAGGGGCGACACCGCGGTACCTTTCTGCCTTCGGTATGGGAGTCCCTCCCCGACACCCGCAGTTTCCTCGCGCATCTTAAACAGAAAGCGGGGCTGCCCCCCGGCTACTGGTCCAGCACACTCGAAGTCTACCGCTATGAGACAGAGTCGTTCAGCGACACCTGACCCGCCAAGAAAAACCGCGAATGGACGCAAGTTACCACGAATCCACGCCAATGGCCTTTGTAACTCAAGTTTCGGAGTTCAAATCGCGATTCAGACTCCGCCGTCTGCGGTGAATCTTCCGTATACGTCCTTGCCGCTCCATGAGTACCTATTTCCCGCCATCGAACTCGCATTTCCCGATCGATTCGGCCCCACAGCTCCTGCCATTCAGCCATAGAGCCCCTTGCAGTCTTGCGCCCTGCAGCCTGGCATCATCTATTCTGCTATTGGACAAGTCGGCGAAACGAAGATCGGCCTGACTCAAATCGGCGCCACCGAGATCGGCGAACTGCAGATTGGCCCCCACCAGGACGGCCGCTTGCAGTTGTGTATGGCGCAGATCGGCGTAGCTGAGATCGGCATAGCGAATATCGGCGCGGCGCAGGTCCGTGGCTTTCAGATTCGCCCCGCGAAGTACGGTGCTGTTCAGATTGGCGCCCGCAAGACTGGCGTCGCCAAGGTCAAGATCCCCGAACCGGCAGTTTCGCCAGATCACTCCGGGAGCGGGTGGCGCATCGCAAAGCGAGCTTTCGCTCTCCTTCGGCATACCATACCAGACGGAAAGGGTGATGAAGATAGCGATGATCGTGAGTGAAATCACCAAGGTGCGCAATGGAAAACGGTTCTCCTCCTCGTTATCCTTTGCCCGCACCCTTTCACGCTCGGCAATCTTCGCCTGAGCCTCCCTATCCCCCGCTTGTGCCCTCAGTTGCAACGGCACCACATTCGGCAGATCGCCGATCGCCTTCCAGGTGTGTTTATCAGGACTTATCTGGTCGCCTAGCTCAAGCTCGCCATCCAGCAGGAGGTGGCGTACCCTGGCGCTGGCAAGCGGTCCCAATACCAATCCGTCGCGTTTGACGAACCAGCTATCCGGCTTGTTATCGTCCTGATTTTGCATCATATATTCATCTTTTACCCTGTTATTGTTGCTATCGGCTGATGCACAAAGAAATGAACATCGTCTTGCATGCTCGCATATAATGGTAGCTGGAGTTTTGTAAAATAGAGTCATAGCCATCGGCAATTTCGATATGGAGATATCCGGCACAAAGATCGTACTTCCACTACCGAAGATCGATGCGGGCAAATCCCTATTGCAGCGACTGCAGCCTGGCCAGATCCTGCAAGGTACCGCATTGAGTGAAAATATCGACGGCACCGTTCGTCTGCAAATCGGTGTAACTCGACTGATCGCCCAAACCAAACTAAGCGTGCCTGCCGGCCAGAGGCTGACCCTGCAGGTAGAGAAGACAGGAAAGCTCCCCGAATTACGCGTCGTTACACTTCCCAATCTGGAGGAGATGAAATCGGCCGCCCTCAAACAGGTACTGCCCCGGCAGCAGCCCCTCCCCAGGCTGTTCAGGCTACTGACCCAGGTTGCCGCCGACTCCCGGGTCGCCTCCGACTCCCAGGTAGCTTCCGACTCAAAGCGCGCCGTTGAAACGCTGCCGCAGCCGGTCAAACAGGCGGTGTTGAACCTCTTGCAACGAATCATTCCGTTGGATGACCCCGGATTCAAGACCCGGTTGCCGCAGGCGCTGCAGCTCAGCGGTACTCAAACGGAAGCCATGCTGATCAACCGCCAGGTCGAAGGCAACGACTTCAAGCTCAACCTGCTGCGACTCATCGGGTTGATCAAACCATTGATAAGCAGTTCGCCGGACCCGGCCAATCGAATCTCTCCCCAGCATCAGCAGCAGCCCATGAATCCTGCACAGCCATCGGTCCCGGAAAAGCCATCCGCTGCGCTGGCGCAGGCGGAACCAGGACGGGAAACGAATACAACCACCAGGCTTCTGCTCGACCTGTTTAAACAGTTGGACAGCGCTGTTGCGCGGGTTCAGACAAACCAGTTGAGCTCGCTGCCGGCAGACGACAGCCCGCGGCAGGTATGGCAGTTTGAACTCCCCATACGTCAGGACAATAACTTTGATCTGTTTCATTTCAGAATTGAACGTGACAACGCCAACAAGCGTGGCAAAATGGAATCCACCTGGAATCTGACACTGCATATGAATCTCGACCCTCTGGGCCCGATGAGAGTCAAGCTCACGCTCATCGGTGACAGCCTCTCGACCATCATCTGGTCGCAACAGGCTGGGACGGCGGAACTGGTCAACAGGCATCTTCACCGGCTGCGCAGCGGGCTTGAGTCGAGCGGACTGACGGTCGACAAACTGGAAGCCTTCCAGGGGACGGCCAATATTGAAAACGAACTGCCCAGCGAACAGTCGCTGCTGAATGAAAAGGCATGACGGATTATTATCAGCCCAAAGAGTCCGATCTCGCCATCGCCCTGAAATATGATGGTGAAAATGCGCCTCGACTGACCGCCAAGGGACGTGGCGAGCTGGCGAACAGGATCCTCGCATTGGCACAGGAAAACGATGTTCCTCTGCATGAAGACGCTGAGCTGGCTGCCCTGCTCGCACAGATTCCGCTCGGCGACGAGATACCGGAATCGCTCTATCGCGCCGTCGCCGAGGTGATTGCCTTCGCATACCTGCTTTCCGGCAAGCTGCCGCCAGGTTATGCCGATATCTCTTGAAAATTTGCAACAACAAAGGAAGTTTAATAAATGAACAATGCGCTTATACCTACCCTTCTGATACTGGTGACGCTTTCTGCCATGCCACTGCATGCCGAATCTTACAAGGAGCAGGCGCTGAAGAAGGACAGTACCACTACAACCACGCATACGAAGCGATACAGCTCTCAGTCAGCCGATCAGGAGCAACGCAGCCGCAAATGCGCGATCTATTCTGGAATCTGTCCCATGAGCAGACGGGCCAAAGTGGGTGACTACTGCATCTGCCATACTCCTTCAGGCCCGATCCATGGCGTGGTCATACCCTAGCTGACTTGATCGCTTTGCCCGGCCATCGAATCAGCAACCCTGTTTGGTTTCCTGGTTACCCATCTTTCTCGCCATGAAAGGAGAGTTGTGAGAATCATGGATCTCTATGAAAAGTTTTAAGTTATGAGTTTTTGGTTTTGAGTGGATGTGTTCATCGCATTCACGGATCTTCAGCCCCCCTCTCCCTGGCCCTCTCTCCCCTTGGGGAGATGACCAGGGAGAGGGGGCACAAATACACTGTGCGCAAAGCGCACACCACAGCTTAAAAACTCAAAACTTATTAGGTTCGCTGATTCAACGGCTGAGCAAAGTGGGTACTCAGGTAACCGGAAGACAGTTCTATTAGCGTTTATTCGCGTTCATTTGCGGACTGAAATCGAATGGCTGAGCAGGATGGGTAATCAGCTGGCATTCAGTGGAGCAAGATTATTTTTCCCTTAATGAGTGTTCATCACTCTCTTTCTGCTCCTGCCTGTCGGCGACTTTTTTTTCCTGTTCACGGAACCGGTCGACAGCCTTGTTGAGTGCTTGTGTGCGACTGTGCTTCTGTCTCCATTGATCCTTTGAACTGCTGTGGCTGACCATGCTCGCTGCCACTACTTTCTGCTGCTGATTCACTGCCTCGTCCAGCTTGGCGAGAAATGCGCGGTACTCCTGTAACTGGGTTGAGCTCATCCCCTCTCCCGCCATCTGCCTGAAACGTTCCAGATACTCCTGATGATAGCTTTTCAACTGCTCCAGCTTGGCCTCTTCCTGCTCCAGGTTTTTTCTGGCCTGCCCCATGGTGCGCGCGGCTTTCTGCTCCTTGGAGTGAGCAAATCGCTGTACAGGTTTAAGTCTTTTTGATGGTGACATATTCAATTAACCAGTTAGTGTTCCATGCGCTGTGGCAGATTGAGCCCTTCCACTACGTCTGTTTCATCGGCATCCTCTGCGGGAAACAGGGCTTCGAGATCCTCCAGGCTCTGCTCGAGGGTAACGCGCGTGTGCATATCCTGGCGTAGAAAACGGCTCAACGCCGGCATCGCGGAGATGGCAATATCGATATTCTCGTCACTACCGGCCTCATAGGCACCGACACTGATCAAATCCCTATTCTGCTGATACACCGAGTATAGATGCTTGAACGAGCGCGCGGCTTCCTGATGACTGTAACTCGTAACGTCATTCATTGCACGGCTGATCGATGCCTCGATATCGATAGCGGGATAGTGGCCGGCATCGGCGAGACGGCGCGACAGCACGAAGTGACCATCGAGTATCGCCCGCGCCGCATCGGCAATGGGATCATTCTGGTCGTCACCCTCGGTGAGCACGGTGTAGAAGGCAGTGATCGAGCCACCGCCCTTGTCTCCGTTCCCCGCTCTCTCGACCAGCTGCGGCATCTTGGCGAAGACCGAGGGTGGATAGCCCTTGGTGGCCGGGGGTTCGTGAATCGCAAGGGCGATCTCGCGCTGCGCCTGGGCAAAACGCGTCAGGGAGTCCATCAGCAGTAATACATGCTTACCCTGCTCACGAAAGCTCTCCGCAATGCTGGTAGCCAGCATGGCGCCATGCATGCGCCGCAAGGGTGGATTGTCGGCGGGCACGGCAACGACCACCGCCCGCTTCAGCCCCTCCTTGCCAAGAATATTCTCGACGAACTCCTTGACCTCCCGGCCGCGCTCGCCGATCAACCCCACCACCGTGACATCCGCATTGGTATAGCGTGTCATCATTCCCAGCAGGACACTCTTGCCGACACCTGATCCGGCAAACAGGCCCAGGCGCTGTCCACGCCCGACACTGAGCAGGGCGTTGATGGCACGCACCCCCACATCCAGGGGTTCACGGATCGGTGTTCTCGCCAGGGGATTGAAAGTCCTGCCGGTCAGCGGACGGCGCTCATCGGTATGCAGCGCACCGAGTCCGTCCAGGGGCTTGCCTGCACCATCGATGACACGTCCGAGTAGCTGTTCGCCCACGACGGCTTCACAGACCCGCCCTGTGGGGATGACACGCGCCCCCTGCTCCAGGCCCTGGATATCACCGGTCGGCATCAGATACAGACTCTCTTCACCAAACCCGACCACTTCAGCTTCGATATGGGTTCCGTTGCTGCTGACAACATCACACTGTCCGCCGATGGCTGCACGGCAGCCTATCGCCTCCAGGGTCAAGCCGACCATACGGGTCAACCGACCCTCGACCACCAGGCCTCGGTCATCGCCAAGACGAGCCTGATACTGACGCAGTCTTTGCGCCCAGATCGCTTGCCGTTGTTTACCCAAGGGTTCATCAATCATCTGAGACTACTCGTCGGATTGGCCGTCGAGCGCACGCGCACTAGCCAGCAAAGGTGCGATCAGGGCCGCCAGTCGGGATTCCAGTGTGCCATCGATCTGGGATGTATCGGTCACCACCTTGCAGCCGCCGCGATTGATCACCGGATCCTCGATCAGGTTCCAGCCCACTTCGTTGTCGCCCAGGGCATAGACTTCGCGGATCAGCTCCGCATCCTCCGGATGCAGCAGCAGTCGCACGTTGTTCGAAGCGACAGGCAGTACCGACAGCGCTTCACGAACCACGCCGACAATCAGATTCGGATCGCTCTTCACCTCGCGGCGCAGCAGTTGTTTGACAATTGCGATGACCAGGTTCAACAGCTCATTTTCAATCTGGTCATCGAGATCCTTCAGCGGCTGCTCGAAATGGGAGAGCAGTCTATCGAGATGTGCACTGTAGTGCTGGAGGTCACGCTGAGCCTGTGCCAGTCCCTCCTTGTGGCCAAACTCGAATCCATCCTGCTTACCCTTCTCGAAGCCCTCTTCATAGGCCTGCTTCTGTATCTCCTCCAAGGCGGCTGCGGTGGGAGGCGCGCCCGGGGGTTGCAGGATACGTTGCGGACCGACTTTGCCATCGCTCATCTCGGGTGGCAGCCACTGCACCACCTGAGCGCTATCGGTAGCTTTGTCGGACTTAGACGAATTCTTCACCACCGCCTCCGAGCATTATCTCACCGGCATCCGCCAGGCGTCGCGCGACCACGAGAATCTCTTTCTGGGCGGCTTCGACGTCACTCAACTTCGCGGGTGGAGCGGCCTCGAGGTCATCCTTCAACATCTCTGCCGCGCGTTTCGACATATTCTTGAAAATCTTCTCTTTCAGCACTTCATCGGCACCGCGCATGGCCAGCAGCAACTGTTCCGTACTGACTTCGCGCAGCAGGCTCTGGATACCCCTGTCATCTACGTCAATGAGATTCTCGAAGACAAACATATTGTCCTGGAGCTCCTGCCCCAGGTCGTTGTCGATTTCGATGATCTCTTCCATCAGCTTGCTCTCCACCGCGCCATCGAGCATGTTGAGAATCTCCGCGGCGGTCTTGATGCCACCCAGGCTGGACGATTTCACGTTGGTGGCACCGGAAAACTGCTTTTCCAGGATCTCATCGAGTTCCTGCAACGCGGCCGGCTGGATGCCGTCCAGGGTAGCAATGCGCATAACCACATCCGTGCGCACCCTTTCGGGGAACTGGCTGACCACCTGGGCCGCCTGATCCGCCTCCAGAAACGAGAGCACGATTGCTATGATCTGCGGGTGCTCGAGCCGGATAAGCTCCGCGATAGCTCTTGGATCCATCCATTTCAACTGTTCAAGACCTTTGCTGTTGCGCCCGAGCAGAATGCGGTCTATCACGCCGCCGGCCTTGTCTTCACCCAGGGCATTGGTCAACATGTTGCGGATATACTCATCGGAGCCGAGTCCCAGTGCGGTCTGTTTCTCCAGGGTGGAGACGAAATGACGCATCACGGCTTCCATTTGATCGGTGGTGACATCGGTCAGGGTGGCCATCGCCAGACCTACGTCCTGCACCTCTTTTGGTCCCATATGCCGCAACAGTTCAGCGGCATCCTTCTCCCCCAGGGCAAGCAGCAGAATTGCAGCACGAGAGACGCCACCGATCTTGGCAACCTCCTTGTTCTCTTCGGGTGCGGCCTGCTGGGGTTTTGCTACCTGCTTATCTGCCATCTTCTGAGATCCACTTTCTGACGACTTGAGCCACCCGCTTGGGATCCTCCTCGATCATATTGCGCGCGGCATCCAGGGTCTTTTCATAGCTGCGCGGCCCGGGAAGATGAAGGGATACGTCATCATCGCTCAAGGCGCCCATCATCTCGCCACCGGGAAATCCGGCGCCGGCTTCCTGCCCGCCCCTGGCACCACCTGCTGCTGCGGCCATCATGCCTTCGCGCATGGGCACCACCGCCGCCTGCTTGGTGAGACGGGTCATAACCGGCTTCAATACTCCAAAGAGTAGTAGCGGGACCAGAATAAGGCCACTAAACTTGAGCACCTTGTCCCAGAACCATGCCTCTTCCCACATCGCGACTTCCGGCAAAGGTTCAGGGGGGGCCGGGACATAGAATGCGTCATTGATGACCTGCACGCTGTCACCACGCTGAAGATCGTAGCCTATCGCCTCCTTCACCAGGTTGGAGATACGGGTTATCTCCTCTGCGGTGCGCTCTATCGGCTCGAGGGCGCCATCTTCCGTGGTGCGGTAGCGATGGTTTACGACCACGGCGACGGAGAGCCGGCGCAGGCGGCTGCTGGGCAGGCGGGTATGGCTGACCGTCTTGTCCAGCTCGTAATTGCGCGTCGCCCTTTTGCTGCTGTTGACGGGCGTTCCCGCCTCGGTCGATGCGCCGGCACCGGCGATTTGCGGCGAAGTGGCGGCTGCCGGAGGTTGATTGGTGAGGGCACCCGGCACACCTTGAATCTCGTTCAACAGGGATTTCTGCTCGTTCACCTGCTCGGATCTCAGGGCAGTGGCATCCGGATTGAAAAACTCATGAGTCTTTTCGATATAGGTGAAGTCGACATCCGCTGTGACCTCCGCACGCAGATTCTCCCGTCCCACCACAGGCGCGAGAATATCCTCGATGCGCTGCTTGTAGTGATTCTCCAGTTCCCGTGTGTATTCGAACTGGCTGTTGCTCTTCCCCATTTCGGTTGAATCATCCTTGCTGCTCAACAGACGCCCCTTATGGTCGACCACGGTGACCTTGGAGGCTTCGAGCTCCGGAACGCTGGATGCGACCAGATGGGTGATCGCCTCGACCTGCCCTTTCTCCAGGTTGCGTCCGGAATAGAGTTTCAACACCACCGAAGCACTGGGGAATTTGCGCTTGCGTATGAATACCGACTGCTTTGGATTCGCCAGATGAACCCTGGCGCTCTCGACATTCGCCAGAGTCATGATGGAGCGTGCGAGTTCACCCTCTATCGCGCGCTGATAGCGTGCCGATTCGGCCAGACGGCTGGTGGAAAATCCGGGGTCCTCCTGCATCAGCTCGAAACCGGTCGAATCCGTATGCGGCAATCCCTGGCCGGCAAGTTTCATCCGCGCCTCCTGCAGTTCGCCGCTGGGGACCATCACGATGCCGTTGCTCTGATCGATCTCATATTCGATACCGGCCTGCTGCAGTGCCTGGGCGATCTCCACGGCATCCTTCTGCGAGAGGTTGCCATAGAGCGGACTGTAGCTCGGTTCCCAGGTCCACATCACCATGGTCACACCCAGTGCGACGCTCGCCACAATCCCCACCATCACCCCGATCTGGCGCAGAATGGGATTGTCCTGGAGTCTATGCCCCAGCTGAAGTTCCGTGCTTGTCTCGGTTGCTGTCGTTGCCATTTTTTGCCTTCTTTATTAGTAACTTAAATTGGCATGTTCATAATGTCTTTATATGCTTCAACGAGTTTGTTACGCACCTGCACCATGGCCTCGAAGGAGAGAGACGATTTCTGCGCCGCTATCATCACCTGGGCCAGATCCATCTCCCCCTCGCCACGCTCGAAGGCGCTGCGCAGGGCGCTGGCTTCCTGCTGCGCTGAATTGACATGGTCGATCGACTGCTTCAGGAGATCACCAAAATCAGCCCCGGAACTCTCAGAGGTCTGAGACGACTTATTGGCGGCCTGGGCTGACATCACCCGCATCTGGGCCAGGACTTGATCAATGTTCATGTTATTACTCATCGTTCATATCCCGTTTTTTCAACAACACACCAATGGCACGCACTATTCATACCATCTCAACCTGGGATGGCCACGCCTGCCTCACGCATACGCGCGATCTTGTAGCGCAGTGTCCGTTCACTGATCCCGAGACGGCTGGCGACTTCCTTACGACTGCCGCGCCCCGACTCCAATGCATCCAGGATCATCTGTTCCTCCACAGAGCGAAGGTCCTCGGGCAGGCGTCCCGGATGGGTGCGCTGTAGCGCCTGCGCCGGGGTCGATTCCGTCCCCTCACTCTCAAAGCTGAGTTCATCCACATCGATCACTCCATCGCTGTCGAGGATCAGCGCCCGTTGCATCAGGTTGTCGAGTTCGCGGACGTTGCCCGGCCAGCTGTGAGCCAGCAGGCGCTGTTTGGCCTCGTCGCTGAAATCCGGCAGAGCCTGTCCGGTGCGCACGCTCTGGCGCAGCAGATGGCGCGCCAGGGGCAAAATATCCCGGGGGCGTTCACGCAGGGGTGGCAGACTCAGCGGAAAGACATTCAGGCGATAGAACAGATCTTCGCGAAAGCGCCCGGCGGAGACCTCTTCACGCAGTTTGCGGTTGGTGGTCGCCAGAACCCTGACATCCAGTTCGACCAGTTTGCGGCCACCCAGACGTTCGAGCTCTTTCTCCTGCAGCACACGCAGCAGCTTGGCCTGCAGTGCCAGGCTCATTTCGGAAATCTCATCTAGCAGCAGGGTGCCACCCTGGGCCTGTTCGAATTTGCCGGCTGTCGCCTGATAGGCGCCGGTGAAAGCCCCCTTCTCATAGCCGAAGAGCACGGCTTCGAGCATGTTTTCCGGAATCGCGGCACAGTTGATAGCGACAAAGGGGCCTTCGGCACGATTCGAGTATTGGTGAATATATCGGGCGAACACCTCTTTGCCGGTTCCGCTTTCACCATGCAGCAGCACAGTGGCTTCACTGCGCGCGACTCGACGCGCCAGCTCGAGTACCTCCCGGCTGCGCAGATCCTCGGCAACCGGACCCTGATTCATATCTTCGGCGGGTGGGCGGATATGGCTGGCGACCTTGCTCACCAGGACCTCCGCCTCGAAGGGTTTCGCGAGATAGTCGACGGCACCATCATGCATCGCCATCACCGCCTTCTCTATGGTGCCGTAGGCGGTCATCAACAGCACCGGCAACTCGGCATACTTCTCCCTGATCTTTCGTAACAGGCTGTGACCGTCCATCGGTTGCATCTGAACATCACTGATGACCATACCGACCGACCGCTGCTGCTGCAGCACCTCCAGGGCAGCACCTCCCTCTTGCGCCACACATACCGGATAGCCGGCAAGCTCCAGGGTGTCGCTCAATGCTTCCCGAAGGGAGGGGTCATCTTCAACTATCAGCACCGTCGCTAGACTCATGACAGGCTCCTCATTGCAGGAAAGTGTTCTGATACGGATCTCCGTTCAATCATCGTCTTTTGTTCCACAACGTCCCTTCTCAAGGCCAATGGGAAGCGCAGATGAAAAAGAGCGCCGCCGCTATCCGATTCTCCGCAGCTGATCTCGCCACAGTGGTTCAACACCAGGTTCTGCACCACGGCGAGGCCCAGCCCGGTGCCGCTGTTGCGGGTCGTGAAAAAGGGATCGAAGATACGCTGTTGCAGTTCATCGGGAACCCCGCTGCCGTCATCATCCACATCCAGTTCGATTTCCGAATCCACGCGCAGCGAAAGCCGCACCCTGCGGGCACCCTGCTGCACAGCGTTTTCCAGCAGATTGCTCAGCACCCCCAGCAATGCATCCTCCCGGCCGACCATGATGGCTCGTCCATTGCTCTGGTCGTCGATCTCCAGTTCAACTCCTGCATCCTTCATCTCCGGATCGACACCGATGCTGAATTTACCCACCAGATCACTCAGTGAGATCCGTGTTTGACCGGCATCGGCGCCTCGGGCGAAAAGCAGGATGTCATGAATTTGACGCTCCATGTGCTGAAGACGCTCGCGTAGCTTGGCGGTGAACTGATGACGTTTCTCCCGATCCAGCTGGTCATTGGCCAGGTGTGATACGTAGAGCAGCGCCGTACTCAGGGGGGTTCTCATCTGATGGGCCAGTTGTGCGGACATTTCGCCCATCGCGCTCAGTCGTTCACGCCGATTGAGTCGCTCCTGCAGCCTGCGTGTCTCAGTCACATCGAGCAGTACCAGGATACGCCCCGGAACCTGTTCGAGCTGACTCGACGAGAGGGTCAGCAGACGGCCGTTACGCAGCCGCAGTTCACTCCCGGTCAGATCTCCTGCGACGGCCCTGGCACGCATGACTTCAGGCCATGAATCAAGATCCTGAAGCATGCCAAGCAGACGCACCGCCGCTGGATTGAACTCCCGCACGCGCTCCTCGCCATCCAGTACGATGACCGCCGCCGGCAGGGTCTCGAGCAACTTTTCAAGACGATCGGCGAGACGCTCCTTTTCGGCTAGCTGCACCATGCGCTCACTGCGTGCCGAAGCGAGCTCCCGGCTCAACTCGAGAACCTGCGCCTGCAGCTGCTGATAGGAACCGGTCAGCTCCTCGGAGAGCTGATTGAAGAGCTGAAAAGCGGATTCCAGGGCATGCTGTCTATCGGCAAGTGATGGCTTGAGTGACACCTGTTTCGGCCTCTGTCGTCTGTTGTGGTTTCACAACATCAACATTGCAATATGCATGCCGAAAATGATTTGTTTTATTTTTCAGATAGTTATAAGGATTGACTTGAATGTGCGTCAAATTCCCGGCGACTCGGTATGACGCTGAAGACCGTATTTGCGCAGCTTTTCCACCAGTGTCGTACGTCGCATGTGCAGGCGCTTTGCGGCATGAGCCACAATCCCGTCCGACTCATCCAGGGCCTGCTGAATCAGGCTCTGTTCGAGTGAGTTCAGATGCGCCTTGAGGTCGAGTCCATCGTTGGGAAGACGCGGGGCGTTGATAGTGGTACCCGGCTCATCACCTTCAAGGGTGACTTGCGGCAGTTGCAGGGTGTCGTGCAGTTCCCCGGCAGGACGAAACTTATCCGGCAGCTCGCCCACGTCGACTACACCGTAGGGATGCAGAATGGCAAGCCGCTCGATGAGATTGGCCAATTCCCTCACATTGCCCGGCCAGCGATAGTGGCTGAGGGCGGCGATCGCGGCCGGTGTCAACCTGACCGATCCCCGTTTCTCATTCTCTATACGGTGGATCAGGTCGTTCACCAATACCGGGATATCCTCCACGCGATTCCGAAGTGGCGGCATCTCAATGGGAAAGACATTGAGTCGATAGTAGAGGTCCTCGCGGAAATCACCGCTCTTTATCGCAGCCTCGAGGTTCCTGTGAGTCGCCGCGATGATGCGGACATTGCAGGGTATGGTCCTGTTGCTACCGACCCTTTCGAAGGTTCTCTCCTGCAGCACCCGCAACAGCTTGACCTGCATCGGCATACTCATATCGCCGATTTCATCCAGGAACAAAGTACCCCCCTCGGCCATCTCGAAACGTCCCTGACGCGCACTGATGGCGCCGGTAAACGCCCCTTTTTCATGGCCGAACAGTTCACTCTCGAGCAGATCGCCGGGAATCGCACCGCAATTGACGGGAACGAACGGTTTACCACGTCTCACGGAGTGGAAATGCAGCTTGCGGGCAACCACCTCCTTGCCGGTACCCGACTCGCCCAGAATCAGTACCGTCGCCTCGGAGTCCGCCACCTGCTCGATCATCTTGTTGA
This sequence comes from Candidatus Thiodiazotropha sp., assembly GCA_050292275.1. GTDB lineage: Bacteria > Pseudomonadota > Gammaproteobacteria > Chromatiales > Chromatiaceae > Thiodiazotropha. The sequence continues at coordinate 92,556 of JBNKLI010000027.1, forward strand.
CCCGTCTGGTCGCTCTGCTGCTGCCGGACAGACTGCGGAAGAGTTCGACTGGGCGTGAAGTCTGGGCATCCGATGTCTTCAACTCCTGATAGACCTGGGCTTTGTGGGTCAGAGCCATCAGATCGTCATAGACACTCGGTATCCTGAAGCTGCCCAGCACATTGTCACAGCCTTCGAGTTTTTCCGGGAGGCCGCTGGATTCGTCATAGAGCTGAAAAGCAGACAGACCGGGAAACTCATCCTGTAACTTTCGCGCAATCGTCAGTTGTTGATCCAAATCCAGATCGACACCAAGGAAAACAGAGACGCATGGGCTCCCTTTCTCTGTGGATGAGAGTTCGATCTCGGACAGATCCGTAATCACACGCAATTCGCCTTCGACAAAGTCGAGGATATGATCCAGATAGTTTCGCCGTTCAGGATCCTGATCGATAAGATAGATACACAGATTTGGAAACACAGGGCTTATTACTTTCGTTTTACCCATAAAAACGGGTCGATTTGACATGCCGCTAAAATTTCATGGCTTCAGCGAAGTTAAGCAGTATTTCTGCAAAATGTCAAAAATTCGTCGATCCAATATTCGTACTTAAGACTTTAAAATAAAACATTGTTATTATTAAATATAATGCAGAAAGTCTTCAGCTCAGCTGGAGAAACATGCTTACTTTACTTAAGCTTGCATTAAGTGCCGATATTTCCACCGCCTGTGACTCGCCAAAGGGAGATTCCCTGCCCCTCCGCCCTCTGTCGAGGCGCTCCCGGACAAGCCAGATCCACTAACGGCACAGATCGGCAATTGATCCTATGTGGAAGAGTGATCCTGATATGGTTTTATCAACAAATCTGGGTATATACTAAGCTTTGTACAGGTTGAATCTAAGACAATTCAATGGCGAAACTTACCCTCTCATTCAAAGGTCGCGTGATCGATGTCTTTCACATCGAGGATGAAAAGACCCGGATCGGGCGCGATGAGGATTGCACGATCTCGATAGACAGCCTTGCAATCGCCCCATTGCAGGTCGTGATCACACGCGCTGATGACCATAGCTATCGGCTCAAGGCTATGGATGAGGCCTTTCCCATCCTGGTCAATCACGAAAAAGCCGAAGAGACCACTCTCAGCCATGGCGACGTCATCCAGGTCGGCAAACATACGCTCACCTTCGCCGAGGACGTTATGGACCTGGGCACCGATCTGAGCCAGGCGGTCGCGGAAAATCAGGAATCGGACGAAAGCGGGCAAAAGGCCAGCGACGAGGGCATGCCAAAGTCAGGCATACTCCAGATCATCAACGGGGACAATTTCGGACGCATAATCCCTTTGAAAAGGAACATGACGCGGATAGGCCATGCCGGCGGCGACTGCGCGATGATCACACGCAGGGAAGCCGGCTATTTCATCTCGTTTCTCGAAGGGCCGAATCCTCCCAGCATCAACCGCAAGCCGATTGGCGAGCAGGCCCAACTGCTGTCGGATGGTGATATCATCGACGTTGGCGGAACGCAGATGCAGTTTCACGACTAGGGCCTGTCATCACTCATCCAGTTGGCCCGGTCAGATCTGAAAATGCACGAATAAGGCACAATAGCAAAAGACGTACACGATGCCTTGGCGGGCCGGTGGAAACGTTTGGATGAGTGTTACCGGAGCACATAAGCGACATGAGTGACCTACGAAGCAACGAACGCCGACGCTTTCAGCGCATTCTATTCGAAGCCCCTGCCAACATTGTCAGCAAACAGGCCAGCTATCACACCAGCCTCATCGATATCTCCTTCAAAGGGGCTCTTCTCAAGACTCCCGCCGACTGGTCTGCGATGAAGGGTGAGGATGTCAGCATCGAGGTCATGCTCAATGAGGACGACGCCGTTATCACCATGCATGCGGTTGTAGCACATGAGGAGAATCAGCACATCGGGGTTCTGTGCAGGACAATCGACATGGAAAGCATCACCCTGTTGCGCCGCCTGATTGAACTGAATATCGCCGATGAAGAATTGCTGCAACGGGATCTCGAAGCGCTTGGCTAAGACGATCGAGAGAATCGTTTTTCGTGGCCCGAAAAATAATCGCGTCAGTATTACTGATCATTGGCGCGCTCACATCAACCGCGATGTTATATGGTGCGCGACACCATATCCAGCTTAAGCTGTTTGGCGAGTATACAAGTGGACAAATCATAAAAGCGATACCCGCAGGCACCAAACCTATCCACCATTCCCGCTATAACAACATGAGTGGATCCCTGCCGGGATCTATCGAAACCTATGATCTGATCGTGCGCTTTGCTACCACGAAAGGCGAGTTCCAATCCGTCACCACCCTCACCTTTTACCAAGTCGATGAACTCGTTGATAAAAACTTCAAGATAAAGCCCATATCAGGACGTAGCGTAGGCGTCATCTACCTGCCCGACGACCCGGCCCAAAGCCAGGTCGATTACGCTCTGTCATGGAATGACTTTTGGTATCCTTTTATCGGCGGCTTGATATTCACTCTTCTCGGAGCAGGTTTGTTTTTTGCCAAACCTACGCGACCGCATGCCTAATGAAATCAATAGATACGATGTCTAAACAGCCAGGCTGAACCGCCAAGAGTAAGAATCGCGATGAGCGCCATCGGCCAGAGTTGGTCGATGAGCAACGACAACGGCATGCCTTCGAGAAACACACCACGTAAAATGATCAGAAAATAGCGCAAGGGATCCCCATAGGTCAGCAGTTGCACCACCCAGGGCATATTCGCGATGGGCGTTGCAAAACCGGACAGAATCACCGCCGGTACCATGAAGAGAAACGCCCCGAGCACTGCCTGCTGCAAAGTCTGCGCCAAGGACGAGATCGCGAGGCCAATGCCGATCGCGGCGAGCACAAAGAGAACGATCCCCGTATACAGCGCTGTCAGGTCGCCAACGAGTGGGACCACGAACCAATAGTGACCGATGAGAATCACCAGAGTCGCCTCTACGGTCCCGATGATGAAGGCAGGAGCCGCCTTGCCGATCAGGATCTCCAGTGGACGCAGGGGCGTCACCAGAAGTTGATCGAAGGTACCCTGTTCCCGCTCTCTGGCCACGGTCAATGCGGTCACTACCATGGTCACAACCAGGCACAGAATACCCACCACCCCGGGAATGAAAAACCACCGGCTCTCGAGATTGGGATTATACCAGGGGCGCATGACCAGCCTGGCCGGTGGTTGCTGCAGTCCGTGATCGCGGCTCCAGCGCTGGTTGAATTCAGCCACTATCTCACTGGCATAGTTGAGCGCCACTTGTGCGGTATTGGAGTTACGGCCATCGAGCAGGATCTGCAGACGGGCGGTGCCACCCGTCGCCAGCTGTTGTGTGAAACGGGGCTCCAGACGCAACACCATCAGCACTTCACGACTGTCTATCAGCTCGTTTACCTCGTCTTCGCTCTGCGCAAAAGTTGCCAACTGCATGGTTGGCGAACCTTCGAATGCGGCCACCAGTTCCCGTGCAGCCTTGCCATGGTCCTGATCATAGACAGCGAAAGGCACGTTATTGAGATCGAAAGAGGCGGCATATCCGAAGACCACCAGCTGAATAAGCGGCGGCACGAAAGTAACCACGCGGCTTTTCGGATCACGCAACAGAGCGAGAAACTCTTTGATGATCAATGCCAGGATACGTTGCAGCACGGCTACTCCAGTCGTTTATGCAGTTTTTTACGCACCAGAGCGAAGAAGATCAGTCCCATCAGGGCCAATGCCATGGTATTGGGCAGGATCACACTCGAGATATTGCCTGCCAGGAAGAGGGATTGCAGTATCGCGATAAAGTAGCGCGCCGCCACCAGGTGGGTGATGCCCTGCACCACCACAGGCATCGAATCGATATCGAACAGAAAACCGGAGAGCAGGAAAGCCGGCAGGAAGGTGGTGACGATGGCGATCATTCCGGCAACGAACTGACTCCGCGCCACGACGGAGATCAACAGCCCCATGCCCAAAGCCACCAGCAGGAACATGGCCGAGCAGAGCAGCAGCAGCCAGAGGGAGCCCCGCAGTGGCACGTCGAACTGCCAGATGGCCATGGCGACCGAGATCCCCATACCGCCCATACCGAGAAAGAAATAGGGCAGGATCTTACCGATCAGGAGCTCGCGCAGGGTGACCGGTGTCGCGATCAGCGCTTCCATCGTACCCCGCTCCCATTCACGCGCCATCACCAGGGCGGTTAGTAGGGCGCCGACCAGGGTCATGTTGATGGCAACCAGGCCCGGCACCAGATAGCTACGGCTGCGCAGCTCCGGGTTGAACCAGATTCTGGGTTGCACCTCCACCGGTTTGGCCAATGGCATGGCACTAGCGGAGAGTTCGCGCTGCAGCCAGCCCTCCCATGTACCGCGCACATACCCCTCCATCAGTCGCGCCGTGTTGGCGTCGACACCGTTGACGATGAGCTGTATCGGGGCGTTGCGCTCGCCTTTGAGACGGGCGGCGAAATCCCCCGGCATCACCACCACCCCGTCCAGCCGCCTGGCCCGCAACGCCAGGCGCGCCTGCTGGCGGTTGTTGTAGAGACGGGGTTTGAAGTAACTCGACTGCCCGAAGGCCGCGGCGAAACTCGAGGCCTCCGCGCTGGACTGTTCGATGACGATACCGAGCCGCAGATCCCTGGCATCCATCGATACCCCGTAACCGAACAGCAGAAGCAGCGCCGCCGGCAGCACAAAGGCGATGGCGATGCTGCTCGGGTCGCGCAACACCTGCAGCACCTCTTTGCGAATCAACCCGATCACCCGCCGATTCATGCCGTACTCCTCCCCTCCACCAGGCGCAGGAAGGCCGCTTCAAGGGTCGGGGCGCCATTCTGTTCCCGTTTGATCGCCCTTGGGGTGCCCAGGGTGAGGAACTCTCCCTGGGCCATGATTGCGATGCGGTCGCAATACTCCGCCTCCTCCATGAAATGGGTGGTGATGAGAACGGTCACTCCCGCTTCCGCCAATTGATTGATACGGGTCCAGAACTCACGCCGCGCCAGCGGATCCATGCCGGAGGTGGGCTCATCGAGAAACAGGATGTCAGGCTCGTGCATCATGGCGCAGGCCAGCGATAGCCGTTGCTTGTAGCCAAGCGGCAGTTCGGCACTTTCCGAGCCGGCGTAGGCCGCCAGCCCAAGCGCCTGCAGAGACCACTGCAGACGTCGCTGTCTGCGCCGCCCCGTCAGACCATATGTGTTGGCGAAAAAGTCGAGGTTCTGGCGTACCGTCAGATTGCCGTAGAGTGAGAATTTCTGCGACATATAGCCGATACGGGCCCTTGCCTGGGCAGGTGCATGACGCAGGTTCCTGCCCGCTACACGCAACTGACCTTCACTGGCCGGCAACAAGCCGCACAGCATGCGAAAGGTGGTGGTCTTGCCTGCACCATTGGCCCCCAGCAGACCAAAAACCTCGCCCGCCCGCACCCGGAAGCTCAGATCATTGACCGCCACGAAGTCAGCAAAACGCCGGGTCAGTCCCTCGACGATGATCGGGTCCTCCTCGCCGCGCTGGTGGCTGGCCGCTGCGTCGGGTGCACCCACCTCTGTCAGCTTCTCCCGACCATCGGTCAACATGGCGACGAATCCATCCTCGAAGCGCGGAGGTACGACCCTGAGCCCCGACGGGTCGAGTCCGAGTCCAGACAGGTCAGGGGGGACGGCCTCCCTGGTCACTAACCGCACCTCATCCCCCTGCAAGGTGGCATCGGTCACCCCGGGCAGGTTCGAGATGCGAGACTGCAGCCGGCGCCGTTGTGTTTCCGGCACTTCCACCTGGTAGGTGTGGCCATGCAGGGATTGCGAAAAATCGCTCGGTGCGCCCTCGCCGATGACCCGTCCCTGATGCAACAGAATGACCCGGGCGCATCGCTCAGCCTCGTCGAGGTAGGCGGTGGAGAGCAATACACTCATCGATTCCTCTTCAACCAGGCGGTAGACAATAGCCCAGAGCTCCCGCCTCGAGACCGGATCGACGCCTACAGTCGGTTCGTCGAGCAACAGCAACCGCGGCGATCGCACCAGGGTGCAGGCGAGTCCCAGCTTCTGTTTCATGCCACCGGAGAGTTTGCCGGCAAGACGCTTCGTGTAGGGGGCCAGGCCGGTCATTGCCAGCAGCTCGCGATAACGCCCGGGCCGCATCTGTGGATCGACCCCCAGCAGATCGGCGTAAAGATCGAGGTTCTCCTGTACCGACAGGTCTTCGTAGAGGCCGAAGCGCTGCGGCATGTAACCCACGGATGCGTGTATCTGCTCGGGATCCCGGACCACGTCCATACCAAGCGCTTCGAGTTCACCTCTCTGCGGGAGCAGCAGACCGGCGACAATGCGCATCAGCGTGGTCTTACCCGCCCCATCCGGACCGATCAGACCACTCACTGCGCCGGAGTGGATCTCGAAGCTGACACCTTCGAGTGCCTGCACGCTTCGCCCTCCGCCAGTGAAGCGCTTGCTCAGATCCGATGCAACCAGGACCGGCCTACGGTTTGCGTTCACCTCGCATTTTCCTCCGGGCAACCCGGTTGCACCGCTGCTTCCTGCTGTGGATCGAGCCACACCGTAACCGGCATTCCCAGGCGCAGTTCGCCCTGTGGGTTGCAGACGAAAACACGGGCCTGGTAGACCAGATCGGTGCGCGTATCCTCGGTCTGTACCGCCTTTGGGGTGAATTCGGCGCTGGGCGAAATATAACCGACCCAGCCACTGTATCTCTTGCCGGGAAAGCTGTCGGTCTGGAGTTTGGCGGGCAAACCGGGCGCCACCCTGCCGAGGACGGTCTCCGGCAGATAGACCCTTGCCCAGAGGGGTTCTGTGATTGCCAGGGTGTAGACCGGACGTTGCGGCGATGCCATGTCGCCCGGCTCCAGGATGCGACTCTGTATGGTGCCATCCGCGGGTGCGATCAGCGCGGCATCCTTTAGGTTTTTCCGTGCCAGCGCGGCCTCCGCTTCCATGGCCGCCAGGGTTGCCTTGGCGGCGGCTATCTGTTCCTGGCGCGGGCCGGCCTGGGCCAGGGCCAGGCTCGCCTCCACGGCGCGAACATTGTCCCTAGCAGACTCGGAGGCAGTGCGTGCGTCCTCCGACTGCTGTGACGAAGCGAGGTCCCGCTGCTCCAGATCGCGTATGCGCCGGTAGCTGCGCGCCAGGTTTCCCGCCTGGGTACGGGCGGCAGCCAATTCGGCTTGCAGCTTTCGTATCTCTTCGGGACGCGTACCCGCCTCCATCTCACGCAATACTTCGCGCTGGGCTGCCACTTTGGCCATGGCCGCATCACGGGCCAATTCGAGGCGTCTCGTGTCGAGTCTGGCAAGCAGCTCTCCGGCCTTCACCCTGGCCCCCTCGTTTAGCTTCATCGCCTGGATACGCCCTGAGGCTTCGAAGGCGAGGTTGACCAGCCGTATATCGATATTGCCGTAGACCTTGATAATGGTGTCGCCCGAAGACTCCTGGCGGGACTGTTGCCAATACCAGCCACCGGCCACGACACCGCCAAGCAGCACGAGGACCGGGATGAATTTTCGTTTATCCATAAGATACACTTCTTGCCAGTAGCATAATCCGACTCGTTTCCATGCTATTTACCTCTCACGGCGAAACCAAGCTCCGATCGAATTGTCACGTTATACAGGAGCATCCCTCGCACCAGCCTGTTCGACGATCATTGAGAAGATCCTTGCCCATGGCATAAGTGATGCGTCTATGCCAAATGAGATGGATAACGCACCAATACACTGATTGAGGTCCATAGTCATGAAGTCTAACGTATTCAATCTCAAACCACTGCTCTCCTTTGTTCCCCATCTGACCCTGTTGCTGCTGTTGGGCGCCACCGTGTTTTTTGTCAATCCCGTACGTCCCGACTTCTACCAGCCGGCCAGACCCTCCTTAATGGGCGCCAAACATCACCTTGCACTCTTCTACGCAGATGAGAAACGCCTGCTCAAAGAGCTGGCCGAGACCCAGTTCCAACTCAACATCACCCTGGATCTGCTCACCAAGGCACAAAACCAGCTCTCGGAGCGCCAACAACTCATTCTCTCGCAGCTGCGTGAAGAGCTACATCGTCTCGATGATAGTCGAAACTCAGGGGAGATGACCCCGGACAGGCTGCACAAGACCTACAGCGAACTGGCGGCGAAGCTAGGTACCCTGATCGACGGTCTGAGTAGGAGCGGATAACCACCATATGCCAAGTTGTCATCGTTGACACAGCCGATCAATCATCCGAGATTTAGAGTTCGGCTTATGATTACTTCCGGGTTTGGGCTTAGAATGTTGAAACTGATCGCGATATCGCATGCAAGACACTCTTTTCGGAAAATAGACATTTGATGCATCTGCTACTGATCGAGGACAACCCGGACCTGCTTGAAAATTTAAGCGATTTCTTCGAGACACGCGGCCACAGCGTCGATCTGGCATACAATGGACTGTCGGGATTGAATATGGCCCTCACCGGAGAGTACGACGTAATCATCCTCGATCTGATGCTACCGGGGATGGATGGCCTGGAGGTCTGTGCACGCCTGCGCGACGAGGGCCATGAAACACCGCTGCTGATGCTCACCGCACGCGATACCCTGGCGGATAAACTGGAGGGATTCGGCAGCGGTGCAGACGACTATATGATCAAGCCCTTTGCCCTGCCTGAGCTCGAAGCACGGATCACCGCATTGGCACGCAGGGGACGCGGCAAACAAGCCGGCAGACATCTCTTGGTGGACGACCTGCGCTTCGACCTCGAGCGCCTGCGGGTCGAGCGAGGCAGTCGTCGTCTCGAGCTGGGCCCCATACCCTTGCGCCTTCTTGAATTGTTGATGCGTCGTTCCCCCGGGGTGGTACGTCGCGAAGAGCTTGAACGTGAAATCTGGGGCGACAATCCGCCCGAAAGTGATGCCCTGCGCACGCACATGCACGCCCTTCGCAGCGCAGTGGACCAGGACGATGAAGTTCCGTTGCTCCACACCCTGCGTGGCTTTGGTTATCAATTGGCGACACCGAATGAACGCTAGTGTACCCCGCCATGGATTCTGTAACATTCAGCGAGTCAGCACTCAGGGATCATGACAGTGGCTTCAGTCACCCTGTTCGGAGTTAGCTGAGACATGGGTGCGAAAAGAAGCCTGCGCAACCGGGTTGCCGTTACCCTGGCGCTGTTCGGTGGCGTGATCAGCCTTGTGCTGGCGGTGACCATCCACCTCGCCTCCCAGGATCTGGAGCGGCGACTGATCGACGAGACGCTGACCGCTGAGCTCGACGACTATGTGGCGCGACGCACCCGCAATCCTCAATCCCTGCCCGAACGGACCGCCACAATCCGCGCCTTCGTCTACACCCCGGGAAGTGCCATTGCCGAGGTGCCCACGGTGGTAACCGAGCTGACACCGGGACGCCATGCGCTACTGCTGGATGGGATTCCCTACCGGGCGGCGGTACGTCAAGTGGGTAAAACGCATTTTGCAGTCCTCTATGATGTCAGCGCACTGAAGCGGCGTGAGCGTGGCTTTCTGCTGTTGCTCGCGGGCAGCGTACTCATGATCATCGTCGTCTCGGCATTCGCCGGTCGCTGGCTGGCAGGCCGGACCATTGCACCGGTAACCGAACTGGTACAACGGGTTGCCGAACGCAAACCAGAAGCCGACCCTCCTCCGCCCCTAGCGAATGCCTTTCCCTGGCAGGAGGTGCAGCAGCTTGCCGCCGATTTCGACGGCTATCTGCAGAGGCTGCACGACTTCATCGAGCGTGAACGACTATTCACCGGGGATGTCAGCCATGAACTGCGTACCCCGCTGACGGTGATCAAGGGCGCCACCGAACTGCTGCTCTCCGATCCGGATCTCGATCCCCATGTCCAACTGCGCGTCGCGCGCATCGGTCGGGCGGTGGCCGAGATGGGTGAAATCTCCGGTGCATTGCTGGCCCTGGCGCGGGAGGACGACAACACGCCGATACACCCAGGCGAGTGTGACGCAGAGGCAGTTGCCAGGGAGTTGATCGAACGCTACCAGACGCTTTTGCGCGGCAAGGATCTGAAGCTCTCCCTGAAGGTCGACGCCAAACCCCGGGTCGATGCAGGCCATGCGGTGCTGGCGATGGTATTGGGAAATCTGCTGCGCAATGCCCTCAGTTTTACCGAGTCTGGGGAGATCTGCGTACGCCTGATGGCCGATGCGATCCATGTAGAGGACAGTGGTCAAGGTGTGGACGAAACCATGCTCCAACAGCTGTTTCGTCCCTATGTTCGGGGACACAACAGCCAGGGAGCCGGCCTTGGATTGTCACTTGTTCAGCGCTTGTGCGAGCGCCAGGGATGGAAGATATCCCTGGCCAACCGGCCCGCCGGCGGGGCCGTCGCGGTGTTGGGTTTTCAGCATGGAGCCGCTGGCTCCATGGAGAATCAGCCTGACGGGACGCAAACTCAGCCATAGTATCCCCACTGGGGAATCTATTATTTATGCTGATTACCCATCATGCGAAGCCCCTTCTTCCCTTTAACGCTCCTTTAACATCTGCTTTGCATTGGCTTCACGTGCATTTGGTTATGCTTGCCTGGTGCAGTAATTCTTTGTTTCAGGAGCATCAAGTGCAACACCCGACATCGCCAGCTTTATCTTTTGAGGGGTATATGCCGACAAGGCCCATTTTGAAGTATCTGCTCTACTCGCTCTGCTGTGGACTGATTGTCATCACCCAAAGTCTCGCCCTGCTGGCTGTTCTCGCCCTGGGTTTTGGATTCAGCCTGGCCATTCAGGAGCGGCTCCGCAAGTTGGACGAAAATCGGCCGGCTCAGGTAGATTTCGCCGGCGGTCACTGGGTCAGCGATGGCGGATCATTCCCTGCTCATGAAACCGAAAGGAGACCTTTGACCCAGCAACGCCCCACGGTTATCGACGGCGGCAGCCTCGAGCATCACAACCGCTGAAATTGCGCTATCAAGGGCTAAAGCCCGGGGCACAACCGCCGCATTAATTAAGTGTGCAGTCGAAAACTTTTTTAATCCCGAAACATCCGTAAAATGAGCCTACTTTCTCACGATCTCTCCCTTCCTTCCGTAAACGGGATGAGCACTGCCGCACTGCGTCGGTTGCTGCCTTTTCTATCCTGGTTTCCCGGTATCAACCGCAACAGTTTCAAGGCCGACCTGATCGCCGCACTGACCGGTGCCATCGTGGTCCTGCCCCAAGGCGTCGCTTTCGCCACCATCGCCGGCATGCCTCCGGAATACGGACTCTACGCCGGTATGGTACCGGCTATCATAGCCGCACTCTTCGGCTCTTCCCGGCATCTGGTCTCCGGTCCGACCACCGCCGCATCGATCGTGCTCTTCTCATCCTTGAGCACCATGGCCGAACCCGGTAGCGCCCACTATGTACAGCTCGCCCTGACCCTGACCCTCATGGTTGGCACCATCCAGCTATTCATGGGCATAGCGCGCCTCGGCACCCTGGTCAACTTTATCTCCCACTCCGTGATAGTCGGATTCACCGCGGGTGCGGCGGTACTCATCGCCGCCAGCCAATTGAAGAACTTCTTCGGTGTCGCGCTGCCCCAGGGCATCGGGCCGGTCGAGACCCTGCAGGCCCTGTATATGAACCTGCACGGGGTAAACCTCTATGCGACGGCGGTGGGTATCGCCACCCTGATCGCCGGTATTGTGCTGAAGCACTATTTTCCCCGCTTTCCCTACATGATCGGCGCTCTGCTTTTCGGCAGCCTCATCTCCGTATTGCTGAACGCTCCCGCCCACGGCATCGCCACCGTCGGCGCCCTGCCGAGCCAGCTGCCACCCCTGTCCATGCCCAGTTTCGACCTCGATACATTTCGCGAACTGGCGCCCACGGCGCTGGCCGTCACCCTGTTCGCGCTGACCGAAGCGGTCTCCATCGCCCGCTCCATCGCAATCCGTGCCGGTCAGCACATCAACGGCAACCAGGAGTTCATCGGACAGGGTCTCTCCAACATCGTCGGCGGCTTTTTCTCGGGCTATGTCGCCACCGGTTCGTTCAACCGTAGCGGTCTCAACTTCGAGGCGGGCGCCAAGACTCCGCTCGCCGCTATCATGGCAGGTGTCATGCTGATGGGGATTGTACTCATGGTCGCCCCCCTCGCCGCCTATCTGCCGAACGCGTCGATGGCCGGTGTGTTGTTGATGGTCGCCTACGGACTGATCGACACGCATCACATCCGTAAGATTCTCAAGGCGAGCCGAACCGAAGCCACGGTGATGAGCGTGACTTTTCTGGCTGCCCTGTTCCTCGATCTTGAATTCGCCATCCTGCTCGGTGTGGGACTCTCGCTGATGGCCTACCTGAACCGTACCTCGCGACCCAATCTTGCGGAGCGCGTCCCCGATCCTTCCCTGCCCAAACGCCGATTCAGCGACGCCGCCCGACTGCCCCAATGCCCGCAGCTACGGATGGTTCGCATCGACGGCTCACTCTTTTTCGGCGCCGTCAGCCATGTAGCGGAACGCCTGCGCAGCATGGAGAAGAAGGATCGCACCCCACGCGACCTGATCATTATCGGCAGCAGCATGAACTTTATCGACGTGGCCGGAGCCGAACTGCTGGTGCAGGAGTCGCAACGGCTTGGACGCGAGGGCCGCCAGCTCTATCTGTTTCGTCTCAAACCCGGTGCAAAAAGGTTTCTGCAACAGGGTGGCTATCTGAGCGAGATCGGCGAAGACAAGGTCTACGACTCCAAAAGCACCGGCCTCATAGGCGCAATAGATCAGTTGGACAAGACGCGTTGCGCCGACTGTTCGGCGAGAATCTTTGCCGAGTGTCCGTCTGCACAAGCTCAAGCTGAGGAGTGCAAAGCACCAGGGGCCTGATCACTATACCCACTCACTTGTTCGAGGTGTCTTTCTTGCTTTTTTTACGCTGCACGAAAGCCGTCAAGGCCAGCGCCCCAAACAGCGCGTAGTAGATGGCATCGCTGCGTTCGACACCGAAGAACAGCGCGCCATAGCCACCAATGGCCGCCCCTATGCCACCGAAGGCCAGGCCCCGCATCACCCTGCATAAAGTACAATTGCTGCCGGCTGCGGAAGGCATCAGTTCAACCTGGGTTCAACAGGCGCCGGATGCATTCGAGATAGGCGGCTTCATCCGGCATACGGTTGTTGGCCTGGGCCTCCCACAACATCTGTCCCAGGCATTCCATCAGCCGATGCTCGGCATCGTGGGGCTCTCCGATGCGCTGACAAAGACGCCGGTAGAGTTCGCTGATACCCGGCGGCCGATCGGTGGAGATCTGCTCCAGCAGGCTGATATGCATCGCCATGTGCAGGAACGGATTGCCCTTACCGTCCTCCCCGCTGAACTCCTGTGGCAGATAGCGCTCTTCGTCGTTCAACATCCCATGATATTCGGGATGCGCGGCAACGACACTGGAAACCATCTCCTCCAATGGCTCCATCTCGACACCTGTCTGGCGCTTGCGCCACGCCTCGAAAAAGACCTGGCGCAGCTGCTTGCGGTCACCGCTTATCATTGGCTGTATCTGTTTCAGGGTTGTGTGGCACGCTTTGCGAACTTGTTCAGCGCCCCGGTGATATTGGCTTTGACCTTTTCTCTGTCATCGATGGCAAACCGATTCAACAGATAGTCCGGACTGTTATAACTCAACCACACCTTTCCCTCCGCATCCTGCCACACCAATGCCTTCAGCGGCAGATCGATGCCGATCCGCTGATCGCTGGTCATCAGGGCGGTACCGACCTTTGGACTGCCGAAGATAATCAATTGGGTGGGGCGCAGGGACTGGCCTACTTTCCGCGCACCGGCCGCATGGTCGATTCGGTCGAATACTTTCAGTCCCGCCTCTTGTAGCGCCGCGGAAAAGCGATCCGCAGTCTCATCAACGCTGAACCGGCTGGCAATGTTGATCAGTCCTGTATCCGCCTGTGCGACAGACACAGACAAGAGCAACAGAAACACCACCGATAATGAGGTCGTTTTAATCATCGTTATCTCCTTTCATTGGCAAGAGGACTGCGTAAAAGCCGATCTCAGGCAAGGGTCATTCTGTCTTATCGGGATTTTCGCACAGATCCTCGATGACACAGCTGCCACATCGTGGCTTGCGTGCAATACAAGTATATCGTCCATGTAATATCAGCCAATGGTGGGCATCTTGCAAGAATGCTCCGGGAATGGAACGCAGAAGCTTTTTTTCCACCTCGAGCGGGGTCTTTCCCGGTGCCAGCCGGGTTCGGTTGGCAACCCGGAAGATGTGAGTGTCCACCGCCATCGTGGGTTGGCCGAAAGCGGTATTCAATACCACGTTGGCGGTTTTTCGCCCCACCCCGGGCAGCGACTCCAGGGCTTTGCGTGTCTGCGGCACATCGCCCGCGTACTCCTCAACCAGGATACGGCAGGTTTCAATGATATGCCTGGCCTTGTTGTTGAACAGTCCGATGGTTCTGATATGGCGCTTCAGACCATTGACCCCGAGCGCAAGCATCGAGGCCGGCGTGTTGGCCTCGACAAACAGCTGCTCGGTCGCCTGGTTGACGCTTTTGTCAGTCGCTTGCGCGGAGAGGATGACGGCCACCAGAAGTTCGAATGGTGTCTTAAACTTGAGTTCGCTGGTGGGGTTGGGATTGTTCGCCTGCAGGCGCTCGAAGATTGCCTGACGTTTTTCTCTATTCATAAACTCAGTTGCAAGGATTGGGAATATCGTCCTGCAAGCCATCAGGGCAAGGTACGGATTCCCACGGCAGCCCGTGGGAATCCGGAAAATCCCCGTCACATGACAACCCTGCGGATCTAACCGGCCTTGGGCGCCGCCGCCTTGATATCCGCACTGACCTGATCGGCATACTTTTCGAAGTTCGCCCTGAACATGCCCGCAAGCTTGATCGCCTGGGCGTCATATGCGGCCTGGTCACTCCATGTATCGCGCGGAAACAGGACATCGGATGGCACGTCCGGTACCTGGGTCGGTATTTCGACACCGAAAATCGGATCCTTGCGCATGGGAACGTCGTCGAGCCTGCCGTCGAGTACCGCGTTGACCATGGCGCGGGTGTAAGGGATAGGTATCCGGTTGCCGGTGCCGTACCCTCCGCCTGTCCAGCCGGTATTGATGAGCCAGACCTTGGCATTGTGCTCCTCTATGCGCTTGCCCAGCAGCTCCGCGTAGCGCTGGGGATGCAGCGGCATGAAGGGAGCGCCGAAACAGGCACTGAATACGGGCGACGGTTCGGTAAGCCCTTTTTCCGTTCCGGCGACGCGGGCGGTATAGCCGGAAATGAAATGGTACATGGCCTGGGCCGCGCTGAGCCGGGAGACCGGCGGCAGTACCCCGAAGGCGTCGGCAGTGAGCAGCAGCACCGAATCGGGATGGCCGCCGACACCGTCCTCGGTGGCATTGGGTATGGCACTGATGTGATAGGCACCGCGGGTATTCTCAGTAAGACTGCCATCATCGAGATCGAGGCGACGGCTTTCGGCCCTCATGGTGACATTCTCCAGGATAGTGCCGAAACGCATGGTCGTGGAAAATATCTCGGGTTCGTTCTTTTCGGAAAGATTGATCAGTTTGGCGTAGCAGCCACCCTCGAAGTTGAAGATGCCGTTTTCGCTCCAGCCATGTTCATCGTCTCCGATCAGGGTACGGCTGGCATCCGCCGAGAGCGTGGTCTTACCGGTGCCGCTGAGGCCGAAAAAGAGCGCGCTCTTGCCGTTGGGACCGATATTCGCCGAGCAGTGCATCGGCAGCACGTTGCGCTGGGGCATCAGGTAGTTCATGACGCTGAATATCGATTTCTTGATCTCGCCGGCATAGCTGGTGCCGCCGATCAACACCAGTTTCTTGGCGAAATTGACGGTGATGAAGGTCTCGCTGCGGGTGCCGTCCACCTCGGGAATGGCGTGGAACCTGGGTACGTTTATCACGGTGAAGCCCGGCACATGATCCACCAGTGTTTCGGATTCGGGCTGGATGAAGACATTCCTGGCGAAGATGTTGTGCCATGCGGACTCCGTGATGATGCGCACCGGCAGACGAAATTCCGGGTCGGCGCCCGCGAAGCAGTCCTGCACATAGACATCCTTGTTCTGCAGATAGGAGGCCAGGCGCTTGTGCAGATTATCGAAGGCCTCTTCGGAAATGGGCTTGTTGATTTCGCCCCACCAGATATCCTTGCTGACCGAGGGTTCATCGACGATGAACTTGTCGTTCGCCGAACGCCCGGTATGGTGTCCTGTCCTAACCACCAGAGGCCCCATATGAGACAGCTGGCCCTCGCGCCGGAACAATGCCTGCTCTATCAGACGTGGGGTCGGCAAATTCCAATAGATGTCATTGAGGTTATATAGCCCATGGTTTTCCAGGCCGTAGGTACTATGGTTCACACCGGCAGATTCTCGCATCATCCTTACTCCCCTTCTGTTACGTCTATGTTTTCGGGTACCGACTATAGCAAGTCGGTGCTCGCTTGTTCCAGTCTACTCAGGTAGGCTCTGCGCATGGATAATCAGGGATTCAATGCCTTCAGCCTACGACGACTCAATCCATTAAACGGTGTACTTCAGGTCTTTTGCAGTGCAAAATCCCGTGCGCTGAGCAGCAATGGCATTGTCTGGGAGATCCAGGTACTGAGCGATACACCGCAAGGCTTGTGGGCCAATATGCCATGGAGCGGCCAAGAGTTCTACACATTTGGACTCTGGACAGCGGAGCAGGGACTGCGCCAGGTACCTGTCAATCCACTGTTCAATGTACGTGACATGATCGAATCGGCGGAGATGTTGATCGACGCCCTGAGACCCGCCATCACCGATCTCCCCTTCCCCCCGGCTGACCACTACGAGCAGTGGCTGCTGGATGAAAAGCGCACCACGCCGATCGCACTGCTGGCGAGCTGCCGGGACGCCAGCGAGATGGGTAGACACGATTGCGCCAAGTGGATTGCCGCCGAACGGGGGGATTTCTCATTCATCTCCCCCCGGCTGCTTGAACGGGATCAACCCAACAACGATGGATATAACCCCAGAGTCCATGCCTCGATCCTGGAAGCATTGGTAAGAGGCCGCGCTGGACAGAACCATTCATGCGCATGGTTCAGACACCATCCCCGGGAGACCTATACTCCCTGTGAGCCGAAGCAGGATGGATTCGATCCCGCCGGCTTCCCGGAACTGCCGCTCACCGAAGAGTGGGAGGACGAAGAGGATCGCCAGCTGGTGGCGGACTATATCGCATGGCGAGCGCCACAGCTGCTGCAACTGCAGGGACTCGGCCCATCGACCCGTGAACGCCTGGAACGAGCGGCCGTGACCCAGGCCGAAGTCGTGGACCGCCTGTGGCGACTCTATCCTGAAATACACAATAAAGACCTGTTGAATAGTGCGCGGGTAGAAGCAAGAATCCGCTCTGCTAACCGGAAATGAGGCTATGAAGGTATCAACTTACCCTGTTTACAAAAACCGCCGAAACAAGCGTTGGGCACGGGATGTTTCCAGCCGCGGATGTTACCGATGAAGTACATCAACCAATCCGATCAATTGAAGCAGCCGGAGGGGGGGCTCGGCATACTCCTGGTCAATCTGGGTACTCCCGATGCGCCGACGCCATCGGCGGTGCGCCGATATCTGGCGGAGTTCCTCAGCGATCCCCGGGTGGTGGCGATTCCGAAGATCATCTGGCAAATGATACTCCACGGGATCGTGTTGCGGGTCAGGCCGAAGATCAAGGCACAGGAGTATGGACGTATCTGGACCCCCGAGGGTGCCCCCTTGATGGCGATATCCAAACGCCAAACAGTGGCATTGAGTGGGCTGTTGGGTTCCAGGTTGCAGGGGGATTTCCAGGTCGCCCTGGCGATGCGCTACGGCAACCCATCGATCGCCGGCGCATTGCAGGAGCTGCGGCACAAAAATATCCAGCGTCTGCTCGTGTTTCCACTCTATCCGCAATACTCGGCCACCACCACGGCGTCCATCTTCGATGCCGTTACCGGGGAGTTGCAGCGCTGGCGCCGGATTCCGGAAATCCGCTTCATCCAGCGCTATCACGACCATCCTGACTATATCCGGGTCCTGAGCGAGAGCATCCGCAGCTATCGCCGCGAGCATGGGGAGGCACGCAAGCTGCTGTTCTCTTTTCACGGCATTCCCAAGGACTACTACCAGGCGGGCGATCCCTATCCGGATGAGTGCCGGGCCACCGCCAATCGGGTGGCGCAATACCTCGGTCTCGAAGAGCAGCAGTGGCAACTTGCGTTTCAGTCACGCTTCGGCGCCCAGGAGTGGGTCAAACCCTACACCATGGAGACCCTGAAACAGTGGGGCGCACAAGGCATCGAGAGCGTACAGGTTGTCTGTCCCGCTTTCGCCGCCGACTGTCTCGAGACCCTCGAGGAGATTTCCGAAGAGAACCGCGATGCATTCCTCGAGGCCGGCGGCGGGGCGTATACCTATATACCTGCGCTCAACGACACCCCGGACCACATACAACTGCTGGCGGACCTGGTGTGCAGGCATGTCTCGGGCTGGCCCGAGGCGCAACCCAGCAGCGAGGAGCGGGAGAGATGACACAGCACTCCCACCCGGTCGAGATCAAGGTACACCGCAAGAGCCGGTTCCTCGATATCGCCTTCGACGACGGCAGCCACTTCTCTCTCCCCTGCGAATATCTGCGGGTCTATTCACCTTCCGCCGAAACCCGGGGCCACAGCCCGGCCACGGCGAAACTCGAGAGAGGCAAGGAGCTGGTGACCATCACCCAGATAGAACCGGTCGGCCAGTATGCGATCAAGATCCATTTCGATGATGGACACAACTCCGGGCTCTACGACTGGCGCTATCTCTATAATCTGGGAAAGCATCAAGATGAGCTGTGGCAGGCCTATCTGGATAAGCTCAAGGCGGTCGGTTATCAGCGAAAGGATCCGCAGTTGATACCCCCGGACTCAGATTCCTGACTCGGTTCCTCGTTCCCACGCTCCTGCGTGGGAATGCAGCTATGAACGTGATATCAAAACCAGGCACAGGTTCCCACGGGATCCTGAGAACTTCCAAC
>JBNKLI010000028.1:0-8026 GCA_050292275.1 Candidatus Thiodiazotropha sp.
ATCTGGAAGTGGAGATCCCCAAATACACCATCAACCTCGCATCCGAAAACCACTGAGGGAAGAGCACCATGAGCCTGAAATGGACCGACAGCCTGGACATCGCCATCGAACTGGACGAGGTTCATCCCGACGTGGACCCCGCCCGCATCAACTTCGTGGACCTGCGCAACTGGGTGCTGGCGCTGCCCGATTTCGATGACGACCCAGAACATTCCGGCGAGAAGATCCTGGAGGCGATACAGATGGCTTGGATCGAAGAACGGGAATAATAAATTCTGCGGTGCTGCAAATACCGTATAGGCACAGAGAACACGGAGCCAAAATTAAGAATTGTTATTGTTCCGGTAGCTCAGTGAAATTGGGAATACATACAAGGAACCTCTAAGTTCACGTCGGGCAGGCCGTATTCAGCCGTTACGAAATCAGGCATAATTCCCACTGCCCAAGTATGGGTGTAGGGGCGTCTTCAGGCGCGATAGACGTGCGCAATTTCCACCCGGAGCATTGAGCGGAAGGAGTGGGTCTTTGCGGTTCTGATACTGGTCAAAGCAGGGGAAGGCAATGGCGAGCATTTATGATCTGAAGCCGGCATTTCAAGGATTGTTGCGGCCATTGGTTCGTGCCCTCGCCGCCATGGGGGTGACAGCCAATCAGATTACGCTCGGAGCCGCTCTGCTTTCGGCGCTGGCTGGTGGCCTGATTGCGGCTTATCCTCAGGAACGCTGGCCGCTGCTGCTGGTTCCCGTGATACTGTTCGTTCGCATGGCCCTCAATGCGATTGATGGCATGCTGGCCAGGGAGTTCAATATGAAGAGCGCCCTGGGCGGATTTCTGAACGAACTGGGCGATGTGTTTTCCGACATATTCCTATATCTTCCTTTTGCACTCATACCGGGTGTCTCCCCGTGGCTGGTTATTGTGGTTGTCTTGCTGGCGGTTATCTCTGAAATGACCGGCGTTGTTGCGGTGCAGATCGGCGCTGAGCGCCGCTATGACGGGCCGATGGGTAAAAGCGACCGCGCCTTTGTATTCGGCGCCTTGGCTTTGGTGCTGGGATTGGGTGTGCCGACCGGCCAATGGCTAGTCTGGTTGTTTGCGGCTGCAATCTTGTTACTGTTGATCACCATTGGTAACCGGATGCGGCGTGCCTTGGCGGAGGGGCAGTGACTTTGTTTGGATATCTTCAGCCTAATGTGGTTTGGGCGCTGGTTGGCATCTTCGGGCTGCTGATCATTGCGACTGTGGCCTCCTACGCGCTGAAAATCGCTAACCCAGGAAAAGATTACAGCGAACTGCTTAATCGCATCCATTCATGGTGGGTAATGGCGGTCCTGTTCACATTGGCTTTTCTGGTGAATCGTGAAGCGGGATTGGTCTTTTTCGGCCTGGTCAGTTTTCTGGCGTTGAAGGAGTATCTTTCCCTGATTCCAACCCGGCGCGCTGATCGCCGGGTGCTCTTCTGGCTCTATCTCACCATTCCGTTCCAGTTCTACTGGGCGGGCATCGAATGGTACGGGATGTTCATTATTTTCATCCCCGTGTATGCATTCCTTTTTATTCCGATGCGGATGGTTTTGGTCGGTGAAACAGACGGTTTCTTACGGGCCGCTGGTACCTTGCATTGGGGGGCGATGATTGCCGTCTTTAGTCTGAGTCATATCGCCTATTTGCTGGTGCTGCCTCTGGAGGGAAATCCAGTGGCCGGTGGCGCCGGTTTGGTGTTCTTTTTGGTGGTGTTGACTCAGCTTAACGATGTGTTTCAGTACCTTTGGGGGAAGATGCTCGGGCGTCACAAGGTTATCCCGAAGGTTAGCCCAAACAAAACATGGGAAGGGTTGCTCGGCGGTATA
Organism: Candidatus Thiodiazotropha sp.; assembly: GCA_050292275.1. Classification (GTDB taxonomy): domain Bacteria; phylum Pseudomonadota; class Gammaproteobacteria; order Chromatiales; family Chromatiaceae; genus Thiodiazotropha. The sequence goes on from JBNKLI010000028.1 coordinate 1,851, forward strand.
TTGACCACCACGATACTGGCAGCAGTGTTGTCTTCATGGCTGACGCCGTTGAATCTGCCAGAAGCCCTGTTTGCCGGTGTTCTGATTGCGACAGCGGGATTTGTGGGTGATGTAACGATCTCGGCCTTGAAACGCGATCTGAAGGTGAAAGACAGCGGCAGTATGTTGCCGGGACATGGCGGCATCCTCGACCGGGTAGATAGCCTGACCTATACCGCGCCGCTGTTCTTTCACTACATCTACTACCTACACTATTAGTCCTGAAGCGATATGTTATCTGTTGTGCTTCGCTACCTGTTTTTCGGTCTTGTGGTGCGCCCCGTGGTGTTGTTCGTGCTGGGATTGAATGTGCGTAATCGTGCCTGGCTGCCTCAGCAGGGTCCGGCAGTAGTCGTCGCCAATCACAACAGTCACCTCGACACCATGGTGTTGATGACGCTCCTCCCCTTCAGCAGGCTGAAAGATATCCATCCTGTGGCTGCCGCTGACTATTTTTTACGGAGCCGTTTGTGGTCATGGTTCGCGCTCTCCATTATCGGGATCATTCCGTTGCAGCGGCAGCGTAAGGCGTCGCATAGCGATCCGCTTGCCGAAGCATCGGCGGCGCTGGGGCAGGGCAAAATCCTGATCCTGTTTCCCGAAGGCTCCCGCGGTGAGCCGGAGAAGATGGGGGTTCTGAAAAACGGAGTGTCCCATTTAGCCAAGCGCCATCCTGAGGTTCCAGTTATCCCGGTGTTCCTGCATGGACTTGGTAAGGCACTGCCTAAGGGAGAGGGACTGTTGGTGCCATTTTTCTGTGATGTGTTCGTCGGTGAGCCGATCTGTTGGCCGGGGGACCGGCAACAACATACCGATATTTTGACAAAGCGGTTTAGTGAACTGGATGGTCAGTGCGTTCGTTCCGACGAATGGTAAGTGCAGGTCGTAAATGCCGAGGGAGCAAACAATGGAAAAAACAATACAGGCAAGAATTCAGGAAGAAAAAACATTCAGAACCCATGATGGCGTAGAACTATTTTACCGCTACTGGCCAGCAGCATTGCCTCCAAAGGGGGCGGTTATCCTTTTCCATCGTGGCCATGAGCATTCGGGTAGATTGGCGCATCTGGTGGATGAGCTGAATCTGCCGGATTATTCCTTTTTTGCCTGGGACGCTCGCGGCCACGGTCGCTCACCAGGCGAGCGGGGATTTAGCCCAAGTCTTGCGCATTCGGTGCGCGACGTACAGACATTTGTCGATCACATAACCTTGGAGTACGGCATCCAGCCCGAGGATATGGCGGTGGTGGCACAGAGTGTAGGTGCGGTCTTAATCTCTACCTGGGTACACGACTATGCGCCGAAGATTCGCTGCATGGTGCTGGCCTCTCCGGCCTTCAAGGTGAAGCTGTATGTGCCCTTTGCCAGGCCAGGATTAAAGCTGCTGCAGCGATACCGGGGCAACTTCTATGTGAACAGCTATGTGAAGGCGAAATTTCTGACCCATGATCCGGAGCGGATCGCCTCCTTTAATGCCGATCCACTGATTACCCGCCCGATCTCGGTCAATATACTGCTGGCGCTGTACGAGGCGGCCGATCGTATCGTCGCAGATGCGGCGGCCATTACCGTTCCTACGCAGTTGCTGATTTCGGGTGCCGACTGGGTAGTGCATCATGAACCGCAGCACACCTTTTACGAACGTTTGGGAAGCCCGATCAAGGAGCGGCATGTGCTGGACGGTTTTTACCACGATACCCTTGGTGAAAAGGATCGTGCGCAGGCTGTCGGCAAGGTGCGGGACTTTATTGCGCAGAGATTCGCCGAACCGGTTTCACGCCCTTCGTTGCTGGATGCGGACAGGTCCGGTTTTACGCGCTACGAGGCGGACAGGTTGGCGACGCCCTTACGGCTGTTTTCCCTGCGCGGTCTCTATTGGGCGCTAACCCGCCTGGGACTAAAGATCGGCGGCCTGCTATCGGAGGGGGTTAAGCTGGGTCATCAGACAGGCTTCGATTCAGGAAGCACCCTCGATTATGTCTATCGCAACAGTCCCGCAGGTGTCACCCCGGTTGGGGAATGGATCGACAAGCTCTATCTGAATTCGATTGGCTGGCGCGGAATCCGGCAACGCAAGCTGAACGTGGAGGAACTGTTGCGCAACGCCATGCAGCGATTGCGTGACGAGGATAAGGCCGTTCATATCATGGATGTCGCCTCCGGCCACGGGCGCTATATTCTGGAGGCGCTTGAGCAGGGCGAGACCAGGCCCGATTCGATCTTGTTGCGCGATTACAGTCAGCTCAATGTGGAGCAGGGCGGTAAGCTGATCGAAGAGAAGGGGCTTGCGGGTATTGCCCGTTTCGTCGAGGCCAATGCCTTTGAACCCAATAGCTATACGGAAGTGGAACCAAAGCCGACCCTGGGTGTTGTCTCCGGCCTCTATGAACTGTTTCCCAGCAATGATTTGATCCGGGCATCGTTGCATGGCTTTGCGACAGCCATCGAGCCCGGTGGGTATCTGGTTTATACCGGACAGCCTTGGCATCCGCAACTTGAAATGATTGCCCGCGCCTTGACCAGCCATCGCCAGGGACAGGCGTGGATCATGCGTCGACGAACCCAGCAGGAAATGGATCAACTAGTCGAGGCGGCAGGTTTTACCAAGATCGAACAGCGTATGGACGAATTCGGGATTTTTACGGTATCGCTGGCACGGCGTAACGATTCGTGAATAAAACTCTGCTGAGCAATAATGAAAATGAGCAGCCTCTTCGCTGGCGGGCCGCCTTGTGGCTCCTGCTGCTTGGGCCGTTCTTTTTTATCAGCTACGGTGGTGCGAATTGGTTTGCTTCCACGCAGGAGCATGTGGGCTATATCGTTTTTGACTGGGAGCGGCAGATTCCGTTCGTACCCTGGACGATTATCCCCTACTGGGTCATTGACCTTTTTTACGCCATCTCGCTATTTATTTGTACATCGAAAGACGAGTTAGACGGCCACGCTCGGCGGCTGTTGACGGCGCAGGTGGTCGCCGTATGTTGTTTTATGCTGTTTCCTCTGCAGTTCAGTTTTGATCAGCCCCAGGCAGAGGGGGTTTTTGGTGGACTTTTTGCGGCTCTCTACAGTTTCGATCGTCCGTTCAATCAGGCGCCGTCACTGCATATCGCCCTGTTGGTCATTTTATGGAAACTCTATTGGGAGCATCTGCCACGCCGGTTCCACCTGCTGCTCCATCTTGTGTGCGTACTCATCGCGATCTCGGTGTTGACGACCTACCAGCACCACTTTTTTGATATCCCAACAGGGGCGCTATTGGGGTGGTTCTGTATCTGGTTATGGCCGGATGAGGGTATTTCGATGCTCCAGCCATCGGAAGAGGAGAAGAGCAGGAGTATTGCGGGATGGTATTTGCTTGCGGCATTGGTAATGGCATGGGTCGCTATAGCAGTGGGAAACACCATGTTATGGTTGCTTTGGCCTGCCGTTTCCCTCCTGTTTGTCGCTTTGTTTTATGTTGTGATCGGCGGCAAAGGCTTCCAGAAGGATGCCCATGGGCGGATGTCAGTCGCGGCAAAATCGCTGCTGTTTCCCTATCTGGTCGGCGCATGGGTCAACTCCCGTCTCTGGACCCTGCGCAGTGAACCGGCTGTGCATATTGACGCCGAGGTTTGGCTCGGCCGCTTCCCGTCCCGGAATGATATTCGAAGCGCTGGTTATGTCGGTGTGATTGATATGACCGCAGAACTGCCGGCGCCTGGAATGGTTGAGAATTGGTGTTGCGAGCCTTGCCTTGATCTTCTGATGCCGTCTGCCGACAGGTTGATTGCGGCAGCAGAGCTAATCGAGAGCCGCTGCTTACAAGGGAAAGGGGCAGTGCTGGTAGCATGCGCGCTCGGATTCTCACGTAGCGCTATGGCGGTAGCGGCCTGGTTGTTGCGCACGAAACGGGCAGGAAGTGTCGATGAGGCGATAGAAATGATTCGGGCAAGGCGTCCTGAAATTGTCTTAGGAGAACAGCATCGCCAATTGTTGCAGGAGATCCATCAATGATGGATACGAACGATAGGGATACGATATCAGCGAGTATAATCAGCTGTGCCGCACTGCTTGAGCAGCATACGAAGATTCACGGCCTTTCCGTTGCTACAACAGTCGCAACAGTAGCACTGCTGTTGGCTTCGGTTCTGTTTTCCCTATCTCCTCCGTCCCTGTGGCTGGGGGTGATGGCATCTTTGGTTTTACTGGGATTGGCTGAAACCTGGATTGCGATCCGGATCGGGTTCGATCAAACACTGTTGTTATCTATTACCTCAGCCCCTGAAGATCTGCAGAAGTTGGATCAAGCCCTGACGCAATTGAAATTGATGCCGGCGAGTAAGGCCGGGCGCGGCCTGTATGAGCGGCTGCATGGTTGTATACGCCTGTTGAAGTGGCAGGGCGCATTATTGATCGCACAGTTGATTGTTGCCGTAGCCGTGACGGTGTTACACAGGCTATTGGTCTGATGGTTAAGATTGTAACCAGGCGGTAACTGTTACGCGATCCGGGACACCCCCCGCATGCACCACCTGGCCGTCGATCACCACCGCGGGGGTCGACATCACGCCGTAGCTCATGATCTGCGCCATATCCTCCACCTTCTCCATGGTCACTTCTACCGCCAGTTCTTGAGCGGTCTGCTGAATCAGTTCGTAGGTGGTCTGGCAGTTGCGGCAGCCGCCGCCGAGGACCTTGATGTTTTTCATCTGGATGTTCCTTTAGTAACTAAGACAATAGATTGAATCCCCATCCCACCAGGGTGAAGGCGACGGCAAGCACCGAGGCGTAGATCGCCAGGGCCGGCCAGCGGATCACCTTACGCAGGATCAGCATTTCCGGCAGCGACAGTGCGGCGATGCTCATCATTAAGGCCAGGGTGGTGCCGAGGGCCACGCCTTTGCCCAGCATCGCTTCGGCAATGGGGATGACGCCGGTGGCGTTGGAGTAGAGCGGTATGCCGAGCAGCACCGCGGCGGGCACCGTGTACCAGGCGTCGCCGCCCAGGTGATCGGTGACCCACTGCTGCGGCACATAGCCATGGAACAGCGCGCCCACCGCTATACCCGCCACTACCCACTTCCAGATACGGCGCACGATCTCCCTGACCTCGCCCCACGCATAGCGGTGACGTCCGCGCAGAGAGCGATCGGGCTGCGGCAGGTTGCTCTCACCCATATGAATCTTCCACACATACTCCTCCACCCAGCGCTCGGGGCGGAAGCGTTCCATGGCCATGCCGCCGAGATAGGCCACTACCAGGCCGGAGGCGACATAGAGCGCCGCCAGTTTCCAGCCCAGAATGCCCACCAGGATCACGGCGGCCACCTCGTTGATCATGGGCGAGGCGATGAGAAAGGAGAAGGTGACGCCAAGCGGAATACCCGCCTCCACGAAGCCGATGAACAGCGGCACCGAGGAGCAGGAGCAGAAAGGCGTCACCGCGCCGAGGGTGATGGCGGTGCCGCGCGCCAGCCACTTGGGTTTGCCGCGCACGTAATCACGCACCCGTTCGGGGGAGAGCAGGGCGCGCAGCAGACCCATGACATAGATGACCAGCACCAGCAGGGCGAAGATCTTCAGCGTATCGGCGATGAAGAAATGCAAAGCCGCGGCGCTGTGGGTGGCTGCGTCGAGTTCGAACCAGCGGTAGACAATGAGAGAAGCGAACGCGTCGAACATGAAGAGACTACGCCTGTTGTGGGCGTTCGTACCAGCTCTTGCTGGCATTGACGATGCGCACCACCGATAACATTACGGGCACCTCAATCAGCACACCTACCACCGTGGCCAATGCCGCGCCAGAATCGAAACCGAACAGGCTAATGGCGGCGGCGACCGCCAGTTCGAAGAAGTTGCTGGCGCCGATCAGCGCCGATGGCCCGGCCACGCTGTGCGCTACCTTGAATTTTCGATTGAGCAGATAAGCCAGGCCCGAATTGAAGTAGACCTGGATCAGGATCGGTATCGCCAGCAGCAGGATCACCAGCGGTTGCGCCAGGATCTGTTCTCCCTGGAAGCCGAACAGCAGCACCAGTGTTGCCAACAGGGCGGAGAGTGAGATGGGGTGCAAGCGGTCAAGCATTCGCTGCAATACCGCTTCGCCACGCGCAAGCAGGGCGCGGCGCCATAGCTGTGCGGCGGCCACGGGGATCACG
>JBNKLI010000029.1:0-22898 GCA_050292275.1 Candidatus Thiodiazotropha sp.
CGCGCGAATGCTCTCGTCCACGATCAGGACGATTTTGTCGGCCTGTGCATCCATGGAATCCGGGTATCCAACTTCGGATCTTTCACCATCGTAAATGCGGCTTTGGCCGGCAAAGAGCAGCATCGCCGGAATTCTGAAAAACGAGGGATAACGATCGAAGAGTCCGTCACTGGATAGCAGGCCTGCCGCGGTAAGTACTACTGCGCTTATAGGAATAAAATAAGTCTTTTGCGGGATATTCAGTTTTGCAAGATCCGGCAGCCGCTCGACGAAAATGACAAGTGGTATGAGAATGATCAAAAGAGGCATTACAGCCAGGCCGATATTTTCAACCACAGCCCCGAACCACCACAGAAAATAGTCCACGATGAGGAGCGCCTGTTGAAAATCGATAGGTGAGTTCGAGACCTGGAAGGCACCGATATTGAACAGAAAGAAGAACAGAAAAACCGGTAAGGTTATCTTTCGAAATAGAGTGCGGCTGCTAAAGAATATGAAGAATGCTCCCAATAGACTCCAGGCGAACAGTATCGCAGACAGGAGGAACTCGAATATCCTGCCTTGGTTCCAAAGAGACCGAAACGGATAGAAGAAGTCGTGGAACAGGCTGCATTCCATCAGCAAAAGAATGGAAACCGACGCCAGGGCGATTGTCATTCTCAACTTTGAATTTGACATAAGTATTCCTTGTCATATCGTTCCCATACATCCAATTTATGATAGAGGGGAGAGCCGCGCACTGATTTCCACGATCATATGCGAAAGTCTTGCCGCAAACCGGATACCATACTATTGTGGCGTTTTACTGATCTATAAGTTTAGACCTTTGCAATTCGAATGAACCAGCCACATGTGCTAAATATCCGCTGACAGGGGCCGGTATCATTCAAGCAATGGATGGAGCTGAGTCGACATCGCCCGCCGGTCAGACCAGCAAGGTTAACGGTGCGGCAAGCCGCACCCTACGCCTCGTCAGCTGATACAAAATGTAGGGTGCGGCTTGCCGCACCAAGATACGCATGTCTGATATAGTACCCAGATCGCATATGCTGAATATCCGATGATAGGAGCCGGCATCAATCAGAGCATCGCCTTTAAATGGGCCTCCACACAGGAACCCAGCGAGGCGATGCCGTAACCGCCTTCGAGGACCGATACCAGGCGGCCCTGGGCATGTCGGTCAGCCGCTTCTTTTACCTTGCGTGTGGCCCACTCGTAATCATCTTCACGCAGCCTGAGCTGCGCCAGCGGATCGTTTTCATGGGCATCGAAGCCGGCGGAAATCAATACCAGCTCAGGGGCGAATTCGTCCAACGCCGGGACTATCCTCCTTTCGAACGCCTCGCGAAACTCAGCGCCTGAACTACCCGCCGGCAAGGGTACGTTTACGATGTGCTCGGAGCGGGTTTCCGCGCCACTACCCGGGTAGAAGGGGTGCTGAAAAGTGGAACAGAAGAGCAGTGACGCATCGTTGCGAAAGATATCCTCGGTGCCGTTGCCATGGTGAACATCGAAATCGACGATGGCAATTTTTTTCACATCGTACTGATCCCTGGCATAGCAGGCGCCCACGGCGACGTTGTTGAACATGCAAAAACCCATGGCGCGTCTGGTTTCCGCATGGTGGCCGCAGGGACGCACGCAGCAGAATACGGGGTTCGCTTCGTTGGAGAAAACCAGATCGATGGCTTTCACCAAGGATCCCGCCGCCCTCAGGGCGGCATTCAGCGAATCCGGCGACATACAGGTATCGGGGTCCAGATAGACATACCCCTCGGACGGCGCCGCGGCGTACACCGCATCGACGTAGGCCGCATCATGTGCTCGGTAGAGCTGCTGGCGAGTGGCGAGCGGCGCCTCGTGGCGAGCCAGACTGTTCCAGATCTGCGTTCTCGGCAGGTAGTCCATTATTGCCTTGATACGGGCCGGGGACTCCGGGTGGTGAGCACCGGGGTCGTGCAGCTCGCAGTCAGGATGATAAACAAATGCCATTCCCATTGTCTTACACTCTCTGTTTCACGTTATTCGCCACGTTATTAGTCAGGCAGCCATGGCGCCATTGGCCAACACCATGACAATGTAGTTAGGCGCTGGAACTCAAGCCGCTTCGCCCCGGCCTATTCGCAGCACTCGCCCAGGGTTTCAGACCTGGTGATATCGATAGTGTCGGGCATCGATATTTCGTCGCCCTGTTGTCGCTTCAAGGTGGATAGAAAATCCGACAGCGCCTTGCGTGTATCCACATCGGGAACTGCCGCTTCGAGTTCGGTGGCACTCCATTCGACCAACTCGCCCGAGCGCACTCTGGCGGCGATCTTTCTGTTTTTCGGATTGACGAATTCAACCGTTTCAAGTCGCGCGATGCACTCTTTGACAAAGGCCATATTCTTTTCGGGCACCATCTCCTGGGCCGCTGGATATACATCTTTCGCGCAATGCGCATTGACATTTATCTTCTGGTAGCGGTCGATATCCAGCATGCACTTGACGTCAAGAATGCACAGCGTCCCGTTCTCACCAAAGGCGACCGTTCTCGGACGCAATCCGAACTCCACACTGTTGTCCAGAAACTCGTAGTGGATCTCCTTTTCATGATCGAGCGCCCAGGTGAAGAACAGATGGGTGATGCCGGTGAAGGCTTCGACGTTGTGATCCAGGAGGTCATCCACCGCCTTGTAGCGGCCGACCTGCTCTCCCCGCTCCCAGGCTCGTTCGACAGTTTCGTGAGGCGGAGTAATCATGAAGAACATAAACACCCTGGAACCGAAACGGGTCAGCAGGTTGCTCCCCTCTCTGGTGGATCTCTCGGCAAAACTGTCGAAGCGGAATCGATCGATAAGCAGATGGGAAACGCCGGATCTCCTGGCCTTTTCAGCCATATAAAGGTCGAGCTTCTTGTCGACGATCTTGAGTTCATTGCCGGTGCATACCGCGGCGTATTTGTACTTGTCTCCCAGGGATTCATATTCCAACAGATACTTGCGGAAGATATCGGGACTGATGAGCGCAAACTCCTTCCAGCGAAAACCCAGCCGGTGCGCCAGCTGATGCTGCAGCGGCCTCAGTGTGCTTTTCCCCGATGCCGATGCCCCCTTGACGTTCATGATCACAGGGTGCTCCTGGATGGGAAGTCTCGAATAGCCTTCGGCGATTGCGCCCTCCTCGAGCATGGATTCGATCAAGGTTCCTATCTGCTTGCTGCCGTAGGTGTTGCAGACCTGTCCGACCACCAGCTTTAGCAGCAGTTCTTTGTCACCGCAAATCCTGCCGTGACGAACCCTTATCGCATTGATCACGCGATTCAGGCAATGCAGAATCGAGCGTTGCACTTCGTTTTCACCACACTGCAGTGAATCCTCCTTCCATTTGGCGATCATCTGCAGCTCTGCGATCTCCCTGGGCGCAGGCAGCGGAGCCTTTTCACGACGCCTGAAGATTCGTTGCAGCCAACCCCTGGGCTCAATAGCGTCCGATGGCTCCGCAAATACTGTGGCATCCAGCTCCTGTTCGACCTGTATTTCCACCTCCCGTTTCAGGTTGTCGTACAAGTCGCTAATCTGTTGCATGTTCGGATTGACGTACTTGTCGAACAGCAGATGAGCTATGCGCCGGAAATTGACCCCCAAATCCTCGTAGCGCGTGCCGTCCGATACGGAGAGATTTGCCGATATGCGAATCAGCAGTTCATGCACCGCCAGGCGTTGCGCCCTGAAGACCGCAATATCCTCCCAGGGCAGTCCGGTGAACTCCCCGATCTCCCTCAGCTCCGCAATCGACTGACACACATTCTCCGCCCTGACGATGGTCATGTACGGGATCACATCGTCGGGAATCTGGCTGTCTATGCCCGGGTGCCAGGGACCATACTTGGCATTGTCGGAGGAGTAGGCAGCACTCGCGGATGCTTCGCTTCCCAGGGAGCGCTGGTGGACAGCTTGGTCATGCGGCTCATTCATGGCGTAAAAGACATGGCCGTTGAAATCGCAATCAGCGATCGGCGTTCACTTCACTCGAACCAGGTCACGTACTTGTTGACATGTTCAGAGAGGTGATTCGTATGTTCACGCACACATTGCTCGGCGAGTTTCGAGTCGCGCTTCTCCAGGGCCTCGATGATGTGCACGTGATCGACCACGGAGTTCGACAGCTGGCCACGCTCCTTGACCGAGCGGGCTCGAATGGCGCGCATGTGAACGAACAACCCGTCGGCGATCTCCTGAAGAAGCTCGCACTTGCTCAGGCGGATGATCGACTGGTGAAAACGTATATTCTTTTCAGAATATTCATCGATCTCCGCCAATGCCGTGGAGGGGTCATCCACATCGACAAAAGTCTCCCTCAGCGCCGCGATCTCCTTGTCGCTGGCGTTTTTTGTCGCAAGCCGTGCAGCCAGACTCTCCAGCGCGCCCCATACGCAGATCATCTCCAGAATCTCTTTCTTGGTCTTGCGCACCACGAAGGCCCCGCGCCGGGGGATCATCCGTATCAGGCCCTCTTTCTCCAACAGCATGAGCGCTTCGCGAATCGGCGTGCGACTGACCCCCAGCTCGTCTGCGAGACGACGCTCGTCAAGTTTGGTGTCCGTGTCGACCGAATAGATATCCATCGAGGTAATCGCTGACTTCAATTGATCGTACACCTTGCTTTTGAGTACGTTGTTTGAGTCGATGGGCTTTAAGCGCAGTTCTTTTGTCGGCATTATCACGGTCCTAATTCTCTGGTTAATATGTATACAATATACACCACAAGCACAGGAATCGAGGATATTTTTCTCACCCTGACTGCCCATACCCGTGTACTTGCAAGGCACCATGGGGCAACACCTTCCCTGGCCCAAGGATTCTGCTCAAGGCAGATTATCCGCTACCCTTGCAGACCCGGTCAGTGAGATGATCTTTGCCATTAGGAACAAAAGCTTAGCCCATGAAGAGGCTAACAGGGGATCAATCATGGCCGGGCCCCTCAAATCGCAATTCATGAACAGCAAATATCAGCTGTGCCGCTCCCCGAATATGGTATACAATATACCATAAACACCACCATGGTAAAGGCGAATAACAGGCCGCCGGAATCAGGGCGGAAGATAAACAAGCAGCAGACCGATCATCGATCGCAGCAGAGAACCGGGACACCGACAGATGCCAAGACGTACCAAGATAGTTGCCACATTGGGGCCAGCCACAGACGGAATCGAAGTCATGGGTAGACTCATCAACGCCGGCGTGGATGTGGTGCGCCTCAATCTCTCTCACGACTCATTGCAGAGGCATCGCCAGCGAACCGAGCTTGTCCGCCAACATGCCGCCATCGCCGGACGCGAAATCGCCTTGTTGATCGATCTCCAGGGTCCGAAGATCCGAATCGGTGCTTTTCAGGACCGCAAGATAGAGCTGAAGAGCGGTGACAACTTCACTATCGATTCCAATTTCGATCTGGAATCCGGCAACCAGCAACGGGTTGGCACCACTTATAGCGCCTTGGCCGAAGATGTATGCGAAAACGACACCCTCCTGCTTGACGACGGCGCGATCGAACTGCTCGTGGAACAGGTCGACGCCGGCTGCGTTCACTGCAAGGTCATGGTGGGCGGTATCCTCTCCAACAACAAGGGCATCAACAAGCGGGGCGGGGGATTGTCGGCGCCCGCACTGACGGACAAAGACAAAGAAGACATAAAGTTTGCCGCGGAAATCGATGCCGATTACCTGGGTGTCTCATTTGTGCGCAGCGCAGACGACGTGGAGACCGCGCGCAAGCTGTTGCGTGAAGCCGGAGGCAGAGGCGGTATCGTCTCCAAAATCGAGCGTGTCGAAGCCCTGGATGCAATCGAAGAGATCATCCAGGCTTCCGATGCGATCATGGTCGCCCGCGGCGATCTCGGCGTCGAGATCGGGGATGCGAAACTCCCCGATGTGCAAAAGCAGTTGATCAGCAAGGCACGCAGCAACAACTGCGTGGTCATCACCGCCACGCAGATGATGCAGTCGATGATAGAGAGCCCCATCCCCACCCGCGCCGAGGTCTTCGATGTCTCCAACGCCGTTCTCGACGGTACCGACGCGGTGATGCTGTCGGCGGAGAGCTCCATCGGCAAGAATCCGCCAAAGGTGGTCGAGGCGCTGCACAGGATCTGCCTGGAGGCGGAAAAGAGCGTGCGCAAATCTAAACACCGCATCGACAGCCACTTCGGCCGGGTCGACGAGGCGATCGCAATGGCCTCAATGTATGTCGCCAATCACCTCGATGTAAAGGCCATCGCCACGCTCACCGAGACCGGTTCGACCGCCAGGTGGATGTCCAGACTGCACTCAGGCATACCGATTCACGCCCTGACTCGCTCCATCGACACCTGCAGGAAAGTGACACTGTATCGTGGTGTCCACCCGCACTATTTCGACGTCACGAGCAAGAACATATCCGAAATCAACAGCGATGTGATCGAGGAACTGCTGCGCCAGGGGACGGTACAGGAGGGAGACCTGGTGATCATCACAAAGGGCGATCGCTCGGGTGTCGAGGGTCAGACCAATATCATGAAGATCATGCGCGTCGGGGAGCATCGTCGTTCGAGCGAGATACACTAGTGTACCCCTTCGGCATGAGCACCATCACCCCGTGTTGCGCATGCCCGCCGCGATGGCGTTGATGGAACGCAACAGCGGGTCGAGACAGGCGTTGCGATCCGTTTCCCTGGTATCCGGGTTTCGGTATCTGCGCAGCAGTTCCAGCTGGATGTGATTGAGTGGATGCAGATAGAGATCCCTGCGACTGAGTGATGTCTTCAGGAGTGGATTTTCATCGAGCAGATCATCCACCTGGGCGATCTTGCATATCCATTTGACGCAGCGAAAGTACTCGTCCCGGATCATGCCGAAGACCTCCTTGCGGATCTTTTCATCCTCGTACAACTCGGCGTACTCCCTGGCAATGACCATATCGGACTTGAACAGCGCCATCTGGATATTGCTGAGCAGGGCTTGGAAAAAAGGCCATTTACGATACATCCTGCGCAGTATCTTGAGGCGCTCTTTGCGCCCGGCACAGCAACTCTCCAGTGCAGTGCCGATGCCATACCATGCGGGCAGGGTCTGTCGCGCCTGCGCCCAACCGAAAACCCATGAGATGGCGCGGACAGAGGATTTGGAGAGATCGCCCTTGGCGCGGTGGGACGGGCGCGAGCCGATATTCAGCAGGCCGATCTCGGAAACCGGGGTGGCCTGGTAGAAGTAGTCGAGAAACCCGGGGGTCTTTTCAGTGAGTTCGCGGTAGGCCGCTTCGCCCTTCCCGGCAAGAAGCTGCATATTTTCATGGAAGGTTTTCTCATCGGGTTTTACCTCGCGGATAAGACCGATGCTTGCATTGATGACACCTGAGAGCCCCATGGTCAGCTCATAGATGGCCGTCTCGCGGTTACTGTATTTGTAGGAGAGCACTTCACCCTGCTCGGTGAACTTGATCTGCCCCTGCAGGGTCCCCGAGGGTTGCGCGCGGATGGCATCGTGGGTGGGCCCTCCTCCACGGCCGATGGTACCGCCACGACCATGAAACAGGCGGATGCGAACCCCGCGCTCATTCCCCAGGGCGATCACCCGCTGCTGGGCCCGGTAGAGGAGCCAGGCGGAGGCGACGATACCGCCGTCCTTGGCCGAGTCGGAGTAGCCGAGCATCACCTCCTGCAGCCCGCCATGCTGTTTCAGGAGCTGCGCATAGACTTGATGGTCGAGCAGTTCGCACATCACGGGTTCGATGCGCGAGAGGTCGTCGATGGTCTCGAACAGGGGAGAGACGCCGATCCGGCAATATGTCGACCCATCCCGGTTGCCGCACAATCCGGCCATGCTCGCGAGAAACATCACGTTCATCGCGTCTGATGCGTGATGGGCCATGGAGATGACATAGCGGCCGATGACTTTCGGGCTGATCATGCGCTGCATCTCTTCGACCACATCGAAGACACGCAGGACCTCCTGGGTCATCTCCGCCAGCCCCGTACGGTCTTCGATCTGCGGTGGATTGAGGATCAACTCCCCGAGCAGGTTCAGACGCGCCTGCTCATCGAGATCCTCGTAGTGCTGCTCGATACCCGCCACCGATAGCAGATCGGCTACCGCCCTGGTGTGCACGGCCGACTCCTGGCGGATATCCAGACGCGCCAGATAGAAACCGAAAGTGCGCACCAGCCTGATGAGATCCAGCAGCTCGGCGTTTGCCGCATCGGCATCTCCATGGCTGTTCAAAGAGTCTCGGATCAGTTCGAGATCACGCAGATAATCCAGCTCGCTGGCGTATCCCGGTACTATCCCGGCCACACTCTCCCCATCGAGCCACGCCTTGCCGCGGCTCTCCACCTGGCGCAGACGCAATCCGACGATATAGAGCTTGCGCCTGTAGGGTTCCCCCAGGAAGCGTTCCGGCCACTCCTGGTTGAACTCCTTGCGATAGTCATCGTCCTCCACCAGGCTGGCCATGAAGGCCGGCGACAGGGTACAGAACTCCTGCGAGTGGGTCAGGATGCCGACCAGTTTGTCCACGCGCTCGATGTAGGCGCGAACGACGGTCAGGTGCTGGGTCAGGACGGCCTCGCGGGTGGTCTCCGCGGTGACATTGGGGTTTCCGTCCCTGTCCCCGCCTATCCAGCTGCCGAAGCGAATCATCGCGGGCAGATCGATTCCACGATAAGCGCCGTGATCATGGTAGGTGCGCTTGATGGCATTCTCCAATCGCCGGTAGACCACGGGTATGGCGTCGAACACCGCTTCCTTGAAATGGTACATCCCCATGCGAACTTCCTGATGGACTTCCGGCCGCGATGGACGCACATCGTTGGTCTTCCACAGGGTCTGGATGTTGGTGCGCAGGCTGCGCGTATGGGTCTCCACATATTCCACCGTGGATGGCGGTGAATCCAGGGCCTCGTTGCTTTCGAAGATACGCCGTATCTGCAGCATGATTGCGCGGCGTTTGGACTCGGTCGGATGCGCCGTGAACACCGGCATGTAGCGGATATCCTCGAACAGGTCCTGCAGCTCGTCCGGATCGACATGCATCTTGTGCAACTCGCGCATGCAGGCATCGAATGAGCCTTTCCACAACACACCGCCCTGGGAGGCCACATTACGGCGCTGACGGTGCTGAAAACTCTCTTCCGCGGTGTTCACCAGCTGAAAGTAGATACTGAATGCCCGGATCACCGGCTGCAGGGCGTCGGGAGAGAGCTTACCGATCAGCCGTTTGAGCCTGGCTTTGCGCCCTGGGTCCGGGTGCTGCCGCAGCTTTATGAAGCCTCGGCGCAAACGCTCGATGGTCTGCAGCACCTCGGCGCCGGACTGGCTGCTGATCACATCACCCAAAAGATGGCCAAGCAGCTTGACGCGGGCTCGGAAGACCGAGTCATTTTTCACACAGGCATCGACAAATGGATCACTCACTGATCTTCACTCACTATGTTAAACCTGAATCCGCGGGTTCAGGTTGAATTTCGATCGCGGATAGTCGGATAGCGCCCGGATAAACACGGCTCGCAGTCCTCCCGCACTACCTTTCCTGCGCCGACCTCCAGGCTCAGGGCACCCGCTGGCCACCCCGTAACGGAATGGCCATGAATAAATGGAATGAAGGGACAAACAATCAAAGCATCGGCTGCCCGAACTGCCCTCCAGCCTAACTTTATCATGCTCCTGAACCGTGGAGTCGTCCGGATGTTTCGACTACCACGCATCTAAGTATATTGTATGCAGTATACTATATCTCCATTTCAAACCAGATTAAACCTGGCCTTCCATGTTACGGATAGATAAGGGTAATTTCTGCTTGAGTCAGATTCTGCAACATCGCATTCAGATGCGACTGACCATGTTCGGGATGATATCAGCAACTATTTTGCATCGCTCAGGCCCGGTCCCGAATAGGTTTTCCGTTACAAATCCCATAATAATGCCCTAAATGCTTAATTAAATATAAAAAATGAGGTTTTCGTCACACATGTTTTTAGCCGATTGTGGCGATATGAATTAAACAATATTAACGAGCCATGGCCATGAAGAAAAAGAGCATCATAAATTTTCTACTAACCATTGTACTACTGGCGACACTGATTGGCTGTGGCGGAGATAGCGCCTCACCCTCCGATGAGGTGAACAACGACCAAACCAATAATGATCAAACCAGTAATGATCAAACCAGTAATGATCAAACCGGTAATGATCAAACCAACAACGGTGACTCCAATGTCGGTAATGATTCACAAAACCTTGCCCCTACGATAAGCGGCACCCCTCTGACCACGATCACCCAAGGAAGCAATTACAGTTTCATACCCAGTGCATACGATGCGAACAGCGACAGCCTGACCTTTTCCATTGAAAACATGCCAGCCTGGGCATCATTCAACAATCTGACCGGAGCACTTACAGGCACAGCCACTGTCGTGGGAACGACCGATGCTATCGTGATTTCCGTAAGCGACGGTCAGCTCACTACCCGGCTGGCCGGTTTCAGCCTTTCGGTAACAGCGGCGGACAGTAATCCGGCGGATAACCAGCCACCGAGCATTTCAGGATCTCCAGCAAGCGTGTCGCGCGAAGGCGAGCTCTATACATTTACCCCTGTGGCCGAGGACCAGGACGACGACACCTTACGTTTCTCCATAACGAACAGACCCGCTTGGCTTAGCTTCAATGAGACCACCGGCGAACTCTCAGGCACACCGCAAGCCGCGGATGTGGGTCTCTATGAGGCGATTCAGATTTCGGTTTCCGATGGCACGGCCACGGTCGATTTGGCAGGGTTCGATATCAGCGTCGAATCGACAAGCGCCCTGCTCTCCTGGACAGCACCGTCGAGCCGTGAAGATGACAGCCCACTGACCTTGAGCGAGTTGGGCGGCTATAAGATCTACAGTGGCACAAACCCCAACAGCCTGACGTTGCTCGTCACCCTCGCGGACTCGAGTCTGACCAGCTATCGCGACGAAAACCTGTCACCTGCCACACACTATTACGCGATCACAGCATATGACTCCGATGGCGTGGAAAGCGTTCTTTCAGCAGTTGTCAGCAAGACAATCAACTAAAGTCTATTGCCGCGAAGCAGCTGCAGCGGCCTTCTGTTGATCCGGGCAACATAATCGAGAAATGCCGTCTCCGGTAATGGCTTGCTGAAATAAAATCCCTGGATCTCTGTGACTGAAAGACCTTTTAGAAACTCCAGTTGTTCCTCTGTCTCCACGCCCTCAGCCGTGATAGAGAGGCCGAGCTCCTGACAGAGGGTGGCAAGTGAAGAGATAATTGCGCGATCCTTGGTATTTTCCGGCAGTTCCCGGATAAAGAACCTATCCACCTTCAAGCGATCGACCTGGAGAATTTTGAGATATTTCATCGAGGAATAGCCGGTACCGAAATCGTCAACCGCGATGCGGATACCCTTTGCCCGGAGCTTCTGCAATCTATTGGCGCTCTGTTCGAAGTTCTCGATCAACACGCTTTCAGTCATTTCAAGTTCGAGATACCTTGGATCGATGCCGCTACGTTCCAATACAGATTCGACACACGCCACGAAGTCAGCATTTTGCAGCTGGTGGCTGGAAACATTTACCGCAACATGGTCCAATCGCACCCCCCTGTCTGTCCAGCGCTGAAAATCTGCACAGGCCTGTTCCATCGCCCAGTAGCCGATCTCTTCAATGACACCTATCTCCTCGGCGATACTGATGAAGTCGCCGGGCATGACCAGTTTACCGTCTGGTGGTTGCCAGCGAATCAAAGCCTCTGTAGCAATGACGCGGTTGAGCGCCATGTCGACAACGGGTTGGTAGTGGAGAAAAAACTCGTTGCGATCAACCGCCCCCACCAACGCCCTTTCGGTGGAGATCCTATGGGACAGCGACTCCTGCAATGCTATAGAGAAAAAGGCGGTGCTTCCGGGCTGCCGGGCCTTTGCGTGATACATGGCCGCATCCGCGTTCTTCAGCAGATCGAGAAACGTGTCTCCATCCCACGGATAGCATGCCACACCCTTGCTTGCAGTCACCCTCAAAGTGCTGTTCCCTATCCTGAAAGGTTCATTGAATATGCTATCAATGTGATCGAGCGCATTGTAGCAGCTGGATTTCAATACGTTTTGCTCAACTCCGCTGAGGAGCACTACAAACTCGTCTCCCGCGAAACGACAGAGCAGATCCTCTCTGCGAAAGCAGTGACGCAGACGCTCGGCGACATGAATCAGCAATTCATCCCCGGCCGCATGTCCCTGGGTGTCATTTATCGTCTTGAAACGATCGATATCGAAGATAACCAGAGCGCAGCCTTCGCCACTTTGCTGTGACTCCCGCAACACCTGCTCCGTACGCTGTTTCAGGAGAAGCCGATTGGGTAGATCCGTCAATGGATCATGGTGCACCTGGAATATGAGCTTTTTATCCAGGTAGATCCCTACCAATGCAAAGGCGAAGATTTCCGCCAACTGCTCGAGAAATTTTCTCCACGTCGCATCCAGCGCCTGGCCTCCATCATTTGCGATCGCAAGCATGGCATGGAGGTCACCATCCTTCGTTACGGGAACCATGGTGATTCGCCAGCTTTGATGAGCTTGCAGAATCCGCAGGCTGGGATGCAGATGTTCCATCTCTTCCGTACTGCCCTCCCAGTAGACAGCCGGCAGTTGCAACACGCTCTCCCGGTCGAAAGTCGACTCCAATACTTTTTCATGCCAAAAGGAGTAGCAGCGCCCCAACACTGAACCCTTGTGATTCTCAAAGCAGATCGCCGCAACCGCCGCCGTGATAGGTAACCGTTTCAGACTCACGAACACGGCCTGGATAGCAGCGTCCACGCTCTCGGCCTGTTGCAACTCCTTGCCAAGATATGTCAGCAGTTTTTGCTGTTCGAATTGCCGACCGAGTTGTCGCGCCATCTGGTTAAACGATTCGCCGACTTCCTGGAACTCGTCTTTGCTGGCAAGAGAGACCCGGGCACCGAACTCCCCTCGCGACAATGCGCGGGTGGCCTCCAGCAGCAGCTCCAACGGACGCATACTGCTGCGAATGACCGGGATACTGAACAGGATCACCACCAGCAGGGTGAACAACACAACACGCGGCAGCTGCTGTTGAAAGTAGGCAACGGTCAACATCGCATCCGATTCCGGCAGACTGAACACAATCATCCAATGATTGAGCTGGTAGTGCGGTTCGAGAAACAGCGACCAATACGCCGTGAGTTGAGGCTCGCCCTCGCCTCTCCAGACAAACTGCCCGTTGGCATTCGCGCGTGTGTTTTGCGCGGCTGCCGCCAACCATGCTACAGGTGCCTGGCGATTACAGTAGAGCGGTTTGTCGTCTTCCGAGAGTATGCAAACCAGCTCAGGGCGATCTTGCAGTTGCTGGGAATCCCAAAGAGTATCGATGTTAAACAGGGCACCCAGCAGGTCACTGTCGATACGTCCGGGTTCCACGGGCAGGAAAAGCAACAGTTGCAACTGTCCGTTGCGCTGCGAAGTACGGTGTAGCAGCAGCAGTGGTTTTCCCGGAACACGTTCATTGTGGATCGTCTCGATAAGCCTTCGACCCTCGATAGGAATATTACCGACCAACGGCTGCCCCTCACCCTCGGTATTCAGAACAAACAGACTGGTGACCTGGTTGGTCTCCGAAATTCCAAGCTCATCGAAAGACAGGGGAACCCGCTGCCGACGCTGCTGCCGGATATGCTGCGCCAGCAGACGCAACTCCTCCTCATAGAACTCCAGACGGGTGAAGATCTCCATACCCAGTGATTTCGCCTGCCCGCGAAGTTGGACCTCGCTCTGACTACGCAACTCGTTTTTCACCTGATAGAGGGTCAGGCTGGAGAGTATTATCAGTGGAACTATCGCCACCAACAGAAAAAGCAGGAAGATGCGTCTGGCTACTCGATTGTTGAGCGCTTTGAGACGAATACGCATGATTCAATAATCCGTTGCCAGACCGATGAACCCACCGTTGTTCGCCCGCACAATGTCATCTTTACTGGAATGTGCCGTCAAAGGCGGCGCACTCTTTCCATCCTCCCCCATGCTGTAGAGATCGAAATCCGAATTGATCGGTACCAGCGCATGGTCTTTACGCTGATGGCCTTTGGCACCATCAGATCCCTCGATCCGGAGATACTGGTACGGATTACCCCAAGGATCGAGCATTCCAACCCCCAGTTCCTCAAGGCTGTCGGGGTATCTCCCTGTAGATGCATGATATCCCTTGATCAGGATCTCCAGCATCTCGATTTGCTCTATGACCTTGTTGATCTCGGCTCTAGTGATATAGTGGTGATAATTGGGAACGGCAATCGCAACGATCAAGCCCAGGACGGCGACCGCGACCAGCAACTCAAGTACCGAAAATCCACGCCTAAATGGTTTTTTTTTAGTAAGATCTGATGGGTTCATTAAGACTCGGGTCTCTTATCCGCTCTTTTTATTAGCGGAATGTGGCAGCAAAACTTGAGAACACCGGTTTCAACCGGAAACTTCTGCAGGGTACGAAATCAATTAAATCGATATTGAGTTACTCTCCTTTCGTCTCACGCCCACCCCCGTGGACGTATGCAACAGTAAACTAAACGAACATTCGAACAGTCTTGTGGAGGCATGAGTTGACAGATCACTTTAAAGAAAAAGCGCAGGACTGGGATGTGAACGATATGGTCCAGGGCATATCCATGGGAGTCGGCTCGGCCATTCAAAACCATGTCATCCTCGACAGCTCCATGCTTGTCATGGACTTCGGCGCCGGTACCGGTCTTGTCACCGGGCACCTGGCAGGCAAAGTGAACAAAGTTGTGGCGGTGGACATCTCCGAGGAGATGCTCAAGAAGCTGCAGGCGAAGGAGGAACTCAAGGACAAGGTGGATATCGTTTGCCGAAATATCATCGAACAGCCCATCGACAGCGAATTCGACCTCATCGTCAGCGCCATGGCGATGCACCACGTGGAGGACACAGACAGGCTGATCCAACGCTTTGCCGAGCATTTGAAGCCTGGCGCAAAGGTGGCCCTGGCGGATCTGGATACGGAGGACGGCAGCTTCCACGCGGAAGGTACCGAAGGCGTCTACCACACCGGATTCGACCGCGACGCCTTTAGACAGCTGCTGGCGAAACACGGCTTTGGGGAGATTCGGTTCGTCACCGCGCATACCGTACGCAAGGAAACGAAGCGCTATCCCGTTTTCCTTGCCTTGGCGACCAAGATCGAATGATTGCAATCTATACGGACACTATTCTGTTACCTGATCATCCACTTTACTCGGCCATTGAACAACAACCCTAGTCAGCTATGAGTTATTGAGCGGGTGAGTTCGCTTCGTTCTCAGCTTTCTTCTTTATTGAGTGCCCCATTTCCGTTGAGGCGGAAGGCACAACATGAGTACGCAGGAAGATCATTGCGACTCCGACAATTCAAAACTCATAACTCATAGTAGTTGCGGTCTATCTACGGCATATCGTTTTCCAGTTAACTTTAAAGTTTGCATGCCATTCCTCGAAAGCCTTGACATGCATTGGCCTTCCCAGGCCATAACCCTGGATAATCGGGCAGCCAAGGGCAACCAGATGTTCGGCTTGCTCGGTGGTTTCCACGCCTTCGGCGACTACTCTGAGTCCAAATGCCTTGCACAGGTGAATTACACCCACTACGATCGCTTCATCGTCCGGGTCGATGAGCATGTCGTGCACGAAGGATTGATCGATCTTGAGTTCTTCGATACTGAGACGTCGCAGATAGACCAGGGAGGAGTAGCCGGTACCAAAGTCGTCGAGTGAAAAACCTATGCCCATCTCCAGACAGTCGCTTATGACTGACTGTATGGGGTCCAGTTCCTCCAGGTCGGTGGTCTCGACAACCTCCATCAATAGTCGGTGTTTCGGCATCTGTGGCCAGTGATTTTCAATGGCATAGCGAAGATCATCGATGAAACCGCTTGATTTCAGGTGGCGCGGGAAGATGTTGATACTGATCGGCATCGTGATTCCCAAGTCATGCCAACGCCTGGCCTGTCTAACGGCCTCTTCGATCACCCAGCGTCCCATACGAAACGCCAGCATGTCGTTCTCTATCAGTGGGAGAAATTCGCTGGGACCCACCAGGCCGAGTAATGGGTCGTTCCAGCGCAGGAGCGCCTCCGCGCCGACAACGTCTCCGGTGGTGTAATCCACTTTCGGTTGGTAGTAGAGCTCGAATTGATTGCGCTCCAGAGCCCAGGCCACTTTTGCCAGGAGTTCGGCCTGGGCCGAGATCTGCTCTTCCAGGCGGGCATCAAAGATCTGATAGCGATTCTTACCAAGCTGCTTGGCGATGTACATCGCATGATCGGCATGGCGCAGCAGGCTGTCGGCGTCCACGTTGTCTTCAGGGAAGAGGGTTACCCCGATGCTGGCTGAGACCGACACGGTTTCATCATCCAGCAGCATGGGCTCTGATACCTTTTTCAGGATGCGTTCGAGCGCACGATGGCAATCGCTTTCAGTGCCGATGTCGTTCCATAACATCACGAACTCATCCCCCCCCAGGCGGGCAACGGTATCTTCACCTCGAGACATCGACTGCAGCCGCTTAGCGACTTCAATGAGCATGCGATCGCCACCCTCGTGACCCAGACGGTCATTGATAGGTTTGAATCCATCGAGGTCGAGGTAGCAGACGGCGAGATTCCTATTGTGGCGTCGGGCATAGGCGATGGCTTGGGCCAGCCGGTCGTCGAGCAGGCGTCGATTGGGTACCGAGGTCAACATGTCATAGTGGGCTATGCGGTCGAGATCGGCCTCGTGCTGTTTGATCATGCTGATGTCGGAAAACACACCCACATAGTGCTGCAGCCGGCCATTTTTATCCATCACCGCGACGATAGAGAGCAGTTCGGGATAGAGCTCTCCCGATTTGCGGCGATTCCAGAGCTCTCCCTGCCACTCGCCGGTGGTGTCGAGTGATCGCCACATCTCGGCGTAGAAATCAGGGGATTGTCGTCCTGAACTGAGAAAAGAGGGATTGCGTCCCAGTGCCTCTTCACGGCTGTAACCGGTGAGGCGGGAAAAGGCCGGATTGATATCGATGATACGGTTGTCGGCATCGCTGATCAGTATGCCTTCCTGGCTGGTCGAGAAGACACTCGCGGCCAGACGCAAGCCCTCCTCATCCTGCTTGCGTTGAGTGATATCAAACAGTGAGACGAGAACTTTATCCAAGTTCTGCTCATATCCCGGGCACACTGAAAAAGAGACGCTGACTTCCCGGCGCCTGCCTTTCAATGTCTGCACCACGCTGTCAAACGCCAGTTCAGTCCTGCCCTGGGCGAGGGCGATCAGCTCCTTGCGAAAGGCATCGTAGGATTCGGCGATAAAGGTTTTCGGAAGGCCTTCATGGAGCTGCGCTTTAGTGTCGGCCTCATGAAGCTCCAGGGCGGCATTGTTGACATTGATGACGCGAACCAGCGCCGCGCACTCCCTGACAATATCCGGATGCTCGATAAGATGGCTCTCGAGATTACCGCCATGGATCTCGCGCAGCTTGTCGAGGCGGGCCTTGACAACCGAGAAGTCCTCTTCCCAGGTTGGCACCGGAGAGTTCTCGTAGACCAGGCGAAATCGCTCTTCGCTCTCGTGTAATGCCTTATAGGTCCTTGCGTTTTCCAGCGAGATTGCCACCTGCGATAGAAGTGCCTCCAGAATCGCGCGTCGTGTCGGTGTGAAGGCGCCGGCGACCAGGTTATTCTCGAGGTAAATCAGGCCGAGCAGTTTTTCCATGTGCTGGATCGGCATGCAGAGAACGGACTTTGGCTGTGTCACCAGCAGGTACTCGTCTTTGGGAAAGTCGCTCGCATCCGCACTGGCATCGTCGATCACGACGGGTTTCATGGTTCGCTCCACGAACCGGACTACGCCCGGTGATATCCCGGTGTCTCTGTCTGTGGCAGTGGAGTATGGCAACTCGACTTCATCCACGCCGATCTCGCCTTTTGCCGCAATCACCCAATCCTCACCCTGCTTGAGCAGCATATAGCCCTTTTGCGCGCCGGCACTCTCGATGACGATGTGCACCACTGTCCCCAACAGGCGTTGCAACTCCATCTCCCGGGAAACCACCCGAGTCGCTTTCATGAGGCTGCCGATATCGAGGGACTCCCGCTCGGGGGCCTGATGCCCGGCCGATCCGCTGGCGAAATATTTCGGATGGGCCCTCTCCAACGCCTTGACCTTGCCCCGGGCCTGCCAGTGTGAATATGCACGGTGGGCTTGTTGCAGGTAGAGCTCGGCGAAATCCGCCTTGTCCCGCGAGAACCAAAAACGCGCCGCGCACTCACAGGCCACGCCGCAGATATACAAGGCCCCGTTGCGCTCCGCCGAGGCTATGGCGTCATCGTAAAGCCGCATGGCATCCAGCTCGCGGCTTTCGAGCCGGGCCAGTTCGGCCTCCCCCAGAAGATGGTAGTGAAGAAAGGTCTGAGGACAATGTTGCGACCACAACATCAGCCTCTCCTGGTTCCGGCGGATAGCCACCAGTGCCGCCGCCTGTTTATCCGCTGCGAATTCCGTATAGCGGCGCGCCAGCAAAAGCGAGTGATGAATGAAGTGCAGTGCCACGTGCGGCTGATCCGCGATGCTATCAATCAAGGGCGCGGTCGCTTCGGCCAGCGGCAACGCCTCATCCACGTGATCGTACGCGAACAGCAGCCAGGTCTTGAAGACGTGGTAGTGTGCGTTTGACGACTGCCAGTTCATCGCCTCCACCATGGCCAGAAATTCGCGCTCATCGAACTCGATGCTGGACAGTGTCGCTGAATCGTCAAGCCCATATTGAAAGCAGTGGACGATCTGCTTAAAGAACAAAATCCCAAAGGCAAAGGCCTGGTCGTGAATCTTCTGCGCAAAGTCGATGGTGATCTGGCACTGTTTGAGCGTCTCGTCCAGCGGCGAAGAGCCGAAAACCATGTTGCGGAATTCACCCCACAGGCAGTTGACGGCGTCGTTCAGGCCGCCGGCGTCTACCGCGGCCTGGAAACCCCGCTTCTGGATTTCCATACCCTCCTTTAAAGTATGAAACCAGGGGTCCACGCAATTCGCGTAGTACATGAGCAACTTGCCTTCGAGCTCCGGCACTTCCCGCTGATCAGCCAAGGCCATTCCCCATCCCCCTAGCTTTTCGGCGGTGTCATAGTCTCGATTGCGTGCAATCGAAACCATGGCCATCAGCACGAAGGCCAAGGCTGAGGAATCCGCGATACCCCGGGTGAGGGAGAGGTTCACCGTTCGCATCGTGAGCAGCGAAAACAAGTTGTAGTTCCGGTAATAGGCGGCAAGCGATAAATGGATCAGGATCTGCATACATGCCAGATCCGCGGCATCGTCCATTGCGGGGGCGTCGCGAAGCGTCTGCAGCTCGATCTTGCGCGCATTCTCCGCATAGCGGCCCTGCTCGTACGAGAGCGCGTCGCGCAGCGCCGCTGCGTCGTTTGGATCCGGCAGCTCGAGCCCAAGCAGAGCCAGGGCGTGCAAGCCGATAGCTATGGCATCGTCATAACGATTGAGAAGGGTGTAGATCACCACCTGAATGGTGTAGATAGCCGCCTTATCGACCGCTGAGGTCGTGTGTTTCAGAGCGCTGTCGATCAGTGCGTCGGCACGCTGGTAGTTCCCCGCCAGATACTCGCTTTCGGCGCCGTCCTTATGCAGCGCCAGCACCAGCCTGTAGTCGCTGTGCCAGGCATCCTGGGGTTGCAGACGCAGTGCCTGCTCCATGTAGTGCGCGGCGGCGGCGTAGGCCGCGGATGCCTTTGCCCTTATGCCGGCTTGAAGGTTCATCTGTGCGAGTTCGCTTTTCTCCACGTCCTCGTCGATGAGATCCGCACCTTCGTTCAAATGGTCGACTATGTTGAAGCTTTGCTTTTCCCGATCGTCATCGGCCAGTTGCCGCAGCAGCCGCCCGACCTCCAGATGCACCTGCTTGCGTTCGGATTCGGGGATCAGGGAGTATGCCGCCTGGCGCACACGATCGTGTGCGAAATGGTACTTCTGCCCGAACGGAATGATCAGCCCCAGGGTAAGCGCCGGCTGTAACTGCTCACGAATGGAGGCTTGCGGTTGTCGCGTGATGGCATTCATTTCACGAAGGTCGAAGCGATAGCCCAGACATGCCGCTTGCGGCAGGACTTCGCGTGTCCCCGGCGGCAGCCTGGCGATCCTCGCCACCATCAGGGATACGACGTTTTCGGCAAGCTCGACGTCCGCAATCGTTGCATCGTCCCACTGCCATTGCCGTTTCGCATCATCATAGGTGATGATCCTCTCGGCATCGAGGGTCTCGAAGAGCTGAATCGTGAAAAACGGATTGCCATAGGTCTTTGCATGCACAGTACGGCTCAGGGCGGTCGCCTGGTCAGGCCCGCAACGCAGGGCGTCGGCGATCATCTCGTTGACAGTCTGCGGGGAAAGATTCTCCAGGCTGATCTGGCTGATCTCACCCAACTCCTTGCGCAGCGAATCGAGGGCCTGTGTCAGGGGATGCAGTGCGTCCACTTCGTTGGCGCGGTAAGCGCCAATGACGAGGACGTGGCCAACACCGCTTCGCAACAAGGTCTGCACCAGATCAAGGGACGCGACATCGATCCACTGCAGGTCGTCGAGAAACACAACCAGTGGGTGGCCGCTTTGGGCAATGACCCGCACCAGTTCCAGGAACAGGTAATTGAGCCGGCTCTGCGCATCGCTTCCGCCGAGTACGGGCACCGGTGGCTGGCTTCCGATAATCAGTTCCAGGTTCGGTATGACTTCGGTCAGTACCCGGCCACTACTCCCTACTGCCTGTTGAATCCTCCCCCGCCACTCGGCCAGTTCCGCTTCACTCTCCATCAGCAGATAGTTGACGAATCCCGAAAGCGCCTGCGCGAATCCGCAATAGGGCACCGAGCGTTGCAGGGAGTCGAACTTGCCCTCGATGAAATAACCGCGCTGGGTCAGCGCCGGACGGAAAGCTTCATGGACCAGGGCTGTTTTGCCCACTCCGTCATAACCGGTCACCAGCAGCAGCTTACTTCTTCCAGCGCGCACACCTTCATAGGCCGCCAGCAGCTGCTCGATCTCCCGCTCCCTGCCGTAGAGCTTTTGTGGTATGCGCAATCTATCGGGGAGGTCATGCATACCGGGCTCGAAATCGGCGATGCTTCCTGTCTCATCGAGCATATGCATACAGCGGTCCAGATCCGCCTTCAGACCAAGCCCGCTCTGATAGCGGTCTTCAGCCATCTTCGCCATCAGCTTCATGACCATCCGCGACACCACCAGGGGGATGGCGGGATCGATATCGTACGGAGCTTTCGGGGTCGCGGCGATCTGGCAGTGAACCATGCCCAGGGCGTCATCGGCCGTGAACGGCGGCTTGCCCGTCAGCAGATGGTAGAAGGTCGCACCCAGGGAGTAGAAGTCGCTGCGGTAATCCACCTGCCGGTTCATGCGCCCGGTCTGCTCAGGGGCGAGGTAGGAAAGCCTGCCCTCCAAGGCCGTGGCCGGCTGCACCATGACGAAACGTTGCGCCAGTTTCTCGGCCAGGCCGAATCCGATCAGGCGAAACCGGCCGGACTCGAAATTGTAGACAATATGAGCAGGATTGATGCCCTTGTGGATTATCCCGTCTCGGTGCAGCGCGGCCAGGGTTTCGGCAAGCCCGCTGGCGAGGTCGAGAAAACGCCGCAGGTCGAGCTGTGTCCGCTCCTCAAATAAGCGCTCGAGATCGGCACCGTCGATATCCTCCAGTGCCAATAACAGTCCACCCTGGTACTCCTCCAGTCCGAATGTCTTGATCACCCCGGGTATCGCAACACTCGAAAGGAGCTCGTATTCGGCGCGAAACCTCGCGCGAAGCGACTCCGTTGCCGCTTCGGGCTTCAATAGCTTGAATACCACAGTCTCGCCGCCGCAACCCAGGCGTCCGCGGCTAACCCGTATGGTGGTGTTTTCGTAGAGCGTTTGGCCGAACTCGCAGGTCAGGGAATCCATGGTCATCTAAGGTTGCGGACACCTGTGTTGACGACGGTTTCGGGCCTCCATGCGCTACCATCGCCAATCACTGTCCCAATCAAGGAGGCTGACCCGCTTGTGTCCTCAAAGCGCTCTGCATCGCTGATAAAGGATCGGTTTCTGTATCCCTGAATCGATAGCTGATGTGGAATGAGATGAATATTGTCTTGCATCTACCGCTTCTCGACCCAGCAACTTTGCATTCATGAATTGTTTGCAGGGTACTGAGGTGCCAGCCAAAAACCATGCAATACAGGGTGTTATATTTATCTCAAGCAAAACTTAAAGACAATATATAAACTATCTTGAGAGAACAAAAACAACTTATATTCTTAAAATCACGCTTGAAGCCCCTTCAGGGCTGGGTGCCCGGCTTTGGCTGGCCGCGTCAGCACGCTGACCTTAATGCCCTCTTAGCGCTTGAAGTATAAGGAGAATAACCGCAACACCCCTGCATATCAAGGCAGGAAACCGGAACCAGGTTACAGCGGAAATATCCGTCTAACCGGCCTCGGTCGATTCAACATCCCGGATTTCCGGCTGACAAAATCGTCCGGAAAGCCGATTTGCACGATCAGGATTGCCCGAAGACGTCAGTGACAGTCATTTCTCGGAAACAGCTGGTATTACGACATACCTGCATAGCCTGTGACCTTACCGGGACCAGTGCAGGTGCGTTTATCGGAGGCGTTACAAAGTAAGCCCTTATCTTGTATTCAAGTGTCACATGGGCTATAGGAAATTAGATACTACGACCAAACTACAAAACAAGGGACTACACAATGTCTGGAATCATCGATGGTGGCTCACCAATAGAAATCTCTATGGATTCGAACCTGGTGGTACTAAAACAGACTTCGGAT
>JBNKLI010000030.1:0-22537 GCA_050292275.1 Candidatus Thiodiazotropha sp.
GGGCGTTTCGAGCACGCGTATCGGCATCTGTGCGGCTTCGCTGATCTGAATGTCGGTGAGCTCGGTGCCATGGGTATAGAAAGACGAGGTCTTGGGTATCTTCTCCTGCAACAACAGCAAAGCGGCCTGAAACAAGGGATCGGAGGCGAAGCGCTGCTGCATCGGCTGATCGAGCAACAGCGAATTCAGGGCGAGCAGGCTCATGCCCTGGTGATGGGCCATGTAGGCGTGTACCAGGGTATGGGATTCGCCGCGCCTTTGCCGTGTCGGGGTGTAGTCGATGGCTTCAAAGAAGCCGAACTGTCCTTGCGCACCGCTGGCGGCGAGTTGCTGCAGATTCAGACAGGCCGCTTCCGGTGCCACCATCAACGCCAACACCGTAGCGTAGGGGGCGACAACCAGATCATCGGCGAGTCCCCGTTTCAACCCCAGACCGGGTACGCCAAAGGCGCGGTACTGGTAGTTGAGATGTACGTCCACCCGGTTGTAGCCGGACTCCGACATGCCCCAGGGCAGATCCAGCTGCTGGCCATATTCGATCTGCCGCGCGACCGCCGCGCGGGCGGTCTGATCGAGCAGCGTGTTTTCGTAGACCGGCATCACCAGCTGGGGCATCAGATACTCGAACATGGAGCCGCTCCAGGAGAGCAGGACCGGCTCGCCGCCGGCGCTGGTGAGCAGACGCCCCAGGGCGAACCAGCTCTCCTGGGGCAGATGTCCCTGGGCGATGGCGACAAACACACTCAGGCGGGCCTCCGAGGCCAGCAGATCGTAATAGCTCGCATCCCGCCGCCGTTCATCCAGGTTGTAACCGATACTCAACAGTCGCGATGTCTTGTCGTAGAGAAAGCCGTATTCCATCTCCGCGAGTTCGCCCGCCTGCAGGGCCAGGCGCTGGATGGTCGCAATGCGTGCCTGAGCGCGCGCGCTGGCCTGCTCGGCGTGACTGATCAGGTTGCACAGCCAGACGCTTTGCGCGGGTGTTGTGTCGTTGTTCAGCAAACTTTCGAGGCGCGGCGAAAGCGTCACCTCCAGCCCCGCCAAGCTTCGTAGTGTCGGGATCTGATGGAACTCGGGTAGATCATCCCATCTGTCCGGCGCTGCCGGCAGTGCGGCCCATGGCGCCATGAACGTCAGCTCGTCGCGGATAGCCTGGTACTGCCGGAGCAGCGTCTTTGTCCACCAGGTCGCGGGGTCCTCGGATTCAGCGGCCAGATCACCGGCAAGCAGCTCAGTGGCTTGAGCAAGCCGGTCCAACAATTGTTTTGTTGCCTGGAGCGTGGCCGGCTGGTCATTGCGGGCGGCTTCCAGGATTTTGCGAAACGGTGTGAGCCTGTCTGCCGTCGAAGGGTCCGTCTCCTGCGCTATCTCCAGCGTGGTGAGCAGGCCGTCCAGCCAGCGCTGCTCCAGGATCGGGCGATCCAGCAGTGCCAGCAGACCCGGACGCAGGGTCAGCAGATGGCCCGCCAGATTGCCGCTGTCCACCGTGGAGATGTACGCAGGGTGCAGCGGCTTCAGGGTTTGAGTGTCGTACCAATTCAGGAAATGGCCGCGATGGCGTTCCAGTCCTGCCATCGTCTCCAGCGTCCGGCTTGTGCGCTCGACCAGCTGCCCCGCCTGAATGTAGCCGAAGTCGCAGGCGCTGAGATTTGCCAGTAGCGCCAGCCCCATGTTGGTGGGGGAGGTGCGATGGGCCAGCGTGGCGGTGCGGTACTCCTGGTAGTTGTCCGGGGGCAGCCAGTTGTCGTCCGGGCCGACGAAGGTTTCGAAGAATGCCCAGGTCTTGCGGGTGATGCGGCGGAGAAACCGGGTCTGTTCGTCGCTCAGCCGGGCCTCGCGGCGGGCCAGCGGCAGACTGATCCACCAGGCGATGGCGGGGGATGCGAGCCACAGGAGCAGAATGGGTCCCGCCACCGCCAGCGCGGCCGGATGCAGCGTCACCAGGAAGGCCATGCCGGGGATGGCGATCACGGGGGCTATCCCCATGGCGCGGAACGCGGCAGCGAGGTCGCTTCGACTCAGTCGTTCCTGATCGCCGGAGGGATTCCATTCCAGCAACTGCTGGCGGGTCACCAGCAGACGCCAGTGTGTGCGCAGGATGGCGTCCAGACTGTAGAAGGCTTCATGCGGCAGTGTCACAAGCGCGAAACCAGCCTGGGTGAATCGCAGGCCGACGGAGCGGAGGATGATGCCAAGATGCTGGTGCAAGCCGATATCTTCGGGTTTGCGCACCAGGTCCAGCAGGCTGGCAAGCATGGGGGGAATGAAGAGGACGCCGAGCACCGTCAGGGTCCAGAATGCTGGCGATGCAAAAACTGTCCAGCCCAACAGCAGGAGGAGTATCAAAGCCACAGGCACCAGGCTGCGGCGCAGATTGTCGAACAGCTTCCAGCGCGACAACGCCGAAAGTGGGTTTTTCAGCCGTTGGCCGTCGGCACCGGGGACCCGAGGCAGCAGCCAGCCCGCCAATTGCCAGTCGCCGCGAATCCAGCGGTGGCGGCGGTTGACATCGGCGCCGTAGCGTGACGGATACTCCTCGAAGACCTGGACATCGCTGAGCAATCCGGCCCTAGCGTAGCAGCCCTCGAGGAGATCGTGGCTCAAAATCCGGTTATCGGGAAAACGCCCCTTGAGAGAACGCTCGAAAGCGTCGATATCATAGATTCCCTTGCCGATGAACGAACCTTCATGGAACAGATCCTGATAGACGTCGGAAATGACACGGGTATAGGGGTCGGTGCCAGGCTCACCGCCCTGCAGGCGTGCATAGCGCGACAGACGCGTGTCGGGCAAACTCATGCTGACACGTGGCTGGAGTATGCCATAGCCATGCCGAACCCGTGCCAGGGTCGCGTCGTAGACAGGGCGGTTCAGCGGGTGCGCCATGGTGCCGACGAACGCTCGCGCGGCATCACGCGGCAGATGGGTATCCGTATCGAGGGTGATCACGTATTTCACACCGGAGAGCCCCGCAGTGTCTCCGACTATGAGAGAGAAGGCATCGCTTGCTCCTTGCAGCAGCAAGGCGTTCAGATCCGCCAGCTTGCCGCGTTTGCGCTCGTAACCCATCCAGACCCGATCGCGGGCATTCCAGCGACGGGGGCGATGAAAGAGAAAGAAAGGGTCAATGCCCGCGTGTGCGTATTGCCGGTTCAACGCTTCGATACGCTCACGGGCAAGCGCCAGCAGCGGGGTATCCTGGTCGAGTGTCTCCGCGTTGGCATCCACGAAATCGGTGAGCAGTCCGAAACGCAGGTTATCGTCGCGGTTGGCGAGAAACCGGACCTCCAGTGCTTCGATCAGGTGTGCCACATTGCGCGTATTGGTGAGCATGGTCGGTACGACCACCAGGGTACGCGAGCCCGCCGAAATGCCTTTGGAGAAGTCCATGCGCGGCAGGGGATGCGGCGATGCCAGCAGGGTGGCCAGCCAGTTCACCAGCGCCATCGCAAGCTGGCTCGTGGCCAGCAGTACGAGAATAGCGAGCAATGCCAGTACCCAATCGGCTGCACTGTCGTCCACCCATGCCCTGTTCAACAGGAGACCGCTCAGGAGCATTGTGATCGACGCGACCCCACCCAGATAGAGGCGCACGGGGAATCGTCCTGCCCAGCGCCGTAGCGCCGCCATCGGGGCAAGCTGTGCCTGCAGGGCGCTTTCCAACTCGGGCAGACCACGGTCGATCAGGTAGTAACCCACGTGAGCCGATCGCGCTTCGCTACCCGTTCGCACCGCACTTGCCTGCGCAAGCTCGATAGCAAATCGGGCAACGTCCTGTTCCGGCTTACCGCTGGTCTTCGCAACATCTTCCACTACGTGGCGGTAGCGGTCACGGCTTGCGAAATCCATCGCCGCATAGACCTTGAGCGGATCGGTGCGCAGTGTCTGCTCGACCACGCTCACCGCCTCGACGAACTCGCGCCAATCCATGGTTCCCAGTAAACGCAGGCTGCCGATGCTGTTGCTGATGGAGACCTGGTCGGCAGCCTGCTGGCGGTTTCCCGAACGTATCAGCTGCTCGATACTCAGACCGGACTCGGCCAGTTGCTGCTCAATCCAGGTCAGCGGCATGGCGAGGGCTGGCCCCTGGCCTTGCAGGCGGCGCGCCATTTCAGACACGAAGGGCGTTGTCATCGGTGGATTCGAACGCGCCATGTCAGCGATAACCAGAATCAGGCTTTTGGGGTCATCACGTGCGACCTCAGTCAGCCTATCCACCCAAATGATGGCAAGATCCCGATCGCGCCTGCCGCTGGCGATGCCTGTGGCGACGCGACGTAAATTTTCGATCAACGCCAGGCGCAGCATGATGGGAATGGCCCATAGCTCACCCAGTCGCAATGGCGTAATTGTCTGGTAGGCCTTGACGAAGCGAATCAGGCCGTCGGGGTCCACCCGTCCGTCGCCGTGGGCAATGGTCTCAAGCGCAATATCGTACGTGCGAGGCAATCCGGCAGAAGTTCCCCCGGCCAGGCTCGGCAGTTCACGGCTGTATCCTTTAGGCAGGTGTTGCCTGGCAGTATGGATCTGCTTTTCGATGAGGTAGAAGTTATCAAGCAACCATTCAGAGGCCGGAGTTATCGGCTGTTTCACCAGCACCGACGCCATGAGTTGATTGCGCGTGCCGAGCAGAATGCTCTCGTTGGCTGCCAATCGCGACAGCAAATGCTCCGATTCTTGTTTTGATGACAATTGATGGATAGTGGCGAGACGTACGCCATGCTGTTCCATCTGATCGGTACTGAACAGCTCCGCACGCAAGGGAGTCTCGTTGATGAGAACCCTGTTCGCGGCGCTACTTCCTCCCTTAAGCAACCTTGCCCACAACGTCCCGATTCCTCGACTAAGCGTGAAGCGTTTTAAACGCCCTGTCATCCTCGGTGGTTCCACCCGTATCTCCCAACCGCTGAGCGAACGGTTGCTGTTGCGCCAAGTGGTAAGAAGCCAGGTTGACGATGATTGAAATGGTCTGGTCGGAAAATGACCCGATATCTTGCCGGGGTGTATAATGAAGTGTACAAGAACGGTTTCAGCTCCTGTGTCTCATAGCATTGTAACATGAGATTCAGGTCGAACCGAGTACTCTGACCCGAGATTGGCGGTGTGGAGCAATATATTGTGAATCACATGTAGAATATTAGGGAAGCTCTGAATTAATCAGAGGTTCCTTAGTATTTAAGCTGATTCAACTAAACAAGATGCGCAACTATCCGGTCGTGTTGGTATATCAACCCGAACCGCTTGTTTGTATTCGGTTTATTGTTGTGGCAAGACTGTTGGTTTGCATACCGGCACTTGTATGCTCCTGCTAACCCCCGCTCTTTTCAGTGGTGGCGGCCTTGAGGAATGCAATAGGCGCAATTCTGAATCAGACGCTGGAAACTTATTCAAGTTTGTCTGGCTTTTCCTACCTCATGCGCGCATACTCGAGCGAGTGCATTCACTCTGTATTAACGGTTTGATTGGAGCCGTCTGGCATAGCCTTCAGCTTCCGCCTTCCTTCGTTCTTAGAGTTCATCAATCCTAACCAGGAGAAATATCATGGCCAAATCCCGGCGTTCAAACAAGGAAGGAAAAAAGCAGGCTTTGTTGACACCAAAAGAAAAGAAAGCGGCCAAGCGGTTGAAAAAACATGCCGGCGATCCCGCGCCTTTTATTGTCAAGTAATCATAAGTCGATGCCACGATAGCAGGCCTGCAGGCATTGGAAGACCGGTTGGATTCGAGTGCCTGTATTGGTCGCTGTTGCTCAACCGATTGTTTCGATCGGAAAGACGCTCGGCAATTCCATGAATGCTCCATCCTGACCTAGTACGGTCTCCACCTGCATCTAGCATAAACCCCGCTATCAACTTGCGTACTCGGAAAACATAACTGTTATAAATATGAAGTGTGTGCCGGACAGTAATAAATGAATTGTACTGCCTGTTAGGGCATTACTTATACGGTACTCGACAACTGACTATTGAAAATCGTCAGCCGCAAGGTTATACGCAAATGTGCCATTCCGGCGTCCGCGGCTATAGATTGCCTCTGCAGTCTTGTGTATTTTTTTCTGCACGGCATCGAAAGCCTTCAGAAAACCTGCCTCTGTTTCTACCGTACCTGGGTGAAGTTTAACAAGGGCTGCGCCTTCAATTGAGAATGAAACCTCGATAACACTGTCGTATCCCCAAAAACTGACACATTTGTTGATTTCATCGAAGCTGCGGCTCGGATTTGGAAACTTCAGTGTCATTTCATATTACCTGTATCTTGGGGTGCGCCACTGCCATTGACCAGACTTATCCCCTTGAGAAATTTAAACAGGTCACTGTCCGTGGTAAGTACCACAGTAGTGTCTTTTCCAATGATTGATTTGTAAGCCTGCATGGTCCGTGTGAATTCATAAAACTCCACCGCCGCCCGGCTCTGATTGTATGCCCCCGAGTAGATCTCAGTGGCCTTGGCATCGGCAATGCCGCGAATTTCCTCAACCTGCCGGTATGCTTCAGATTGTATCTTGTTCAAATCACGTACACGGTTACCACGGATACGTGCCGCTTCGCCGTTGCCTTCCGATAAGAATCGCTCCGCGATCTGGCGCCTTTCGCTGATCATGCGATCGTATATTTTAGGTCTGACACTTTCGTTATAGTTTATCCTCTTGAATCGAATATCCAGCAGTTGAATGCCGAATACATGAACCTTTTCGGCGGCCGCGTCGAATATCTCCTTCTCAACTAGTTTACGGCCTTTCTGTATCGGGACCAGAGAACCTATACTCTCTCTTTGTCCAGGGTCATCGAGCATGGCATCGCGTAGCGGCTCGCGATCCTTGGTGGTACGAATGATCTCGATCAACTCGTGTTTGGCAACTGCATTGCGGGTCTCGCTGCCAAGGATGTCATCCAGACGCGATTGCGCGCTACGCTCATCGCGCAGGCGCAGAAAGTATTGCAACGGATCTGTTATCCGCCAGCGCGCAAACAGATCGACCGATATGTAAAGCTTATCCTTGGTTGGCATATCCGATGGATTACCATCCCATTCAAGAATACGCTTGTCGATAGGGTTGACCTCCTGGATGAAGGGCACTTTGAGCTTTAGACCCGCCGTGGTGACCGGTTTGCCGACAGGTTTTCCAAACTGCGTGATGATCGCCTGTTCGACTTCGCTCACCGTGTAGAGTGAATTGAACGCAATGTAGAGCCCGACAGCCGAAAGCAACAAAATAGCAATGGTTTTTTTCATGGCCGATCTCCAGCCTTGGAGTCCAGATTCAGCAGAGGCAAAATACTACGTGCCTGCTCATCAATGACAATCTTGGATCGAATGTTCGGCATGACGTCCTGCAGGGTCTCTATGTAGATGCGCCGGCGCGTAACTTCAGGCGCCTTGACATATTCGGCCAGAAGCGCATTGAAGCGGGCTACATCGCCTTGCGCTTCGTTGATTCTCTTGAGGCGGTAGCCATCCGCCTCCCTTATCCGCTGGTCCTTCTCGCCCTCGGCGAGCGGGATAACCTTGTTGTAATCCCGCCGCGCTTCGTTAATCAGCTTCTCTTTTTCCTGCTGGGCCTGATTCACCTCGTTGAACGATTCCTGTACGGGTCGTGGAGGATTGATGTTCTTCAACTGGACCTGATCGATACTGATACCCATTGCATACTTGGTCGATAACGCCTGCATTTTTGTCAGTGCTTCGTTTTCGATCTCCTGTCGTCCGATAGTGATAACCTCGTCGACAGTGCGATCTCCGACAACTTCGCGCATAACGGATTCAGAGACGTAGCGGAGGGTTTCACTCGGTTCCCGTACTTCAAACAGGAATTTGTCTGGATTCGATATGCGGTACTGGACCACCCATTCCACCAGCGCGGCGTTAAGGTCGCCCGTCACCATTTCGGTTTCCCGCTTTTCGTCTTGTGCGCTCTGGTAAGGATTGGTTGCGCCCGGCGTGGAAAAACCGAACTCCTGCTTCAACTGACGCTTGACAGGAACTATGGTTGCAACGTCGATACCGAGTGGAAGCTTGAAATGCAGCCCCGGTTCGACGTCCTTGAGATATTTACCGAAACGCTGCACAACAGCGACGGAATCGCTTGGCACCGTGTAGTAGGCAGTCCACACACCCAATCCAATCAAAACAACGGCTATTGCAGTAATGACTCCACCGAGGCCACCATTAGGAACATTGTTCATTATTCGATCTCGCCCTTGTCTAATCAGAGTCTCAATATCCGGGGGGGGCGATCGAAAACGCCAAGGACCGCCCCATGGTTCTTTACTCTTCTGTGATGTCATTTTAGTACTCTCTGCAGTTAGGCACGGTTCAATTCCTGTATATATTTATGGGATAAGACATCACGGGTGTTATGTGCAATGGTTATGAGTTGTAGCACGAGGGTGGAGCTATGAAATGGTGCGATACTTTAAGGATAAAATCTCACTTATGGGTATTACTCTTAACTGTGCTGTCAGATCGGGTGTCGTGAGGAAGGGACGTGTCATGCCCCAGAAACATTTAGGCATGATCGTAAGAAGCGGGCAAACAGGTGTAATTGTATGTGCCGCGTGTTTGGGATACTCCTCTCTTTGTATCAGGAATGCAATCAAATTCTATCGATACATCCCGCCGCAACGGATAGCGACCGGAGACCTTGAACACGGGATTGCCGGCTCATCGGGCTTGGATCAGCACCTTGTCACCATGATATATCTGCTGGCCCGCATCCTCCAACAGGGAAAAGAAGAGCAGACAGGAATTACTCTCCATAGCCTTGTGCTGTGCGGCTTCGGCCGATTCCAGGTCGGTCCAGTGCACGACATCGATCCATTTTCCCTCACCCACCTTGATCAACTCCCTGGAGATAAAGCCATCCCATTTCTTCATGGTATCCAGCATTCCCTCAGCCGACTCCAGAACAGTCGCGTCGGAAACGCCATTCTTCACCGAAAAAACCACTACTTCGACAGTTTCGGCATGGGACTTGGCGCCGAACAGTATGAAAAGAAACAAACCGCTATGGATCAAAAAGGATTTCATCGTTTAGCCCTCATAAAAATTGGTTGAGGCCAAATAATAAAACCGTGCTACTGACACCGTTCTGTCAGGAGCATATAAAAAAGCTGATTACCTGCCATGATCCGCCATTCGGTGATGGGTGCTGGAGCGAAGCGAACACATAACGTCTGAGACAAAGGAATGTACTAAAGCGGTCGTTAATCTGTTGCACCGCAATAGGCAGATGTCGGCCAGTGGTGGACATCTAGCCGAGCAGTGTAAGATAGCCGCTATCGACTCTTAGCTGTTCATTAAGCCGTTGGTATGGGATATGATCCGGGCCGTATAAGATGGGTATCAGGCTAATTAAGCGTGGATTGTCGGAGTGAAGTTGAAGACGAAAGGTTACCCCAGATCCTGGTATCCCGTTGCGCGATCCT
Organism: Candidatus Thiodiazotropha sp.; assembly: GCA_050292275.1. Classification (GTDB taxonomy): domain Bacteria; phylum Pseudomonadota; class Gammaproteobacteria; order Chromatiales; family Chromatiaceae; genus Thiodiazotropha. The sequence goes on from JBNKLI010000030.1 coordinate 9,425, forward strand.
GTGACCTGAAGCCGGGCCAATACCGACCCGTCAGGGCGTTCGACGTGGACTGGGTAGTGTTCCGTGGTGACACCGGCGAGGTGGGATGCCTGAGCAGACATTGCGCGCACATGGGAGCCGACCTGTGCCAGGGCAGAGTCAGCGATGGCGCCATAACCTGCCCCCTGCATGGATGGCGCTTCGGCAGGACCGGGGTGTGTGAGCGGATCCCTGCGCTCGATGAAACACCGTCGGATATTGTATCGAGCCACCTGCCTTGCGAGGAGAGATTCGGCATCATCTTCGTCTTCTGGGGGAGTGAGCCTGAATATGATCTGCCGTTCCCACCGGGAATGGAAGGGACACCCACCTGCAGCCGGGTCTATTGCGTAGACCTGGCATCGGAACATCACAGCCCCTGCCTGAACACCTTCGATCTCCAGCATTTCGAGCGTATCCACAATCGTCGCTTCAAGGGACAGCCCAAAATATCGAGCCTGCATCACCGGCATATGCAGATAGCTTATGAAGCGCAGATAATCAAAAGGCGCTGGCCAGACTATGTCATGAGCTGGATCGGTTCATCGACCACCCGGGTGATCATCGATTGCTGGGGCGCCAGCCAGTTGATGCTGCTGAATCGCGATACGGGTATCGGCGGCATCGTGACAATGCTGCCCATTGAGCGCGAATACAGCCGGGTTTTCATTCTCGCCATGAAGCGCCAACGCGAAGGTGTTCGATGGCGCCAGCGGTTGCTGGATGGATTGGCGGTAAGCGCGGGTTTACTGTTGATGAGAGGTTTTCTCCATCCCGATCTGGCGGCGTTGACGAATATGCGGCCCTATAGTGGAAGGTTGATCGCTGGTTTGGATGATGCGGCGAAGCAATATTGGGACTATTGGGAGCAGCTGCCGCGCTGGCAAGGCCCGCCGGCGGTACAGGAGGATTGATGGCGTGCGGGTAAAGCGACGCTTCTTCAATGCCCCACTCTGTGACGAAGTAGCCCTGTCGTTGCAGGCAAAAGCCCACCTGGAGAGATGCTCCTCACCACCCACGTCATCGCAGATCAGGGAGGTCAGCCGCGCGGTTTCGAGCGATTTTGCCGCGCGGGTTCTATACGAGGGGTTGCTGGCTTCACACCATGGAGACTTTGTCCGCTATCTTGAAGGATTGCCGGACGATCAGCCGGTTGCGCCGGCTGAGCCGGTTAGGCTGTTGATCGTGCCGGGCATGTTCTACAGGGAGCATCCGGAGGTTGGGGCGGATGGCGGACTGGCCCTGGAGATCGCCCGGCGTTTTGGATTCGACGCGGAAATCGTTGCCCTGAAGAGTACGGGGAGCGTTTCGCAAAACAGCGGGATTCTGGCTGAACGGCTTGAGCGCGAGCAGGGGGCTGCGCTCTGGCTGCTGTCACTGAGTAAAGGCTCGAGCGATGTGAGGCACTGCCTGCAGACTCATCGGCAAGACAGCGGGGTTCGGGGGTGGGTCAGTGTCGCAGGTACGCCGAGAGGTTCCCCGCTGGCGGCACGAAAAACAACGAGCGGCGCCCGGCGCCTGTTCTACAGGACATTGTGCAAGGTTGCCGGTGTGGATTACGCTGCGCTCGAGGAGATGGCGCCGAATCATCCGTTCTGGCATGTCGATGACTGGCCGTCCGCCCTCGAAATCATACACGTCCTGCCGATACCCCTCGCCTGTCACATCCAGGGGATACTGCGCAGCCGCCATAGCAGGCTGTCGCAGTACGGACCGAATGACGGATTCGTGCCGGTGACAGATGTTCTGGAGCTACCGGGATACATCTATCCTGTATGGGGTTGTGATCATTTCATGCGTATTCCGCAGCTCAGCCATTTGCTGTATCGTCTGTACAACCATATTGCACAACAAACGATCAAGGAGAGGGAGTTATGAGAATAATTGCAAAATGGGCCCTGCTTGGGTACATCCTGTGCACCTGCAACCTCCTTACCGCCGATGAGTCGATGGACGCCGAACGCGATCAACTGCTCGAAAAGCTCAAACTGGTCGAGAGCTCGTTGAATGAAAAGGCGTTCGAGCGCCTGGTACCGTTGCTTGATCCTGATGTGGTGGTCATTTTTCTCAACGGTGAAGTGGCGCGGGGGATACCTCAGGTACGCGCATATTTCGACAAGGTCCTGGATGGCAGTAAAGCGATTCTCAAGGATTACAAGACTAAGGCCGCCGTTGGGGCGCCTGCCCGATTTGCCGGAAACGTGGCGATTGCCGACGGCACCACCAAGGACATCTTCACCTTTGCCGATGGATCCGAGATGACGGTGAATACCTTCTGGACAGTCACCCTGGCCAAGCGTGACAGCGACTGGAAGGTCTTGCAGCTGCATTTTTCATCGAATTTCTTCAATAACCCACTGGTCGCCGCTGTCGAGCGAAAATTGTTCATATTCGCCTTGATCGCTTTGCTGGTCGGATTTGCCATCGGCTATTTCGTCAAACGGCGACGTGTTGCGAATGCCTGAATTCGACCGCCAGAATCTGCTGCTCAGTCTCGCCGTGCCGGCGGCACTGTTGATGCTGTTGTGGATGGGCTCCCATAGTGAGGGGGGGCTCTATGCGCTGGCGCTGTTTCTCTTCGCAATGCTGGGATTGACCAACTATGCGCTGATTCATGAGGGCACTCACTACAATCTCAATTCGAAGCGTGAATACAACGATAGACTGGGGATGCTGGTGTCGTGGATGTTTCCGGTCTCCTTCACTTTCATGGAGGTTGCCCATCAGGTGCATCACCGGAACAATCGCACCGATGGAGAGATGTTCGACTACTACTATCCGGGAGACAATCTATTAATCAAGTACGCGCAATGGTACAGCATTCTGGTCGGTATCTATCCGCCCATCATCCCCCTCGGCTCCGTACTCATGGCCTTTGCGTCGCCGCTGTTTCATCTCGAGCCGTGGCGGGCGGCGAAGAGTTCATCGATTATATTCGACCGCGGTCTTTTCACGCCGTCTGTAATTGCCAGAATCAGATTTGAAGTCATTGCCGGCATATGCTTCTGGGCGGTTGCCTGGTGGGCCCTGGCGCTGGATCCGTTGACGCTGCTGATCTTCTACGCCGCATTCTGGGTGAACTGGTCTACCCGGCAGTATGTCTCTCACGCCTTCTCGACGCGGGATGTCATGAAGGGCGCGTGGAATCTCAAGGTCTCGCGGCTTATGGGTTGGGTTTTTCTGAACGGGCAGTGGGACCTGGTCCATCACATGTTCCCGGATCTCCCCTGGCAACTGCTGCCGAATGAGGGTACAAGGAGTGCGGAGCCGGTTTCCTACTGGAAGCAATATTTCAAGATGTGGGGCGGACCCCGGCCCAACCTGGAGCCCGCACCGACCGCCATCGAACCATGAACGATGGTCATGTCAAGCTTCTGCACTGGCCCGGCATGCAGGAGCTCAAGGCACGCATCGGGCTCGCCCTATTTTTTCTATTCTTTTTCTATCTCGTATACGGCACAGCAGCCTATGTAGCGGATTATGTGCCCTGGCGTATTCCGGTGGGATTCGGCTTTGAACGCAGTATTCCCTTCATTCCCGAGTCCGCGCTGATCTATCTCTCACTCTCTCTCCTGATGTTGCTCGCCCTGTTCGTGATCAGACAGGCGTCGCACCTGAAGATGCTGGTGTACGTCCTCTGCATCCAGACGCTGATTGCCGGTGTCTGTTTTGTCGTGTTTCCGGCGGTGACCAACTTTCCCGCACGTCTTACTGGAGGGGGTGTCTTTATCTTCCGCTTTGCCGATATGCTCAACCTTCACAACAATGAAGTGCCGTCGCTGCATGTCTGCTTCGCCTTTACCCTGGCAGCGGTCATGACGCACTACGGACGCCTTTGGCAGTGGCTGCTGCTGTACACCTGGTCCGCCGCTATTGCCGTTTCGACATTGACGATCCACGAACATAACCTGATCGATCTCCTGGCTGGCATCATCCTGTCGGTCTGGGGCGTGCGCTATTGGAGGTGTCTCTCGGCACGTGATTGCATCCCTTTGGGCGGCGGCGTTCTCACCCTGGGAAAGGGACGGGAACCATAGCCTGCAGGTGGTGGAGCCTATGTGCCGGTTAGTGAGGAACGGGTAGGTTGGGGGCGAGAACATCAGGCTTGTTGTTCACAGAAGCGCTATTTCCGGTTGCACCATGGCCTGGTGGTTTTCGGGCTGTTTTATATCGCTCCAGCTGACGGTTTCGATACAGGTACTGTAGACCACCGGATGGAGGCGGGCGCGCAGTATAGGCAGCAGTGGATTGCCCGCTGAAACACCCAACAAGGCGGTATCGGCGTGCTTTTCTCTTGCGATGTAAAGCGCTTCCCGCAGCAGATGTACCGCATGTTGTTCCGCTCTTCGCGTAAAGGCGAAAAAGGCGAGATAGACATGTTCAAGCCTGCTGTTCGGTGGTGGCAGTTTCGGTTTGCCGATAAGCGTGGCAAACAGATTGACCAGGGGGCGCAGTCGGTCAAGGGGTGGTCTGTAACCCTGCACTATGACCTGTTTGATGGCACGCTGGTCCCATACCGCGATACATGCCTGAATGCCTTCATCGTCCCGGTAGACTAGAAAGTCCTCGAGACTCAATCCCTGGCTGCCCGTCAGGCCGTGCAGCCATTCGGGATCGAGGTGGCTGGCGAATTGATAGCGCGTCGCCTGCCTGTTATGCAGTTGGCAGATGGCCGGGATATCCGCCTGCTGCGCAGTTTGCAGCATGCCGGTTCGCTTGCCCCGGCGAACGGAAATGGCCAGGGTCAGCAGTTCTCCGACTGGCGTGTAGCCGGGTAGTCCGCTGTTTCTCGATTCCAGCAGGCGGCGGGCCTTGAAGTTGTCGCTGGCGATGCTGGTGAACCAGATCGGCGTGGCAGCCGATTCAGGCAGGTTGAGCGGGTGAATCGAATCGAAACCGTGTCGCAGTATACGCAAGCGGTTGCGAAAAGCCTTGTTGACACGCAACTCGCCCAGGTAGCCACCCTCGACCGGTCTGCCGTTGTAGTAGAATGGCATGAATGTCGTGCGGTACATGCCGATCACCTCGCTTTCTTTTTCGGCATCCAGCGCAATCACGGTTCTGCTCCTGCCGATGAGGTCTTCACTGGCGAAGTATGACGGCATGCGTTGCAGCGAGAGGCGGACCCAACCCTGCATCGGGTTGTCGCTGAGCAAGCGTTGAAGAGCCGGGTCGTCTTTGCTTTCGGCATGACGAAAGATCAGATTGCCGGCGCGGTAGGGTTCGACGTTCAGACTGTGCTCCCCGCCACTCAGCCGACGGCTTCCAACAGGTCACCCTGCCATCGCTCATCGCCCAGGGGATAGCCGTTACGCAGGCTGACTTCGGCCCGGTGCATCAGGTTGATGGGAAAAAAGTTACGGAACATGAAAGCGTCCGATCTGTTGCTGGCGTCGAAGCCCCGGCGCAGGATGCTGGACCAGCGGTAAAAACGACGTCTGGCATCGACACAGCCCCTGGTAACCTGTTGTGCGGTGAGCTGCGCGGGATGGAAGGGCAGGTCGTTGTAGCGATAGGCGGGATCGAGCCACCAGTTGGGGAAACGCAGGCGCCCCTCGTTGTGCAGCCGGGTGTAGAGCGGAGTGCCCGGAAATGGTGTTAGATGGTTGAACGCCGCGATGTAGAGCCGCTGTTCGAGTGCGAAATCCACCGCCTCGTCAAAAGTTGACGGCCGGTCTTCGTCGTAGCCGAAGACAAAGGTGCCGTAGACGCGAATGTGCTGACGTCTCAGGTTGTCCAGTGCGACTCCATAGCCGCCGCTCATCTGGTTGAAGCTTTTCCCCATGGCCTTGAGGTTCTTTTCATCAAGGCTTTCGAAGCCTATCAGTACACCCTTGCAACCGCTTCGGACCATCAGTGCCAGCAGCTCTTCGTCATGCGCGGCATTGATGCTCATCTGTGTCACCCAGCGGATGCCGAGGGGCTGCATTTCCTGCAGTAGCGCCTTGCTCGATGGGATATCGCCGGAAAAGTTGTCGTCAACGAAAAAGATGAGTTTGCTCTGATCACGCAGGGCTTTGAGCTCCTCGATGACCGCCTCCACCGGGCGGTTGCGGTGTGTGCGATTGAAGAAACTCTGGATGGCACAGAATTCACAGGGAAACCTGCAGCCCCGGCCGGTCTCCACCAGGCCGATAGGCAGATAGCGTTTAGCGGCATAGATGGAACGGTCGGTGCGGATCCGCTCGAGTGACGGTTGCTCACTGGATCGATAGCGTTTTTGCAATGTGCCGTGGCGCAGGTCATCGACCACTTCATGCCAGACATCCTCTGCTTCGCCAATCACGATGGCCTCGGCAAAACGTTCCGCTTCATCGGGTACCAGGGTTGGATGGAAGCCGCCGAAGATGACCGGAACCCCCCTGCGGCGGTATTCGCTGGCGATCTGATAGGCACGCATGGCGGTATAGGTCTCCACCGAGATCACCACGGCATCCGTCTCCTGGTCAAAGGGAATCGGCTCCATGCGGTCATCATGGAAGCGAAGGTCGATATCCTTCGGTGTCAATCCGGCAATGGCGGCGGCCGGCAGGGGTTCCATCTGCCAGGAGCGTATGTAGTTCTCTCCCCGTCTGTGGCCGATAGCCGGGTGGATGATGGTCAGCCGCCGCATACGCTTCGCTTGTCGGACCGATCATCCTCGAGGTCGACCGTTTGTGGATGCCACAGGCTTCCGGGGGTTGGCAGCAGTGTCTGCATCGGCATGTCGCAGGTATAGAAGCGGTGCAGGTTGTGAGCATAGAAGCGATAGCCCAGGTTGGTACTCAGGGCCAGAGGTTTCATATTCCCGGCGCGCCAAAGCCGCTTGGCGATGTGGCCCCATCGATAGGTCTCCCGCCAGGCCTTTTGATGTCCCTCGGCCAGCGCTTGTGGCGTCATCTGTCGGGGTTGAAAAACGACATGCTGACCATCGTACTCTTCCCAGTTCCGACTGAGCAGGCGTCCCTGTGCATCCAGGCGGTGGAACAGGGGTGTACCGGGAAAGGGCGTCAGCACTGCATAGCGTGGCAGATCGATGGCGGCGTCCAGAGCCAGTTGCACCGTGGCGTCGAAGACATCCGGGGTGTCATGGTCGAGTCCGAAAACGAAGCAGCCCTGCACGGCGATGCCGAGACGATGCAGATCGCCGATCAGCTGCCGGTAGTCGACGGAGTCGTTGAAGCATTTGCCGCTCTCGCGCAAACCCGCCGCCGAAAGGGTCTCGAGGCCAAGCAGCAAGCCTTTGCAGCCGCTTCGTGCCATCAGTTCCATCAGCGAGTGGTCGTGTCCGATGATCACGGTGGAGAGGCCGTACCACTGGATTTTCAGTGGGATCAGTGCCTGAAACAGCCGTTTCGCATAACCGATGTCCGAGACCAGGTTGAGGTCGACGAAGAGGATCTTCCTTTTGCCGACCCGGCGGATGTCCTCGACCACCCACTCGACCGGTCGCTGATACTGTTTTCTGCCCCAGGCGGTCGGGGCGACACAGAACTCACAGTCGTGAGCGCAGGAGCGGGTGGCTTCGAACACTGCCTGGGTGAGAAAGTCGCGCCGCTGGAACAGGTTCCGCTGGGGGAAGGGCAGGTCATCGTCGAGACTCAGGTGCGGGTCCTGTCTGTAGTGCCGTTGCAGGCGGTTGGCGGCAAAGTCCCGCAGCAGAGTGGGCCATGTCTCCTCACTGTATCCGCTGCAGATGGCGTCGGCCTGGGCAAGGGCCTCCTCCGGCATCAGGGTGACGTGAGGGCCGCCGAGAACGACTGTCATGCCCTGTTGGCGAAAGCGGCGGGCGAGGGTATATGCGCGTCTGGCGGTGCCCGTAATGACGGTCAGTCCGATCAGGTCGGCCTGCAGGTCGGGCGGAATCTCCTGGATGCCCTCGTCGATCAGATCGACCTGGGCGTCCAGCTCCCCGGGTACCAGGGAAGCCAGTGTGGTAAGGGTCAGTGGCTGGTAGCGCAGCGATTTTCTGAAGACACCGCCCTTGTGGCGGTATAGCGGTCCCTTCGGGGATATCAGCACGATCTTCAAGTGAGATCCTCCATGAAACGCTCGGTCTCCAAAGTTGGTGGGAGAAGTGCCGGGACTTTAACATCTCCCAACCTCTGCCGCATCGACGCATGGGCTGTGAATACCCCCAACGGATCGGGGTGGCTGGTCAGGGTCAGGGGGGCGAGCTGGCCCAGTTTCCTGGCATAGGCATATTGTGGGTTGGCGTTGAGCCGGCTTTCGACGGCATCGAACTGGGCCGTCGTCATCCTGGCCGCAACTTCCCTGGCGATGATGAGGGTGTAGTGGGGCGTCGCGCCCTGCACCGGCGCCAGCATGCCGAATCCGGGCACGCCGTCCAGGCATTGCGCGGCAAAGGATTCGTCCAGCTTCTCCCCCACCAGATCGGAGGTGAGATCGCAGCGCCCGAGAAAATGGAGTTCGGGCACTCCGTCCACCCTGCCGGTATAACGTACCCTGTCTCCGGTTCGGTAGCGGTAGAGACCACCAGCGGTGGTGAGTACGACTTCATACGCCCGCCCCTCATCCAGCTCCCATGCACAGCGAATATCGCCGCTCTCCTGGAGAAACTCGTAGAAACCGCTATGCAGGGCCAGCAGGGGTACGCCGTTGCGATCGGGTACTGTCGTCACCCCCTCGGTGGCGAGCAATCCCTTACCCTGGAAACTGGCTTGTGGCAAACGCTGCCTGAGTGTCTCCGCCATCTTCGCCGAGGTGCCATCCATCCAGCAGCTGACCAACTTGAGCCCCGGCCACAGCCAGCGTGTGTCCTGCGTCTGCAGATATCTCTGTAAACGCGTCTTCGATTCACGGTCAGCGGGTAGGGACTGGCCGGCGATACTGCCGCCATGGCCAAGCAACGCCATCAAATCCGGCTGGCGGATCTCTAGGCCTTGCAGCAGCTGAAGAAAGAAACTGGGGCTCCACAGTGAAATGAGCGAAAGCGCTTGCTGTCTTGTCAGCCAGTAGAGGGTTGCGAGCTGCCACTGCGAGATATCGGTTATACCGCCGACCCAGGCGGGTACGGCGGAAAGCGCCATGAGGGCGGAACCTGCCAGGGGGCCCAGGTAGGCGGCGTCAGGCAGGCCGACGGGTATACCGCCTGGCGTGCTGAAGGGTTGCCGGGTCGCGGGACTGAGAGAAAGGTATAAGCTTCCGCCGTCGATGCCATGGGTGGCAATCATGTTTCCGAGCCAGGGCAACATAGCTGTTCGAATGTCTTCGAGACTGGATTCGGAGTAGGGGATCAGCTTACTTCCGCCACGGCTGCCCCCGGTTTGTTCGAAGGCAACGGGCCTGCCTTTGAACAGGATGTCGGCTTCACCTTCCGCCATGCGAGCGATCCAGGGCGCCAGATCCTCGTGGCGATGGAGGGGTACCTGCTGGCGGTAGGCGAGGACACCGTCGATCTGGCCGAAAGCATACCTATGGCCGAAGCGGGTTGCCTGATTGCGCAGCAGGCAGGCTTTCAGCCACTCGGTCTGGGATCGTTCAAGGTCGGGAACGCAAACGGCCTTCTCGCGCAGCCCATGAAGTGTCAGCCATTGGTCCGTCATCAGCGCTCGCCGGTAAACAGCCTGCGGGCAAGTGGTTTCAGATTCTCCTCACTCAGCTCGCACAGGCAGACCATCTCGTGCCCGCGGGTATATCCGGGGTTGCGTCGCAGAAAGTATTTAACGGCGTCTTTTGAGGCTTCTCTGGGCGTCGGGCGCGCGTAGCTCTCTTTCAGATGTCCCCTCGATGGGTGAAAGGCGATGATACCATTGGTCCGGTCGTAATCCTTGCCGAATTTATGTTCCGCCAGCCAGTCGGCCAGCAGTTTCAGGTTTCGTGACGGTCTCGACCAGTGGGGATGAAAGGTCCGGCTGAAGGTGGGCAAGTAACGATAGGTACGATGACCTTTGACAATGAGAAACCAGTAGAGGGGGGTGTCGGGCTCCAGTCGTTTGATCTGTCCGACCCTGCTGATCCAGGAGAATGCGAGAGTCTGCTGACCCCAATGGGCACGGTCCACGACGGTGTCGCCTGAATAGAGAATCCGCAAGGTGGTGTTCCGCCAGGTTACACTGTAGAGCGCATAGAGGGTAAAACCCACCAGCGACTGCTGTTTATAAACCAGCAATGCTTCGCTCTTTAGCGCCAGATCGTTTCTGAAACGTTCCGCATCACTGCTGTCGTAATAGGTGAGATAGAGACGGCACATGGCATCCAGCGTGGCGTTTGGAATGTCGGATACCTTTACGATCGTAGATTTATATCCTTCCATTGCTTAAGATCGATGCCTGTTTGGGGCGCCCTGCTCCTGATTCACGGGATAACTTCCGGGAAAGTTATCATATCATTGCCGACAACATAACCATGAGAGCGGCTGGATGGCCGGCTGCATCAGAACCAGGGTGGGGCATGGGTCTCGCCCCGGGTTCCGATTCAGGCGCCAAAGGTAGAAAAGCAGAGGAGAAAAAGGGGTCAGTACCCTTTAAATAGTCGATATCTTTTTAGCGAGCAGACTGAAAAGAAGCAAAATGTTTAAGTTGCGCATGTGCGTAGTGACTTATGAATGTCCATTCCTGCTGTCAGCAAAAGAAGACAAAAGGCACACATTGCGCTATACTTTGTAGATGAAAGCCTTTGCATGGAATTCGGAGAAGAATGAGCTTCTCAAAGCAGAGCGGGGCATCTCCTTCGAAGAGGTTGTGCTGAATATCCAGCTCGGGAACGAAGTAGATATCTTCGAACACCCAAACCAAGAGCGGTATCCAGGGCAAAAAATCTCCGTTGTCGTTATTGAGAGCTATACCTATCTCGTTCCGTTCGTTGAGAACGAGGAGGAAATCTTCCTGAAAACCATTATCCCCAGCCGAAAGGCTACTAAACAATATCTTGGTGGTTCAGATGAATAAGCTCGATTCTGAAGAAAAGGAAATTCTCAAAGCCTTTGAGAATGGCAAACTCAAACGAGTTAAAGGGGTATCCGAAAAAATTGAGCAGCATCAAAAAATTGCAGAAGCAACCTTTAAGAAAGATGCTCGTATCAATATTCGCTTGTCTTCAAAGGACCTCAGGGCACTTCAAGCTCGTGCCCTGAAAGAAGGTATTCCCTACCAAACGTTGGTATCCAGCGTGCTCCATAAATTCGTGGATGGCCAACTTGTCGACAAAGCGGCTAACAAGTAGTTCCAGCGGAATCCAAACACTCCGCGGCTTTTTGCGCATGCCTTCGGTATTGTTGCGCAAATGCCGCTCCGTGTTTGGCTCCGCTGAACATTAGCGTCATGCTGAAATCAAAAGTGCGTAGTCTTTGATGGACGGAATTATCTTTATTGGGCTTCAGGCCAGTGGCAAGTCTTCTTTCTTTTTGAAGTACTTTTTTAAAACACATCTTCGACTAAACTTGGATATGCTCAAGACGCGTAACAGAGAACAAATATTATTTGACTCATGCCTGGAGGCAAAGCAACCTGTTGTGATTGATAATACCAATCCAACAAAAAGTGACAGAAAACGATATATCGAGAAGTTTATGGCGCACCGTTTCAAAGTGACTGGTTATTACTTTAGCTCAACCATTGAACAATGCCTCGAGAGAAACATGACACGCGAAGGAAAAGAAAGGATTCCCGAAGTAGGAATAAAGGGCACGTATACTATGCTGGAACTTCCTGAATATCCTGAAGGATTCGACGAGTTGTTCTATGTGTCGATAAAGGATGGTTCATTTCATATAGAAAGCTGGAAAGATGAAGTTTGATGATTTAGATAAAAAAATGCGTACATATGAAAGTGCGCATGATCACTGTGTTCTTCCAGGGATTTATATGGTGGCTAGAATTGATGGACGCTGTTTCACGAAATTAACAAAAGAAAAGCACCAATTCAAAGCGCCATATGACACGAAGTTTAGAGATATTATGGTTGAAACCGTAAAGCATCTGATGCGATGCGGCTTTAACGTTATTTTTGGGTACACACAAAGTGATGAGATTTCTTTGTTGCTAGATCTAAACGAAGATGCATTCCAGAGAAAAGAACGAAAATTAAACTCTGTTCTCGCAGGTGAGGCAAGTGCGAAATTTAGCTTGCTCTTAGGCGATTTAGGTGTTTTTGATTGTCGAATATGTCAACTACCAAATCAGCAGCTTGTGGTTGATTATTTCCGCTGGAGAAACGAAGATGCACATAGAAACGCGCTAAATTCGTACTGTTATTGGAAATCAAGGAATGCAGGGGCTTTGCCAAGTGAGGCATCAGAGACCTTCTTGAAAATGTCCGTTGCTGAAAAGAATGAATATTTGTTTCAAAATGGATTAAATTTTAATGAGATTCCAAATTGGCAAAAGCGGGGCATCGGAATTTATTGGGAAGAATATTCGAAGGATGCATTAAACCAGAAAACTGGTGAAACAGTAAAAGCAACTAGAAGGCGCATGAAGGTTGATTATGATTTACCAATGAAAGATCTATATAGTGATTTCATTTCAAACCTTATTGCAAATGCCAGCATAGCAAAACCAAATAACGGGTGCACCAAAGGCGCTCGCTGCTGATGGTTGCCGTTAATGAAAGCTAGCTGACTCATGAATAAAAGAAAATGGTCCTTTACAAGCATTCTGATTTTGTTGATTTCAACGTCTTCCACGCACGCATTTGGAGCAGATGTCGAGATCTCTGGCTCAGATAGATTTATCAATCAGGTATCTCAGGCATTGTCCTTGTTGGAGAAAAAAGCTCCCGAAGCTTACACTATTGTGACCAAGTACATAGGCAGAATAGAGCAGGGAAAGAAAAGTGGAATGTGGGCCTACAAAAACCCGCCCACATTCGAAATGGCCGATCGGACTGCATTCTATTCACTCACATGGTGCGCAGGTTCAATTGCCCACGACTCTTATCATTCAAAGCTGTACCATGACTATAGAGAGAAGCATGGCCAGCCAATTCCCGCTGATGTCTGGACCGGCACTGCGGCGGAGAAGAGATCCCTGAAACACCAATTGGATGTATTGAAGAAGATCAAAGCGCCGAAGAAAGAACTTAGCTACATGTCACAATTAGATGGTACCCACCATGATGTTAATCATGACGGGAAATATGACTGGAAAGATTACA
>JBNKLI010000031.1:0-33410 GCA_050292275.1 Candidatus Thiodiazotropha sp.
TCGACGACTCGTCCAGTGTGCTGACCGCGCTGATAGAGGAAATGGGTGGTGTGGATCTCATTGTGTTCGCTGCCGGTTCTGGCGAGCTGAATGAGGCGCTCGATTGGGAGTTGGAGCGGGCGAATGTGGAGACAAATGTTCTGGGATTCACGGCGGTTGCAAATATTGTGCTAGGGCATTTTATAAAGAGGAAGTGCGGTCATCTCGTGGCCATTTCCTCAATAGCGGCCATACGTGGGGGAAGAGCATCACCGGCTTACAATGCATCAAAGGCATTTATGTCCAATTATCTTGAAGGCCTTCGGCAAAAAGTGAACTACCTGGGTTTGCCTATAGTTGTCACGGATATCAAACCAGGCTTTGTCGAAACCGCCATGGCAAAAGGAGAGGGCCTGTTTTGGGTGTCCTCTGCAAACAAGGTGGCAAGACAGATCCATAGTGCTATTAAAAGAAAGAAAACACATGCGTATGTTACTAAACGCTGGAAACTGGTCGCTTGGTTATTGCGAGCTATGCCGGGTTATCTGTACGACCGGTTATAAGGATCAGGCTCAACAGGGATGGCTCGATAGTGCCTGCATCTGGTATAGCCGCGTATTGTAAGTTGATATCGTTAATCTTCCAAGACAGGTTCAAGTTGCAGTGCACACCTTGATATAAACTTATTGTACTGGCCTTTGGTGAGGAAAAGCCTGTGTATGGCTGAGTTAGTTTGATGACCTTTGTCCAGGTTCTCTTTCTGGTCATAACTGCACTTTGTTATTTGCAGGGTTTGTAAATCAATCTCAACAAAATACCTCGTATCGTCATCTTGCGGTCTACTCATAGGAAAAACTCCGTTAAAGAAACTGTGGTATCCGGAGGGATACCGCATATAACGTCGTAAATATCGGGACGCAAAAACGAATCGCAGCGTAGCTTATTGTGGTCCGAGCTAATTTGCATCGATATGGCAATTATTGCATTTAACGCTCTGTCAGTGCCAACTTTATCCCAAGAGCTAAGAATAATCCGGCAAAGGTTTTTTGAGCGCCTTGAATTACAGCAGGCGCACTTGCGACAAAGTGTCGAACCTGATTGGCTAGCAGTCCGTAGCCTATAAAAACCACGAAGGTCATAAGCATGAATACCACACTTAAAAACAACATTTGAGCCAAAGCCTCGTTAGAGTCTCCAGAAACAAATTGTGGAAGAAATGCAAGAAAGAAAATTGAAAGTTTTGGGTTCAGGATGTTTATAAGAAAACCCCTGGTCACAATTTGTACGAAGTTTGCATGGCTGGTTGAATTAAATTCCACTTTTCCAGATTCTCTCCACATTGCCCAAGCAAGATATGCGAGGTAAAACACACCCGCAAATTTGAAAATTTGAAATGCGAGTGCACTAGTGTGAAGAATGGCGGCAATTCCAAATATGCTTGCACTGAGATGGGGAACAATTCCGATAGTACATCCCATCGCTGCAAAGATGCTTGCCTTGGCACCACGAGACAAACCGGTAGATACGGTATATATAACTCCCGTACCCGGCAATAGAACTACGATTAGAGATGTAAGTAAGAACTCGCTGCTCATGGTGTGTAACCTTTTTCATCTCCCTCTCATGAGTCTACCACATTCGCTCAGGCCGAGGCATACGCAGCCCATCTTTATGTGCTCCCAGTGGCTGGTACCGGACAAAAATCCAGGATACCGCAGTGATCTCGACAGGGCTGTCCCCGTTGTGCGCTAGACTTCCTGTCGCTCCCGGTATGCGGTGGGTGTGACGCCGGTACACTTTTTGAAAAAGCGGCAGAAGTAGGCGGCGTCGTTGAGGCCGAGATCGTATGCGATCTGTGCCAGCGGAGCGGTGGTGTAGACGAGATAGCGCTGTGCCTCGAGGAGGATGCGATCCTGCAGGATCTCGAATGCGCTCTTGCCGGTAAATGACCTGCAGATACGGTTGAGACGGTTTTCCGTCAGGCACATCTGCTGGGCATACCGGCTGATGCTCCAGCGCTCCTTGAAATGGTCCTCGATCAGGACCCTGAAACGATTGAAGGCGCTGCGTGAGTAGCCGACCTTGTGAGTGGCGCTCTGTTTCAGGGTGATGTGGCGGCTGAGCATCATCAGCAGGGCGCGCAGCAGGGCGTCGAACATCAGGGCGCGCCCGACCTGGGGGTAGCGGAATTCCGCATGCAACTGGTCGGCGAGCTGCTTGATGGTTCGGAAATGCCCGGGTGATTTCTTGTATGGGACAATCCCTCCGTGGGTCAACACGGGCCCGAGGACCTCCCGGTCGAGCGCTCTGGTATGGGCCTCGAGGAAGCCGGTGGCGACGCTGATGACCTTGCCCTCGGTCTTCGGGTCGAGATGGAATCCGTGCACCACGCCGGCCGGCATGACAACCAGGCAGGGTCCAGAAACGCTGTTGTTTTCTCCATCGAAGTGGATCCTGGCCGGTCCGCTGACGATCACCATGATCTGGAACAGGGAGCCGTGGGTGTGAGGCTGTATCTCCCAATCGTACAAGCGGCTACGGCTTGCGATCTCCTCGATATGGACGAACTCGGTGTCCTCTATAACCGATTTTTCACCGTATAACGAGTAGAGAGGGATTGATCGCTTGGGAGCCGTCATGCCGTGTCCGGTTTTTATATCAGGTAAATTTATAATAATAGTACAATTGTTGATTTGAATCGTCCATTCTACCAGGGGCCCTGTACATCTAGTCTTTTAAAGACAACACATCGAAACCAACCGGGTGGACCATACCCAGGCAGATTGTTCGGAGGATTCAAAACGTGGCTGAATTCAATCTCTACAGCGCGGCATTCGATGCCGATCCCTTCCCTGATTACAGGGACTTACAGGAGAACCACCCCTGTTTCTGGAGCGAAGATGCACAGAAGTGGGTGCTGACCCGCTACGATGACGTGGTCAACGCCCTCAACGACTGGCAGACCTACTCCTCGGCCAAGGGTAACCTGGTGGACGAGTTTCCAGGTCGTGCCGGCAATACCCTCGGCAGCATGGATCCGCCCAGGCACGACGAGGTCAGGGCAATCGTGCAATCGGTATTCGCCAAGCGCAACCTCAAGCACCTGGAGGAACCGATCAAAGCGATAGCCAGGAACTCCATCGCGACCAATATCGGTGACAGGAAGGAGTTCGATTTCGTCAAGGATTTTGCCTCCGATGTCACCTTCGAGGTACTCGCCGCACTGTTGGGTCTACCCGATCTGGATAAGGAGCAGGCCTGCGACAACGCCCTTCTGATGGTGCAGACCGATCCCGTGACCCGGCAGAAGGGGCCGGAGCATATGGCGGCATTTGATTGGGTAAACGACTATTCATCCAAAGTCATCGCCATGCGCAACGCCGACCCGGGGGAAGATCTGATCAGTCAGCTGATTACCGCCGAGATCGACGGCCAGAAGCTGGACCTGATCCAGGTGCAGCTGACCGTGACCACGCTGATCATGGCGGGAATCGAGTCCCTGGCGGGTTTCCTCAAGATGTTCGGCAAGAATATGGCCAACTATCCGCAGCAAAGGGCCAAGGTTCTGCAGGACATGAGCCTGCTGCCCGATGCCATCGAGGAGTCCTTCCGTTTCAACACCCCGGCGCAGCGTTTCCGCCGTTGTCTGACCAGGGATGTAACCCTCCATGGGCAGACTATGAAGGCGGGTGATTTCGTGATCCTTGCCTATGGCGCCGCCAACCGGGATCCGCGCAAGTATCCCAATCCGGATGAGTATGACATCACCCGCAATTCAAAGGGTCATGTAGGCCTGGGTGGTGGTGTTCATCTCTGTTTGGGGGGGGCCATTGCGCGCCTCGCGGCGAAGGCGGCGATGGAGGTGTTCCTCAGTGAGATACCGGAATTTTCCCAGGTCGAGGATGAGAGTGATCTGGAATGGATCGCCTCATCCAATTTCCGCAGCCCGAAAAAGCTGCTGTTTGCACGGCCCTGATTGCGCTTACACAGAATAATAGAGAGAGTGAATATGGTTAATGTGGTCTATATCGATTGCGAAGGCGAACGTACAGAACTGGAGGTCCAGGAGGGCTGGACCCTGATGCAGGCTGCCGTCTCCGAGGGCGTCGACGGTATCGAAGCGGAGTGCGGTGGCTCTTGTTGCTGCGCGACCTGCCATGTCTACGTGGATGACAGCTATCTGCAAAGGCTCGATCCGCCATCCGAGCAGGAACACGGGATGTTGGCCGAGACCGTTGCAGAACGGCGATCCAACAGCCGCCTGGCGTGCCAGATCAAGGTCACCCCTGAACTGGAGGGACTGGTCGTCCACATGCCGGAGGTGCAGAGCTGATGGCGGACCCGGTGGTGGTGGTTGGCGCTGGCCAGGGTGGGTTGCAGGTCGCTGAAAGCCTGCGCAGCGGTGGCTACGCGGGAGCGCTGCTGCTGCTTGGCGACGAGCCCCATCTGCCCTATCAACGGCCGCCACTGAGCAAGGGCTTGCTGCTTGGGGAGATGGAACCGCAACAGCTCACGATCAGACAGCCTGCGGTGTTTGAGCGCAAGCGAATCGAACTGCGCATGCAAACCCGAGTCGCCAGCCTCGACAGGGCGGGTCGCAGCCTGGACCTGGCGGATGGAAGCAGTCTGCGCTACCACAAGCTTGTACTGGCCACCGGGGCGAGGCCAAGGCAGCTGCCGATACCCGCCATTGATGTCCCGGGTGTGCATGTACTGCGTACCCTGGACGATACCCATGCGATAGCGGCCTCACTGGCTTCGGCCAGGCAGGTGGTCGTGATCGGTGGTGGTTTCATCGGCCTGGAGATGGCGGCGGTGGCGCGCAAGATGGGCAGGGAGGTTATAGTGGTCGAGGCGGCGCAGCGCCTGATGGCGCGAGTGGTGGCGCCGCAGATATCGGAATTCTTTCTGGCTTTACATCAGTCACAGGGGTGCCGGGTGATGTTGGGGTGCGGGGTTGCCCAGCTCTTGAAGGATCCATCGGGGCGTCTCTGCGGAGTCCTCCTGGACAGTGGTGAGCGCTTGAACACGGACCTTGTGGTGTTGGGTGTCGGTGTGCAGCCCAACCAGGAACTGGCCGCCGAGGCCGGAATCGAATGCGACCGGGGCATAGTCACCGATGCCTGTGGCCGCACCGACGATTCCCACATCTTCGCCATCGGCGACTGTGCGGCGCAACGCATGGCGGACGGCTCGTTGCGGCGACTGGAGTCGGTACAGAATGCGGTGGAGTCGGCCAAGGCCTGTGCCGCCGCGATCCTGGGGCAGGAGAAGCCCTTCGTCGCGCCCCCCTGGTTCTGGTCGGATCAATACGGGCTCAAACTGCAGATGGTCGGCGCTTGTGTCGGCGGCGATGAGACGATCCTGCGGGGCAGTATCGCAGAGAAACAGTTCTCCTACTGCCATTTCAAGGAGGGCGCTCTTGTGGCGATGGACAGTATCAACTCACCTGCTGATCACATGCTGGGCCGCAAACTGCTGGGTGGACCTAACAGTCTGACACCGGCCCAGGCCGTGGATCCGTGTTTCGATCTCAAGCGGGCCATGGGCTGATGCCATAGTCGGATCCGGGATGTGCGCCGGCATGCGCTAATCAACCGACTGGGCAAACACCCCCTCTGAACAGGGCCCAACGAATAATCGGCGTGATTTTTTACATGTGGTCGATTGTCTGGTTTTAATACCTTGCCGACTACCATTTAGCGAGTCTGCCAGAGCGGGTGATATCTTTAACTGGTACCTCTTTACAACTAATTGAGTAGACAGCAATGACATGATCCTTGGTGATTTTCAGATTATCGACGGCAAGTGGCAGGCGTTCAGGTATCTCGGTGGCGATTCGAAGTGCAGGCTGGAGATTGTCATCAATACCAGTCAGATAGACCGTGCTGCCTAGAACGACCTGCAGGGAGCGGAAGGTCCCTACCAGTTTTATCTTGTGAGCATTCAAATCGAGCACAACCTGGTCTATGTTATCCAGGCGGTATCTACGTCCGCTCTCGTTATGATAGAGCGTATGGGAGTTGCCCTTATCGTCGCTGCCCGTGATCTTCTCGACAACGACTAAAGTGTTGGATGGTTTATTCGCCAGTGCGCAATTATTTTCTTGTTGATGCTTAATCGTATTTGCGGTCCCAATAACAGGGAAGCCCAATGCAAAGACCGTAATAAGTCCAAAACGAAGTAACAGTATGCGCGTATCCATATTGACCTCCATAATCCTCTTGGGGGAGTTAAACGAAAATATTTGAAAGTGCGACTGTACGGATGTTTAAGCCGTTATCTCCTCGATCGTGAATATTTGCTTGAGTCGTATCAGCGATTTGGCATCAGACATTTTGTAAAACACTCAGGTTCATGCGAGATTGTGTATGGCTTATGGCTGAATAGTATGCAGCGCAACCTGAATTCATGCTGAAAAATAGATTATGGATATATAAAATGTGAACTGTCGCTTAAGGAACAATTAAGTGCGAGCAGATTGTTATTGATGAATAACAGTGAGCTATTGATTCAAATGCTTGAATGCTGAACCGGCTTGAGCAAAATATTCTTAATACATTGAAAAATCCCATGTTAAACGAATACCCATCGTATTAGTGCAAGCAGGTTGCGCGGGCGATTCAACTTGTGAACGGGTGTATCGATTGCCAATTGCGTGCCGAACAGTTGCTCTCTCGACCCCGTGCATGCACGGGGAGTTTGGAAGATGCGGTCAATCCAGTGTTTATCAGCACCATTACTCAAAGAGATCCAGGTTGGATGCCTTCATAACCGCCTGCATCGAGTGTGACCCTGACATCGACCAAATCACCGAAATTGAGATAGGCATAATCGCTGGAGCCATTAACCTCTATCAAGGGAAGCGGCGTGTCCAGTGCGAAAGAGGGAAGGGAAAAAACGAAGAGGAATATGAAGAGTAATAATGTAGTTGTGGCCTGGATGGTATGTCCAGAGTAAAGAGTACTAAACGACTTTAGCTCTATCTGTATCGCTTTAAACATAATTAGAGGGCCTCTCAAAATATACTGTGGGCAGTTTGAATTTTCACAGAACAAACCAAATAGTCTGCTTATGTATCAACGTGTATCTGCCTGACTTCTGAATCGATGTTCAATATAAACTGGAAGAGAATTACTAATGACAAATGAAAAAATATTTGCTAGAACCGCACTACACGGGAATAGTCTCGGAAAGCAGCGATCTCACAACCAGGGAAGGGTAGAGAGGCATGCGCGAAAAAAGCGATTCGACAACGCCGCACATCAGCCGATCAAAGGTAGATAAAAGAACAGAGGTCTCCACGCCGGCCGAGCTCGCCGGAGTCGGGAGCGCTGGAGCCACAGATCGGTCAAAAAAATTGCGCCCCGCTCACTTAGGTGACAGTGGGCGGAGCGCAGACGTAGATAACCAGAAGCATAGCTCCCCTGGACGAGCCTGTATCCTACTCCTTTATCGGGATCAATCGATCTGGGAGCGAATAGAACAGGCTATCGGCCAGGAACGGTGGCAATTTTACTCGTTCTCGAGTCTCCCGGCGCTGCGGGACGCGTTACGGGATGGAGTCAAGGTGATTCTGATTGACGCCTGGTTCCTGTCTCAAATCGGTCAGCAGCCTCTCTGTGTTCACACGTCAAATCAGCAGCAGCCGGCTCTGTTCTTTGTGTCTGACCGATATGATATTGGAATACGCATACAAGCGCTGCAGGCGGGTGCGGATAAGTTGTTTTCAGAGCCCGTGGATCTTGCTGCGCTGATCAAGGCTATTGAAGATGTCATGCGCCCCAAAAGCGTGCCCAGATTCAGGGTGCTCGTCATTGCCGATGATGAGTTGAAAGCGAGGCCGACTGTCGAACTGCTACAGGAAGGCGCGATGGAAACCCTGTTCCAGGAAGAGCCTTTGACGATCATCGATACTATCTGGCGCTTCAGGCCTGACCTCATATTGTTGCTGGAGCCCCGTTCAGCTCATGTGGACAACATTGTATTGACGAAGCTGATTCGTGACCGTGAGGAGTCGTTTGCCATCCCCATTGTGTTCCTTTCAGAGGGTGAGGATCCGGACAAAGAGTTGCAGGCATTGCGGGCCGGAGCCGATGATTTTCTCTCCAGCCCCATTCAGCCGCAAACGCTATTGACCGCTGTTGTCAACCGCATCGAGCGGGTAAAGGCTGTTTCTACTGCAGGTGTTCAACTCATAGAAGAGCATCCTGCGGAATTGTCCGGCAGGCAGGGGATGCTTGTGCAGCTCGGGCGGATCTGTAGCGAATGTAAAGACAACAAATGGGTTTACGGCCTGATTGTCATAGTTCTCGGTTCACCACGGGATTTGGAAACTCTCGGGCAGAGTGCCGACAGAAGCCGGCTTGTCGATGTGTTGAGTGAGGGATTTGGGCCGATACTCCAGGCGAAAGACCACATGGCAAGGATCGAAGACAACCGCTTGGCGGTTCTGATTCGTCGCGTTGGAAAAAATGAAGTCAGGCATCAGGTGGACCTGGCGATAGAGATCATCAACTACCATCTTGCGATCAACGCGACGACGGTGAAGAGGTTCGGCGTCGGCCTGGCGATGATCAAAGACGGCGGCCTGAGCGCCGAGCAGGTTATGCGGCACGGAGAACAGGCGGCCGATAACGCATATCGTCAATGGCGCAAAGGATATACGCACTACATCGAAACACCGACGCCGCCTGGTTCAGCGGTGAAGGAGGCAAGCGCATGGCAGAGGGAGGAGTTTATCTATGCACTGCAAGGTGGTTCGGTAACGATAAGGGAACGAAAGTTTGTCTGCCCGGGTATGGGTCTGGGTCTGTCCCTGGCTGAGATTATCGAGCTAGTACCAGAGCTCGATTCGCAAGGTGCTCCTGTCGACACTTACCAGCAGGCGGCGCTCTGTGGGGCAACCGATGAGTTCGATCGATTTATTTGCGAGTGTGGGCTACAGCGGCTTTATGATTATACGCTTCAGGGAAAACAGGTCAGATTGATCGTGCGCCAATCGGCCGCCGTTATGGAAAATCCTGAGTATATCGAATTCGTAAAGGGCATATTGCGCAGATTTCATATTGTTGGTAACGGCCTTTTGATAGAATTTCCACTCCCTTCGATTGCCTCGCACCTGCATCGGACGTTCATGTTTTTCAACGAGCTCGCCGCGCTGGGTATTGGTGTCTCATTGAGCCACTTTCCGTGCAACGACGCTGGTCTAAAGGCGCTGTCTCATCTCAAGGTGGGCATAGTACGGCCGAGAGTCTCCCATTTGCACGGAAAAGCAGGGAAAACGGATATCGCAAAGATTGTCGAGGAGGTCCATTCGCTGCAGACTGAAATTGTACTGCCAACTATCGAATGCTTCGAGAAAGTTTCACCGCAATGGCATGAGTGCGCCGATTTTATACAAGCTGAATCACCTCGGAATGAACTGCGGAATGAGCAATACGGGCTGCCGAATTTGCAACTGTGATTTTGAAGGTTGCCGAACTTACCGAATGGTCACTGGTGGGCCGCTCGGTATCCTTCTTATTGGCTACTGTATCAATGGCTGAGTGATATGGTTAATCAGGTTAATAAATGGCTTAACTGGTTGCTTTCAGCGCGGTGAGTAGAGCGAGCATGTTATCCGGCACATCGCTTTGAGCTATCTTTGAGCTACCATTCTGTTCAGTCCCAAGCACTCTTCCGATCCGTTTCAGTTCTTTATTTGCTCTGCTGATCTCAGATGCCAGTACTAGCATTGCGGCAACTGTATCGGGATCGTTCTGTTTTATTGATTTCGACTTCTTTCCTTTATTCAACTCATCTCGTATGGCCATGAATGCCTTGATGATCTCTCTATTCTTTTTGCTCACTGGCTTTTCTCCCGTATGTGTGGATCTATCTTCGTTCTCTCAAGTCCTGAACAGCGAACCGGTTCCCAGTGGCGGCGAACGCCAGTATTGCGGCGGCGCGCTGACCTGGGCACCCAGCGCCGCGGCAGCATGCCAGGGCCAGCGGGGGTCGTATAGGATGCCACGGGCCAGTGCAACCAGATCAGCCTGACCGCTAGCGACGATCTCCTCCGCCTGTTCCGGCTCGGTGATCAGGCCGACTGCTATGGTCGGCAACCCCGTCTCCTGGCGGATTCGCTCGGCGAAGGGCACCTGAAAGCCGGGTGCCGCCGGAATCTGCTGCAAGGGGGAGAGGCCGCCACTGGAGACGTGTATGAAATCGCAGTCGCGTCTCTTCAGTTCCAGGGCCAGGGCCAGGCTCTGTTCAATATCCCAGCCCCCCTCGACCCAGTCGGTGGCGGAGATGCGTATACCGACCGCCAGCTCCGGCGGCACCGCCTCGCGTACCGCCTCGAATACCTCCAGGGGAAAGCGCAGGCGATTCTCCAGGGTACCCCCGTATGCGTCTTCGCGCAGGTTGCTCAATGGCGAGAGAAACTGATGCAGCAGGTAGCCATGGGCGGCATGCACTTCGATCGCATCCAAGCCCAGGCGGTGGGCGCGGGCGGCGGCCGCGGCGAAGGCCTGGCGTATCTCTTTCATGCCCTCGCTGTCGAGCACAACCGGTGTCCGTTCATCATCGCTCCATGGCAGAGGTGAGGGGGCGCAGGTGGGCCATCCGCCTTGCTCCAGCGACAGCTGACCCAGCCCTGACCATGGCACGTCGGTGGAGGCCTTGCGTCCGGCATGAGCCAGCTGAATGGCGATGGGCATGTCCGAATAGGCGCGAACCCCCTCGACTACCCGCCCCAGGGCCTTTTCCGTGGCGTCCGACCAGAGCCCGAGATCCCTGGGTGAAATGCGGCCCTGGGGTGTGACTCCCGTGGCTTCGACTATGAGCAGCCCGGCCCCTGAAAATGCGAGATTTCCGAGGTGGATCAGGTGCCAGTCGGTGGCTTGACCTTCAATCGCCGAGTATTGGCACATGGGGGCGATGACAATACGGTTGGCCAGGCTCAGCCGGCCGAGGGTGAAGGGGGTGAACAGCTTGCTCATATAATCGAATCCTTGGGCGTCGTCATCAGCTCTCTTTTCGCAGGGCCCGTAGAATGGCCGGGTAGTTGAAGTCACCGGCAAGCCGGCTCAGCTTTTTATATAACGCCTGATCGTGCGTCGCAACCTGTTGGATGATCAACTCGATCTTTCCACTGTCCAGCCGTTGCAGCGCAGTTCCGAGTTCGCTGAGCAGCCGATCGGGCAACTCGTCGAGCATCTCGGGTGTCAGATCTACACTCGGTTCTCGCGCCATAGGTGTTTCTTTGTAGGAATACTTCACACCCAGGTGTCTCGCTAAGCAGTCGTAGATGTCGGCAGCGCGGAAGGGCTTGCGCACATAGTCGTCCATGCCTGCGGCTAGTATTTCATTTCGTTGTTCGGCGAATGCCGATGCGGTCACCGCGACGATCTTTACCTCTGTGCCGCCAGGTAGTGCGCGTATGCGCCGTGTGGCTTCCATGCCATCCATTACCGGCATGCGTCGATCCATCCAGATGAAGTGTGGCTGCCAGCTGCGGAACAGCTCTATTCCCTGCGCGCCATCGTTGGCTATTTTGATCTGGAAGCCGACAGACACGAGCAGCTTCTCGAGCAGCAATTGATTTTCATGCTGGTCTTCCACGACCAGGATCCTGAACTCCGGTTGCCCGGGGGCCAGCCCCGTCACCTCTCCCGTCTCTACTTTCAGTTGCTTGATGATGTCGCTTTCTTTGGCTTCATCAAGTGGCAGATCGACGGTAAAAAGCGAGCCTTTCCCGGGTGTGCTTTGCAAACGGATGTTTCCGCCCATCATCTGTACGAATTGGCGCGTTATGGTCAACCCGAGTCCGGTGCCCTTGCCGGCTCCATGGTCGCTCAGTTGCACAAAGGGTTCGAAGATGCGTTGCTGGTCTTCAGGTGCGATGCCGCTACCGCAATCCTCAACCTCGATCAGCAGGTGGCTGGTTTCGTTGTTCTTCGCACACAGGCGCAGGGTCACACCTCCCTGCCTGGTGTTATTGATGGCGTTACCCATCAAGTTGATCAGAATCTGGCGCAGGTGGGCCTCATCGCCGACGATGTAGCGTGGGAAACTCGATGCCTGGTCGAGCTGCAGTTGCAACGATTTGTCTTCGGCGCGTATACGCATCATCCCGGTGACGTCACGCACCATGGCGCCCAGGTCGAATGGGGCGTTCTCGAGTTGTACGCGTCCCGCCTCGATTCTGGCGATTTCGAGTACGTCGTTGATGAGCGTCAACAGGTGATCGCCGCTGCGGTTGATGATGTCGAGTTTTTCTCGTTGCCCTTCGGTGAGCTCCTGCTCTTGTCGCAGCATAGCGGAAAAACCGAGAATGGCGTTGAGCGGTGTGCGCAGTTCATGGCTCATATTGGCCAGGAACATACTCTTGGCCTTGTTTGCCGCTTCGGCCGCATCGCGTGCCAGGCGCAACTCTGCGGTGCGTTGTTTGACTGTCTCCTCCAGTTGATCCCTGTAGCGTAGCAGCTGCTCCTCGGCCTGTTTGCGATCGGTAATATCCATCACGCTACCGATCACGCGTACTACCTGGCCCTCTTCGTAAACGGGTTGTGCGATTGTGCGGATCCACAGATGCCTGCCCTTGTAAGTGGTAAATGGAAATTCAAGATCGTATGGATCCCCGTTCTCGCATGCATTATGAAACGCTGTCAGGATCGCTGGACGATCCTCGGGGCTGTAACAATAGAGACTCTCCTCGAGATGGTCGATGGTGGGATCATTGGGGATTTCATGGATGCGGTAGAGTTCTTCGTTCCAGAAGGATTTGCCCTGCTTGACATCGAATTCCCAACCACCCATCTTGGCGAGGTGTTGAGAGGCGCTCAGCAGTTCCTCGCTTTTTTGTAATGCCGCTTCCGTCTGTTTTCGTTCGGTGATGTCGGTGAGCATGGCATAGGAGCCTCTGAAACGACCCCCATCGATCACGGGGGTGGCCGAGAGGAGCGTCCAGAGCGTCGTTCCGTCCTTTTTTATAAATCGGCATTCATAGGCTTCGGAAAGCCCTTTTTTTCGATTCTCGGTCTTTGCCAGATAATCTGGGACGTCCTCTTCGAACATGAAGTCCGTTACCGCCCGACCCTCCATATCCTCAACTGCGTAACCCATCATATCGGCCATGCGTTTATTGATATAAGTGGTTTTGAGGTCCTCGTCCTGCTCCCAGATGCCTTCGCTCGCGGTCTCGAAAATACGACGGTATTTTTCTTTGCTGTTGCGCAATGCTTCATAAATCCTGGCATTCTCCAATGAAATCGCGACCTGGGAGAGAAGCACCTCCAGAAGTTGGATCCTTTCGTTAGTGAAGGAGTGCGTTGTCAGGTTGTTTTCCAGGTAGAGAACACCGACCAAACCACCCCGGCTCGATAGCGGGGCGCAGAGCAAGGATTTGGTTTTTTCCCTCCTTATATGTGGATCATTCGTGAACTCACCCTGATTGGCTGCGTCGTCCAGTACGATTCGCTGTCTCGTTCGTATCACGAAGCGGACAATGCCCGGGGAAACGATGTCGCTGTCATCGATGCCCAGCGACTGTGAAATCCTTACTTCTGTCTTACCTGTTTCTCCGCTTGCCGCCACTATCCATTTGCCGTCCATCTCCAAAAGCAGGAAACCTCGCTGGGCTCCGGCATTCTCGATTACTGTCTCCATTACCGCATCGAGAAGCCGGTCCATCTCCATTTCACTCGAAATGGTGTGCGTGACCTTCATCACCGTGCTCAAGTCCAGTGGGTTGGTCTCTTGGACTGGATAGGACTCCGTCTTCGGCGCCAGCCATTGCGGGAATTTTTCACTCAACGCCCTTACTTTATTCCAGGCCTGCCAACGCGCATATCCCTCGAGGGCTTTATTCATATGGAATCTACCGGCGGTCTCCATGCCGTTTTCCAGGTAGAACAGCGCTGCAAGCTCGCAAGCAAGGGCCTCCTCCGTAAGAAAGCCATTGCTCCGTGCTCCAACAATCGCCTTATCGTAAAACCCGGCTGCCTGCCATGCGATTCCTTCGATTCGCGCTATTTCCGCTCTCAGCAGGTTACACTTGTGCTGAAAGTTCATCGGCGCCAGGAGGGCCAGATGATCGAGCTTGCTGCAGTTTTCACGAATCCCGTCGAGCACTGAAGCGTTCTGGCTGGTGTGGTATCTCAGGCGCAGCAGTGAACCATAGAAATAAAACACCGGTACCGCGAAGGCGCCCTGAAATCCGGCCTGGTTCGCTTCCACTTCGGCGAGGTGCGCAAACGCCTGGTCGGGATTGTTTTCACCGAGAAGGTAGTCTTCGATCAGCCTGTAGAGAAAATAGTAGGCAAGCCCGCACTGGTCGTTCGCCTCTTTCGCCGAGGTCAACCAGTGCTCACAATTGAATGCACCAAGCTTGGTTGGGTGATCAGTAGCGCCGCGCAGGCGCTGGGTCGTGACAAGCTGAAAGGCGACCCAGTTCCAGATGTAGGTCTGTTTCATCTCGGCGATGACATTCAGGTTCGAATGCAACCGCTGGGTGAACCGGTCAAGCGGCTCACCCATGAAAAAAGCCGCAGTGCAGGTGTTGAATGCGGCGTAGCTGCCGGATGTGAAATCGCCTGATTCCGCTCCGGTATCGATGGCCTGTTGCAGCTTGGGGAGGGTTTCCCGAAGGTGCTCGGTCCACGGTTGGATGGTGCAGCCGTAGATGTTGAGCAGCCGACACCGCAGTGACTGGGCACCTACCTGGTCGAGCATTGCAATGGCCGCTTTGGCCAGTTTCGAGCCCGTTTCCACATGCTCGCCGGTGGCGCAGAGGGCAAGGGCGTATGCGGCATAGGCGAAAGGGGACAGGGTGCAATTGCCGAAGCGCAGCGAGAGTTCGGCCATGAGCGAGGCCCACACCAGAAAAAACCGTGGGGAGGCGGCATAGGCGGGTTCCCCGAGTTCGCTTAAGATTCGGGTGCAGGCGAGTTGTTCGGGAGAAGCCATCGCCGGCAGACCACTAAGTCCCTCTATCGTCCGCTCCTGCAGAAGACCGAGGGTTGTTGCCATCTGTTGTGCCTGCTCGCTCGCCGACGGATCTTCCGGCAACCGCATCCCCAAGCGTTCCAAGGCGCTCAACCCATGACGTATCGCTGGGCGGAGTTCGCCCTGCGCGGTTAACGCCCTGATCTCTGTTTCGTAGGTCTGCACTTCGTCCAGAAGGGACTTCGCCTGCCGATGGGTGGCAACCACAAGATCCTTCATGCGCTCGTAGCGACCGCAGAGGCAGGCGGTTTCGGATGCCTCCTGGTGGAGTGCCAGCATCGTCGGGTAACGGTCTTCCCACCGCTCCACCCCGAGCAGGTTGATGCCTGTCTCGAAATATTCCAACGCAGCGGCAAACGCAGCGCTCGCCTTTGCCTTGAGTCCTGCCTGATAGGCCATCTCGGCCAGCTCTTCCATCTCCTCTCGGGTAGCGAAGCTCCCCGCACCGATGATCAGATGGTTTACGGTATCGAAAAAGTATTCATTTCGTATCCGTTGAGCGGGTTCCTGCTGTAACAGCTTGCCGATTCGCCAATGCACGGCTTTTCGCTCTTCGTCAGATATCAGGGAATAGGCGGCCTGCTGGATACGATCATGAACGAACTCGATGTCCGGGCCGGACGAGATGATAAGCGTCTCGTCAAAAGCCGGTCGCAGATCGGCGAGGGCCGCATTGGCCGGCTTGCCGTAAACGATGCTCAGTGTTTCAAGATTAAAGCGGGCGCCAAAACAGGCTGCTTGCTGGAGAATTTGCCGGGTCTGAGGAGGTAGCTCGCATACTTTTTGCGACATCAGCTCGACCACGTCATCGGCTATTTTCATGGTTTTGAGTGCGGACAGCTTCCATTTCCAGCAACTTTCCACGATATCGAACGTAATCGCCTGGCTCTGGGTCAACGTCATCAGGGTTTGAAACAGGAAAAAAGGATTGCCCCCGGTCTTTGAATAGATCAGATGGGTCAGGGGGGGCGTTGCGGAACGTTCGTGATGCAGGGTATCGGCTATCAGTTCGTTGACGGTCTGTTGCGATATCTTTTCGAGCATCAGCTGGTCGATTTTGGCTCCTTGCTCGCGTAGTGACTCAATCATCACCATGAGCGGATGTGAAATATCCACTTCGTTGTCCCTATAGGCTCCGATCACAAGCATATTTGAGACACCGTCTCCGCTCATGATGGTTTGCAGCAGATTCAGAGATGCCGCGTCTATCCACTGCAGATCGTCGAGGAAAACAACCAAGGGGTGCTCGCCAGTGGCTAACGCCCTGATAAATCCCGTGAACACGTAATTAAAGCGGTTCTGGGCCTCTTGGGCTCCAAGCGCGGGAACATCCGGCTGATCTCCAATGATCAGTTCCAGGTTTGGAATGACATCGGTGAGAACCCGCCCCATCTTGTTTAGGGATGCTTGAATCGTCTCTTTCCATTGCGTCAGTTGCTCTTCGCTCTCCATGAGCACATAGTCTAAAAAGCCCTTGAATGCCTGAATCCATGCGAAGTAGGGTACATTGCGCTGCAACTGGTCGAACTTGCCTTCGATAAAGCTGCCACGCTTCTCCATGATGAGCCGGCGGGTCTCGTGGACCAGGGTTGTCTTTCCAATACCCGGGTTACCCGCGACGAGAAACAGCCCACCCTCACCCGTTGCAACCCGATTGAATGCCTCGCCGAGTTGTTTGATCTCGTTGTCTCTACCGTAGAGTCTTTGTGGTATACGCAGCTGTCCGCTGAAATCCTCCAGGCCGAGTTCGAAACGGCGAATGGTGACTCCACTTTTCAGATCGATAAGGCATTTCTCCAGGTCTGCCTTGAGTCCCCAGGCGCTCTGATATCGATCATCAGCCATCTTCGCCATCAACTTCATCACGATCCTGGAGACCATCTGCGGTATGTTTGGATCGAGTTCATGAGGAGACGCCGGCATTTTTGCGATATGGCTGTGAACCATCCCCAGCGCATCATCTGCTTTAAAGGGATGCGTGCCGGTCAGCATCCGGTAGAAGGTGACGCCGAGAGAATAGAAGTCCGTGCGATAGTCAACCAGCCTGTTCATGCGGCCGGTCTGCTCGGGAGAGATATAGGCCAGGTCCCCCTCGATGGCCGCGGGCGGTTGCAACGCCACCTCGGTTTGAGGCAGCTCGTCGGCAAATCCGAAACCGCTCAGGCGGAATTCATGGGTCGCGAAGTTCACGATGATATGGGTCGGATTGATGGCCTTGTGAACGATGCGCTGTCGATGCAGAAGTGAGAGTGTCTCCGCCAGTTCTATCGCCAGATCCAGGGATTGCTCCAGTGTAAATTTCAGCTTCCGGGCGAACATATGCTGGAGTGATTCGCCGTTGATATCCTCGAGCAACAATGCCAAGCCGTCATCCGTTTCCTCCAGTCCCAAGGTCTTGATGACACCAGGTAGATTGATTTTGCCCAGGAACTCATATTCCCGTCGCAAACGGCGATGTGCCTCTGGGGAGGCATTGATGGCCAACCACTTGCACACGATTGTTTCGCCATCCCTATACCGGCCACGGCTGATCCGCGATGTCCCGCTTACATACAAGGTTTCCAGCTCTTCGTAGCTATTCATTATTCTGTCTATTGTTTTCAGCGAAATGCGATCAATCCACAGCCCATAGTCTTATCTGGAACCTGCCTCAAACTCGGATCTTGCACGCCATACGTTGTTGCAATTCCTGCGGTGACTGGGCTTGTTCCATACATTTGCAGCTACTGCGAAAGGCAACTCTCAGGTAACTGCTGGTGAGCATATCCTACGCGGACGGACCCTACCTATAAGCGTAGCTTTACATCCAGAAAATGTAGCGGAATATGCGTGATGACAGGTTTGGAAACCTATCGCGGAAAGCACTATTTTTTTGTTTGAGCTGTCTTCTCCAGGCGATAGGCGAGTTGGGCCCTGGTCAATCCCAGCATTCTCGCCGCCGAGGCCAGGTTACCTTTGGTATGAGCGACAGCCTCTTCGATGATTTTCTGCTCCAATGCCACCAGGGTGAGTGAAGATTGCCCTTCCTTATTGAATTCAAAGAGGTCCAGGTAGCCCGGCTTTTCCGCTTCAGCAATGCTGTCATCGCTTGATGCGGCTGCCTCCTGAGAGGTCAGGCTGCCATCCTTGTCCAGGGAGTAGAGGGTGTCGAGGGAGACATCTTCATTGCGGAAAATATGAATCAGATCCACCAGGCCATGATCCTCCACCGCGATCACGCCCCGTTCCACCAGGTTTTGCAGCTCGCGGATATTGCCCGGGTACTGATAGCTGAGCAGAACCCGCACCGCGCGCTGGGTAAACCCCCTGACCTGGCGTCCATGGCGCTGGCTGTACTGATAGAGGAAATAGCTTAGCAGCAGCGGGATGTCGTCGCGTCGCTCACGCAGGGGCGGCAGGTGGATTGGATAGACATTGAGGCGGAAGTAGAGATCCTCGCGGAAGCGTCCAGCCTCCACCTCCTGGCGCAGATCGACATTGGTGGCGGCAACCACCCGCACATCGACCTTGATTGTTTTGGTGCCGCCCACCCGCTCGATGATGCCCTCCTGCAGGGCGCGCAGCAGTTTGCCCTGAGAGACCAGGCTGAGGGTGGCGATTTCGTCGAGAAAGAGGGTACCGCCGTCGGCCCGCTCGAAGCGCCCCGGCCTTGATACCGTGGCGCCGGTGAAGGCGCCACGTTCAACGCCGAACAGCTCGGATTCGACCAGGGTCTCGGGAATCGCCGCACAGTTGATGGAGATGAAGGGCTGCTCCTGTCTCGGGCTTATGTCATGCAGCATGGAGGCGAACATCTCCTTGCCAACGCCCGATTCGCCGCTGAACAGCACCGTCGCCCGGGTCGGCGCCACCCGCTGCAGCATATGGCATGCGGCGTTGAAGGCCGCCGAGACACCTACCATATGCTGCTTCTCTCCATTTGAGAGCGGGGTGTCGGGCAGCATCAAATCTGTTTCATCGATATCACCGTTCGGAGCTGCATAAGCCCGGGTGCTGATGAAACCTTCGGCATTGATGTAGCTCAGGTCCTGTTCCACGTCCGGCCACTGTTCCGCCGGTTTGCCGATGATGCGACAGTGCTTGCAACCCGCCGCCCGGCATTCCACCTCACGAAAAATGATCAGCTTGCCCAGCAGGGTAGTGACGTAGCCGATGGCATAGCCGGTAAGCATCCAGCAGGCCGATTCCGAGCCCACACCGAAGGCGGCGACATGCTCCTCCACCTCATGGGAGTTGTGCCACAGAAACTCTCCCAGGTACTCCCCCTTTTCGGCGTCGAATTGAAGTTGCAGGGCCTCTACCTGAACCATTCCCTCGAGGGCGTGGAGGCGTGTCCCTGCCAACAGCAGGGAAGCCGGGTCGGCGTCCGCCCACTGTTCTCTCACCATCTCCGCATCGCGCATTCCCGATACATATCCGGTGCGGGTCAACAGACCGCGGGTCTGCTCCATGCCCAGCATGGAGACCAGTTCCTTGCGCAGAACGCCCATGGAGGAGCTGCGCATCAGCAACATACGCTGCTCGTTGAGCCAGATGCGCCCGTCCCCGGGGGAGAAGAAGAGGTGTTCGGAGAGATCTCTGAGAGTGGGTGGAGTCTCCTCATACTGCTTGGTCCGGTCCGCGGAGAGCATGCTTCCTGTCAGCAGGGAGGCCTCCGCGAGGGATATGCGTTTAGACGCCATGGTCGATCTCTGAATAAATGTTATGAAATGATGAAATCATAGCAGAGAGCAATTCCATAATTCATAAAATCCTGAATTTTTCCGGTGTGGCTACAACTATTGCATCGCAGCAATGGGAGTGCCACCACGCACCAAAATTGTCAGGTAAATTGATATTTACGCCCATGTGCGGTGCAGCAATCGTTGCCTCGCATCAATTTGGCACGTTGCGTGCACCTTCCTGGCACGACAATTAACCAACCAAATCCAGTATCAACATTGCGGAGGATGTCGAATGGTATCGAACAGCAGCCCACAACTTCTCGACCCCAATCAGTGGCGGGGACAGATCTTTACCGGCAGTTGGACCGAGGCGCATGGCGGCGCCTATCAGATTATCGAACCTGCCACCGGTGAATCCATGGCCGAGGGGGGATTGGCCAACGCCGATGATATCGCTCAGGCCGCCTCGAGTGCCGGCAAGGTGCAGAAGGCATGGAACGAGATGGCTCCCAGGGAGCGAGCCACCATTTTCAGGCGGGCCGCCGATATCCTGCTGGCGGGTATGGATGAACTGGCGCCCTGGATCGTGCGCGAGACCGGCGCCATTCTGCCCAAGGGACAGTTGGAGGTGCGTGAAGCGGCAGAACTGCTGAACATCGCAGCCGGCATGTGCCTCGAAACCCAGGGGGTGGTGCTCCCCTCCGCCGCGGGCCGCCTCAGCTATGCAAAGCGGATACCTCTGGGTGTGGTGGGTGTCATCTCGCCCTTCAACTTCCCGCTGATTCTCTCCATGCGCGCAGTAGCCCCGGCACTTGCAGCCGGCAACGCGGTAGTGCTCAAACCCGATCCGCAAACCCCCATCAGCGGTGGCTACATCATTGCCAGGGTGATGCAGGAGGCCGGTCTGCCGGAAGGTGTTCTGCAGGTGTTGCCGGGAGGTGCGGAGGCGGGCAATGCCCTGTGCAGCGCGCCCGAGATCGGCATGATCGCCTTTACCGGGTCCACCGCCACCGGGCGCCTGGTGGCCGAGACCGCGGGCAGGCATCTGAAAAAAGTCGCCCTGGAACTCGGCGGCAAGAGCCCGCTCATCGTGCTCGACGACGCCGATCCGGAAGTGGCCGCGAGCAACGCCGCCTGGGGCGCCTTTCTCCATCAGGGGCAGATCTGCATGGCCTCCGGGCGTATTTTCGTCCATGAGAGTATCGCCGAGGAGTTCACCCGTCGCCTGGTGGAGCATGCCGGACGCCTGCCCGTGGGTAACCCGGCCACCGAAGATGTCGCCGTCGGTCCGCTCATCAACGAGGGGCAAAGGGACAAGGTGCACAGTATCGTTACCGAGAGCATCGAGGCCGGCGCAAAGCTTGAGGTCGGCGGTGAGTTCGAGCATCTCTTCTATAAGCCCACCGTGCTCTCGAACGTCAAGCCGGGCATGCGGGCCTTCAGTGAGGAGGTATTCGGACCCGTGGCCAATGTGATCACCTTCAGTAGTGACGAAGAGGTCATCGCCATGGCCAACGATACGGAATACGGCCTCTCCTCGGGCATCATCAGCCAGGATATCGCCCGTGCCCAGCGCATCGGCGATCAATTGAACTCAGGCATGCTGCACATCAATGACCAGACAGTGAACGACGAATGCGTCAATCCATTCGGCGGCTGCGGCTGCTCGGGCAACGGCGGGAACATCGGTGGACCTGCAAACTGGGAAAATTTCTCCCAGTTGCGCTGGGTCACCGTGCAGGGTGCAGCGCATGCCTATCCCTTCTGATATGAGTCGACCCATGCTGGCGCATGGCCATGCCAATCGATACTGACCAGGGGGATTCGGCAATGCAATCGCGAGTAATCCGGTTTCACAAGACCGGAGGGCCGGAAGTGCTGCGTATCGAGGTGGAGCTGCCCGCGACACCCGGCCCGGGCGAAGTGGTATTGAAGGTCGAGGCGATAGGTCTCAACCGCGCGGAGGCGGCCTTTCGTGCCGGGCAGTATCTGGAACAGCCTGAGTTTCCCGCCCGTCTCGGTTACGAGGCGAGCGGGATCGTGATGGCGGTCGGCGAGGGTGTGACCGGCTTTGCAGAGGGTGATGCGGTCTGCGTGTTGCCCGCGTTTGCGATGAGTCGCCATGGGGTCTATGGTGACTGGGCCCTGGTTCCTGCTGATGCGCTGATCAGACGGCCGCCTGGCATGAGTGCCATCGAAGGTGCTACTGTTTGGATGGCCTATCTGACCGCCTACGGAGCCCTTGTCGATCTGGCTTCCATAAATACGGGTGACACGGTGGTGATCACCGCCGCCTCTTCGAGTGTCGGTATCGCGGCGATACAGATCTGTAAGATGCTGGGCGCTGTGCCGATAGCGTTGACCAGGGATGCGGGCAAGGCCGATGCGCTGCGCAAACAGGGTGCCGATCATGTGGTGGTCGGTAGCGCCGATACCGCCGTGGAAGCGGTGATGGTGGCAAGCGGTGGAGAAGGGGCCCGTCTGGTGTTCGACCCGGTGGCGGGGCCCGGGGTGCAGGCCCTGGCGGAAATGCTGGCGCCGGGTGGCTTGATAGTGCTCTACGGGAACCTCAGTGGCCAGGCCGCCGAGACCCCTTTTCCCTTCTTTGCAGCGGTTGGTAAGGGATTGGGAGTGCATGGCTACCTTGTCTTCGAGTTGATTCGGGACAGGGATCGGCGCGACACAGCGGTGGAATTCATAACCAAAGGATTGGCGGAGAAAAAGCTCAACATGGTGATCACCAGGCAGTATCGTCTCGATCAGATTGCCGATGCCCACCGTTTTATGGAGTCGAATCAGCAGATCGGCAAGATCGTGGTGACCACAGGTGCCTAATGGACGTACCGGCAAACGACAATAGCGAGGAAGAGAAATGAGTAACGACCCCCGTGAGTTGATCGATCATTCACCCATGTCAAAGTGGCAGATCAGCGCCATCATTCTTTGTATTCTGCTTGTCTCCCTGGATGGTTTCGATGTGCTGTCGATCAGTTTTGCCGCGCCGGGTATCGCCAAGGAGTGGGGGATAGATCGAGCGGGCCTTGGCATCGTACTTTCCATGGAGCTTATCGGCATGGGGATCGGCGCCTTCGTCCTCGGCCATATGGCCGATCGCATCGGGCGCAGGCCGACTATCCTGTTGAGCCTGGTGATGATGAGCATCGGCATGTATCTGGCATCGGTTGCGGCCAGTGTCGTCACCCTCTCGGTGATCCGGCTGTTCACCGGGCTGGGTATCGGCGGTATCCTCGCATCGGTGAATGCCATGGCCGCCGAGTTTTCCAATGCACGCTATCGAAACCTCTCCGTCTCGTTGATGGCAGCCGGTTATCCCCTGGGCGTGATCATTGGCGGCACCATCGCGTCGCTGTTGCTGGCAAGTTTCGATTGGCGCGCCGTTTTTCTCTTCGGTGCCGTGCTCACCGTTGTTTTTCTCCCCCTTGTCTGGTGGTTGATGCCGGAGTCGATCGCCTATCTTGTGCACAAGCGACCCAAAGGTGCCCTGCAATCCATCAACCGCTCTTTGGGTCGCATGGGGCATGCCGCCATCGATGCCCTGCCGCCACTACCGGAAGAGCCAATCCATATTCATCTCTCCAGGCTGTTCCGGCCCGACATGATACGTACCACCCTGATCCTCTCGATCGCCTACTTCACCCATATCATGACCTTTTACTACATCATCAAGTGGATTCCGAAACTGGTGGTCGACATGGGATACTCCCCCGCACTTTCTGGTAGCGTGCTGGTATGGGCCAACGTGGGAGGCATCAGCGGAGCCGTGCTTCTGGGTCTGCTGACCCGGCGCTACGAGGTCCGTAACCTGGTGATCGCTTCGCTTGTGATAGCGACCCTGATGGTCACTCTGTTCGGTACCGGACAATCCTCTTTGGCCCAGCTCTCCCTGGTTGCCGGTGCCGCGGGTTTTTTTACCAACGCGGCGATTGTCGGCATCTATGCCCTGCTGGCTCAATCCTTCCCCACAGAAGTGCGTGCCGGCGGTACCGGCTTTGTGATCGGCGCCGGACGGGGCGGGGCAGTGCTGGGACCGGTTCTCGCGGGTTTCTTGTTCGAGAGCAGCCTCGGGGGGTTGCTGACGGTTTCGATGATCATGGCGACCGGGTCGCTGATCGCCGCCGCCGCACTCTTTGCGCTGCCGCACAAAACGCAACCGGTGTCGCAGCTGGCACAGGCTTCGACTCAAACGGGATCGGCGTCATCCGGGTCGTGAAAAACGGACCTCAAGTCGTGAACAGTCCGCAAATGAACGCAAATGTTGAGGACCGTCTGATCAAGTCGTCGTGCCGGTGTAGAGACCAAAACGCTGCCCTGGCGGGTGGCAGTCTATTTGCAGCTGATAGACTTGACAGTGTTAGTTGCTGTTGAGCGTAATACCATGCATTCAGAATGTGTTGACCCGATCGCCTTTGCTAACGTAGCCTTGGTGCGGGCGTAACCGCATACCAAATAGATTCCTTCGGGTGAAACCCCATCAACAGAAAAGGTACTCTTATTGAATGTTTCTTCACCAATCACAACATCTTCTTCCTTACTTGGCCGGAGATAGGCGAGATCTCGTGGATGGCCATCAGTAAAGGATGCATATTCTAAAAAGCGTTTGTTATGCTTGTCAGAGTCCGATTGCATAGCTAGCCATCCAGCCGGTGGTGAGACAATCAGCGAATTAACCTTAATAATGGGTGGGCAGGAGTATTCCGTTTCGTTGGCACTGCAGCTAATACTAACCAGCAGTGCCATAAAGCAAAGAATGCCTCTCAACATATGTTCTGATCTCCAAAATCTAATGTGTCATGATTACAGACAGCGCATCACCGTTGTTGCTGGGGTCGAGAAATGTGCCATCCGGTCTTTTACCTCTGAACAACATTCGTCTCGCAGAAATTGTAGGTTTGTTGGCAGCATCCCACTGGTCCATAACTAAAATACCGTTCGCATCTTGAGAAATATATAAAGCCGCGTGGTTTCCATGCGATTTGTTTGGATAAAAGCCGTCTACGAACGTAGCGACCGCAGTACCTTTTTTTATTTGTGCACCATTGCCCTTTACGGTAATACCTTGTCTCCAGTTTCTCGCTAAACCTGCTGTTGTGTACCACTGCACTATACCGGCGCAGGACCCGCTGAATACCTTGGGATTACCCTCAAGATCTTCAACTTTTGAGTAGATGTAGGGGCCTCTTAGGGCGTAGTACTTGGCAATGAAATCGATCATTGACTTGCGGGAGGGTTCCGTTATCGATCTTGATTTGCGAAGTATCATCATTAAGTCATGGTACTCGTTATCCGTAACCCGGTTTTTTCCTTTTCCATCCAAGGTGCTCTTTAGGATAGCCTGAACTTCTTTTTGAGATATCGTTGCATCATTTGTCAATGCTTTACGAAGAGCTGTGGCGACAGAGTTATCACGTATACCTTGTTGAATCTGGTACATTTTTCTACCCTCTCCTTGTGGTTTACTCAGGAGGCTTTCCGCATCAAGGCCATGTTTTGCCCATGCCAAAGGGGATGCGTTATTAAACCACCTTTAATGAATATTTCAGCGAATATTTCTTGCGCACAATGTGTTAAATCAAACCCGAATACACAGACTCAGGTTAAAGACAAGGCGTATTATAAGCTGCCTGATTACCTTATTCGAAGTGAAAATTACCTTTCTGTGCTGTTAAGTCAACAGCCTAGCAGACTGTTTGTGCGGGCCCGAAACGTGCCGAATGGATAAAAGCGGACGTCAATGTTGAGGAACCATCTGATCAACTCGTCATACCGGCGATAGGAATTGTTCAGAGATTCCTTTGAATAGGACAAGTGGCCAAGGTTGAAAAATACCAGCTGTTGCTGGACGTATACTACTTGTGAGATTAGTCCATAAAAATATTTGCCGCTTGCCAAATCGTCGAACCGTTTGTCTGAATGTTGTCACGCCCGGTCTTTTGGTTTCCTCTGAAAACAGAGCTTGTGACACTCGTGTAACTGGATTGTGTGTCGTTTGTGGAGGAAAGCAGGATGCCGCCGTCGTTGTTCAAGAGCTGATTGCTTGAGAACATGATGTCGTGAACGCCGTTATCGTTTTCGTCATGTCCCATGAAGACTGCCCATGAGGATGAATTCTTTATCGTGCAACTATTGAACCTCAGTTCTGAAGAGAAGCGTATAAAAATACCTACGTCCTGGTTGGAGTCAATGATGCAATTTGAAAAAATGCTGTCCGACAGATCGTTGTCGAGACTGATACCAGCTCCGCTGTTATTTTTCATTGATGAGTTCTGTGTGTATATTCTTTTGCTGTCATAATAGGCGATGCCGTCGAAATGGTTATTGTCGAATTCTGAATCGGATATATATACATCTGATGAGTCCCAGCTAATGACGAGTCCACCCGATCTGTTGTTTTTTGATACGACATTGTCTATGGTCAGTCTCTTGACTGCTCTGACGTCAATGCCATTGTTTCTGATCCAGGGTTTATCAGTATCGTACTCACTGTCCTGATTTGTCTTGTTTCCGTCTATTTCCACACCGGATACACAAATGTTTTCTATCGTGTGGCTGGGTATCTCCTCTTGGCTTCCTATTGCAAGTACAGGTTTATTGACATGGTCGGCGAGGGTCGCTTTCGTGCCGGGCTCCGCGATGATGCAGACATTTGAGCGATTGATGCGAAAGGTGTCTTTAAGAACGTAGGTATTGGATTCTACCCGGATGATCATTTGGGGAGAGAGCTTTCCTGGGGCTTCCTTGGAGAGCAAGGCTTGAATGTCTTGTAATTCCGATACATTTTTAATTCTGATTTCTGCAACCCCTTCTACCGCCGATGCGATGGTCGTGCAAATGAAAAAACTCAACAGAACGATGATCAAATTATTGGGGAAGTACATTTTCTGCCTCTCCATGGCGTTCAACTGCCGAATAGGGTTTTGCTTCATGAATGATAGTTCAAACATTCGGTTGGCACTACCAAGCTCGGTGTTGACTCTGTTTCAGAGAGGCTGGCGGATGGCAGAGACAATTCGCTAATTCTCCAGCCGCTTCCAGGCGGATAGCCTGGCGCCAGCATAAAACCCATGCGGAACCTCAGAATCAAAGTGAGGTCCAAAAACGGGCTTTATCCCTACCACAAAAACTGGAGAACTCACATGGAACGGAGAAATTTTCTGCTTTTTTCAGCTGTTACCGCTACCCTGACAACCTTGGGTGGTGCCGCCAGAGCCATCGATATTGCCTCTTTGCCAGCCAGGAACATAGTCTTTACTCAGGATAATGGTGGCATATGGGATGCAAAAAAAGCATCGCATGTTCCGATAGTGAAAATTGTCGGTGGGAAAGTGGTGGTCAGTACCGACCATGGTCAAAAATCAAGTCACTATATCGTTCGTCATACGTTGTTGCTGGCCGATGGGTCGGTTGTCGGGGCAAAGACTTTCTCATATCAGGATGATCCGGTCTCCGAGTATGAGCTTCCGGAGGGCTACAAAGGGAAGATATATGCAACCAGTTTCTGCAACAAACACGACTTATGGCTCTCTGAAGCGTCAGTTTGATATTGCCGCTCCCGGTTGAAGGCTACCGGGCGACTGCTTGCCGGATCGTTTGTTGCGTGAGTTTTGCTGTTGTAGGTACCGCTCATTGAAACGGTGTACGATGATCCCGCTGGCAGTGACATGAAACCGAATCACCCCTGTCCAATCTTTTATGGCAAACTTCGCACGGGCAAAACTGCCCGTGCTTTACCGTCAGACTCACGCTATTTAAAATTCACTCATCAGCCTGAGATTCATGTGAAAACCGGTAGCCATGCGCATGTCCTGAATAGAGAGGATTGTCTCCCCACCAGTAAGGAGCCGTTTCCTTCAAGCGTACTGACAATTTGCGAATCGAGACACCCTCCTCTTTATAGGTTTCCGGTATGGATTCACTAAAGGTATCCGGAATATAATTTCTCAACACTTTCGTATTGTGTGTTTCAGGGTTGATTCGAAGGCCGACAACGTGGCTGCCGAGGAAGTCCTTTAGAACTTTTTCGGTATTCTCGTAGTTTTTCTGGATGAAATACCAAAACGATTCGACCGGAATCACGATGCGCAGCCAACGATCGGAAAACTCTCTTTGATCCAGTTCCAGATTGATCATGCCCTGAAACGTTTCAATGCTCTGATCGGGGTCGTCCTCCCCATAAACCGTGATGCCCAGATTGACCTTTCCGTGATCCATCTCCAGCAGATTCCCGACATCCGTATAAGAGCTGTAAGTTGACAGATAACTCATTTTTTCCGGAATATATGTCTGCTCAGAGTTCAGTTTGATTTCGAGTATTACATCCTTGATATCCCCGAATGTAACACCTTCGTCGGAAAAATCAGAAACCAGTCCTGTGGCATGCTGTCTATCCCAATTTGCATATTTTTTAACCAGGATGGCGTTATATACACTAAGATTCCAGCATTGATTATCATTGCTGACATTTGTGGAATCCACCCGGTAGTGTTCGGGATCCAGGGTTAAACCAGGGAAACTGTCAGGGTCGTCATATATGTGACTCCATCCGGCAAGTACATTTGTCGTTTGGTCAAATATGACATACGACGGCCCTCTTTCATGAGTTGGCATGCAGTGATGCATCTTTTCTATCACAATATGATCGGGGATCTGTGTGGCGGCGACCGGAGTACTTAAACACCCCGCACAAGTAAAGAAAGAACCAACCAAAACTCCTCGTGCAAGACTCCCGGTACGGGAAAACAGATTTTTGTCCATAATATTTCAATCCCTTTGGTTTTATCGCGCATGCCTAGATCGATAGAGAAACATTCATTTAAGATTACATCCCATGACATTCGATTGGCACGCGCAGTTTTACTGTTGACTAAAGCTGCATAATGCTTAGCAATTACAGCCTGACAGCCGCCATACAGACTGTCAATCAACGTCGGGCACGGTACTCGAAATATACCGATATCGTCTCATACACCAAGGATGCCAGGCACAGACCGCTGGATCGAATTTAGAGTAAAAGGCTTAGGGTGTGGCTCGCCGCGCCTTGGTCTAGTGCAGGCGTTAAGCCCTGAACCTGACCTGTTTGGTTGCCGGGTCAATAACTCAATGCATGATGTAACCGGTCCCGATTCCTGATACATTCCTCCCTTCAACGAAAACAGTACATTAGCGCAAGGCGAGCAGGGGCTTTAGCTGACCGTTGTCTTGGCAGGCCTAGGAAGTCACCCATGAAGTCGCTTTATTTCGAATATATGATGCTTTCCACGCTTTGCGTGTTCCTTGTCGCTTGTGACAAGGCCACGCCGAAGCTCGAGCAAAGGGCCTCGGTTCCCGAGGTCAAGGTGTTGGAAGTCCATGCCGGTTCGGTACCCTTGAATCAGGAACTCGTCGGTCGCCTGGCAGCTACGCGCATCGCCGAGGTGCGTGCGCGGGTGGCCGGTATCCTGTTGAAAAGGACCTATAAGGAGGGTACGGATGTGACTGCCGGGCAGACCCTGTTCCAGATCGATCCGGCTCCGTTGCTGGCGCAGCTCCATGCCCAGGAGGCGACCCTGGCCAAGGCCGAGGCGGACGCCGCCAATGCCGCACTCACGGCCAAGCGCTATCGGGAGCTGGCGGCCAAGAAGCTTCTTTCATCGCAGGATCTCGATTCCGCGCTGGCCAATGAGCGTACCACTTCCGCCGCGGTCAGGGTGGCCGAGGCCAATCTGGAGAAGGCGCGCCTCGACCTGAGCTACGCCACGGTCAAGTCGCCTATCGACGGCAGGGCCGGCCGCGCCATGGTGACCGAGGGCGCCCTGGTGGGCCAGGACGAGGCGACCCAGTTGACCACCATCGAGCAGATCGATCCTATCTACGTCAATTTCAGCCTCCCGGTAACCCAGTTACAACAATTCCGCACCATGGGGGCAGGGACGGGGCAACAGGGGCAGGAGAGTCAGCCGTTACCGGTCAATGTGAAACTGGCCGACGACACCCCCTATGCCCATACCGGCAGTCTCGACTTCTCCGATTCGGCAGTCAATCCTACTACTGGCACGGTCTCCCTGCGTGCGGTGTTGCCCAATCCGCAGTATATGTTGCTACCCGGCATGTTCGTCGATCTGCAGCTCACACTGGGCCGGTTGGAGAAGGCCTTTGTGCTGCCCCAGGCCTGCCTCGGGCGGGACG
This sequence comes from Candidatus Thiodiazotropha sp., assembly GCA_050292275.1. Lineage (GTDB taxonomy): Bacteria > Pseudomonadota > Gammaproteobacteria > Chromatiales > Chromatiaceae > Thiodiazotropha. Next base: position 29,817 of record JBNKLI010000031.1, read on the forward strand.
CCAAGGGTGCCTATGTGCTCCTGGTGAACAGCGAAGGCAAGGTGGAGCAGCGCAGGGTCACCACCCACAGTATGACTACCAGCGAATGGATCGTGAGCGGCGACCTGGAGGAGGGGGACCGAGTCATTTACGAGGGGCTGCAGAAGGTGAAGCCCGGGAGCGAAGCGAAGGCGGTGGTAGCAGCCGCGGCGGAGAAGTAACATGCCACGGTTTTTCATAGACAGGCCAATCTTCGCCTGGGTGGTGGCCATCCTCATTACCCTGGCCGGTAGCGTCGCCATTTTCAAACTGCCGGTCTCCGCCTATCCGCCTATCGCACCGCCCCAGGTGAGTGTCAGTGCCAGCTATCCCGGGGCCAGCGCCGAGGTCATAGAAAAGACCGTTACTTCGGTGATCGAGCAGCAGCTGACCGGGGTCGACAACCTGCTCTATTTCAGCTCTGCCTCGAGATCCAACGGCACCGCCCAGATTACTCTGACCTTCCTCAGCGGCACCGATCCGGACACCGCGGTGGTGCAGGTGCAGAACCGTCTCAGCGTGGCCCAGGCGAGACTGCCCCAGGAAGTGGTGCAGAACGGCATCACCGTGGCCAAGGCGAACAACGCCTTCCTCATGGTCATCGCCCTGAAATCCACCGATCCCGCCTATGACACCTATGCACTGAACAACCTGATTGCGGCCCAGGTGCTCGACCCCATTCAACGCCTGCCCGGTGTCGGCGGCGCCCGGCTGTTCGGCGCCGCTTATGCCATGCGCATCTGGCTCGATGCCGACAAGCTGCGGGGTTATGGTTTGAGCGCCTCCCAGGTGCTGGAGGCGATCCGCGAACAGAATGTGCAGGTGGCCGCCGGTTCCATCGGTTCCGAACCGGCACTGCCGGGGCAGGGTTTTACCGCTTCGGTCACCGCGGCGAGCCGCTTCACCAGCCCGGATGAGTTCGCCCGCATCATCCTGCGCAGCAACAGCGACGGTAGTACGGTACGCCTGCAGGACGTGGCGCGCATCGCCCTGGGGGCCGAAAGCTACGGCCACGACGTGCACGTCAACGGCGAGCCCATCGCCGGATTCGCCACCCAGCTGGCCCCGGACGCCAATGCGCTGCAGGTGGCACAGGCCATTCGCGACAAGATGGATAGCCTGGAGGCCTATTTTCCCCAGGGGGTCGGCTGGTTCGTGCCCTACGACAGCACCAAGTTCATCAGTATCTCCATCCGTGAAGTGCTCTACACCCTGGTCGAGGCGGTGGTGCTGGTGTTCCTGGTGATCCTGCTCTTCCTGCAGAACCTGCGCGCCACCCTGATTCCAACCCTGGTGGTGCCGGTGGCCCTGACCAGCGCCTTCGCCGGTATGTACCTGGTCGGCTTCTCCATCAATGTACTGAGCCTGTTCGCGCTGGTGCTCGCCATCGGCCTGGTGGTGGACGACGCCATCGTGGTGGTGGAGAACGTGGAGCGCATCATGACCGAGGAGGGGCTTTCACCCAAGGAGGCATCGCGCAAGGCAATGGACCAGATCACCGGTGCGGTGATCGCCATGACCACGGTGCTCGCAGCGGTATTCATCCCCATGGCGCTGGTGGGCGGCAGTGTCGGCGCCATCTATCGGCAGTTCTCTCTGACCATCGCCATCTCGATGATGATTTCGGCCTTGATGGCGCTCAGTTTTACCCCGGCGCTGTGCGCCTCGGTGCTCAAGCCCGTGCATGGCGAACCCAACATTCTGCTGCGCGGATTCAACCGCTTCTACAACTGGAGCAGTGCCGTCTATCTGCGGCGCGTGGCACAGGCGATCCGCCACACCCCGCGCTGGATGGCGGCCTTCGCGGTTCTGGTCGGGATCGCGGCACTGCTCTACGCTCGTCTGCCGAGCAGTTTCCTGCCCGAGGAGGATCAGGGTTATGCCCTGGCGTTGATACAGCTTCCGGCGGGGGCCAGCATAGAGCGTACCGGCCAGGTGCTGCGTGAAATGGAGGCTATTCTCCAGCAGCACTCGGCGGTGGACAAGGTGTTGGATGTGGCGGGTTTCAGTTTCGTCGGCCAGGGCGAGAATGTCGGACTCGGATTCCTTCGTCTCAAGGACTGGAGCCAGCGCAAGCAGCCGCAGGACCAGGTCAAGGCCTTCATCGGCTGGGCCAATGGCGCCCTGCAGCAGATCAAAGGTGCGCGTATCTTCGTCGTCAACCTGCCGACGATCCGGGGTCTTGGCCGCTTCGGCGGCTTCGATTTCCGTCTGGAGGACAGGGCTGGGCTGGGTCACGACAAGCTGGTGGCGGCGCGCAATGCCCTGTTGGGGGCCGCCGCCAAGCAGCCGGTGCTGGCCGGGGTGAGGCCGAATCAATTGGAGGACGCACCCGAGGTACAGCTCAAGGTCGACCGGGTGCAGGCCCAGGCGATGGGGCTGGAGTTGGATGACATCTACACCGCCATCCGTCTGATGCTGGCACCGGTCTACGCCAACGATTTCAACTACCAGGGCAGGGTGCTGAAGGTGCTGGTGCAGGCGGATGCCGCCTTCCGCAGCCGCCCCGAGGATCTTGCCCGCTACTATATCCCGGCTAAGGATGGCGATATCGATCACATGGTACCCTTGAACAGCGTGGTCGACGTTGACTGGCAACTGGCGCCGCCGGCGATCGATCACTATAACGGCTACCCGGCGATTCAGATCAACGGCGGCGCCGCGCCCGGGCACAGCTCGGGTGAGGCGATGGCGGCGATGGCGGAGATTGTGCGCAACGAACTGCCCGATGGGATAGGTTATGAATGGTCCGGCCAGTCGTTCCAGGAGATCCTCTCCGGGCAACAGGCGCCGATCCTCTTCGGTCTCTCCCTTCTGGTGGTGTTTCTGGCGCTCGCGGCGCTCTACGAGAGCTGGTCAATACCCTTCGCGGTGATGCTGGTGGTACCCTTGGGCGTGCTCGGGGCGCTGAGCTTCACCTGGCTGCGCGGCCTCGAGGACGATGTCTATTTCAAGGTGGGCCTGATCGCGGTGATCGGCCTCTCGGCCAAGAACGCTATCCTGATCATCGAGTTCGCAAGCACCATGCATCGCGCTGGACGCGGTCTGCTCGAGGCGACCATGGAGGCCTGCCGGCTGCGCCTGCGACCGATTCTGATGACCTCCATCGCCTTCATCCTCGGCGTGTTGCCCCTGGCGCTCTCAACCGGCGCCGGCGCTAACAGCCGGCATGCCATCGGCACCGGTGTGATGGGTGGCATGGTGGGCGCGACCCTGCTCGGGGTGCTCTTCGTGCCGGTCTTTTTCGTCGCGGTCAGGCGCCTCTTGGGTGACCGCAGCGAGATGCCGAAATATGATAAGTCCGCGAATGAAAGCGAATAAACGCCAATTTGGGGTTTATAATTGCGTACATCCTGTGGAAGGTTGCACATAGAGTAGGCGCGTAAAACAGTTCAGGAAACCGGAATAAATCGGCAACTGTCTCAATGGCCGAGGATTATGAGTAATCAGTTAACAACTCAAGTTTCGGAGTTCAAATCGCGATTCTGGCACCGCCGTTTGCGTGGACTCGGCTGTCTGGGAAAGCGTCGGCCGCAGGGAGGCGGCCGTCGAGCGCCCAGGGATGGGTTTACAACG
>JBNKLI010000032.1:0-7148 GCA_050292275.1 Candidatus Thiodiazotropha sp.
GATCAAATCGCTCAATCAACAGCTGGAGGCCAACCAGGCCAAGTCGGACCGTCAATTGGATGATGCACGGCGCCAGGCGCAGGAGGATATCCAATCACTGCATGAAAAGATGGACCAGGCCATGGCACAGGCGCTGGAAGCAGAGAAACAGCATGCCGGCGAGGAACGGACCCGGTTGCAATCGGAGATCACATCGCTCAATCAACAGCTGGAGGCGGACCGGGCCAAGTCGGATCTTCAAATGGATGAGGCACGCCACCAGGCACAGACCGATATCCAGTCACTGCGTGAACAGATGGACCAGGCCATGACACAGGCACTGGAGGCCGAGAAACAGCAAGCCAGCGAGGAACGGACCCGTTTGCAATCGGAGATCACATCGCTCAATCAACTGCTGGAGGAGAACCGGGCGGAATCCGAGCGTCAATTGGATGAGGCATGGCACCAGGCGCAGACCGATATCCGCTCACTGCATGAGCGGATGGACCAGGCCATGGCTCAAGCGCTGGAGGCCGAGAAACAGCATGCCGGCGAGGAACAGGCTCGTTTGCAATCGGAAATCGATACACTCAACCAACAGTTGGAGATGAACCGAGCCAATTCCGATCGGCAACTGGATGAAGTGAGGCAACAAGCACAAGCCGACTCCGAGGCGCTGCAGGATCAATTGAAGGCAATCCATGTTGAACTATGCAAGCAACAGGATAAGCGTGCCGAGCAGAAGACTTTACTGGAGCAGGAGCGCAACACCAGCAACGAGTTGAGAGAGCTGGTTAAGAGAACCGAAAATGCATTGAATGAGAGTGAAAAGCGTTTTACCGATGCAAAGCATACTTATCAGAAAACATTGTCAGAATTGCAACATAAGCTGGAATCCAATAAAGACGCGCGGGCGAAGTTAACGCAATCAGAAGCCGAAGCACAAAAGGCCATGCAGGATCTCTCCTCACTCAGAGCCGAAATGGAACAGAAAATCACAAATCTGCATGCCCAGCTTGAGCATCAGCAAAAGAGCAGTGAGGAAACCATCCGCTCTCACGAGGAGAAAAACGCAAAACTCCAACAGACGCTTTCCGAGATTCAGGAGAGGGAAAAACGAGCCGACTCCACAATCCGTTTGCTGAAGAAGGACCGCGAGTCTGATAGTGGAAGCAAAGTGCAACTTGAAGATCAGCTCGCGAGGCTGAAAATGGAGTCGCAGGCCAAACAAGCCGACCTCGTCGCCTCGGTTGAATCAGAGCGGCAGGAGAAGGAGTCTTTGCGTCAACAACTCGAACTTGTCAATACCCTGGACGGCGATTCAAATGCGCTGGCGCGGGCGAAAGAAGAGAACATGCTGCTTAAGCGCAAAATCAAAGGGATGCGCGAGGTGCAACTGAACATGGAGAGTCAGTTGATCGTGGACGGATCCGAGGAAACCAGGAAGCTGCACGACGAACTCAGGGCAACTCAGGCAAAACTCAAGAATGCGACGAAACTCGCGAACCAGAGCAAGGATCTGTTACGGGAGAACCAGATCCATGAGAGCGCAATCAATATATTGAGCGAGGACCTGGATGAGCTGGCCGAAGCGAATAAGTCACTGATGCAGGAACGCGATGAGCTGATAAAGGAGTTGAGCAAAATCAAGGGACTCCACTCCAAGCAAGCACATGATAATTATCTGACCCACTAGGAAACGTTCAGTCTTTTGCCTGGCACCCTCAATCAAGTCGATTTATCGGTACCGATCAACAACTCCTTGTAGGAAAGATCACGGGCCTCAAAAAAACCGACACCCGATTCGCGTATCGCCTTTCCACTATCCAATGTCAATGCAGTCGCGAGTAAACGTACAGCATCCGCGTGGGAGATCTGTCGAATCATACTCTTGATCAATGGGATCTTGACGGCGCTCATGCTCAATTGACGGATCCCCATTCCGATAAGGAATATCACAGCCACTGGATCCGAAGCCATTTCCCCACACACACTAACCGGAAGGTTACACTGGCGTGCGATTTCTGTAATACGGACCATCTCCTTCAATATCGCAGGATGCAAAGCCTCGAACCATTTCCCAACCAGCGGATTGTTTCTATCCGTTGCCAGCAGATATTGACTCAGGTCATTGGTTCCTATCGAAATAAAGTCAATTTTATTACACCAGAACGGAAGCATGGAGATACAGCCGGGTATCTCGACCATGATACCAAGCCTGGGATAACTGATATCCAACCCTTCGGCCTTCAATTCACGGATGACATCATCGATCAACTCGATACATCTGTCCAATTGTTCAGTCGAACCGATCATCGGCAGCAAAAGATGCAACTGCCTGGTATTGGCAGCGGATTTCAAAACGGCCCGCAACTGTGTCGTTATGAGCGAGAGATTATCCAGGGTGTAGCGAATGCCGCGTAAGCCCAGTGCCGGATTGTCTTCCCGGATCGCGGGCAGATATGGCAGGGGTTTATCCGAACCAATATCGAGGATGCGCAAATAAACCGGCTTGTCGGCGTAAATATCGAACACGCAGCGATATATCTTCTCCTGATCCTGCTCGGAAGGAAGCTTGGAGCTGGCCATGAAAGGAATTTCCGTACGATACAGACCTATGCCTTCTGCACCGTGTCGCAAACCCGGCTCGACATCGGCCTGCAAGCCGGAATTGGCAAACAACCCTATTTTCACACCATCGCGGGTTACCGCCGGAAGATGACTATCAGAGAGAAGGCGCGCTGTTATCTGTTGCCTTTCTCTTATCAGCGAACGGTACTCTCTCAACAGCGCATTGCTTGGTGAGCAGATGACCTCGGCGCTCTCGCCATCGACTATCAGTATGTCGCCGCTATTGATGGCCAGATCACCGGTACCCATAACGGCTGGAATACCCAGTGCATTCGCAAACAGGGCAATGTGTGATAGCGATGCGCCTTCAAAACAGACGATGCCATGGAGATTTTTCCCGGCCAGATTGGTAATGGCGGAAATGCTGATCCTGTCCCCTATCAGGATCAGGGGCTCTTCGCCCAACGGCATTTCATGCGCGGTTCCCTGCAGGATCTGGTAGAGCTTGTCGCCGAGATGCTCTATATCCTCATGCCGGGAGCGCAGATAGGGATCATCCATCGCCTTGAACTGTTCGGAGAAATATTCCACTGCCTTCTTCAATGCCCAGGGCAGATGGAATCCCTCTTTAATCTCGTTCAGAATCCTCCGATCAAAACCATCATCCTGCAGCATCATCTGATAGGCATCCAGTACCGAAGCCAACCCCTCACCCATTTCTCTCTGCACGGTTTCACGTTCGTGATTCAGTTCATCGATCGCCACCTGCTTCACTGAGTGCCAGCGGGACAACTCAGCCGGTATATCATCGACCCGCGACAACTGGGCTTGGGACAGATGTGAATTATATTGGGTAAATGCCCTTCCCACGGCGATTCCCTGTGCCCCCGTTATTCCCCGATGGACTTTGTTGTCGGGCAAGACTGCGAGCGGGCTGAAGGAAAAGGATTTCAACAGCAATGCCAGATGTATGGCCAAAGTGGACAGCAGCGCTTCCTGCTCTGAATCAAGAGTCTGCGAATGCCGGCTCTGCACCACCAACACGCCATTGACCTCACCACTGTTGATCAAAGGCACGCCACAAAAGCTGTGAAACTGCTCCTCCTTGGAGTTGGCTACGTAAAAATAGTGCGGGTGCCTGTCCGGCTCGGCAATATTCAGGCTGTGCTGCGATGCCAGCACGTGACCGACAAGACCACACCTTGGCGGTATGGTTATCGGGTGTGTCCTGACAAGGCCGTGGCTGGCGACCAGGCTCAAGCTGTCATCGTGCAGACGCCGGTAGAGGGTACAGACATCCACCGACAGGACTTCACTGATGCGTTCGACAATATGCTGTACCTGATCCTCGATACTGCTGGCATGAGCCGCAGATTGGATAATCTGCGTCAAACTCGCCAAGGCATTAGGCTTTTTAATCATGCATCAATACGTCTTTAAATCAACAACGCGCTGGTAGCGACACATCGCCAGCGGGTGATATCCAGCCTGAACTCAATGGGCGCCGATACTTTCATAGATCGCCATCTCGAGGGCGTGGCGTCGTGGATCGGGATCATCAACCGAGGCTACCTGTCTTATCTCCTCAATATATGCCAGGGGCAAATCATATTCCAATGCACCCGTCACCACGTGATGCATATACCAATGATAGGGTTGCAATCCACTATCGATAGCGGTTGCGTAGTAGGTGAAGGCGCTGATGGGTTCGTTCATGGGGGTTGCCAGTTCGACCCTTTTCTCCTCATAGCCCCGTCCCAGCCCCTCGATACGATCGAGTAGCGGCTTGTCTGACTCGGCGATTGCGTAGATGACACCCCTGACCGCCTGATTCCCACCCTTGGTTTCGAAGGCATCGCACTTCGCCGAACCGTCACGCCCCCGCTTGTGGAACCGCAACTGATGGCCCTGCAGCACGGCTGTAGTCACGAACCTGGCACAAGACACCCGCTTCAGGAGTCTGCGGCTGGACATATTGGATCCATAGGAGAAATAGAGCATACCGAACACCTGGCTGACATCACTATACAAGCATAGCGGATGTTGCAGTCCTGCTGCGAAACATGGGAAAGCGCCGCCGGTTCGTGCCACGACCAGGCATCCTCACAGTGGCGCCTTGTTTCGTAAGCGCCCGCGCCAATATTCTAAAAGCGCAACCAGTACTTGGCTGACTGGCACTTCAGAAAACGTTCGGCGCAACTCCCCTGCAGCAGTGCGAGGGTGGCCAGGACTCCTGCCTCCGTGCAGGAGTTTGCGGCGACTGTAACCGAGCGCGGGGCATGTTCGACGGGCCAGCCGGTCTTGGGATTCAATACATGGCCATAGCGCTTTCCGTCACGCAACAGGTAGCGGCGCGCATCTCCGCTCGTGGCGAGCGCACCTTTGCGGATTTTCAGAACCGCCGAGGCGGTATTGACTCGACCCGGGTCCTCAATACCGATCGACCAGACACCATCCCCGCTGTTTCGACCGTTGGTGTTGATATCCCCCCCGAAATTCACCAGCAGACCGGCCTGCGTCATCCGCTGCAGCTGCAGCAGCACCCTGTCTACCGCATACTCCTTGCCGATGCCGCCCAAGTCGATCTCCATCCCTTCGGGCAGGGTGATGAAGGGAGGCGACCAGTCGACCTGATGCCATCCGATCAACGGCATCAGCTCCTCGATGGCGGAGGCATCCGGAATCCCGCAGCCACCGTCAAATCGCCAGACACGCCGCAATACGCCCGAGGTGATGTCGAACATCCCGTCGCTCAATTCCCAGCACTGTTGCGCATACTCGAACAGATGGCGCAGTTCATCGTCGACTTCGACAGCCTCGCCTCGACTGTTATTGATGCGATGGATGATATTGTCGTCGCGGTAGCGACTGAGCTTGTGCTCGATCCGCCAGGCTTCTGCCGCGGCGCTCTGCAGGAGTTCTCTCGCCGATGCCTCGTCATCGACCTCAACAAAGAGTTCGCAGGGACTGGCCATGGCCTGGAAACCCCCTCTCCAATAGCCATCCTCAGCTTCGAGGGTAAGAGTTTCCGGTCGCATTTTACCGGCTTGCAATATTCACATCCCAAGAGTAGCGCATATCGTACAACCTCCGTTTTGATATCAAGCTGATCACCCACTTCGCCCACCCAATGAATCCGCGAACCCATGCATTTTTGAGTGATGAGTGAATGAGCATACTGGCTAACCGGAAAACTCAAACTATTCCGCTCACAAGATTCGGTTGCAGGCTGGCCGGTCTTTTACGGAACCAATCGGTTCCCTGAGCAGACCGTATTAGACCAGAAGCAACTTAAATCCAACTTAACATCTACCCGCCTTCTGTCAACCGCTCATGCCTGCTCGGCGCTCGCCGTAACAAAGACACGCAGCATGACCCAGACAAAGATAATTCCTCCAATGACTGCCAGCAAGCCCCCTATACCCATCACGCCCATCGCGAGTTTGGCGGACAGGGTATCCAGTCCCTGGGCGGCTCCCGCGGTCTTGCGCTGAATACCCATTGCACCGGAAACGGCCAGACCGGTGATATGCATGAGTTGCCCGCTACCATAGATCCAGGGTTGCAGCTCGGCCAACCGGCCGCTTACCGGCGGATAGCCCAGCCTGGGCAGCAGCAGGTAGGCCAGTCCCATCAGGCCCATTGTGACCCCGACGATGGATCCGTGGTAGTGGGCTGGAATGATGGTATTGACGCCGGAGATGAACAGTGCGATCGCGCCACCGCTGAAGAACAGCAGCATCGACATCCACAGACTTCGGCGCAGCGGCTTGTGCATCGCCTCCGGCTTCTCCGCGCGCAGCAGGCCGATCAGGAGCAGCACGCCCATCGGGGTCACCGCCAGGCCCCCGCCATACTGCATCAGTTGGGTGAATGCGGTCCTCGATTCGATGCTGACTGTCTGGTACAGCAGATAGATCAGCGGTACCAGCACCATCGGTGCAATCCCGAGTACAAACAGCCAGAAATACCAGCGCGACCTACCAGGCAGGCCGACACCGCTGTACAGGGCGAGCCATATCCAGGTCAGCATTATCAACTGGGTATAGGCGAACTGCAGGCTGTGCCCGGCACCCCAGAAGAGATACTCATAGTAGCTCTGGCCCGTAACCTCCGGCGGCATCTGCAGCCAGGCAGTGAGCAGGGCTGCGAGGGAGACCAGGAACGCGAGCGCGACGGTGAACGCCGCAAGGCTGGGCAGATGGGGCTGACGCCACAATGACCCAGGGGCCGTACTGAGGCCGATCAACGACTGTAGGGCGATGCCGACACCGAACAGGCCAAGCGCCAGGAAGAAAACCGGCCGCTGCAACACCGGCACATAGTTGTTCATCAGCGGCAATCCGTCGCCCATGAAGGCCGACAGAGCCATACCCAGGGTACCGGCCAGGGCCAACAGCAAAGCCGGATACTGCAACCGCGCCACTGGGGACCGGGGATGGGCAGTCAGGCACCAGACCGCCCCGGACATGGCGAGAAACCAGATCAGCACGGACTGGTCCACATGCACCACCAGGGCGGTGTGGAAAAAATCCACCCACGGAAAGTAGGCCTCGCTGCCCGGGGTGCGCGAGAGTACCAGCAGCAGCGCGAACAAC
>JBNKLI010000033.1:0-23244 GCA_050292275.1 Candidatus Thiodiazotropha sp.
GATCCGTACCGGCACCCGCTGCACCACCTTGATCCAGTTGCCGGAGGCGTTTTGCGCCGGCAGCAGGGCGAAGGCCGCGCCGGTGCCCGCCGACAGGCCGATCACCTTGCCGTGGTACGCGATCGAGCTGCCGTAGAGGTCGGAGGTCAGCGTCACCGGCTGGCCGATTCGCATCTGCTGCAACTGACCCTCCTTGAAATTGGCGTCGACCCATACCTGGTCCAGCTGAATCATCGCCATCAGCGGCGCTCCGGGTGCCACCCGCTGTCCCAACTGGACCGTGCGCTTGGCCACATAGCCGGAGACCGGGGCGGGAATCTGGGTGCGGTCGAGAGCGAGCCAGGCTTCACGCACCCGGGCCGCGGCCTGTTTGACGCTGGGATGCCCGGCGATCGTGGTGTTGTCGATCAGGGCATGGTTCGATGCGTACTCCTCGCGCGCGGCGGAAAGCGCCGCTTCGGCGGCGGCCAGTGAGCTGCGGGCATGCTCCAGCTCTTCGGAGGAGACCGCGCCGCTGCCGTTCAGTGTCCTGCGGCGGGCCAGATCGTCCCGTGCCTTGATCACATCCGCCTTGTGCAACTCCACCGAGGCCGCCAGCGAACCGCTGGTCGCGAACAGGGTGCGCACCTCACGCACGGTCTGCGCCAGTTGGGCCTTGGTCTGATCCAGGGCCAGTTGCGCGTCCGCCTTGTCCAGCTCTACCAGGGTTTCTCCCGCGTGCACGAAATCGGTGTCATCGGCGTGGATCACGAGTACCGTACCATTGGTCTGGGGTGTGATCTGCACCACGTTGCCGGCTACGTAGGCATCATCGGTCTCCTCGATGTAGCGGCCGATCATGCTCCACCAGCTGCCGTAGGCGATGCCTGCGGCGATAAAAATGACCGCCAGCAGAAACATCATGGGTTTGCGCTTGCGTTCCGGTGGGGTGTCCGCGGGTACGGTGGTGTCGTTTTCAGGGTTGGACATTATATTCTCCTTGTTGGATCCCGGAGGCGCACATCTTTGGCCGTTGTGCGCAAGGCGAGGGGGCGTCCATAGCCGATTCTGTTATGGAATTGGGGAAAATTCATCAGCAGTCCGAATTGGACAGCATGCGGCGCAGGAAACCCTTCAAGGTCTCCAGTTCGTCGCGGCTGAAGCCTCGCAGATGCCGGTTCAGCACCTTGACGGCGATTGGCGGCAATTTCGGGTAGAGCTTCTGCCCGGCCCTGGTCAGCGACAGCTGCACGATGCGACGGTCTTGCGCGCTGCGTTCGCGGCGGATCAGGCCTTTCTGCTCCAGCCGGTCGAGCATGCGCGTCATCGAGCCGGTGTCACCCGCCATGCTTCGGCACAGTTCCGAAGCGGTGTTGGCACGGCCATTGGCGATCTTCAGCAGGGTTCCCCACTGGGCCCAGGTGATATCCAGCGGTTCGAGTTCTGCGTCGATGGCGGCCACAAGGCGACCCCGAACCTGGTGCATCAAATAGCCGAGGCTTTCGTCCATGGTCCAGGTTTCCACACTGTAAAGTGGCTCGTCGTCCTTCCCTGTAGCTGGAGGGAGGGGACTGATGGATGATGAAGTCTTGTTCCCGGACATGGTGCGAATACCCTCACTTGCGCGGATGGCTGCTTAGGCAGCAAAATAGCTGCTTAGGCAGTTATCGTCAAGTGTTGTTCCGCCGAGAGGAGGTACCGGGCCCTACCAGATCAAATCGTCAGGCACCTGATACTCCGCATAGGGATCGCCCTCTGATGTCGGCTGCTCTTTCGGCAGATCGATCACCAGGCTGGGATTGCGCAGGCGTACCTTTTCTGCGATATCCGCCGGCACCAGCTCGAACACGCCGTTGCAATTGACGATGGCAAGTTTTCCCGAGGTAATCAGTTTATGAGTCTCCGCTGAGACATACATCTGCTTGACCTTGCCCCTATTATCGAAATAGAAGGGCTTGTCGTCTTCGCTGTTGCTGCGGGGATGACGGTGATTTTCCACCAGCTGTTTGACCTGCGCGGCGATCTCCCGCTGCTTGCGGGCTTCATCACGCCGTTGATTCAGTTCACGGTCTCTCGCCGCTTTCTCGAGTTGTCGCTGCCGCTCTTCGGCTGAAACGGGGGCCTCATTGCCGTTGTGTTGTTGGCGGGCCTTCTTACGGCGCTCTTTGGCGGCTTTGTTGGCCTTGTTCTTATCTACCAACCCTGCCTTCAGGAGTTGATCTTGCAGTGAATTTCTCACGATTTCTCGCCTCGTTCTCGGAATCTGTAGCATCCAGATAGGGTAGACTTCTCAACCTGAAAAATACCTTCATTCATGTCGGCGATCAACTCAATACGAGCAACTTGGCCGTGAGGTATCGATAGGCGAAAATATAATCATCCTTGCAGGAAGAGATGAAGATTCAGCAATTTCAGATGCGCTTTTTGATGAATTTGGAGTGACGTGATGACAGAGAGAGACAACCAGTTTGAGGGTATGGATTGGCTTCGGGCGGAGCTGGAGGAGACCCTGGACGAAGACTACGAACTGGAGATGTCAGAACCTGCTCTATCATTGGAACTGCGCCGAATCTACAAGAGCAAGCATCCGCCGACCCTGGACAGGAAGGACTACTTCAAAGCGCTGCTGACCCTTCAGGCGGAGCTCATAAAGTTGCAGGACTGGGTCGAACATAGCGGCGAGAAGATAGTGGTCATCTTTGAGGGGCGGGACGCCGCGGGCAAGGGCGGCGTCATCAAACGCATCACCCAGCGGCTGAACCCACGGATATGCCGGGTTGTCGCCTTGTCGAAACCGTCTGAAAAGGAAAAAACCCAATGGTATTTTCAACGCTACGTACAGCACCTGCCGTCCGCGGGTGAGATCGTGCTGTTCGACCGTTCCTGGTACAACCGCTCAGGGGTCGAACGGGTGATGGGATTCGCTACTGCCGAAGAGGTGGAACGGTTTTTCAGGGATGTCCCTGAATTCGAGCGCTCCCTGGTGCGTTCGGGGATTCGCCTGATCAAATACTGGTTCTCGATCACTGACGAGGAACAGCAATTACGCTTTCTGATGCGCGTACATGACCCGCTCAAACAGTGGAAGCTGAGCCCCATGGACCTGCAGTCACGGGTACGTTGGGAGGATTACACCAAGGCTAAGGAGGAGACGCTGGCACGCACCAATATCCCCGAGTCGCCCTGGTACATCGTCGCGGGTAATGACAAGAAACGGGCGCGCCTGAACTGTATCCATCATCTGCTCGACCAGATCCCTTACCGGGATGTGCCGAATGAAACCGTCACGCTGCCCGATCGTGTTTTCAATCCGAACTACGAGCGACGAGTGCTGCCAGCTTCACTATATGTACCCAAGCGTTATTGAAACTCGAGTTGAATCGATGAGCTAAAATGAAACTCAAGAGTAAGACAATGCTACGCGGGGAGGCGCCATGGATCTGATGCATGCCAAAGCGGAATTCGAGGCCGGCCGATTGAGCGAAGCGGTGACAGAACCCTCGGAACAGGGCGAAGGCTGGAGGCTTCTGTTACATACTGAAAACGGCGAAACAGTGGTGTTGACCGATCACTCGGGACGAGAGCGCGTCTATCACAGCCTGGATCACGCCACCGAAGTCGGGCGCGATATCGGCTTCGTCTCAGTACGTGTGGAGGAGCATTTCTGAGCTGGAGCCTGTCATGTTGACCGGCGCAAACGCTATGCCCAAAGTACTTGGATTGAGCCTGCTGCTATGGCCTTGGCTGTCGGGCGGGGAGACACACATGGAGTACGATTCAATGTCTCATGCACGGATTCAGCAAGCCATCACCCTGATGAACGATTTTGCCCTGCGCACCGGTCTGGATTCCAATCGAGCGCAGCGACGCTATCTGTGGACCGACGCCTTCGCGGTGTGCAACTACCTCGGAATGGCGCGCGGCACCGGCGAGCGGCGCTACAGGGATCTCGCGCTACGCCTGGTGGACCAGGTGCACCACACCCTGGGCCGGCATCGGCAGGACGATGTGCGCCGCGGATGGATCAGCGGCCTGGCGCGGGGGGAGGGTGAGGCCCATCCGACCCGGGGAGGATTACGCATCGGCAAACCGCTGCCCGAGCGCGGCGCGCAGGAGGCCTTCGACGAGCGTTTGGAATGGGATCGGGACGGGCAGTACTTCCACTACCTGACCAAGTGGATGCACGCCCTGGATCAACTAAGCCGGGCCACAGGCGAGTCCCGTTACAACCTATGGGCCCGCGAACTGGCCGCCACTGCCCACGATGCGTTCGTCGAACCCGCCGCCAGCGGTCAACCGACACGCATGTACTGGAAGATGAGCATCGATCTGAGCCATCCGCTGGTCTCCTCCATGGGGCAGCATGATCCACTGGATGGCTATATCACCGCACTGCAACTGCAGACGACGGCGGCCAGGCTCCAATCCTCGGCAGACGGACCCAAACTGTCGGATGCCAGTCGCAGCTATGAGATCATGGCGAATCAAACCCAGTGGGCGAGTCCCGACCCACTGGGCATCGGCGGCTTGCTGGTTGACGCCTACCGGATGGCGCAATTGCAACGTCAGGGGGCGCCGATGCAAGCCTATCTCATGGCAAAGCTGCTCAGTGCGGCGCTGGTTGGGCTGCAGTACTACGCAGCCAACAGTGAGTTGCAGGCCCCGTCCGAGCACCGCCTTGCATTTCGTGAACTGGGTCTTGCAATCGGTCTGGAAGCTGCCGAACGTCTTGCCCGACACCCCCCGCCGGACGAATTGCCCTCAGAGGAGATCAGGAGCGGACTCGAAGCACTGAGCCGTTACTTTCCCCTTGGCAGGCGGATCCGCGAATACTGGCTGGACCCTGGGCACAGAGAGTCCCGTACATGGAGTGAACATAGCGACATCAACGAAGTCATGCTGGCGACCAGTCTGGTGCCTGAGGGCTTTCTCGAACTCAGCGTGATGGAATGATACCCGGATAGTCCAGGTTGTTGAGGCGATCATGTGTGATCTGCAGGTAATCGATGCGCCACTCATTCCTGCGCATGGCCTGCTTTGACATCTACCTTAATTTGGTATATAGAACAATAGGTTGCATATATAACAAGTGTTCAATAATTACGTATGCAATATCAGTAGAACCTCGTTGGTAGGACAGCCGTTGGTAGGACAGCCATACATGAAAAAATCATCGATCATCTACATCGTGGCGGTTATCACTGTCTTCTTTTCACTCGGCATCGGCGGTTGCCGTACTACAGATCAATTTGTTGACGGCCTGGCCGCAGTAACCGGTCGGGGCGGTAGCATCGCGCGTGAGGACGTGTTTGATGAGACCGCTCAACTGGCCGAAAAACTGAATCAGGGCCAACCCCCGACCAAATGGGAAATCCCGGTAGAGAGTGAAGCGACCGATTTTATCTCTTTTCTCGATCCGCAACGCGTCCTGGTGGGTAGCGTCGTCTCCGGTAGCTACCTGGGTGTTCCCAGTCACGGCGACATAAAGCTATATAACGTCAAAACAGGCCAGCTCATCTGGACCGCCGAGCGCGATGAACTCGAAAATGGCCACTATGCGCTTTTGAAGACAGAACCGTTGATCCTGTTGGTGGGCAGGGATGACAGCGGCACACAGTTTGTCGCCTTCGATCCCGAGAGTGGCGCAAAAAAATGGACCTATCGGGTAGCGGCACCGGATCAATTCGCTGTCTCGGAGGGTCTGGACAGGATCGTTTCCATATCGGCAGGCAGCAAGGGGAGGTTGGTCAGCGCAATCGAAACGAAAAACGGTCGCCAGCTCTGGGAACGCAGTCTGCCTGAGACACTATTTTCAGATGCCCATCAAGATATCTTGGTTATCAAGGATGCGGCAGCATATGTTGTCGGTTCGGAAATAGTCAAACTCGACATCCGGGACGGTACCTCTTTGTGGAGCAGTCGTCATCCGGTGCTTCAGGCCGGCGATCTATCCGTGCATCATTCATCTTTAGGCCTGTTGGCCTATAGCGCTGATGGCATGGCGTTGATCAAACCTGACGACGGGTCCACCCTGTGGGACCTGGCCGAGCCCAAAATGGCGGTGCGCTTTGCCGCAGTCCTCGACGACAGGCTTTACCGGGTAGTTGACACCGAGGCCGGCCGGCAAAAGAACGGTGCCGTGGACAGCGTCCAGGCCCTGAATCCCAGGAACGGCCGGGTGCGTTGGTCAAAACCGATAAAGGGGAGAATCGTCAGCCCCCTTTATGAACATAAGGGGGTGATCACCTTTACCACGGATAATGCCATTTACGGTATCGTTGCCAAGTCGGGTAAGCAGCGCTTTCGAAATCCTTTCGCCAAACAGTTCAGGCAGGGTGGGCCTTCCAGCGCCAAGATGCTGAAGCGCCCGGACAGGATCCTGTTCAGAAAAGGCAAGCTCTACCTGATCCGTGAAATGGCCGGCATCAGGGCCTACGCCTTTCCATCCGGCGCAAAGCTTTGGGAGCAATTGAATTTTGATCACAAAGAGTTGATCTATTCAGCGGACTGGCGCTACTCCGCTTTATCCCGGAACCTGAAAAGCAATCTGTCTCAACGGAATATGGAGACCGCGCCGCCGCTGGGGGTGCGTTCTGATTCCCAAAGCCTTTTCATCCAATCCGCGCAGCGACGCTACGAGTCAGAACAGCAGCGAACCGCCGCCGTTTTGCGAAATAGCTACGCCACGAGAAATGACAGAGCATCCGCCCAGCAGTCGCGGGCCATGAACGCCCGGTTGATGGCGGCAAACCGTCAGGTGGACATGGCAATGAGCCAGATGCAGGCTGCCGGCGATCTCTTCAATAGCGTGGTGGGGTTGCAAGGAGCCATTCAAAAGGCAATCGAACTAACTGCGATTGAAGGTGTGATCTCGCGCAAGCAGTTGGAATTGAAAAAGGTGATGGGACTGCAAGACAGCAGCATACAGGCCAAATACTACTTATGGCCTTTCTTCTTTCACGGTCGGGGGGTTACCCTGGTGGACCTGGATACGGGTAAACGTCACGATTTGATTTTTTCACCCCAGCTCCTGCCACTGGATGTCTATGGCATCGATCTGCCCACGTTTCATATCGCACCGGATGGAGAGACCCTGCTGATGGCCGGCGTGGGGATGGATAGCAAAAAATATGAAGAGTATGTGAAGTGGAAATATCGCATGCCCAAGCCTTCGATACTGGCCTACGACCTGTCGGAATTTAGTTTTACGCAGGAGAGTCTGACTCAAAACAAGGCACAGCGGGAGGCCGCCGAGGCCAAAGAAAAGGAGAAGGCTATCGTCAAAGAGACTCAAGCCATATATGCAGAACTGAACACTAAAGCGAAAATCCACATGGCCGCCCAGTACGGCAATCTGAAACTGGTCAGGAGCTTGCTGGACTCCGGGGTCAGCGCCAATGCTCCACATCCCCAGGATCAGTCAGGTCCGCTGATCTTCGCGGTTATCGGAGGCAATCCCGATGTCGTCCGGCTGCTCATCGAAAGGGGGGCGGATATCGATGCCAAGACCAAAGAGGGTAAAACCGCCCTTGATATCGCCAGGCTGTTGAAACATCCGAAAATCGTGGATTTACTTAAACAGGCCGGTGCTCGGTAAATCGGCCAGTGCGGGATCCCGATATATCGCTCTGCCGAACTCAGGGTCGCGGACCGTAACCGGGTGCCTTGGTGAGCTTGTCCCAATTGCCGAGAATGTCGGGCTCGAACACCTGTTCGTTCCAATCCTCGGTTGCGACCTCATCGAAAGCGACCGAGACAGACTCATCGCCCGCTTGGAGAATGCTCTTCACTTCCCGGACAATTGCTTCGGTAAGCCGCGCCTTCTGCTCCTCGCTCCTGCCGGGAAAGAGTTTCACGATGACATGTGGCATGGCTCAGTCTCCTTTTCCATCGTCAAGATACTCCTCCTCCGTCACCTTCTCCATCCAGGTGACATTCCTGCCATCGAGCGCTTCCTGAATGGCGATATGCGTCATCGCCGTGGTCGCCGTGGCGCCGTGCCAGTGCTTGTGTCCGGGAGGACACCAGATGATGTCGCCTGCGCGGATTTCGACGCGGGGTTCACCTTCGCATCGGGTCCAACCGGTTCCCGAGGTGACGATCAGTGTCTGTCCGAGCGGATGGCTGTGCCAGGCGGTGCGTGCGCCGGGTTCGAAGGTTACGATGGCGCCCGTCAACCGTGAAGGCTCGTCTCGCTGAAACGCCGAATCGATGCGCACATCGCCGCTGAACCACTCGTCCGGTCCTTTGATCGAGGGCTGAGTTCCGTTGCGTGTGATTTCCACTCTTCGTCTCCTGTTTTAAATGTTTGCCAATGATTTAATGCGTGATGCTATCGAACGTCACTTGAACATGTTCAGATTAGCGCAGCATCGATGATGCATCGGTAGCGGGCCTTTTATTGACCACACTATCAGAAGGATCCGCCAATGCGAACTTAGCGCCACCATTTGGCGAAGGTCTGCTCTTCATCAGCCAGGTTGACGGGCTCACCGATCTTTGGCGTCAGCAACCGGTAGTTCTTGCCTTCGCTCGCCTCGATAATGCGTTCGAAAGGCTCATCCCACGAATGGGCGGCAATAGTGAACTTGCCGACATGCGCGGGCAACAGTGCTTTGGCATGAAGTTCGTCCGCTGTTTGCGCGGCCTCTTCCGGGGTCATGTGGATATAGCGCCAGCGGCTGTCGTACTGCCCCATGTCCAACACCGCCAGGTCGAAGCCCTCGAATCGCTCGCCGATTTTTGCAACATGCCGACCATAACCGCTGTCGCCGCCAAACAACAGCCGCCGCTGGGATGCCTCCAGGACGAACCCGACCCACAGGGTTCGGTTCTTCGAAAACATACGCCCGGAGTAGTGGCGTGCCGGCACTACATGGATAGTGAAGCTGCTATCCAGCGTCAGGGAGGTGAACCACTGCGCTGCATGCACAATCTCTTTCGCATAACCCCAATGCAGAAAATAGTGTTCGATACCGAATCCGCAGACCACATGCCGGACCTTGTCGCGCAATGAGTGAATGCTGGGGTAGTCCAGATGGTCCCAGTGATCGTGGGTTATCAACAGGTAGTCAATATCGGGGAAGTCATCGGCAGAATAGATGTTGGTTCCCTCAAAGGCTTCATTGGCAAGGGGGACCGGGGAGGCGTATTGGCTGAACACCGGGTCTATGAGTATCCGGCGACCACCGAGCTGTACGAAATAGGAAGAGTGGCCAAGCCAGATGACCAGGTCCTGGTGGCTGTCCAGGGACTTGAGATCGGTCTTTTGCGTTGGGATCCTGATATCGGGCCTCAGGTTTTCAGGTTTGTTGAGAATGCCGTTCAGGATGATCGATAGGGTGGTGTTGTCGCCGGCCAGCACGGTTGTCGGTTCGAGATTTTGAAACATCCCGTCGGCGCAATAGAGCGATGCATGCTGCGCCTTGGAACAACTATTGCCAAGTTTCGGCCCGAATTTGGGTTGTTGCAGGTAGATCCATCCAATCAGCGACAACAGGACGAGCAAGATGGCAATGATGAGCAGCAGCGTCACGGCTTTTCCACTATGCATTTATATGTCGTATCAGGTAATTCATTCAGGAGGCCGGTGTTTGCGAACACCGGCCTCCATTGGTCAGGGTTGGTATCTGTAAAGCTTCGTTGACTCGCTCACTCCGGCTGTACGGTCGGACGGAACAGGATCTCGTTCACATCCACGTCGTCCGGCTGAGAGATCGCAAAGGCGACCATGCTGGCCATGGTGCTGGCGGGTACGCCGATCTTGCCGACGACGTCCCTGACACCTTCAGCCAGTCCGGGTTCGGTGATGTGATCGGTCAGTTCGGTCAGCACCGCCCCGGGCGAAATGGTGGTTACGCGAATGTTGTATGCCTTCACTTCCTGCCTCAATCCCTCTGAGATGGCGCGAACCGCGTGCTTGGTCGCGCAATAGACGGCGCCGGTGGCGACCACCTTGTGACCGTAGACCGAGGAGACATTGATGACGTGTCCGGACTTCTGCTCCTTCATGTAGGGCAGCGCGGTGGCGATACCGTAGAGGGTGCCCTTCATGTTGACGTCGATCATGCGGTCCCATTCATCGATGCGCAGGCTTTCCAGGGGCGAGAGCGGCATCAGGCCGGCATTGTTGAAGATCACATCGACACGACCATGGGTCTCCTTGGCGGTGTCGACCAGCTTCTGCACATCTTCGAGTTTCGAGACATCGGTGGCGACGGCGACTGCCTCTCCACCGGCATCGGTGATCTCCCGTACGATGGCCTCAAGGCGTTCGGCACGGCGTGCGCCGAGCACCACCTTGGCACCCTTGGCCGCGAGGTCGCGGGCGGTCGCCTCGCCCATGCCGCTGGAGGCGCCGGTGATAACGATGACTTTGCCTGTGATATTGTCAGTCATGATTTACTCCTTGATAGTAATCTATGTGTTGGTTGTCTTGGTTAATTCTCGTTTTGGTCAATTCAGGATTTAGCGCAGTCAGAACCTAAACGGCTACTCGGCCACTTCGATTCGAACCACGATGTCGCCCTCTTTGAGCAGCGCATCGATCGGACCGTCAAAGGCACCGAGGCGGACGAGCCCCCTGGAGTTGCCGAACGGTTTGTAGAAGATCGCCAGATTGCCCCAGGGCGCGTAGTAGGTGATATCGCCCGCTTGCGGGGTATAGCCGGCCGGTGCATCCGTAGTGTCGAGGGCGCGCGGCAGGTCCGCGATCTTCTCTGTCGCATGGTAATCGCGAAGCGAGAGTTCTAACGGCAGAAGCTTGGCGAAGTCGCGCCCCGCCGCGGTATCGTCGAGCGTCGCGGAGAGTGTCTGCTTGCCGACGATCAGTTGAATCCTGGTCATGGCGACCTCCTTCGGTGGTTCGCTGTTCTTGATTTCGGCCAGCGCCGGTCCGCAAAGCAGAAGCGGTACCATCATCGCCAGGCGAATGGCTTTCGAGTAATGCGTTAGCATCCTGTTCCTCCTTCCGGTCATTTCCGCATCGGATCGGCTTGGTCCGGGCAAAGCGCTTGCTACGAATCCTATGCCTACTTTCCGGCTCGCTCGGACAGAACCGCTTGAATCGCCTGTTCGGCCCTGTGTCCCTCGTTTTTGCCTACTTTCTGCGTCAATACTTCAGCCAGTTCCGTTATCTGCATTGCACTGAGTCCTACATTGGCAGCGATTGCTATATGGGCCTTGAGCTGAGAGTCGACGCCGTCGAGGCTCGCCAATGCGCTTACGGTTGCTATTTCGCGGCTTTGATAGTCCAGAATATCGCGAGCGAAGAGGTCGCCGAAAAGGTGGCTCTGCAGAAGCTGGTTGATGGTCGGCGCAAAATCGAACAGGGGTCCGGAAACCGGGCGCCCGGCCAGTTTGGTCTGCACCTCCCTGCCAACTTCAAGACTGCGCCTGTCATCAGGCAAGGGACTTGCCTCCCTGCCTGTCGGGTCGGTGATGTCGTGTGCCTTCCTCTCATCGAGGACATCCATCAGTGTTGCCAGGCCGTTCAGTGCCCGGGGAAAACCGGCATAAGCGTAGAGATGAATCTGTACCTCTTTGATTTCGTTAATGCTCAAACCGGTATCCAGGCCTGCGCTTATGGCGCTCTCCAATGACTCCAGATCACCGTTTGCGGTAAACGCCGCAATAGGTGCTATGGCTTGCTGCTTTGCTGACAAGAGATGAATGCTTTTCGTGCTCTCCTGCTTGCGCCGATGAGTGCCGTAGTATGCTGCATCGCTGACTTTTTCTTTCCAGATCACGTTCTTCCCATCCCGGCTGCCGGTGATCACCAGGTGTGTCATCGGGGCATCAGGTGTCGCGCCGTGCCAGTGATCGATATGCGGCGGACACCAGAGGGCATCGCCTGCCTTGAACTCGAGAATTTTGCCGTCACGGGTTCCGGTGAGGGCGATCCCGCTGGTGACAATCATGTGTTGCCCGGCAGGATGAAAATGCCAGGCGGTTCTCGCCCCGGGCTGAAAGGTGACATAGGCGCCGGAATAGGGAGTGGTTTCACTTTCGGGAAATAGCTTGTCGACCCATACCTCGCCGGTGAAATAGGCGTCCGGACCTTTGAACGACTGCTGTGAACCGGCTGGATAGAGGATCTGGCCGGCATCGGCTGCAAATCCAGGTTGTGCAAAGCTCCCTGTCAACACAGCCACTATCCGCCACAGCAACTGTTTTGCTTTTCCCATGACAATGACTCCTTATTCCATACCGTTTAAGTCTAGACTCCCGGCAACGCGGGGGAGGGTTTAGAGGGCTGCCTACAATGCCGCTTGCAACACTTCGACAATATCCGCCTCTGACATAGGTGGAATGGCGGAAAGCTTGCCGTTTTCGTCGTGCACGATGCGCAGTGTCTCCCTGGCGTAGGTCTCGATCAGCCGGTCATCGATAGCCAGCTCAGAGAATTGCGTGGGGCAACCTATCGATTTGAGGAAAGCCTCGAAGCGGTCTATCCCAGCGAGGGCGCACGCCAGGTCATCCGGGCCTGTCGAATCGAGACCAAAGATACGCTCGGCGAACTGGACGAACTTCGGCGTATTGGTTTTCGCGGCAAAACGCATCCATGAGGGATTGATGATTGCCAGGCCCGCCGCATGCGTGATGTCGTGAAAGGCGGAGACAGTGTGTTCCATCATGTGCACGGGATACCCCATAGCGCCGCCGCCGGACTGTACCCAGCCGTTCAATGCGACAGTCGCAGCCCACTGCACCTGGCTGCGTGCGTTGAGGTCGTTTGCATTGGCGATCGCCTTGGGACCGTACTCCATCGCAGTCAGTATCACGCCTTCGGCGAAACGGTCCTGAATCGGCGTGTCGCCGGTCCCGTTGAAGTAGCTTTCGGTGATATGCGTGATGAGGTCGCAAACGCCATATGCCGTCTGGTCCCTGGGCACGCTCAGAGTCAATTCCGGATCGAGCAGGGCGACCTTGGGGTAGAGACACTCGTTCTGGATAAAGGATTTCTCTTTGGTTTCATGGTTCGAGATCACCGCGCCGCAATTCATCTCCGAGCCGGTCGCAGCCAGTGTGGGGACGGCGATAAGCGGGAGAGCCTGCACCGGAACATAGGGTTGCGGCTGACCGTGCAGGATCATGTCCCAGGGATCGCCGTCGTAGAAGACTGCCGCCGCCATTACCTTGGCGGCGTCCATGACACTGCCTCCGCCGAGGGCGATGACCAGGTCGCAGCCGTTGTCGCGCGCAATCGCCGCGCCGCGCTCGACCGAGGTGATGCGAGGATTGGGTTCCACCCCATCACATTCGCACACCTGTATACCCGCATCGCCGAGGCACTTGACGGCGCGCTCGAAGGTGCCGCTACGCTTGACGCTACCGCCACCGGTGACCAGCAGGGCACGTTTGCCGTATTGCCCCGCCACTTCACCCAGGCGGGAGAGGGAGCCGGGAGCAAAAATCAGGCGGGTCGGATTGTGGAACTCGAAATTCATCTTTGCCTCCTATGCGGATATGAAATCTTTTCGTTACCGATACTTTAGGTAAATACGCCATGAGAGCGGTAGAACGATCCTGTTCATCTCTTGCCTAATCCTCCTCATTTGTGTTGAAAGAGACTCGGCAATGAACAACAGGAGTCCTTACTCGAACAGTTGTAATGGTCAGGGCATTTCGTCTTGTCCCGATAGCACAATTCTTTTCAATCATTGCCTATTCCTGCTGAATCCACCGTTTCCGTGTTGGCGGATCCGGGATGGCGGTGCTAATCTCATGGTTAAGCGAAACTGTTAACTATTTTAGTAATACAAGGAAATTCAATGAGTAAAGGTGCCATAGCCGATGCGCAAGCGAGGGTGGGGGGATCTGACATCGGTCAGTTGAGTCTGGCCGAAAGGATTGCCCGATGGACCATGGGCAAAGAGATCCTCGAAACCCGGATACCGGGTCTCAACCTTCATCGATGGGAGACGCCCACTGAACCGGTGAGCTACATGCTCCCGCCGAGCATTTGCCTGATCGGCCAGGGTCGTAAACGACTGTTTCTTGGAGAAGAGTCCTACGTCTATGATGCACACAGATTCCTCATCACCTCTGTCGACCTGCCGGTGGTGACGCAAGTCATCGAGGCGAGCCATGACAAGCCCTACCTGGGATTGACGATGGAACTCGATATCCGCACGATCGCCCAACTCATGGTGAGTAGCGACATACCCGCAACCCGTCCGCCGAAAGGCAGTCTGGGCATAGCGGTCAGTATACTCTCGACACCTCTGCTCGACGCCTTCAAGAGGCTGGTCGATCTTCTCGATCAGCCCGATGACATTCGCACCCTGGCACCGCTCGTGCAACAGGAGATCTTCTATCGTCTGCTGGTCGGTGAGCAGGGTCCTCGACTGAGACAAATTACTTCCGCAGGAAATCACGGCTATCAGATAGCCCGCGCGATCGACTGGCTGAAAGCGAATTTCAGCAAGCCGATCAAAGTCGAGGAATTGGCGAACAAAGCCGGGCTGAGCCTGTCGGCTTTCCACAACCACTTTCGCTCGACCACAGCCATGAGTCCACTGCAGTATCAAAAGAGAATGCGTCTGAACGAAGCACGCCGGTTGATGTTGACGGAACATATCGACGCATCGAAAGCCGCATTCGAAGTCGGTTACGAGAGCCCATCCCAGTTCAGCAGGGAGTACAGTCGATTATTCGGCGCTCCACCGATGCGGGACATCAATAACCTGTTGCAAAATAGCGCGAGTTAACACCCACCATGCTCAGCTCCTCTTCCGCATCTTAAGACCGCGTGCGGCCCTCGCTGATACGCGCGATGAACATGCCGACTAAAGGCGACCAGGAGATCCACCAGGCCCAGTAGAATACCGTCCACGCCCCCTGCCAGTTGCTCTCCCGAAAGCTCATCAATACAGAGGGAAGCCGATTTCCCTTCCCGTTGTTGTGTGAAACATCACTCTGCTCTGAACTGAAACCTTTTTTTTACCTTACCCGTGGTATCAAAAAATAATCGAACTGCCACAAGCAGCTGTGCGGTAGGGCTGTTGATTCCAAGGAAGCGACATTGGTTCAGTTCCAGATACAGATATTACCGATTAATGAGAATGGAGGTTGTTATGAAAAGGCTGCTTAGGGTTTGGTATTTATTGTTTTTAATATTGAGTTGTGTAGCCAGTTCAGTACTTGGCGCTGTGTTCACCGTCGACACTGTTGTCGATAGTGTCGACGTGGCCCCCGGTGATGGCAGCTGTGCGGACTCGAGCAGCAACTGTTCACTGCGCGCGGCGGTTCAGGAAGCAAACGCATTGACCGGGGCTGACAGCATCACTCTTCCCACGGGGATTTACCTGCTGACACTCGCCGGAACCGATGAGAATGCAGCAGCCACCGGTGATCTTGACATCCTGGAAGCGCTGACTATCAACGGCGCCGGCATGGGAAGTACCGTCATCGACGGCAATGGCGCGATACTCAGCGACCGCGTGTTTCATGTCTTGAATCAGGCGGCAACCGGTTTCAGCAACCTGACCATACAGGGCGGTGTCCTGGCCGCGATCGCGACCAATGGAACACTGGATATCAGCGATGCCGAGATTTCAGGAAATAGCGCAAATTTCGGTGGTGGTGTTTACGATTACGATGCTTCCGCAACCAACACGGTGACAATAAGCAGCAGCACATTATCGAATAACACGGCAAATGGTCAGGGTGGCGCCATCTATGTTCAGGGTACGCTGAACCTCGTGAACTCGACACTGAACGGGAACAGCGCCGGCAGCTATGGCGGTGCCATCTATGGTACTGCCGGTGCGACCATCAATATCAGCAACTCGCTTATCGACGCCAACGCCGGACTCTGGGGTGCGGTCAGCGGTTTGGACAACGCCTCCATTACGATCACCGACTCGACGGTCTCCAATTCGGACGCCGTTGCGGGGGGTAGTGATGAGAGCGGCCGCGGGATCGTGGGCTGGACCGGCTCGACGATCACCATCACCCGCTCCACGGTTAGCGGCAATCAAGGCGGCGGTATCGCCTGCGCCGCTGCCGCCGGGCAGACATGCGGTAGCTTGACCATCACCGACTCGGCGATAGACGGCAACAGTGATACCGACAGCGCTGACTGGGCCAATACCCAGCGGGGACAAGGTATATTCACCAACGGTCCGACCACGATCACCGGCTCGTCGGTTTCCGACAACAAGGGTCAATATATGGGTGGCGGCAGCAACTGTAACGGTGCGTCCGGGGGTGGGATTTACGCCACCGGCGATCTCGTCCTGATCAACTCGACGATCACCGAAAACGGCAACCCGCCACCCTGTTACAACACCGATGCCGGAGCCGTCTATTTCGGTGCCGGCGGTACTATCACCAACAGCACCATCGTCAGGAACTATGCCTTTTTTACCGGCGGCATCCGTCTTCAGAGCGGCACCCTGACCATCACCAATTCCATTCTTTCCGCCAACGCAACCGAGAACTGCGTTGACTACGGCACTATCGTTTCCGGCGGTCACAACATCGATAGCTGGGATAACTGTGGTTTCGCCGACGCCACCGATCTGGTCAATACCGATCCGCTGATCGATGTGTTCGCCGACAATGGTGGCCTTACCCGCACTCACGCCTTGCAGAGCGGCAGCCCGGCCATCGACGCCGGGGATACCACGGTTTGTGCCGCCGCGCCAGTCAACGGCGTGGATCAGCGTGGATTCGACCGCGACGCAAATTGCGATATCGGCGCCCATGAGGCGCTGACCCTCTATGCTTTGAGCATCACCCATGCGGGGGCGGGTGGCGGCAGCGTCACCTCGAATCCCGGCAAGATCGACTGCCAGGGGGGGAGCGGGACCTGCAGCGATCAGTTCGCCGCCGGCATGGTCGTTACGCTGACGGCAATACCTGACAGCGGATCGGTGTTTACCGGCTGGTCGGGAGACGCCGACTGCAGCGACGGCCAGGTCACAATGGGTGCTGCGGTGAGCTGTACCGCCACCTTCAATTCCCAGGCCGTTCTGACAACAGCCATTTCGCCATCCGGCGGTGGCACCGTCGCCGGTACCGGAATCGCATGTCCCGGCGACTGCAGTGAAACACTCACCCTTGGCAGCAATATTGTTCTCACCGCAATGGCGAATTCCAACTACAGCTTCAGCGGATGGACCAACTGTGATGCGCCGGCGGCAAACCAGTGCACTATGACCATGAATGCGGATAAGCAGGTAACCGTGGTTTTCCTGAGAGTGCCCTCGGTGGTCTTCACGGGCGTGCCGGACATCAGGGTGACCGATCCGGTGGCACCAACCGGGGATCTGCAGATTCCCTTGGGAAATGTTACCGAAAACAATGTAGTCGCGCGGACGGTGATGGTCGAGAACATCGGCAATGGCGATCTGCAGATCGGAATCATCGCACAGGCCAACGAGCTCGAGTCTGACTTCCGGATCGCCAATGACCTCTGCTCCAGCCAAAGGCTTACGCCGGCTTCATCCTGTACCTTCGATGTGGTCTTCGGCGCTACCCTGGGAGTCTATAACGCCGACTTCGACATTCCGAGCAATGATCCGGATGAATCATCTGTGGTCATGAGAGTCTCAGGCAGCGCGGTAACGGCACAGGTCCCCGATATCGAGATCAGTGAAAGTCTGGGTGATGCGAATGATATGAGCATGACCTTTGCCGACACTACTGAAAACCTGACCTCCGCCACAGAGGTTCTGACTATCGCCAATACAGGCAACGCCATCCTGAACATTGCCGATTTACAGCTGGCCGGTACGGATGTTGGCGAATTCATGCTGGATCACAATCTGGGTTCGACACCTTGCGGATCGATTCTGCCGTTTTCCGTGGGTGCCGGCAGCAGTTGTGATATCGGCGTGACTTTCGCTCCAAACACGACCGGCGGCAAAAGTGCGATGATCGATATTTCATCAGACGATCCTGATGAAAATCCGGTGCATATAGATATCTCCGGTAATGGTATGAGCGCGCTGGTCAACAACCCGCCTGGCCAGCCGATACTGGTATCCCCGGTGGACGGTCAGACCCAAGGCAGTTCCAGGGTTAGCTTGAGCTGGCGTCCGGTAACGGACCCTGATGGCGACCCGGTCAGCTATGATGTCTATCTCTGTACCGATGCCGAGACATTCGATAAATGTGCCCCAAGCGATGCCGGCTTGCTGGTCTCCAATGGCGGCCGGTCGACCACGGCATCCGGGCTGGGTATACCGGGCAATCTTCTCCTCCTGGTGGGCGGACTCACCCTGGTGGGGGGGTGTGTGCCCCGGCGCAAGACCTTGTTGTACGGGGCCGGTCTGTTGCTGCTTGCCAATCTCGTCGCTTGCAATGGTCAGCAATCAGGTGGCGATGATATGACCTTCACTGCAATGAATCTGGACTCGAACACAACCTATTACTGGGGTGTGGCCGCCAGAGACGATCGGGGCGGTGTGGCAAAAAGCGCCGTTTGGAGTTTCACAACCGCAGATGCTCAGTAAATAGTCCTGGGGAAATTCCGACCAAGGCCGTGACCGGTGATATCCGTGAATGGAAAGGAAACAGTGGCGCAGGGATGCGCCTCTGAATGGCACAGAATCTATGGCGGGGTACACTAGATCACAGTTTATTTCCGCGCAGCCTCGGATTCAGCTTGTTTGACCAGTGAGGAAAGTATCTTTCCCGGCGCAACACCGAAGGCATCCTGCAGGGCGCTCACCGCCTGGCGGTAGGTGGCCAGGGCCTGAGTGGGGTAGCCTTGCGCAAGATAGACCCGCATCAGGCTGGCATAGAGCGGTTCGTTGAGGGGGTCCAGATTTAGCGCTTTCTGCAAAACGCTCAGACACTCCCCATGCCGGTTCGCATCGATACAACGCCGGGCAAACTCTTTTACTCCGTTGAGATAGACTTCACGCAGCTGTTCGCGATGGGAGATGATCCAGGTTTCACTGGTATCGTTAACCATGAAATCGTTACGGTACAGCTCAAGGGTATGGTGCAGCTTCTCCAGCCCGGCCTTGGGGGCAAGCGCGGCGGATATTTGCCGTTTGAACTCGAGTGCATCGACCCGGCATTCTGTGGTGACAAGCGAAACCTGGCTCTGTTTGACGCTTAGCCAGTGCGAATTCGATTCGCTGTTCACCATGCCTACCTTACGCAGGCGCGAGACGGTTACTTTGAGATTTCGCTTCGCCGTATCGCCATCGGCATCGGGCCATAGAAGATCGGCAAGCAGGGTGGTTGATACCTTGCTGCCACCATGGATGATCAAAGCCAATAACAACAGTTTGGTCTGGCGTCCGCGCCATCGTCGTTCATGGATGGTTTCGCTGCCGATGCGCATGCTCAACTCGCCCAGCGTGGTTATGACCATAGGTCGAGTGTCATCAGCTGACAGTTCCACCGGGGAGGTATCGAACACAGGCGCAAGGCTATCGCGTAAATCCTGTACAAAGGATTCGTCGCGACCGATCTGCGGCATGTTCATTCCCGGCGGTAACAGATCATAGGCGTGTTTGAAGGCGACGTGAGCCTCGTTCAGCGCCGAGCAACGTGCCAACAGACGTGCACGCTCCATCGCGCAAAGGGATATAAACAGATTGAATTCCGATTCTCCCCATGTCGCTTCCCAAGTATCCAGAAGCTCAAGCGCTTCAGTATTGCTATTGAGGTCGGATAGCGCTTGTATCTTAAGTATTGGAGGTACGATAAGACTGAGCGGACTCTCGCTGGCGTGACTTCGTTCGGCAGCGATCTCGGCATATTGCAATGCCCGGTGTGCCTGTCCAAGGCGCAGTGCGACGACACCCAGGTTGTAGTGGGAATAACAGTGATAGAAGGCGTGGTAATCGGGGATGACGCGTTCGCGCAACCTTTTGGCGACGGCCTCCAGCTCCTTGCCCGGTGCGCAATAGGAGTTCGCGAACAACTGGTGACCCACGCCGTTTACCCATACAGCGGGCGGTAATAGATCAAACCAGCTTTGCGCCGTCAATATTTCGAGATAGGATTTCGCCTGTGCCGCGTTTCCCATGACCGTATCGTATTGCCCCAGACAACAGACGAGGTAGACATAACTGACGTGTGGGATATCCGCCTTGCACGCCAAAGCGGAGGCATCGGCCAGGACAATCTCGCCCGCATCCAGGTTGCCCCGGTAGAAATGGCAATAGGCGATGGCCACGGCACCGAAGACCATCAATGAATTGGAGCCCGCGCGTTCGGCAAGCAGACGCTGCCGGGTATAGGTCTCCTCGGCAATTTGGAGCTTACCCTGTCCTGTCAGCTCCACCAGGCCCTTGAATCCGTGCAACGAAGCCTGCGCATGGGCTGAAATGGCGTCAGGCTCCTGTAACAGGGTTGCGATGATCTCATACCATGGCTCGTAGTTGCTGAGATTACGCCCGCCATCCCAGACCGATGAAACTCCTGCGCTGGCTGCAACGCAAGCAGCCTCAGGGTCACCGCTGGAGATCAGTGTCTCATATAGCGCTAGAACTTGGGCGCCGTCGATTACCGGCTGTGTGACCGCAGCAAGCAGCAGAATGCGCAGTGGCAGCTCACTACATTCGAATACGGGATTTTGCAGCGCCATCAGATGTACCGCTAAACGCGGTATATCCAAATCGAACCACCAGCGCAGACCATCGACGCACAAAGACTCAATAAATTGATCGATCTGGTTTTCGTCTAAGTACTTTTGGTAGTCTTCATCCAACGCCATCGCCGGTGGATCGGGCATGTGGGAGATAAAGTCGTGATTGTGATTTTGAAATGTAAAATTTTTTTTCACGAGAAATATATATACATAAACTATTACAAACCAGCTAAATAATTAACTAAGCAACCGGGAATCTCATATATGGATATACCGCCTGTTTACCAAATCAAACATTTAGACAACAAGTGATAGATTTGGGACTCCTATCCTAAATTTGCCAAAAACCGTCCCTTATAGCAATCTCGTCGGCACATCAGCTATCAAGGAGATGCACAACGTTGCCGGCCACGTATGCATCCTCGGTCTCCTCGATAGACTGGCCGAACTTGCCCCACCAACTGCCATAGGCGATGCCGTCGGCGATCTTCAGCAGGGTTTCCCACGGAACCCAGGCTCTCTCCATGATCCAGGTCTCTTCGCTGTAGAGCGGTTTGACATCCTACCTAAGCCTTGTCTATTCCCCCTCGACATAATGGTACAGATTGTTGAAACAGTGCCGCAAAGAACAGGTACAGAGTGCAATCGATTCTGATATTAGAGATTATTTTTCATTCGTTATTTTGATAACGATGAGGTTTCTATCTTATGAGACAGATATCGGTACAAGACCTGATCAGCCAAATGGATCCCGAAAGCTTACAGGGGGGGTCCATTTTTGGCGCTCTGTCTGCCGAAGCGACCCTTTTTTTGTTGGAGGAGGGCAAACTCTACCAGGTCAATCCAGGCGACTTGCTCTTCAAGCCGGGTGATCCGGGAAACAGCTTCTTCGTGGTGTGCCGGGGATCGGTAGAGTTCCACAAGCATCACCAGGGGGATTATCTCTATACAAGGACCTCGGAATTCGGTGAGGAGATGGGTTTTGTCGCCATGATTGGCTTGCATGACCGGGTGGGAAAGGCTGTGGTCAAGGAAGAGGGGGTTGTGCTGGAGATAGGTTCCGCGCTCTTTTCCGAATTACACGACCGTTTTCCCTATGATTTCGGGGTGCTCATGTTCAACCTGGCCCGGGACATGGCCAGGGTGATACGCAAACTCGGTAATTTATTGGTTGATCACTCGATCAAACACTGACCTTAACCCAGCGTTAGCCATGGTCTCTATATATATACGCGCCGAGCACGGAAGTGGCACTATCTCCAATTATTACCTATGATAATATTAATTATCAAAAGTAATAGATAAGTCGAATTGGCATCATGACAGAGTCTCGATATGTGTTGGATTTCCCGCCGCTAATTGGCCAGGCCGGTGAACTGGCCAATGCGGTTGACATGTATCTGGCGGGTAAATCCGCCCATACACAACGCATGACGCGAAGTCATATGAATCGTGTCGCGAGATTGTTCGGCTATGCGAGTTACCTGAAAGCGCCCTGGGGATCGCTTCGCTACATTCACGTTCAGAAGATCGTAGGGCATCTGCTATCAAATAATTACGCGCCGCAGACGATAAACGCCACGATTGCTGCGATTCGCGGAACAGCACAGGCATCCTTCAGAATGAACCAGCTCGATGGAGAAGCCCTGGAGCTTATCAAAACAATCAAAATGGTGAAGGGCTCGCGTTTGCCTAAAGGACGATTGATTCCTTTCAGAGAGATCTCGAATCTCATCAGCACATGCTGTGATGATGAAACAGCCAGTGGAGCGAGGGATGCAGCGATCATAGGCTTTTTATATATAGCGGGACTCAGACGTGGAGAAGTCGCCGGCTTGCTAAGAGAAGATCTGGATCTTGATAAAAGAGAAGCCAGGGTCACCGGCAGAGGAAACAGGCAACGTAAGGTTTTTTTGGATAAGGGCACAATCAATGCCTTGAATGATTGGATTCAATACCGTACAGACGAAAATGGACCCTTGTTTGTCCGGGTAAGAAAAGGAGGTCAGCTCGTATTCAGAAAGCTCACTGAGCAGGCGATCTATGAGATTGTCAGAAAGCGCTGGAAACAGTCTGGGATTTCTCCGGTCTCGCCGAACGACTTCAGAAAGACATTTATCTCATCATTGCTTGGAAAAGGTATTGATGTTTTTACCGTCCAGCAGATGGCGGGACACGCGGATCCCCAGACGACCAGCGGATACGGTTTGCGTCCAGAGGGGATGAATGAGCGTCGAGCTTCTGAATTGCTGCATTTACCATATGACAGGAATGGATGAAATTCGCATCGCTAAAAGAAGGGCCCACCAAAGTCCCCCTGATATTATTTCATATACTGTTTAGTATTCGACATAACAATAAAAAGCCTGTAGAATCAATATATCCGACAAACTGCATATGACCGGGTTTAAGACCGGCTCGGGAAAACCATGGCAATTGCGAAACCAGTACCACTGTATCCGACATACGATGACCTGAAACACCTGAACTTTGAAGACTACCGGGAACTCGGGCAGTTTCTGGAATCCGGAGAATCCTGGTGGATGAAGAACTGGAACTGGGGTCGTGAGTTTTTGAGCTATGTCGGACGCAACAAATCCGAACATACCTTTACCCGCTTTCGCAACGAAGTCGAAAGATTCCTGCTCTGGGTGTTTCTGATTAAATCCAAGCCCATGGATGAGTTGCGAAAAGCCGACATCCTG
>JBNKLI010000034.1:0-129575 GCA_050292275.1 Candidatus Thiodiazotropha sp.
TCGTTGGGCTGGTTGCCGTTATTGTTGAAATACTCATCACGCAGATAGTTGATGATATCCCAGGCCTTTTCACTCAGTTCGACGCCTTCGGCTTCGGCAATCGCATTGGCCACATCTTCGTTCCACTCGGTGTGATCGACCAAGTAACCGTTGGCATCGGCTTCGACAGTTTTACCATTTACTTCATAAGACATTGATCTCTCCTTTACAACACAGATACAAGCGGGGGTGCTGCCCCGTCTATTTTGGGATTAAATCACTTAACTAGCATGAAACGCCACACTAGTGTCGGTCCTGAAACAGCGAGTATTTTCTACCCTTGGGCGTCTGAGGGCTGTCTTTCTTCGACTCTCCGACACCACGGCAACTGCTCCACATAGGACTCTGAACTCCGAAACATGCATCACAAACTGGCGCGCTATCTTATACAGTCTTGTGCGCAACAAACAAGCCGAATCCCCGGTTGCGCAATGCGCCGATGCCATACTCCTGAAGAGTAACTGCGTCGTCCAGTGACAAACCGCCTACCATCAGGCTGCGTGTCGTCAGTGTTTCAGTAGGGGTGGCAAAACTGTTGCCTTTGCCGCACAACACCTTCTTGAAACCCAGACCGAGCGAGCGCAATGAGTCGACGGCGGACTGCAGGAATTCCTCCTCGCTCTGCTCGGCGGCGCAGACAAGGTGTCGGCAGTAGAGGGTAGTCGACATCGCCAGGAAGCGGCTGTGCGCCGGGCCGATCTCCATCGTGTTGCCGTCGATATTCAGGGATTTGCCGACCAGCGATTGCGCATCCTCGACCCGCTGTTTGGGCAATCTCAGAATCAGCGGAGTACGGCGCGAGAGGTAGAGGGTTTCGCTGCCTTCGTTTGGGCGCTCCCAACCATTGCCGGAGTCGGCACCATATACCAGGTGCAGGCCAGCCTGCCGCTCATCGAGGAACCAGGGCAGCAACCCGTGGATTGCCTCGGAGAGTGACCAGGCGTGATCGACGGGTAGTGTGGGACAGCTGATCTTGAAGATCAGGTCGACCACATTGTCGGGTACCACAAACTGTTCTTCGTCCAAATCTTCCTGCCAGAAACTCGCGCTCATTCAGTTCTCCTCAACGGAAGGTATCAATTCCCTCAGTTCATCCCTGTCGAACCACCAGTCGCCATCGACCAGGACCTCGAGCACACTGGCCAGCCTCGGTAGAAATTTTTGCGGATCATCCAGTTCCATGCGTTCGACCCAGAAATCGAATATCTCCTGCTCCTCCACCTGGCTGTGTCGTCTGGCGACCTGGCCCAGCAGCTGGTTGGTGAAAAAGGTGAGATCCTCCCGATCCTTGCCCTGGGCGCGAAGATCGACCAGATAGCACGCGGTCACCGCGGCTACGGCCGCCCCGTCTGAATTGTCCGGCGTCTCATCGATGAGATGCTGCAACATGGCCACGCTCAATTCGGGATCGATAGGGAAGGTAACCCCCAGCCAGATGCCGTGTGCCAATGCCTTTATCGCATCCGCCTGCTCGGCTTGATAGATGACGTCACAGGCCTCGACGGCCCGAAGCCATAACTTCTCGCTGAGTGCCGGGGCCAAAATACTCCTGCCGATCTCACCAGCCTCCTGTTGCCTGTCCAGGTCGAGCAGGATGTAGGCGGACTCGAGTTGCAGTTCGAAGCGCTTGTCCTGCGGGGTATCCGTTGGCAGTGCGAGCAATGCCTGCTGTTTTTCTTCTAGTTTTATGTCCAGCAGTTTGCTCGACTTCACGGCATCTTCCGAGCTATCGTTATCACCGACAAATAGTTCTGATTCCAGATACTTCACAATGATCTTCCCGGTTGAGTTGATGGGGTCTCAGGTAAAGCTCGCTTCGAGGCGGTCTTCCCAGTTGTCCGGTGTATCGCTAAAGGGAGGTTTGACATCGATGCGAAAAAACATCTCTGTCTTTGATCGCTCCTTGACCACTTCCAACAATTTGTCGAAGCTGTCGACCTCCGGATGTTGCATCATTATCTCACTCAAATACAGCATGTTTGAACTCATCTCCGTGGTCTGGCGACTGCCGAGGCAAAATCGCAGTAAATTACTCAGTTATTTCTATTGAACCTCATCCGCAACGCTTGATCAAGGGCTCTTTTCGTCAAGTTTATAGTTAAAGTCTACCCTGGTGAAAGTAAGGTAGTATTTCGAATATTAGTAATGAATAAAAGTCTTTAAATTATTGTTATAGCGGTATTTTATCCGTCAAAATTTGTGCCGAAATACCCCGAATCCACGAAAATTCTATCCCAAATGGGATAGTCATTAATATCGCTTTCCCCCCCATCGGAAGGATATTGGTCTGCATTAGGGATCTCTAAACTTCGCACCAGTAGCAACAGGCCAGCCGCCTGTAGGGTTTCGGATTGCAGGTCGTGTGGCCGGTCTCCTTCCCAAAGGTGTTCGGTATAGCTGAAAACACCGGGCCGGGAAACCGCCATACACCTGAACAAACGACCATTGGGAGAAACAGTGATGGCAAAACAGATGCATGATACCCCCATGCTTGACCAGCTGGAGAGCGGCCCCTGGCCCTCCTTCGTGACCGGCCTCAAGCGTCTCGCCAAAGATAACGACATGATGGTTGACCTGCTGGGTCAGCTCGAGACCTCCTACGAGACCCGCAAGGGCTACTGGAAGGGTGGCACCGTGGGTGTGCTTGGTTACGGCGGCGGTATCATTCCCCGCTTCACCGAACTCAAAGGTGACGACGGCAAGGCTCTGTTTCCTGCCGCAGCGGAGTTTCACACCTTGCGCGTCATGCCTCCTCCAGGCATGCACTACGACACCAATACCATCCGCAAGATGTGTGACATCTGGGAGAAGTACGGTTCCGGTCTGATCGCATTCCATGGCCAGTCCGGCGACATCATGTTCCAGGGCTGCACCACAAATAATGTCCAGCCTGCATTCGATGAGCTCAACGAAATGGGCTTCGACCTCGGTGGCGCCGGTCCTGCAGTGCGTACCGGCATGTCCTGTGTCGGCGCCGCACGCTGCGAGAACTCCTGCTTCGACGAAGGCCGTACCATGCGTATGCTGGTCAACAACGCCCTCGATGACATGCATCGACCCGCACTGCCTTACAAGTTCAAGTACAAGGTGTCCGGCTGTCCCAACGACTGTATGAACTCAGTGCAGCGCGCCGACCTGGCCACCATCGGAACTTGGCGCGACGATATGAAGGTCGACCAGGATGAGGTCAAGAAATTCGTCGCCGCAAAGGGCCGCAAGTATGTCATCGACAATGTCATCACCCGTTGCCCGACCCAGGCTCTGTCGCTCAATGATGACGATACACTCGCTGTGGACAACCCCTCCTGTGTGCGTTGCATGCACTGCATCAACGTCATGAACAAGGCACTCTCTCCCGGCGACGACAAGGGTGTGACCCTGCTCTGTGGTGGTAAGCGTACCCTGAAGATCGGCGATCTGATGGGCACCGTGATCGTACCTTTCCACAAGCTGGAAACCGACGAGGACTTCGAGTGGCTCGAAGAGCTGGCCACAGAGATTCTCGACTTCTTCGCCGAAAATGCGCTGGAGCATGAGCGTACCGGAGAGATGATCGAGCGTATCGGTCTGGTTAATTTCCTCGAGGGAGTGGGTCTGGAGATCGATCCCAAC
Source organism: Candidatus Thiodiazotropha sp. (assembly GCA_050292275.1). Taxonomy (GTDB): domain Bacteria; phylum Pseudomonadota; class Gammaproteobacteria; order Chromatiales; family Chromatiaceae; genus Thiodiazotropha. Next base: position 3,652 of record JBNKLI010000034.1, read on the forward strand.
ATGATCGAACGTCCGCGCATGAATCCCTACGTCCGCACCGATGGTTGGGATGAAGAAGCAGCCAAGTGGGCAGAACGCAAGGCGGCTAAATAGACCAATCCATTGCTGGTTGACAACAGTTGTAAAGGGGGCACCGGGCTGCGCCCGGATGCCCTTTAAAAACGAATCAATTACCCTAATTTTTTGGAGGTAGGTATGTCGGAGCCTCGTATGCCGATTGAGAGTGGCGTCCCGGAGATGGAGCCCTACTTACACCCCGTATTGAAGAAGAACTACGGCCAGTGGGCCTATCATGAGCGTCCGCGTCCCGGTGTGCTGCACCATGTCGCCAAGAGCGGAGACAGTATCTGGACCGTGCGTGCCGGCACCCAGCGTCAGATGGATGTCTACACCATCCGCAAGCTGATGGACATCGCTGATGAATTCGCCGAGGGCTATGTCCGCTTCACCATCCGCTCCAACATCGAGTACATGGTGAGCGAGGAGTCCAAGGTACAGCCCCTGATCGACAAACTCAATGCAGAGGGCTTCCCCATCGGCGGCACAGGTCCCTCCGTCTCCATGATTTCTCACACCCAGGGCTGGCTGCACTGCGACATCCCGGGTACCGACGCCTCCGGTGCGGTGAAGGCGCTGATGGACGAGCTGTTCGACGAGTTCACCAAGGAGGAGATGCCCAACCGTGTGCGCATCACCACCTCCTGCTGCCAGATCAACTGCGGTGGCCAGGGCGACATCGCCATCAACATCCAGCACACCAAGCCGCCGAAGATCGATCATAGCCAGGTGGCAAACGTCTGCGAGCGCCCCTCGGTGGTTGCCCGCTGTCCGGTGGCTGCGATTCGCCCCGCCATGGTCAACGGCAAGCCTTCGCTGGAAGTGGATGAGAAAAAATGTATCTGCTGCGGCGCCTGTTTTCCGCCATGCCCACCGATGCAGATCAATGATCCGGAACATTCAAAGTTCGCTATCTGGGTGGGCGGCAAGAACTCCAATGCCCGTTCCAAACCGACCTTTCACAAGCTGGTCGCTGCCGGGGTGCCGAACAATCCGCCGCGCTGGCCCGAGGTCTCCAATATCGTCAAGCAGATCCTCAGCGCCTATAAAGAAGACGCCAGGGACTGGGAGCGTATCGGCGAGTGGGCTGAGCGTATCGGTTGGCCGAAGTTCTTCGAGAAGACTGGACTGCCGTTTACCAAGTATCACATCGATAACTGGCGCGGCAGCCGCAACAACCTGAATGCCTCTGCGCATATCCGCTTCTGAACCGGAAGTACAAACAGGAAGGTCTAGTGATGAAATTCGCAATTCAGGTCAATGAGGGTCCCTATCAGCACCAAGCCACGGACTCGGCATACCATTTTACCAAGGCAGCACTGGAAGCGGGGCACGAGATTATGCGTGTCTTCTTCTATCATGATGGAGTCAACAACGGCACCAACCTGACAACGCCACCGCAGGATGACCGCAACATCGTCAAACGCTGGTCCGAGCTGGCCAAGCAGCACGAGCTCGATCTTGTGGTTTGTGTGGCCGCCGCCCAGCGGCGCGGTATCGTCGACGAAGGCGAGATGCAGCGCAACGGCAAGGATGCGCAAAACCTGGCCGATGGTTTTCGTATCTCCGGCCTTGGTCAGCTGGTTGAAGCGGGCATCCAGTCGGATCGCCTCGTGGTCTTCGGTGATTGAACACAGGAGTTGACGATGTCAGAAGAAATCAAAAAGTTCATGTACATCAACCGTCGGGCTCCGTACGGCACCATTTATGCCTGGGAGTCGCTGGAGGTTGTGTTGATCGGTGCCGCGTTTGATCAGGATGTCAGTCTGGCGTTCCTCGATGACGGTGTCTATCAGCTGCTCAAGGGGCAGGATACGTCGGGTGTGGAGATGAAGAATTTTTCACCCACCTACCAGGCGCTCGGTGACTACGATGTCACCAAACTATACGTAGAGAAGGAGTCGCTGGAGGAGAGGGGGCTGACCCTGGATGATCTTATGCCTCTTACCTATGAGGATGAAGATGACGACTGGGCGGAGAAAGACTCCATAAGTGTGCTCAGTCGCGCTGAAATGGCGGACATCATGGAAGAACAGGATGTTCTCTTCAGCTTTTAAGTCGGAGACGAGAGAATGACTACCTTACATACTGTCAATAAATCACCTTTTGAAAAGTCTTCCATGGATAGCTGTCTGGGCTATGCCAAGGCGGGCAGTTCCGTCCTGATGTACGAAGACGGCATATACGGTGCGATCAAGGGCACTGCCAGCGCGCAGAAGATTGCCGCCAAAGATGGCGTGAATTTCTATGTGATGGGCCCTGATCTTAAAGCGCGAGGCGTAGGCGAGGACAAGGTCGCTGATGGCATTGAAATCGTGGACTACGCCAAGTTTGTCAGTCTCGCAGCAGAGAATGACAAGGTTCAGGCCTGGGTCTGATCAACGAACAACTTTTAACTCTACTGGGAGAGAAAATATGGCTATCGAAATCAATGGTAAAACCTTTGAAACTGATGAAGAAGGCTACCTGACCAACCTGTCTGACTGGGAGCCTGGAGTAGCTGAGGCTATGGCGAAGGAAGACGATCTGGAACTGACCGACGAGCACTGGGAGATCATCAACTTCCTGCGTGAGTACTATGAAGAGTATCAGATCGCCCCTGCGGTACGTGTCCTGACCAAGGCCGTGGGCAAGAAGCTGGGTAAAGACAAAGGCAATTCAAAATACCTCTACGCCCTGTTTCCTTACGGACCTGGTAAGCAGGCCTGCCGTTTTGCCGGATTGCCGAAACCGACCGGTTGTATCTAAAAGGCGTATCTGCTTGAGGTGGAGGCGCTTGCTGTGAAGTGCCTCCATCACCTGATCACTTTTTGAGGAACGCAGGATTATGTCATCTGTCTACGCGTTGCTGTTTATCGTAGCGACTTTGGTTCTTGTCATCGGGCTGACCAGAAAAATTGTCCAATATGCCAGAACGCCTGCTCCATTAAAGATTCCTACGACACCGGCGCCTGTTACCCAGACAGGTGTGGTTCTGCGGATGATACGTGAAGTGGTGCTCTTCGAGAGTCTGTTCAAGAGCACGAAGTGGACCTGGATATTCTCGTGGATGTTTCACATGGGCCTGTTCCTGGTGCTCGCACGCCATGTCCGCTACTTTATCGATCCCGTTTGGCTGCCCATTCAGCTTATTCAGCCATTCGGCAAGTACGCGGCGATTGCCATGATAGTGGGGCTTGGTGGGCTGCTGATCCGGAGAATCTTCGTCGATCGCGTCCGCTATATCTCATCTCCCTCAGATTTTCTTTGGCTGCTGCTGCTGATCTTTATCGGTTTGAGCGGCGCAACCATGACGTTCCTGGTTCATACCGATGTGGTCGGCGTCAAACAGTTTTTTACCGGGTTCTGGACATTCAGTGGCGGTAATCTGCCGATGGATCCGGTTCTGCTTGTTCATCTGACCCTGGTGGCGGTGCTGATGGTGCTGCTTCCGTTCAGTAAATTACTGCACATACCAGGTATCTTTTTCAGCCCGACCCGGAACCAGGTGGACAATCCCCGCGAGAGGCGCCACCTGGTCGAGTGGGCGAAAAAGCTAGAAGAGTCCTAGGGCATGTTAACAGGCCCGCAAACGCTTGGCCGATGAGGGTTACAAATGGCTAAAGCCGAATTTGAAACACCGGAACTGACAGAGTTCATCGAAGTTCCAAAGCTGGTTGAAGGCACGATGGAGCATGTGACGTGCTTCAAGGCCAAGCCGGAACACAATGAAGACTTGGGTTTCCCTGGTGACAAGGTGGAGAACTGGAAAGAGGTCGCTATCGACAAGATGGGTGACCTGCTAAGCCGCTACCGTTCTTTCCAGGTGTTCATGGATGCCTGTGTGAAGTGCGGTTCCTGTACCGACAAGTGCCACTATTTCCTGAGCACCAAGGATCCGAAAAACATGCCTGTCGGCAGGCAGGATCTGTTGCGCAAGGTCTATCGGCGCTACTTCACCTTTGCCGGCAAATATTTCCCCAAGCTGGTCGGTGCGGTCGATTTGACAGACGAGGTCATTGACGATTGGTACAGCTACTTCCATCAGTGCTCGCAGTGTCGTCGCTGTTCTGTCTTCTGCCCATATGGCATCGATACCGCAGAGATCTCGATGGCGGCGAGAGAGATTCTCGACACCATCGGCGTGGGTCAGAAATACTGCAACGAAATCATCGGCAAGGTACACAAGATCGGCAACAACCTGGGACTGCCCGGTCCGGCCATCGCCGATACCCTCGAGGGTCTGGAAGAGGACGTCTATGACGAAACCGAGGTTGCGGTTAAATATCCTCTCGATGTCAAGGGTGCCGATATTCTCCTGGTTACGCCGTCGGCGGACTTTTTCGCCGAACCCCATGTGGATGGTTTGATCGGTTACGGTAAGGTGTTTCACGAAGCCGGTGTCAGCTGGACATTGAGCACCAAGGCGTCGGAGGCCGGTAACTTCGGCATGTTTATCGGCAGCTATGAGAATATGCGCCGTGTCGCCCTGCGAGTACGCGAAGCCGCGCTCGAGCTGGGGGTCAAGCGTATCGTCTTCGGTGAGTGTGGCCATGCCTGGCGGGTAGCCTACAGCTTTCTCAACACCCTGGCCGGGCCATTCGATTTTCTCGATCCCGACTATCCGGTGCCACAGCATATCTGCGAGTTCACCCTGAATGAGATCGAGAAGGGCACCCTGGAGTTCGATAAGTCGGAGAACGACGAGATGTCGATTACCTTCCACGACTCGTGCAACGTAGCCCGTGCCACCCGCATGGGCGATAAGCCGGGTGGTCAGTTCGAAATCCCCCGTAAGGTGATAAAGGCAGTGGTCAACAACTACCACGACATGGAGTGGGACACGATCCATGAGCGCACCTTCTGCTGTGGCGGCGGCGGTGGGCTGCTGACCGATGACCTGATGGAGGTCAGGGTGAAGGGCGCCAAGCCACGAATGACCGCATTCAAGAATGTCATGGAGGAGAAGGGCGTTACCCATCTCGCAGCCATCTGCGCGATCTGCAAGAGCCAGTTCACCAAGGTGTTTCCCTACTACGGCATGGATATGTTCCAGATCGTCAGTGTTCATCAACTGGTGAGTAATGCGATCGTGATGAACAGAAAGACACCGCCCGAAGAGGCGCCGGGTTACGGTGAAGACGATGACGACGAATAGTATTGATTAACTAGCGCAAACTACGATACCTACCCAGTGTAGGGCACGACCAAGACAAGTTCCGTGAGGAGACTGAAAATGGCAACTCCTAGTGAAGAGATGAAAAAACAGATTACCTGGCGCCGTTTCGAAGACGGTGAAACCCAATGGGATGATTGGAGTGAGAAGATCTTCCGTGAAGACACCTCCTACAAGTGCCCTACCTATATAAACCGCACCCCCCCCTGCCAGGGTAGCTGCCCGTCCGGCCATGATATCCGTGGCTGGCTGGCAATCGTGCGTGAGCAGGAGAAGCCTTCCGAAGGGATGGACTGGGAGCAATATGCTTTCGAACGTGCGGCAGAGGCCAACCCCTTTCCTTCGATGATGGGAAGGGTCTGTCCTGCGCCTTGTCAGGATGGTTGTAACCGTAACGAAGTCGAGGACTATGTCGGTATCAACGCTGTGGAACAGTACATAGGTGATACCGCTATCGAGAAGGGGTTCAAGTTCACCCCCGGAGCAGATACCGGTAACAAAGTGGCAGTCATCGGCGGCGGCCCTGCTGGCATGGCGGCTGCTTTCCATCTGCGTAAGATGGGTCATGCCGTGACCGTATTCGAGAAGGATCCTGAGCTCGGTGGCATGATGCGCTACGGTATTCCCAACTATCGTATCCCCCGCGACAAGCTGCAGGCGGAGATCCAGCGTATTCTCGATATGGGTGTCGAGACCAGAACCGGCGTCAAGGTCGGTACCGATGTACCGGTCGCCGATATCGAAAAAGAGTACGATGCCATTCTGTGGGCACTCGGCTGTCAGAACGGCCGCGATCTGCCGGTGGATGGCTGGCAGGGTACCCCCAACTGCGTCTCGGGTGTCGCCTTCCTCAAGGCTTTCAACGAAGGCAGGATGAAGGTTACCGGCAGCAAAGTGGTCTGTATCGGTGGTGGCGACACCTCTATCGACGTAATCTCCGTGGCCCGTCGTCTCGGTGTCAACGCTGCCGCAGGGAACCCTGAAGATGTGGTGACCGATATCTCCATCAACCAGGATGATGCCCTGGCTGATGGCGCAAAGCCCTCAGAGGCGACCCTTACTTCACTGTTTACCAAAGACAAGATGTTCGCGGCACAGCACGAGATCCACGATGCCCTGCATGAAGGCTGCGAGATCCTCGATGGCGTGATGCCGCTTGAGGTGATCATCGGCGATGACGGCCGCGCCACCGGTCTGAAGGTATGTGATTGTACGATGGATGGTATGACCCCGATCCCCACCGAAGGTACCGAGCGAGTGCTCGAGGCCGATCTGATCGTATCCGCGATCGGTCAGAGCGCTGACATGGAAGGATTGCGGGCCATGGCCAATGATCGCAACCTGATCGATGCGGACAAGTTCTATCAGGTACCGGGAAAAGAGGGTCATTTCGTCGCTGGTGACATTGTCCGTCCCCATCTGCTGACCACCGCCATAGGTCAGGCTTCGATCGCCTGCGAAAGCATCGATGCCTATCTGGGCAAGCAAGAGATGGCGAAGCGGCCGAAAGTGGATGTGCACCATTTCGATCTTCTGGACAAGCTCAAAGAGGTCCATCTGGAGCCCCAGGCATTCGATAAGAACGAGGGCGATCTGCGCGGCACCGGTACCGCCAAGTTTGCCGTACACAACTACGAGGATCGTTCCCGGCAGGAGGTTGTTCCCGCCAGCGACCTGTTCCTTGGGCACTTCTCTTTTACACCGCGCCTGCTGCGTTCGGAAGACGTACCCTCGGCGGATCAGGTGCTGCATCACTTCAGGGAGCGCATGAGTGGCCTGAACCAGGAACAGGCACAGCAGGAGGCTAAACGCTGCATGAGCTGTGGGATGTGTTTCGAGTGCGACAACTGTGTCGTCTTCTGTCCGCAGGATGCGGTTTTCCGGGTGAAGAAGACAGAATCGACCACCGGTCGTTATGTCGATACCGATTACAACAAGTGCATCGGCTGTCATGTCTGCACCGATGTTTGTCCCACGGGGTATATCCAGATGGGGTTAGGTGAATAGGAGCTGAGATGCGTAGTTCACTCATCAGCAAGCGTTACTTTCTTGTCTTCCTGGCAGGGATGCTCTTCCCTGCCTTGCAGGCGCTGGGGGAGAGTAACCATATAACCAAGGGTTCCAAGGCCGCGTCTATGGAGAGCTGTGTCGCACCGACGGAAGTCATGCGGCGCAATCACATGGACTATATCAAACACGAACGTGATGAAACGGTGCGTGAAGGCATTCGCGGCGAAAAGTTCAGCTTGTCAGCATGTATCGACTGTCACGCCGGAACAGATGATAGCGGCAAGCCCGTGCCTGTGGACGCGCAAGGGCAGTTCTGCGAGGCATGTCATGGTTATGTTGCGGTGAGTCCGCCCTGTTTTCAGTGTCATCGTACGACACCGCGGAGCAAGCGTGAGCTCTATGGGTTGGCGCATTCATCGCCGTCGCTATCGTCCGCTAAAACGCCAGCAGGTATACAGAGAGACTGATCATGAGCAAAACAGGTGACCAGCCAACCATGGAGCGCCGCAAGTTCATTGGCGGCACCATCGCCGCAGCAGGCGCTGTGACGCTCGCCCCGGGAGTGATTCTGCATGCTGTTGCCGACAGCGCCGAGGAGTCCGAAGGTGCATCCAGCAAACATCGCTGGGGCATGGTGATCGATGCCAACAAGTGTGCCGAAGGCTGCAGTGCCTGCGTTGATGCCTGCAACAGGGAAAACAATCTGAGTGATCACGGGCGGCCGCAGACCGATCCGGTCTGGATCCGCACCGTAAAGCTCAAGGACAAGCAGACAGGGCATATCAGCCGTCTGCCGATGATGTGTCAGCACTGCGAACATCCCCCTTGTGTGGATGTCTGTCCAACGACCGCATCGTTCAAACGCGCGGATGGCGTGGTGCTGGTGGATCGTCACCGCTGCATCGGTTGCCGTTACTGCATGATGGCCTGTCCCTATAAAGCGCGCTCTTTCATCCATGAAGTGATCTCGGACCAGTCGGTTATCGCACCGCGTGGCAAGGGTTGTGTCGAATCCTGCAACCTCTGTGTCCATCGTATCGATAATGGGACGCTGCAAACGGCCTGCCAGGAGGCCTGTACGAAAGAGGGCCACAACGCCATTGTGTTCGGCGATCTCAAAGACCCCGACAGTGAGATCAGCCGGACGCTCAAGAAATACAACTCAACGCAGATCCGGGCCGACCTCGAGCTGAACACCGGTGTGCGATATCTCAACCTGTGATCTGTAGGGAGCTTGGAATCATATGAGTAAGATGTACTATCGCGAGCTCTATTGTGGCTCACCTGTGCGCTTCTGGATGGGATTGACACTGCTTGGCTCGATTATCGCCGTGGGCCTGGGTGCTGCCTTTTACATGGAGCATCATGGTCACTGGGTGACAGGCATGTCCAACCAGATCGTGTGGGGACTGCCCCATGTATTCGCAATCTTTCTGATCGTCGCCGCATCGGGTGCGCTGAATGTGGCGTCGATCGGCTCTGTTTTCGGTGGCCCGCTGTACAAACCCCTTGGGCGCTACTCAGGCTTGCTGGCAATCGGCTTGCTGGTGGGTGGCTTAATGGTACTGGTGCTCGATCTTGGCAGACCCGATCGGTTGATCGTTGCCATGACGCAGTACAATTTCAAATCGATCTTCGCCTGGAACGTCATCCTCTATAGCGGTTTTATCGCCATTGTTGCTGTATACCTCTGGGCGATGATCGATCGCGGTATGGCGAAATTCAAGCGTCCTCTTGGTTTTGCGGCTTTTTTCTGGCGTATCGCACTGACCACCGGTACCGGCTCGATCTTCGGTTTCCTGGTGGCGCGCGAGGCGTACGATGCGGCAATCATGGCACCGATGTTCGTTATCATGTCATTCAGCTATGGTCTGGCCTTTTTCATAATCACCCTTATTGCGGCCTATATGTGGGGTGACAGGGAACTCGGTGATCTGCGCCTGGCCCGATTGAAGAATCTGCTCGGTGTATTTGTCGGTGCTGTACTCTATTTCGTACTCGCCTACAATCTCACGAATCTCTATGTTACCCAGCATCACGGTATCGAGCGTTTCATTCTCCTGGACGGGGGGGTCTACACCACGATGTTCTGGGTTGGTCAGATCCTCATAGGCAGCATCATTCCACTCTTTCTGCTCTATTCGCCCGCATTTGAAAAATCACGCTGGGCGATTGCGGTTGCCTCGATTGCCGTACTCATCGGCGGTTTTTTTCAAATCTATGTCATCGTGATAGGTGGCCAGGCCTTTCCCATGAATCTGTTTCCCGGTAAAGAGGTTATCGAAACAGGTTTCTTCGATGGCCAGGTTGCGAACTACGTCCCCACTTTTCCGGAGGCGGCCCTGGGTGTTGCCGGTATCGCCGTTGCGCTGGCCCTGGTGGCTATCGGCGCGCGGGTCATCAAGGTGTTTCCCGAAACCCTCGAAGACTGAGTGTCCCGCCGAAACCGCCCGCCGAAACCGTTGTCGACAATCCACCATCGCGTGTCGATGGTGGGTTTTTCATCTATGCAGTAAGATGGGCCTCCATATGGAACATTTCACCCCACTCCTCTTGATTGGTTTTGATCCTCAATCGAGGGTTTCACGTGTCTGCGATCTATCTATCCGCCGCGCATAAATCCTCCGGCAAGACGACGCTGGCGATCGGTCTCGTCAGGGCCCTGGTCAGGCGTGGAATCGCACTGCAACCATTCAAGAAAGGGCCTGACTATATCGATCCTTTGTGGCTCTCCGCCGCTGCCGGCAGGGACTGTTACAACCTCGATTTTTACACCCAGGGCAGGGACGAGATCCTGCAAAACTATGGCGTCTACATGAGCGGCAGAGAGATGGCTCTGATAGAGGGAAACAAAGGGCTGTTCGACGGTGTGGATATCGAGGGTTCAAACAGCAACGCCGCCATGGCTGCCTTTTTGGGTACTCCGGTGGTTCTGGTGATCAACTGCCGGGGCATGACAAGAGGCATCGCCCCCCTGCTGCAGGGTTATCAGGCATTCGATAACAGCATCGATATAGCAGGCGTGATTCTGAATCAGGTTGGAGGCGCAAGGCACCAGTCCAAATTGATTCAAGTCGTTGAGCATTATACTGATATCCCTGTACTAGGCGCGATCCAGGCAGACAGCCGAATGCAGATCGACGAGCGTCATCTTGGTCTGGTTCCAAGCAATGAGAGCGATACCTCAGAGCAGATCATCAACTATCTGGCGGATAGTGTAGAGCGGCATGTCGATGTGGACAAAGTGATTGAAATCGCGGCCAAAGCCTCGCTCCCCCCGGTCAAAACCACAAGATCTTCAATTTATTCGGCAGCGGATAAATGCCTGAGAATCGCTATCGCACGGGACAGGGCATTTGGTTTCTACTACCCGGACGATCTCGACAAGTTTCGTGAACTGGGTGTGGAGTTGCTCGAAATCGATACATTGAATGATACGGAACTGCCTGAAATTGATGGACTTTTTTTGGGCGGCGGGTTCCCGGAAACGGCTATGGAGGAGTTGCAGGCAAATAGTGCCATGCGTGATGCTGTCAGGGCCTATGTGGAACAGGGTGGAGCGGTCTACGCCGAGTGCGGTGGTTTGATCTATCTGACCAGGAGCCTTACCTGGGGCGCTAAAAAATGTAGAATGGTTGGAGTGATACCGGCGGATACACGGATGTATGAGAAACCCCAGGGCAGGGGATACGTACGTCTACGCGATACCGGCAGGGGCCCCTGGCCCCAATTGACGGATAACGATCAGGGACGGGTAATCCATGCGCATGAGTTCCACTATTCATCGCTGGAATCACTGCAGTGTGATGAAGATGATTTTGCTTACCGCGTCGAGCGGGGAACGGGCATCAATGGTGAATTCGACGGTTACATCTACAAGAACCTGCTTGCGAGCTATTCGCATATGAGAAATGTAGGTGGTAATCACTGGGTTCAGCGATTCGTGGCACATGTGGAAGCATGCAGGAACGATGTTCGAACAAAAACGGGACAAAGCACTTTACACAGGTGACAGATGTTTAAGATTACACCTCGAGCAGCGCACCAGATACAACAGGCGGCAAAGATGGGCGGAACCGAAGGCATGGCCTTGCGTTTTGCCACGCAAAAAAAAGAGGACGGCACCTTCGACTACCTGATGGGATTCGATGATCCCAAGGATGATGATATCCAGTTCGATGTTGAAGGGGTCAGCGTGATCATGGAGCCCGAGTATTACTCTCTGCTCGATGAGACCATCATGGACTTCGCGGAACTGGATGACGGTGAGAGCCAGTTTATATTCATCAATCCCAAAGACAGCAACTACACTCCACCGAAAGATCCGATTCAATAGGATTGGCAGCCTGATCCGACTATGCGTGAAGTGGCGTTCCTGTACGAACTGAAAGCTGCAGGAAGTTCCGGCTGATATGGACCTCTCGAGTGAGGATGCCTTGCGCTTGAACGTGTTGTTGGCGAACAACCCCCAGGCGATACGCATCGACGAATCCTCAATGACCCTGTACGGGTTATGCGAAAAGGGTGAATCCAGGATATCGCTCAATCCGAACTGTCGTGATGAACTCTACCTGCGCAAAGTGCGTGAAGTGCTTTCCGGTCATGTGCAAGGCTCCCCCGGCGGCTATCCTGTCTACCTTAAACGCTGGTCGCGCATGGGACAGACCCGTGATGAGAATCTCGAGCAGCTGCTGCTGTTGGGCGAGCCTGAGGCAGTGGTCGCATTCACCTGCGCCAAGGGAATAACCGACGAGTTGGCCAGGCGTGCCTGGTGGATCAGCCAGGATCCTGACAGTGCTCGTCGAATGCTGAATAATCCAAGGATCGTGAACGGCAGCATGGGTCCCGAGTTGGCCAGGTTTCTGGTCGACTATCTACCCTTTGAGACAGAACCGATGGTGATTGTCGAGAGTCTGCGCCTGGTTCTCACGCCCGGATTGATCGCTGAACAGGAGAGGCTCAGGCTCTGGCAACGCTGTCAACGCAAGCCAACCTACTATCTAGGGTTTCTCACTGCCTTGCCGGACGAACTGCCAGTGGATTCTGCACCCTGGCCATTGCACGAAGATGAAATGGCGGTTCTGCGCCCTTTGTCTGAACAGGGAAATCCATTCGCCGAACAACTGCTGAGAATCCACTCACTACCTGGCCAGGGATTCATCGTCACCGTGCTGAAGGTCATGGAAAAGCCGGCCAATCAGGATGTGGTGACGGCACTGTTCGATGTGCTTCGTGACTATCTCCACTCCCTGCGTCCGGAAGGGGACCCGGATCTGTCACTGGAGGCGCTCCAAGCGCAAGCGGATGAACTGAGCAGTGAATCATTTCTGAGCTGTCGTGATGTCGTCGCGCAGCGAGAATCCGAATTACGCACCCTCTATCTGCTCTCCGGCCTTGGGTTCGGCGTTGTCAGGCCGGTGTTGCGCAATAGCGATGCGATCGGTTCCCTGATGCGCAAGAAATTGCTGCCTGTATTCGAACCCTTGAAGGGCTGTCTTCGGTTTTTACAGGGTGAAGAGTAAAGGGTTATTTATATTGATGGGTCCGCAAATGAATGCGAATGTAACGATATATCAGGCCCTGGCACTGGGCAGAGTTTTCACGCGAGCGTCTGAGTCTGAATCGCGATTTGAACTTCGAAACTTGAGTTATTATATGAATTCAGGGAAAACAGTCCTATTTGCGTTTATTCGCGGACTGATTAATTTCCCCGTTGCCTGCCCTTGTAGGCCGAAACCTGTTGAATGAGGGTCTGATAGGGCAGGTTTTCCAGCTCTCCGTAGGCGGCTGTGGCCCGGTTGATCAGCTCGAAGATATCGTTGATCGGTTCCGGTATGGATCGGTCGGGATAGAGTACAGAGTAGAGGCCGCGCATTCCACCCACCTGAAGACGCATCGAGTTTGCGTGGGACAGGACCGATTTGTCATTATTCGATTTCAAGGCGAACCGGGCCTGATGACGAAGCTTCTCCAACAGTTCCAGACACTGATGCAGTGCTTCATCGGAAACACAGTGAACGCCTTCTCGCTCTGCAATACAGAGTTTCCTCGATTGTGAGCAGCTGCATTGGCACGAGAGGATACTTTTCTCAAAAGCGCACATGCGCTCATTCATCTCCCGGTAGGTACGGCGAAAAGCATCCTGGTCCATTATCCGGATTTTCCAATGAACCGGTGAATCATGCGCCGCTCTTTCTTGTTGGGTCTGCCATGCTCCACTCTGGGGGCCATCGAGCGCTCCAGTCGTTGCGCCTCGATCAATTTTTCGCGGCGTTCGATACTGGCCTGTGTCTCTTCGTAAAAGCTGCGAGCCTCCGAAGCGGGTCTTCTGTGGGTCGCCAGGATACGCACCGTTATCTCCCACTCCAATGCACCTTTGTGGATACGCAATCGAGACCCCGCTTTGATCTCTTTGCCGGGCTTGGTTCGCTGGCCATTGAGATGGACCTTTCCACCAACGATGGCCTCGGAGGCAATCTGGCGGGTCTTGAAAAAGCGCGCCGCCCACAGCCACTTATCGAGGCGGACTTTATCGGCGGTTTCTCCGGATGCCGGGTTCATTCCTAAACTCTACCCAGCAGGCGATCGAGTTGCCCCGACATTTCAAGTGATGCGAGGTCATCATAGCCGCCCACGTGATAGTCATCGATGAAGATCTGGGGGACTGTATGCCGGTTACTGCGACGCATCATTTCCTGCAGTACTTCCTGGTTGTGCTCGATGCGAATCTCTTCATAGCTCACGCCTTTGTTATCCAAAAGGTGCTTTGCCCGGACACAATAGGGGCAGATTGCGGTTGAATACATGACGATGTGTGGCATATAAGGGCGTTCCTCAGCAACAGAACTGGACATTTAATCTCTAAGTGATTGTAAAAAAAGAAAATAGAATTAGTGATTTGTCTTCTATCCTAGCAGCAGAACAGTCTGAGTTCCACGCCGGGCAAGCATCAATTCCAGTTATCTCTTCATCTCAAAGGTTAGCAGAGCGCGATCACTCTTCTTAAGACAATCCTGCACTCGATATTTCGCATCTGCCGCCGCATTCCTCCCAGCGGCGCGATATTCGCTCATGTAGAATGAGTATTACCCAGCTATCGGGTGCTCATTCGGCATTTATCATCAGCTGCATCTATAGGAAAATGAACACTTATTGAGAGCTGCCGCCGGAATCGGACCGGTAGAGAGAGACACAGGCTCACAGCCCCTTGGTTTGGAACAACAGACAGGTAAAAGCGATGCGAACTGATAACGCCAGAGCCATCCAGTTGCGGGATTATCGTCCACCGGACTATCTGATAGACGATGTGGAGTTGGTATTTGAACTGCTGGAGTCATCGACCCGGGTCTCCAGCAAGCTGGCTATCCGAAAGAATCCGGCCAGTGAGTCGGTCGATCCGCCCTTGAAACTGGATGGGGAAGGAGTGCGGTTGCAGGCAATCGAACTGGATCAGCACCCCCTCGATGAAGAGGCCTACCTGCTGGATGACAAATCCCTGACAATCCATCATGTCCCGGAACGATTCACCCTGACCACTGAGGTCATCATCTATCCCCAGCAAAATACGGCCCTCGAAGGGCTTTACCGCTCCGCGGGTCTCTATTGCACCCAGTGCGAGGCTGAAGGTTTCAGGCGTATCACCTACTATCTCGACAGGCCGGATGTGATGGCCCGGTTTTCAACGACAATCATCGCCGATAAGGCTGAGTTTCCGATACTGCTATCGAATGGAAACTGTATCGAAACCAGGGATCTGGATGCTGGCCGTCATCTGGTGTGCTGGCAGGATCCCTTTCCCAAGCCCAGCTACCTTTTTGCCATGGTTGCCGGAAATCTGCTCTGCCGTCAGGATAGCTATACCACCCTGTCGGGCCGTGAGGTGGAGCTGCGTATCTATGTGGAACCGGAGAACATCGATAAATGCGATCATGCCATGAACTCTTTGAAAAAGGCCATGGCCTGGGACGAGGAGCGCTATGGACGCGAGTATGACCTGGACATCTACATGATCGTCGCGGTCAATGATTTCAACATGGGTGCCATGGAGAACAAGGGGCTCAATGTATTCAACTCGAAATATGTGCTGGCCCGTGCAGATACCGCCACGGACAACGATTACCAGGGAATCGAGGGGGTCATTGCCCACGAATACTTCCACAACTGGACCGGTAATCGTATCACCTGCCGCGACTGGTTTCAGCTCAGTCTGAAAGAGGGATTGACTGTCTTCCGCGATCAGGATTTCTCAGCGGATATGGGCTCACGCGGGGTCAAGAGGATAGATGACGTACGTATGCTGCGCAGCCATCAATTCGCGGAGGATGCGGGTCCGATGGCGCATCCGGTGCGACCTGACAGCTATATCGAGATCAACAATTTCTACACGGTAACGGTCTATGAGAAGGGTGCCGAAGTGGTGCGAATGCAGGCGAACCTGCTCGGTCCCGAAGGTTTCAGGAAGGCGATGGATCTCTATTTCGAGCGCCATGACGGAGAGGCCGTTACCACCGATGACTTCGTCCGGTGCATGGAGGATGCCAGTGGCCGGGACCTGCAACAGTTCCGCCTCTGGTACAGCCAGTCGGGTACACCGGTGGTGGATGTGGAGGCCGGGTACGATGCCGTGGATTGTAGTTTCCGACTCGGGTTTCGACAGCACTGTCCGGATACCCCGGGGCAGTCGAACAAGAAACCCTTGCACATTCCCATCGAAGTGGCGCTGTTGGACGGGGAGGGGAGAGAGCTTCCATTGCAACTGGCCGATGAGACGGAGCCAGGGGGCGAACGGCGTGTGCTGGAGTTGACCCGGCAAGCCCAGGAATTCGTTTTTATCGGTTTGAAACACAGGCCCATACCCTCCTTGCTGAGGGGGTTTTCGGCACCGGTGAAGCTGCGCTACCCCGCCAGCGATGATGAGCTGATGTTTCTGATGGCCCGGGACACGGACGCATTCAATCGGTGGGATGCCGCGCAAGCCCTTGCACAGCGAACAATGCTGAACCTGGTGGCCGACTACCGGGCGGGGAAAGACCTTGTGCTGGCCGAGGGTTTTGCCCAGGCATTCGAGTCGGCCCTGACTGGCGACGCAGCGGACAAGGCGTTGTTGAGTGAGGTTTTGCGGCTTCCCGGCGAGTCCACCCTGGGAGATCAAATGGAGATCGTCGATGTCGAGGCGATACACCATGTCAGGGAGTGGCTCAAGCATGCCCTGGCCAGCCGCTTGCGCCGGACTCTGCTTTCAGTTTATGAAGAGAACAGCTCGCTCGCCTCTTACGACATAGCGCCTGCATCGATCGCCAGGCGCAGGTTGCGCAATCTGGTGCTCGATTATCTGATACATCTGGATGACCGGGAGATCAACAAGCTCTGCTACCAGCAGTTTCAACGGGCGGACAACATGACGGATGTCATGGCGGCGCTCAGCTGCCTGGCCAATACCGACTGCCCCGAGCGGGACTTGGCACTGGCCGCTTTCGAGAAACGCTGGATCGACCAGCCCCTGGTCATGGACAAGTGGTTTTCCGTGCAGGCGAGTTCACGCCTGCCCGGGACATTGGAGCGGGTCAAGGCATTGATGGCGCATCCCGCTTTCTCCTTGCGCAATCCGAACAAGGTGCGCAGCCTCATCGGTGTCTTCTGCAGTATCAATATCCATGCATTTCACCACCATGATGGTTCCGGATACGCCTTCCTGAGCGACCAGGTCATCGCCCTGGACAGCCTGAATCCACAAATAGCGGCGAGGATGATGCGAATCATGAGTCGCTGGCGCCGCTACGATGCACAGCGCCAGGCATTGATGCGTGCCCAATTCGAGCGCGTCCTCTCACATGGCGATATCTCGAAGGATCTCTACGAAATCGCCAGTAAATGTCTGGCGGAGGTCGAGGCGGCTCACTGATTTGTCTCATCCATCCAGGTCAGTTAATCTCTTGGCTTGTGAAATTTGAGGTCGCCCCATGGCACAATACCCACTTACCTACATGTTACCCGATAGTCTCGATCTGGACGGGCTCAGACAGATTCTCGCTGAGTCGAGACGGTTGTCGGAAGACAAGCCGGTCAAGCTGAAGCTGACCTATTACGACAGTTTTGATTGGCGGGTATGGCAGGCGGGGGGTGAGCTCTTCCAGGAACAGAGCGAGCAGGAAAGGCTCTGCCTGGTGGATAGAAAAAACCATCAACAGCTCGCCTGCCAGTTGATCGATTCACCACCAGGCTTTATCGAGGCTCTCCCCCAGGGCTATCTCAGGGAGCGTTTGGCGCCGATACTGGAGATGCGGCGCCTGCTGCCCATGGTGCAGATCAATCAGCAGCGCAATACCTTGCGGGTACTCGATGCAGAAGAGAAGACAGTCGTTCGGATCGTATTGCAGAACAACCAGTTCAGTGCGGTCAGGGGCAAGCGCAATGGTGCCTTGGATGGCCGTATCGTAGTGCAACCCCTTAAGGGATACGAACAGGAATTTCTCGGACTTCGCCAGCAGCTTGCCTCACTCAAGCTGCGGCCGGCTGGACAGAGCCTGTATGAAGATGCGCTGCTGGGGGTCGGTCGTAAACCGGGTGACTACAGCTCCAAACTCAATTTCAGGCTCGATCCAGACGCTCCTGCCCATGTTACGGCGCGCCAGATCATGCTGAGTCTGCTGAATACGCTGGAGGCCAATATCGACGGTACCAAGGCGAATCTGGACAGCGAATTTCTGCACGACCTGCGGGTGGCCACACGGCGGACACGCTCGGCCATGACCCAGATCAAAGGCGTATTCGATGCGCAGCAGCTGGAACCGTTCAAACAGGCGTTTGGCTGGATTGGCCAGATAACCGGCGAGACCCGGGATCTCGATGTCTATCTCCTCTACTATCCTGAGTACAAAGCATTGCTGCCGAAGGCGGTTCGGGATGACCTTGCCCCCTTCCACAGCTTCCTCCTGGAACACCATAAAGTGGCGCAGGCGGAGTTGGTGAAAAAAATCAATTCGCCCCATTTCAGGAAGAGCCTGAAAACCTGGCGCAATTGGCTGCAGGAACCCCCCGAAAACAGTGCCCTGGCCCCCAATGCCGGCCAGCCCACCGCCAGGCTGGCCGATAAGCGGATCGGCAAGCTCTACAAGCGGGTGATCAAGCTGGGCAAGAGCATCGGCGCGGATACCCCCGCGGAGCGCCTGCATGATCTTCGCAAGGATTGTAAGAAGCTGCGCTATCTGATGGAGTTCTTCCAGAGCCTCTACCCCAAGCCCGCGATACGCGAGCTGATCAAGGCGCTGAAGGTGATACTCGATAATCTGGGCGAGTTCCAGGATCTGGAGGTGCAAGCCAGGTCATTGGAACACTTCGGCAAGCAGATGCTCAAGGAGGGTGCGCCGGCCAGTGCCCTGATGGCCATGGGTATACTCGTCGGCAAGCTGTTCGAGAAGCAGCAAAAGGCCAGAACTGCCTTTGTCAGCCTGTTTGAGGATTTCAGCAATGAAACCAATCAACAATCCTTTAAACAGCTGTTTGGAGCGGGATGATGCATATCATCGGTGTCTACAACATCAAAGGTGGTGTCGGCAAGACGGCGACCGCGGTCAACCTCTCCTACCTTGCCGCGAGACAGGGCTATCGAACCCTGATATGGGACCTGGATCCCCAGGCAGCCGCCACCTTCTACTTCAGAATTCAGCCGAAAGTGGCGGGAAGCAAGAAGCTTGTCAAAGGCAAGCTCGACCTGGATGATGTGGTCAAGGCGACGGACTTCGAGAATCTCGATATGCTGCCCGCCGATTTTTCCTATCGCAACATGGATCTTCGCCTGGAGGACGCGAAAAAACCCACCAAACAGCTGCTGAGGCTGCTGCGTCCACTCTCCAAGGCCTACGATTATGTCTTTCTCGACTGCCCGCCGAGTATCTCACTGGTATCGGAAAACATCTTTCGTGCCGCCGAAGGGCTGCTGCTGCCGTTGATACCGACCACGCTTTCACTGCGTACCTATGAGCAGCTGCTCGATTTTCTTCAGGGCCACCGGATCACCGGATTGGAATTGATGCCGTTCTTTTCCATGGTCGATCGGCGCAAGCGTATCCATCTGGATGTAATGGAGCATTTTCCCGATACCCATGGCGAACTTCTCAAGGCGCAGATTCCCTATGCCAGCGATGTGGAGAAGATGGGGATTCATCGCATGCCGGTGCAGGCGTTTTCCCCCAACTGTGTCGCCGCCGCTGCCTATCAGGCATTGTGGATGGATGTTCAGAACCGCCTGGACTAGGGACTGTCCAGAAACAGCGAGTATTTATTGACCCGCGCGCGCCTGACGGTTATCTTTCCCCGACGCCCCGACAGCACATCCCTGTGCTGACGGGGCTTACGCGGCATCCATGCCGCTACTGCGAAAGACAACCGTCAGGCGCGTGTCCTCGCCTCATGAATAACCCTTTTTATCTGCCGTGACCGCACTTGTCATCAACAATCTTCATAAGACCTACAGAAATGGTTTCGAGGCCCTCAAGGGAATCGATCTGCAGGTTGAACAGGGCGATTTCTTCGCCCTGCTGGGACCCAATGGCGCCGGCAAGTCCACTGCCATCAGTATCATCGCCTCACTGATCAACAAGAGCGCGGGTGAGGTCGTGATCTACGGATACGATCTGGATCGGGATAGAAACCGGGCGAAGAGCCAGATCGGTTTGGTACCACAGGAGTTCAACTTCAATATGTGGGAACCGGTGGTTGAGATCCTGGTCAATCAGGCAGGATACTACGGCATACCGCGCAAACTGGCCTTCCAGAGGGCGGAGGAGGCACTCAAAAGGCTGGGTCTGTGGGAAAAACGCCATACCCAGGCACGATGGCTCTCGGGGGGCATGAAGCGGCGCCTGATGATAGCCAGGGCCTTGGTGCACAAGCCGAACCTGTTGATTCTGGATGAGCCAACGGCCGGTGTCGATATCGAAATTCGCCGTTCGATGTGGAGCTTCATGCGCGAGATAAACGGCCAGGGAACTACCATTATTCTGACCACCCACTACCTGGAAGAGGCGGAGAGTCTGTGCCGCAATATCGCCATTATCGATCATGGACGGATCATCGAGCAGACCAGTATGTCGAGATTGTTGAGCCAGTTACGCACGGAGGTATTCCTGCTCAACCTGGCCTCTCCCATCAACAGCTCACCTGATCTTCAGGATTACCATGGTTCAATGATCAATGGTGAAACCATCGAGGTGGAAGTGATGCGCGAACAGAGTATGAACCGGTTATTCGAAATACTTTCACAACAGGGTATCGAGGTTCTCAGCATGCGCAACAAGCAGAATCGTCTGGAGCAGATGTTTGTAGACCTGGTCGAGCATTCGAACCGGCAATGAGAGTGATCTGATGAATCCATGGTATGTCTATCGCATTGCATTTCAGACCATTGTCATCAAGGAGGTGGTGCGCTTCATGCGGATCTGGGTGCAGACACTGCTGCCCCCGGCGATAACCACCACTCTCTATTTTATCATCTTTGGTAAATTGATCGGCGAGCGTATCGGCGAGATGGATGGTTATCGCTATATCGATTTCATCGTGCCCGGTCTGATCCTGATGTCGGTGATTCAAAACTCCTATTCCAATGTCGTCTCCTCGTTTTTCGGTACCAAATTGCAGCACTGTATCGAAGAGTTGTTGATCGCCCCGGTCCCTCACTGGGTGATCCTGGGCGGGTATGTGGTGGGAGGCGTGACGCGCGGTACCATGGTCGGCGTGCTGGTCACGATCATTTCGTTGTTCTTCACCGATCTCAGCATCAACAGCTACGGCCTGACCCTGCTGGTGTTCGTGCTGACTTCCATTCTGTTCGCCCTTGCCGGGTTCATCAACGCGGTATATGCAAAGACCTTCGATGATATCTCCATCGTGCCGACCTTCGTGCTGACACCGCTGACCTACCTCGGTGGCGTGTTCTATTCGATAGAGCTGCTGCCCGGGTTCTGGCAACAGGTATCACTGGCCAATCCTGTGCTATACATGGTCAACACGTTCCGCTTCGGCATTCTTGGCGTTTCGGATATCGACGTTGGTGTGGCGTTAATGATTATCCTCGGGTTTATTGCGCTGTTGACGACCTATGGCTTGATATTGCTGCAGCGCGGGGTCGGTATTAAAGACTGACGGCAACTTCTTACCCCCAAGGTGGAAATATCCCTCGCTGGGTGCCGAATAGGTCACCCAACGCTTATTTCGACGGTTTTTTATACATAAGGTCACTACTGTCCCGTTAACTCCCTCTCCCAGCTGAATCAGCACTGTTCCCAGGGCAGTCCATGATAGCGCCAGCCCCCCATGCTGCTGCGGTGATGATCCTCATCCAGATCACCCTCAAAGCCCTCATCGACATGAAATACCCGTGTGAACCCGGCGTCGATCAGCACTTTCCCCGCCTCGAGCGAGCGTTTTCCACTGCGGCAGATGAGAATCACTGGGGCGCAACCCTCGTCAATGGTGCAGATACTGCCTCCAAGCAGCAGCTTTCTTATGTCGGTGACGAAATGGGGGTTCACCGTCCAATCCGGCTCATCGATCCAGGGTACGTGGACGGCCCCCTTGGGGTGACCGACAAACAGAAACTCCATGCTGGACCTGATATCCACGAGCACGGTTCGAGGATCGTCATGCATCATCTGCCAGGCCTGTTGCGATGTGAGATTGTGGAGTTGAGACTTGCTCATTGGTATTCTTCCTGGTGGACCTATTCAAAATATATATCACTATATATGGTTTGTTAATGAAAGCAATCCGCGGACCAGCCCGGGGATGCTGGGATATGGTCGTCTTCGCATCCTGAGAATTATCAGTCACTCAGTCTTGGCGGCGATGAACTGATATGCGTTATTCGGGCTGGATAACACCTTTTTTGTGTACAATCTGCCATCATGTCAAAGCATCCCGTTTACCACGTATGGCGTCTGCTTGCCTGTCTACCGCTGAAGTGGCTGCACCGAATCGGACATCTGCTGGGCCGCCTCTATCTCTGGTTTCCCAATCGCGAAAGGCGGATAACCGAGATCAACCTCCGTCTCTGTTTTCCTGAGAAATCAGATAAGGAGCTTATCGAATTACGCAATGGTTCAATTCTCCAGATGGGAGCCACGCTGATGGAGATGGCCGCAATCTGGTTCGATTCCACCGAGCGCGTGCTGGGGTTGATCGAGGGTTTCACGGGATCAGATCTGTTACAAAGGGCAGATGGGCAGGGTTTGATCATCCTGGTGCTCCATCTGGGTTGTTGGGAGATCGTCGGATTGGAGATGCCTACCCACGAACGGGTGACATCACTCTATCGTCCACCGAGAAACAGGGCCTATGAGTCCGTGGTCAAACAGGCAAGAGAGCGCAGCGGTGCCGAGTTGGTGCCGACCGACAACTCGGGTGTGAAGCGGATTTACCAAACCCTTAAGGCAGGTGGCGTCACCTGTATCCTGCCGGACCAGCAACCCAGGTCCGTTGCCGGGGCCGTTTTCGCGCCCTTCTTCGGTGTGCCGGCATTGACTATGCTGCTGACCAATCGACTGGCCCGCAAGACCGGCGCCAAAGTGATCTTCGCCTATGCCGAAAGGCTACCCGCCGGGCGTGGTTACCACATTCACTATCTGCCGGTGGATCAGCGGATCGCGGATACAGATCCGGCTGTGGCGGCGAGTGCGCTGAACAGGGGTATCGAGTCGATCGTCCGCGGGTTGCCTGCCCAGTACCAATGGTCATATAAGCGTTTCCATATCCAACCCGAGGGCAGGCAATCACCCTATCGTGATGTCGGTTGAGTATCTCCCTGCGGTTGCCGGACAAAGAATCGGGATAGGAATTAAAGAGCTATCGATATCAGCCGATAGCCAAATATGGGGATTTGCCTCAACTGTCTGATTTATTTCGCTCGATCTAATGTTTGGGTGACACCGGTATGATTAGAGGAAAGGCCTGGATTGTCGTCACGCTCATGTTGCTACCGTTGTGGTGCGGCCAGCTGCTGGGCGCGCAGGAGCAGGCGGATGTACGGATTCTCATCGACGTGTCCGGCAGCATGAAACAGAATGATCCGAAAAACCTCAGGCGTCCTGCTTTGCGCCTGCTGGTGGGTCTGATGTCTCCCGAGACAAGGTCGGGGGTCTGGACGTTCGGTCAATATGTCAATATGCAGATACCCTTGGGAGAGGTCGACAAGGCATGGAAAAAACGGGCCCGCAAGAGCTCTGAATCGATCGGATCGCCTGGCCAGTTCACCAATATCGAGGACGCGCTGAAGCGCGCTACGGAAGATTGGAGTGGCTCTCCGGATCCCTACCGCCGCAGCGTCATCCTGCTTACTGACGGTATGGTGGATATTTCCCGGGACAGGACAAAAAACAGTGCTTCAAAAAAACGCATCCTGAATCATATTCTGCCTCGCCTGGTGCAGCTGCAGGCGACGGTTCATACCATTGCCTTGTCAAAGAATGCCGACCATGTATTGATGAGAGAGCTGGCAACCGCTACAGGTGGCTGGTATGAGCAGGTTGAAAATGCCGAGCAATTGCAAAAGGTGTTTCTCAGGATTTTCGAGAAAGTGGGAAAGCCTGATGCCCTGCCGCTGCGGGACAACAAGTTCCGAGTGGACGAGAGCATCACAGAAGCGACCCTGTTGGTGTTTCACAAACCCGAGGCTCAGGCAACGGAAGTGGTTCCCCCCGATGGGAAGTCGTTCAGTGCTGAAAATGCACCCGCCTCGGTGAGCTGGCATCGGGATAAAGGATACGACATGCTGACCATATCGGATCCGATGGCGGGTGAATGGAAGATACGCGCTGAAGTCGATCCGGACAATCGGGTCATGATCGTTACCGACCTGAAGATGCAGACCACCGACCTGCCCAACCGGTTGATACAAGGTGCGACCCTGCCGATTGTGGTGAATTTCGCTGATCACGGCAAACTGATTCGGAAACAGGAGTTTCTCGATGTCGTCAATGTCTCCGCCGTGCAGCAGGACAATCATGGTACCTCCGAAGCCAGGCCCATGCAGGACAATGGCGAGCAGCCTGATGAGACTGCGGATGATGGTCGTTTCACACTCTCTTTTGGCGGCGAGTCGGTCGCTGCTGGTGTGGGGGAGCTGGTACTCAATGCGAGCGGTCCCACCTTCGTGCGGGAAAAACGCATGACCTATGAAGTGGTGCCGCCTGTCAAACTGCAAGTCACTCCCCGCAACGATGGCAGTAAACTCGATGTAAAGGTGACCCCCGATGCTGAATTGATCGATCCCGCCTCGCTGCATATGGAAACCTGGATGGAGAGCGCAGAGGGTGAACAGTTTCACTTGTCACTGAACGGTTTCCCGGACGCTCAGGGTGGCAGTGGGGAGATCGATCTCATGAGCTTCAGCGGTCCCCGCCGGATAGCTGTAAAGGCCACCGCCAGGGCGCTCTCGGGAGAACCTGTCTCCTACTTCGACACCCCAGTTGAAATCGAAGGCATGAAGCTGCCCGAAGCAGTCGCTGAACCTGAGCCGGCACCTGCTGTCGAGCCCGAGCCTGCCCCCCAACCCGAACCCCCGGTCGAACCCGTAGTCGAGGAGGAGGAAGATGGCTGGGTATCAGCGCTGACCTGGTTTGCGCTTATTAACCTTGTATTGATCGTTGGCGGCGGCGGCGCCTACTGGTGGCTGTACAGACGCAGCCAACGTAATGTCATCAAACTTGTTGACGAGACGGACGAGACGGACGAGACGGACGAGACGCCGGACACCAAGGACGAGGGAGGGGGAGAGGCAAAGGAAAAGGGCGATGATTGAAATCAGTTCCCTGGTGGCGTTGATTGTTATCGAAGTATTCGTCGGCCTGGCGGCGCTCAGCGGTTTTTTGCTCATATCCACACTACTGCGTCAAGCTCGGATACGCAAGGCGGCTGCTCATCTGGCAGAGCGGGTGCAGAGCGATAAACCCAAAAGGGAAGAGCGCTTGCATGAGCTTTTGCAGGAACGCTATCGGCTCACCGGTACTGAACTGGATCAGACGCTTCACAATATTATGCGAATGGAGATGATGCTCTACCAGAATGTCATCAACGGGTTCTTGAAGGATGACCAGATCCAACTGCAGCAGCTCGATGTGGATGTGGAGAACCTCGTCACCAGCTATCAGGGACTGGATGTGCCCGATTCCTCGAGCGTGACTCAACAGCTATCCGGCGAGGATGAGGAGGAGATTTCCAGGCTCAGGGAGGAAAACGGAAGACTCTCTGATGAGCTGAAGGTCACCATGGATACCATGGGTAGAATGCTCAATGAGTACTCTACCATGTTCTCCGGTGGGGCTACCGACTCCCAGAGCGGTACTGCCCGGACTGCTGGGGCCGCAGCTGAAGATCAGTCGTTGAATGAGGTTGTGGAGGAAGATGTTGAGCCTGAAGTCCAGGAATCGACGCAAGAGATCCCAGAATCCACTCTCTCCTCAGGTCTGGTACTCGATACCGAGATACCCGATCCATCTGCAGAAGAGTTGGCTGTCTCTTCGGATCTGGCACATGGCTCCGAGCTGGGTGGCGAGGATCCGGATTCGCAACAATCGGCATCAATCGCCGATGAAAGCCTCGAAGAGGACGGTGCTGAAACAGACGAGGAAGTTTCGGAGATCATCGATGAAGTGATGGAGATTGCCGATGAGATGCTTGAAGAGTCTGAGCTCTCTACGGAAGCGGATAGTGGAGTGGAAGCAGAAACTGAAACAGAAGCAGAAAGCAACGCCGGTGAGTCCATGGTCGACGATCTGGACAACATCGATATCGAGATCCCGGTCGAGGATGAATCCCAGGAGCAAAGCACTGAATTCGAGGCGGGGTCGCTGGAAGAGGAGTGGGCGAAACTGCTGGAAGAGGATGCGGAGAACAGCAAAAAAGAGGGGCAGGATCCCTGAACGTCGCAACGGCTAAGCACGCAGACAAAAAAGGACGCACCAGGGCGTCCTTTCTTGATTGGCGAATCTGCCGATTCTACATCAAAGCAAGACTATTTGATGGCGCTCGTCATGCTGTCGCTGCCACCCTTGTTATCGCTCCAGGAGAGTTCGATTTCGTCTCCCTTGGCACCACCGGTGAATTTGAAAGAGATGTAGGGGTTCTTTGAGACGCCGCCGCTCCATTCCGCAGTCATCACCGTGTTGCCCTTGTGTTTGCAGACGACTTCCTGGATGAAATGGGCGGGTATCTTTTCGCCGGTCTTTGAGTCTTTGCGTGCACCAGTCTCCATAGGATGGGTCATCAGGGCCTTTACGGTTGTTACACCATCTTTCTCTTTGGCACGGATCTTTATCGATTTAGCCATGTTCTTTTCCTCTTCTACTGTGTTGCTGGGATCGGTCCGGTTGGGATCAACCGCCGCAACCACCGATGGTAACTTTAACTTCTTTCTTGGCGCTGTGGAGTTTTCCGCCGGCCTTGACTATGCCGATGACATCTCCGGTTTTACCCATTTTGATGCGTGTGGAAACAAAACCCATTGCACCCGCGCCCAGAACGAAATTCGCTACCAAAGGTACCGGATTGTTCGATGCGATGATGGAAATCGACTCGATATCCTTTATGCCGGTATCGACCGTTACCGGAACAACGGCGCCGTTCTCTGCGATGTCAGGGGCCTTTACCGTGATTTCGGCGGAATCCGCCATATCGGAACTGCCCAGCAGTGCATTGAGTGCTGCGGGGAGTTCTTTGGCTTCAAAAGCCTCTTTGTTCCAAGCCGCGAGTACCCGTTGAGGTGCCAGTAGCCCGGCGGCGGCAGCAACGCCTACGGTACCTGCTGCAAGTGATCTTTTGAGGAAGATCCTGCGTTTTATCTGTGTGCTCATTCATTCTCTCCAGACTGAGAAAGGTTAGTGATTAACAGTTTTTTTATATGAAACTGAGTTTGGTTGGTCAATCTCATTTCCCGGTCATCAATTTGTCAATATACCATTTACTCATCAACAAATGAGCCGTTGTACCCTGACTACCGGGTTGAGTGCATTCTATCTGCAGTCGGCATTGTTTTTGTGCTTATCCCAAACCACTGAAAACCGCATAACGGATCTTCTCAACGTCTAGATGTCCTGTTGGTAATCAAGCAGCTGGTCACCCGAAAATGCATGCGACATCAAGCACATTAGAACAATGTTATTAAAAAAAAGTTGCGACAACCTGCACTCACTCATCCTTGTTGCCTGTCAGTTTGCGGCGAGACTGTTTCAAGTAATTATTTGTGGATGTTGTCTGCCGGTTAATATCTTACCTTATTCAGGTAGCACGTAAGAATACCTAAACAATCGACGATATCAAGTAAAAAATGTCGAAATATTAGTGATTTGTGATTTTCTGGACGTATCTTCCTCATACTGGGCTTGGGTTTTATGGGAAGTTGATTGGGGTTTACCTGTATAGGAGCTGCGGAATCGGATGACTGGCTGGAAGCGTCCTTCAGTTGTTCTTTTTTTCGTTCTGCTGTTGTGTTTTCAGCAGATCACGCAGCTTACTCAACCGGGACTCTATCCGCGAGGTTTGATAGAAATCCTTTTTACTCACGCCCTTCAATGCAATCTCAAGCTGTTGTATGGCCGGTAACAGTTCGCCGTCGGCGACAAAGGCTTCAGCCAGCATACGATGGGATTCGACCGGGTTGTCGTCCAGCTCCTCGATGTTGCTCAACAGGCGATAGAATTTTGGGTCACTGTTGCGCAAAGTAATTGATTGTTGGGTTATTTCACGGGCTTTGCCGAGTTCGTTGGCGGCCGTGAGCGCTTCGATATAGGCGATCGATAGTGGATAGTTTTCCGGTGTCAAGCTGTAGTAGGTATCAAGGATCTTGAGTGCCTTGGAGGCGTTGCCGTGTTTTCCCGCAATATCCGCACTGGCGAGTACATACTCGACCTGGTTCGGGTTGTTTCGCAGCAGTTCCTCTATGATTTTCTCCGCTTCGGGATATTGGCGAGTGGCCGCGAGGGCCAATGCATAGCCATACTCATGGGCTTCCTGGTTGAGATGGCGTCCATCGTTGAGTCCACTGGCGAAATGGGTGACAGCCTTGTTGGGATCTTTAAACGCTCTAACCCGCAGGGCTTCGCGTGTCAGATGGTAGCTCAGATTGCCGGGATACTGGCGGTAACCGTATTTTTCGGCACGTCCCAGGGCATCGGCGATGCGGTTTGTGGTGACCGGATGTGTGCGCAGTATTTCCGGGATGCCGGATTCATAGAGTCGACTTGCGTGAGTCAGCCGTTCGAAAAACACTGGCATCGCCCGTGGGTTGAAGTCCGCTTTTTCCAGGATCTGGATGCCGACGGTATCCGCCTCCTCTTCATTGCTGCGAGTGAAGTTGATCTGCTCCTGTATGGCACTGGCCTGCACGCCGGTCACCATGGCCAGGCCGGCATCGGGAGAGCCAGCCACGCCTACCAGGATGGAGGCGAGCAGCAGGGCTGCCGTTTTGCCGCTTATGCGGTTGGCGGCATCAAAGGCGCGTAGCAGGTGCTTCTGTGTGACATGGGCGATTTCGTGGGCGATTACCGACGCCAGTTCGCTCTCGCTCTGGGTTGCCAGGATCAGGCCGCTATAGATGCCGATATAGCCACCCGGGCCGGCAAAGGCGTTGATTTCCGGTTGTTCGATGACAAAAAAAGTGAACTGCTGACCGACTGCTTCACTCTGTTTCAACAGTTTGTCACCCAATTGCTGGACATAGTCGGTAATCTGGGGATCATCCAGCACTTTTCCCGTCTTACGCACACTGCGCATGAATTCCCGGCCAAGCCGCTTCTCGTCACCTGGGGTCAGGTATTGATCCGAAGGAGAGCCCAGTTCCGGCAGCCGGATCGATTCATCCTGCTGGGATTCGGCGCTTGAAATCACCATCAGGCTGATGCAAAGGATGAGAATGATTCGGGTTGTCAGCACTCGTGTAATCATGCCGTATACAGATTCCCTGAAAGGGTGGTTAGTTCCAGGCGACTGATTCTACCTAACATAATAGTGACGGTCTCTCCAAGGACATTTATCATCCTGTCGAATATCGAGAACAATCGAACTGCCTTCAAGCCCCTGGCAAGGCTTCGCCGCGCCAAATGATTCTATTTGCTGTCATGGTACCCCCGTTTTTCCCTTCAGTCCCGGGGTTACCGCGCCCTCGCACCAGATAACCTGATCAGCGGCTGGAAAAACAGGTTGCCGCGTTGTCATTAATTTGTTTAATCTTAGCTGCATCTTATCCGCCAGGCTCAACTGTGCGGAAATCAGCTGGAATAGTATTGGAGATTCATTGATGAACAAACTCAGTGGCGCTTTTGCCATCGCGACAGCTCTCTTGGTATCCGGGACCGCCAATGCCGAGCAGTCCCTGCAGGGCAATACACAGGAGGGGAAAGGGATAATCAAAGCCTTCTTTGGCGACCTAAAGGGAGAATTGGTGAAGGGAATGAAAGAGGGTGGCCCCGTGAAAGCGATCGGGATCTGTCATACGGTGGCACCTCAACTGGCCGAGGCTCATTCGCAGATGAGTGGATGGGAGGTAGGCAGGACCAGTCTGAAACTGCGTAACCCGGATAATGCTCCGGACGCCTGGGAAGAGGCGGTTTTACAGGAGTTCGAGGCGAGGAAATCTGCGGGCGAGGATCCGATGAAATTGGTC
This sequence comes from Candidatus Thiodiazotropha sp., assembly GCA_050292275.1. Taxonomy (GTDB): domain Bacteria; phylum Pseudomonadota; class Gammaproteobacteria; order Chromatiales; family Chromatiaceae; genus Thiodiazotropha. The sequence continues at coordinate 33,522 of JBNKLI010000034.1, forward strand.
AAGGCCGAGGTCGTGGAGGAGAATGGGCGTAAGGTTTTTCGCATGATGAAGGCAATCCCCACCGCTGAAGTCTGCACCAAGTGTCATGGAGATGCGATCGAGGCGCCCGTGGTATCGAAACTCGATGAACTCTATCCAACTGATAAAGCCCGTGGTTATAAAGTCGGGGATCTGAGGGGCGCCTTCACGCTCAAGAAACCGTTATGATCTTACCCGGTATCTGTTCACCCCCTGGTGGCCGCATCCCTGCGGACATCAGTTTCTGATGCCTGCACGGTACCCGGCGCTCAGTTTGGCTGTTTTTTAGTGGGTGAGTAGTTACAGTATTTGATTTAAGTATCGATCATTTGCGGGATTTTCAAGATCTGCGTCTATTTGCGGCCTGCTTTTTTGCAGTACCCAGACGTAGAGGCAGGCTGTCGTGCACGACCTGTGTATCGATCAATTGAGCTGGATGCGCTGTCCCCAGGGTACGCCCAGCTTGCCTTTGACCAGCCAGATAACAGGATAGGCGGGTGCCTGGGTGGGAAAAGCGCCCTGTGCATCCGTGAAATAGACCAGCAGGTCGGGCATCTGGCCTTGTGCGGCAACCCACTCGAAGACGGGTTCGAAACTGGTGCCGCCACCCCCGGTGATCTTCGTGGGCAACTGGAAATCCTCCCAGGCCTCGTATACCCAGGGTGCGCCCTCGGCAATCGCCGAGTCACATGCGAGCAGACTGATGCGAGCCCTCATCTGACCCTTCAGGGCATTGATTTCTGAAAGAAACTCGCCTACCTCATCATCCAGAATGGAACCGCTGCTGTCGACAGCGACCACCAATTCGAGTTGACTGCTGCGCAAACTGGGAAGGATGAATTCGCCCTCGCGCCGGGAGGGACGCATATAGCTGAAATCATCCCTTGCGATGGCGGTCATATAGCGCGCGAGTAATAGACGCCAGGGTAGTTGCGGCTGCAGCAGATGGTCCACCATGCGCGCCAGGGCCCCATCCAGCTTACCCACCTGCATCGCCTGCTGGGCTGCGCCGGCAAGACGCTGCTGCCACTGAATGTTCAGCGTCTCCGCCTCATCGGGTGTAAGAGGTGGCGGTTGGCTGGCCGCAGAGCCGTCACTATTGTGTTGACTGCTGTTTTCATCGCCCTGGTTTTCAGAATCTGATTTGTTGCTATTGATCTCCTTCTCAGTCTTGCCGCTACCCGATCCCTTGGTGTTCTCCCGATCATATAGGTGGTTGTCCAGGGGCTTTTCGTCGTGCTTCTCATCCAGGCATGGGTAGATCTCCTCTGCGGTCATACCCTCGAACTGTGGCAGGAACAGGGAACCGGGCGGAGGTATCAGGCCATCTGCAATCAGTAATGGATTGATGGCGTAGTCACAGGCCATGTCCCAGTGGAGCCTGGTGCGATGCTGGCGGCGGGCGAAATGGGACAGGGCGCAGTGCAGGGCTTCATGTGCCAGCATGAACTGAGTCTCATCGAGACTCAGCTGATCGATGAATTCAGGGTTGTAGTAGAATTTTCGCGCATCGGTAGCCGTGGCTGGGCACCAATCCGCGTTCGCTGCCTGCATCGGCAGGCGCATCACCAGGGCGCCGAGAAACGGCTTGTCGAGGATCAGCTTGGTGCGCGCTGCGGCCAGTTTGGTTTCGATCTGTTCCTGGATCATCAGAAAGGAAGTCCGCAAATGAACGCGTATGAATGCAAATGTTTTATAATCGGGTAGGGTGCGGCTTGCCGCACCGTATAATGTCGATGACTGCTCCATTGTCCTGTTATAGTGGGTAGCATTGCTACTGTCCGCACTTGCAGCCCGGCCGGTGGTCGTCGCTCTCTTCGCTCAGCACCAGGTCGATCAGGAAAGGCCCCCGGGCGGCCAGTGCCTGTTCGATGGCGGCGGGGATCTCGTCGCGGCGCTCCACCCGCGCACCGGCGATCCCCATCCCCTCGGCCATTGCGCAGAAACCCAGACGGGGATCGGAGAGGTCGAAGGGTGTCGGGTAGTCGTGGGCAGGAATTTCGTGTTCCTGCCAATAGTGCTGGAGATTGAGATCCAACAGCTTGTAACGGGCGTTGTGACAGATCACGAAAAGGAGTTCGAGCCGGTATTTGGCGGCGGTGTAGAGGGCCTGAATGGTGTACATGCTGCCACCGTCGCCGGTGAATCCCACCACGTAACGCTGAGGTTGCGCCAGTTTGGCGCCGATCGCACCCGGAATGCCCACCCCCAGAGAGCCGCCCCGGGTACAGAAATAGCTACCGGCCACCCTGGGAGGTATGGCGCGGGTCAGCGCGGGGGAGTTTGTCAGTGCCTCGTCGAAGATGATGGCGTCCCCGGGCAGACGGCGCGCCAGTTCGGCGGTGAAGGCCTCCATGGTGGCCGGCTGCCGCGAGGCGTGCTCTGCGTCCTGTTCCGCCTGTTCTGCATCCCTTTTCTCCCTGGCGCTCTTCATCACCTGCAGGCGTTGCGCGGCACGGGCCTTGGCCTCGACACCCATGCGCGCGTTCAGCGCCTGCGCCAAGGCCTCGAGTCCGCATTGGGGATCGCAGGCCACCCCCAGGTCCACCCGATGGTTCTTGGCTATCTCGTAAGCATCGAGATCGAAATGGACAACCCTGGCGGCCGGGTCGAAGATCTCCCCCAGCTCGGGAAAGACCTCCGGCAGCATGTAGGTGCCCACTACCAGGATCCCGTCACCTCTGCGGGTCAGGGGCAGGCTCTGGCTGCCGAACATATGACCGGTCAATCCCTGGTAGCAGGGATGGGTGGTATCCACGTTCAGATCGCCGCTGTCGACCCCCCAGATCTCGGCTCCCCACTGTTCGGCCAGGTGCAGCAGGGTCTGGCCCGCACCGGACCAGGCAACACCGTCGCCCATGAAGATCAGCGGACGCTCGGCCTCGGCGAGCAGCGACGCCGCCTGCTCGATCAGGGCATCCTCGGGTCGTACCCGGGTATGGGGTACGCAGACGGGATAGACAGGCTCCTCGTTGACCGCATCCAATACATCTGCGGGCAGACAGACATAGACCGGTCCCCGGGGCGGGGTGGCCGCGATCTTGATCGCCCGGCGCAGGGTTCGCAACAGATTGCGCGGCTCCAGCACCATGGTGGCGTATTTGGTAACCGGCTCCATCATCGCCACCAGGTCCGCGGCCATCTGGGCATCCATGTTCATGTAGCGCAGACCGGCGTCACCGGCGATCACCACCAAAGGGGAGTGACCCCGTTTCGCCTGGTAGAGCGCACCCACCGCGTTGCCGATGCCGGGAGAGCTGTGCAGTTGCACCAGGGTCGGCCTTTGGCTCGCCCTGGCATAGCCGTCGGCGCAGAGTACGGCGACACTCTCCTGCAGGGTCAGGATGTAGCGCATCTCGGGAAAGTCGGCCAGCGCATCCAGAAATCCCTGCTCCACGGTTCCCGGATTGCCGAACATATGGGTCATTCCGTCTGCGACGAACTGACGAAGTATGGCGTAGCGGCCACTGTTTTCCATGGAGTCTCCCGGTTATCGATACAAATCCCTTGCGGGTCCGCGATTCGAGAGGGACCTACCAGCCGTAGCGGCGCAGCCCCTGATCCAATACATTGACGAACTGTTCGCCAAACTCGTGGGAGCACTGGAGCGAACGCGCGGTAATAAAGGGATAGTCCACGATTACCGAAGTGGGTTTGCCGAAGTTGCCATGGTATTGCCCGGTGGGACCCACGGCGTCGCGCAACAGATACTCGAGGCAGTAGGGTGGTGGGCCGATGTTGAGATCGGTGCCGACAAACCCGGTTCCGTCGTGGTAGTCGTACTCGATGCAGTGGCCGGTTACATGCTTGCCGTGAATGATGCTGCGGCGTTCGTTGAAATCACGCGCCATGGGCAGACAGGCCACACCGTAGCAAATCGCCGCGATGGGTTTGTCGAGCTTGAGAAAGCCCAGGATCAGATCGTGCACCCGCTGATTGTTGACCATGTCGAGGATAGGACCGCTGCCGCCCACCAGCAGCAGGCCGGCATATTCCTGTAACTCCTGATAGCGCTGGAGCAAGGTCTGGTGGTAGTTCTCCCAGGCGCGAAGAAACTCGTCGTGGCTGAAATAGGGCCGCTCGGGAAACCACTCCGAGAGATTGATCGGATCGTCCAGCTCGGGGCTGTCCTTGATCTCGTTTACCAGCTTCGCATCCGATTCGGTGGTGACATGGCAGCCCAGGGGAGGGTCCATATAATCGGTGTCGTAGCTGGGTGGCAGGGCCACGGGCCTTTCACCCTTGGGCGTGGCGTAGGTCAGCGAATAGCCGGCCTCGACCAGTTTTTTTCTCGGGCCTGCCAGCTCGACACCCCAATAGCCAAAGTTTGAAACGATGGTGAGTATTTTTTTTGTCATGATTTCCCCGTTATTATCAATCCGGCAATCAACCGTGTCGGATAGGTATTTATTGACTTCCCTGTTTTCGACGGAATTCGCTCAACTACACTCCCAAGCATCGCCCCGGGTTCGCCCCGCGGATTATCGGAAAACCGTCTTTAATGAAATAGAAGCGTAGCAGATGATTTGTGAATCAGATAGGCGCGAAATCGTGCGCTCGAGGTGGGAGGAAATTGCCGTTCTTCTGCAACGACACCGGTTATTGGATTGCGGGAGCTTCGTTTGCTGGAGATGTGTCTACTCATCCCACTGGCGGCGGCATCCCGCGCCGGGCACCGTAGAGGTATCGGAAACACGCTGTGAACCCTGGGCGCTCTTTTACCCTATTCAACAGGCCTGAGTTGGTATTTCGCCCTTTGCGCTGACTCCATTTTGGTCTATAGCTTCAATAATTCTGTCATCAAACCTTAGCAATGGGGTAAAGCGGGCATGCGGCTAGGGATTATGTGGGTAATGTGTCTTTTGTTCTCCGGCGCGCTGTCCGCCGCCGATGAGCATGCTGCCTGTAAGCAACCGGGCAGCTATGAAGGCTATAGCGCGCAGACGCTGCTGGCGATTGCCCATAGCTGCAAAGCGCCTGAAGTCGCCGATCTCTATTACAACCGGGCGAATCACCTGGTTCAGATGAGAAAATATATTGAGTTCGAGCGTAGTCTGCATAATCTGGACGCCGTCGGCGGCATCGCCTATATCGACTCCTATCGAATCCTTATCGGTTTGGCCGAGGCCTTGCTCAACAAGTCGCTGAATATCGATGCGGGGAGCATAAAACGACTCAACCGTATCTATGAACATAGCAGCGAGATTGCCGAACTGCACTTCAAGGGTTACGATCTACTGGCAAACAGGCTTGAGCGGCAACTAGGACAGAACCCGGGCGAGCGGGGTGGCTGATCAGGCAGCACTGCCTGAGTTTGCGAGTCAATTTTTGTCTGTCAACGAAAGAGTTGAGAGACCTCCTTGAACTTTGGATGGTTTGCGTCCGCTACCCATTCAAAAGCAACAGACTCTGCGTTGGTGATTTGCACCCCGCACGTGCGCATGCGCCGCAGTGCATTCCTGCGATGCATGGGATTGCGTGAGGTAATGGCGTCTTCGACGACAAACACCTGATAGCCCCACTGCTGCAGGCCGGAGGCGGTCTGCAGGACACAGATATGCGCCTCGAGACCGACAATGACGATCTGCTTGCGCTCCCCGTTGTCCGCAAGTTCCTCCTCGAATCCCGGAGCGGTACAGCAGGAAAAGGTGTGTTTGTCCTTGGCCTTGGTGTGGGGTGGCAGGTGCTCGGCGATTTCAGATACCGTGCTGCCCAATCCTTTACCATAGTGCTCCGAGAGTATAATGGGGACTTCCAGGAGGCTGGCAGCCTTGCTCAACTTGACGATATTGGAGACCATCTGGTCCAGGTCGGGCTTGGGCATCGCCTTGGTCAATCGTTCCTGGGTATTGATGATCAACAACTGACAGTTTTGCGCATGGGTCAGCGGCAGTGTGCTTTTGCTAATAGACATGATCTCCCTCGCATTCATATTAACCCGACGACATACTTACCGCGTGGCCCACTAGGGAGCAGCAACAGGCTATTGTGTTAAAATTCGAACTCCACGGGTGCCGGGGCGTTTATCAAAGGTGTCAGCTCCGTCTCCAGAATCATCTCTTCCTGAAATACTTTTTCCGAATGTCGTTTGATCAGCATGCTCTCCATCACCGGCGCACTGCCGACGACCACGAACAAACGTCCACCCGGGTTAAGCTGTTGCCGAAAAATTTCCGCCTGCTGACTGGTTGGCAGAGAGCCGGTGACCGCGATGGCATCGAACGGTGCCTGCTCGAGGGGGGCTGCCAGGGCATCGCCGCTTTTGAAGATTATGTTTTGCAGGCCCTGCTGTTCAAGCCTCTGTTTGGCCAGGTCAGTGAATTCGCTATGGAGATCGATTGTCACTACCTGTCGCGCCAGGTTTGCCAGGCAGGCCGTCAGATAACCGCTGCCGGTGCCGACTTCAAGAACCCTGTCAGTCGGCTGCAGATCCAGTGCTTGCAGCAATCTGGCCTCGATGCGGGGGAACATCATATGCTCTCCCTGCCCGATGGGAATTTCGATGTCGGCATATGCCAGATCCTGGTAGTTATGCGGAACGAACTGCTCTCTTGGAAGTGATTCCATCAGGGAGAGCACACGCTGATCGAGAACCTCCCAAGGGCGGATCTGCTGTTCTACCATGTTGAAACGTGCTTTTTCGAAGCTGCTTGCCATCATGCAAAATATCCCGGTCATTAGTGTGGTTAAATACGGCAGAAGACTAAGACTACGGATTTTGTACCTTGCGGGCAAGAATCTCGTTTCGCTTTGCGATCTGTCTCGGGGATGAATTCCGTCTTCAAATTGGGGTAATTGGCCGCCGAGCGCACCCTGGTGGAGTGGGTTCCGGCATGATTATCAAATCATAACTTATTGTTTATAAATAAATAAGTGAATTTGTGCGGTTTACTCGACATCCCAGGTGGTTCTGAATTCTCACCCACTGGTGGTGTTTCTCCCGACAGCAGGAGGTTTGTCCAGCCCGAATTCAGGTTATACTGGGCCGAACAGGCTGGGGGTGTTCGCGGGCAGGTTACTGCCGCGGGCTGAGAAAGACCCTTAATTACCTGATCCGGTTAATACCGGCGGAGGGAAGCTGAAACCTGCTGGGCTCATCTTCACCTTTGCCACAGCGAGGTTTCATGCATGAGCGCCATACCTGAAGAGTTTATCAAGCAGACCGCAACCCTGTCGGAAGCGGTGACACGCTCCTTCTTCAACTCACGCAAAGTCTATGTGGAAGGCTCCCGCCCCGATATCCGCGTACCCATGCGCGAGATCAGCCAGGAGTCGACATCCGCGGGTTTCGGAGAGGAGGCCAATCCGCCTATTCCGGTTTACGATACTTCCGGACCCTTCACCGATCCGGATGTGAAAATCGACCTGTTGCGGGGCATGCCCGAACTGCGTACCCGCTGGATCGAGGAGCGGGACGATACCGAAATGCTCGACGGACCTACCTCCGACTACGGCCGTGCTCGCCAGGACGATCCCGAACTGGCACACCTGCGTTTCGAACATATCCGCGCTCCGCGCCGGGCCAGGGCGGGCCGCAACGTGACCCAGATGCACTACGCCCGCCAGGGTGTCATTACGCCTGAGATGGAGTATGTCGCCATTCGCGAGAACTGCAGGCTGCAGGAGCTGCGCGCCGATCCACGCTACGCCAAGCTGCTGCGCCAGCATGCCGGCCAGGCCTTCGGCGCCAACATACCCGACGAGATCAGTCCCGAATTCGTGCGCCAGGAGCTGGCCGCCGGCCGCGCCATCCTGCCGGCCAACATCAACCACCCGGAACTGGAGCCGATGATCATCGGCCGCAACTGCCGGGTCAAAATCAACACCAACATCGGCAACAGCGCCATCACCTCCTCGATCCGGGAAGAGGTGGAGAAGATGGCCTGGTCGGCGCGCTGGGGCGGCGACACCTTGATGGATCTCTCCACCGGCGACAATATCCACGAGACCCGTGAGTGGATCCTGCGCAACGCCCCGATGCCGATCGGCACCGTGCCCATCTACCAGGCCCTGGAGAAGGTCAACGGCAAGGCCGAGGAGCTCTCCTGGGAGATCATGCGCGATACCCTGATCGAGCAGGCCGAGCAGGGGGTCGACTACTTCACCATCCATGCAGGGGTGCTGCTGCGCTACGTGCCGCTGACCGCCGAGCGGATCACAGGCATCGTCTCCCGCGGCGGTTCGATCCTCGCCAAGTGGTGCCTGGCGCACCACCAGGAGAACTTCCTCTACACCCATTTCGAGGAGATCTGCGAGATCATGAAGGCCTACGACGTGGCCTTCTCCCTGGGTGACGGCCTGCGTCCAGGCTGCCTCGCAGACGCCAACGATGCGGCCCAGTTCGGCGAGCTCGAGACCCTGGGCGAACTGACCAAAATCGCCTGGGAGCACGATGTGCAGGTAATGATCGAGGGTCCGGGCCACGTACCCATGCAGATGATCAAGGAGAACATGGACAAGGAGCTGGAAGACTGCTTCGAGGCCCCTTTCTACACCCTGGGGCCGCTGGTGACCGACATCTCTCCGGGCTACGACCACTTCAGCTCCGGCATCGGAGCGGCGCAGATCGGCTGGTACGGCACCGCCATGCTTTGCTACGTCACCCCCAAGGAGCACCTGGGGCTGCCCAACAAGGAAGATGTGCGCGAGGGTATCATCACCTATAAGATCGCCGCCCACGCCGCCGACCTGGCGAAGGGCTTTCCCGGCGCCCAGCTGCAGGACAACGCCATGTCCAAGGCGAGGTTCGAGTTCCGTTGGAACGACCAGTTCGCGCTGAGCCTGGATCCCGAGAAGGCGATGGCGTTTCACGATGAGACGCTGCCACATCAGGCCCACAAGGTTGCCCACTTCTGCTCCATGTGCGGTCCCCACTTCTGCTCCATGAAGATCACCCAGGATGTACGCGACTACGCTCGCGCCCAGGGTTTGGCCGAAGAGGAGGCACTGAAGCAGGGGATGGAGGAGAAAGCGGTGGAGTTCAAGCGGCAGGGGGCTGAACTCTACAAGGAGATCTGAATCCTTGCGCCATGGCGCTGCGAATGCTGCTGATGCCGATCGTTTTTACTTACGGATAAGGGCTTCAACCCTGAACTGAATCAGAAGAATAAGCAGGAGCGCGCCGAGGATGCCAAGCAACAGGAGGTCGATACCGCCGCCTCCGCCGTCGGAACCGCTGTCATCGGTGTCGCCGGTCGACCCGCTGTCGCTGACCTCGGTATCTTCTGTATCACTGTTGTTGCCGGTGGCGGTATCGATCTGATCCGCGCTCACGCTGGCCGTATTGTTGATGCTGCCTTCACTCGCCGGGGCGGTCGTTTCGATGGTGGCTGTGGCCGCGGCAGTGACCGCCAGGCTGCTCAGGGTACAGGTCACCGTACCGGCGCTTTCGCTGCAACTGCCTCCCGGTACATTGACGGAACCACTGACATAGGCGACGCCCGCGGGCAGGGTATCGGTGATCACCAGGTTCTGCGCATCCGCCGGACCCGAGTTGGTGACGGCCAGGGTATAGCTCAGGGTGGCAGATGGCGCGACCGGATCGACATCATCGCTCTTTACCAGTGATAGATCCGTGCGGGTATCGAACACGGAAACCCCCTGGCCATTTTCAAGCCCTGCATAGATGTGGCGGCCGTCCGGCGACAGAACCATTTTGTCTATCCCGTCCAGTTCGGCGCTGTTGAGGCCGTCCTCCTCCCAGCCGACCCAGCTCAGGGCGCCGCTCTGGGGGTCTCGCTTGAAGAGATTGATAGCGTCGGCGATATAGGCGCCCACGTAGAGAAACTGCTGTTCGCTGTCGGGGCTAAGGGCCAGCGCGGTGGGCCACCAGAGGGTGTCCCAGTCCGTATAGCTCCCGTGTTGCGCCTGATTGGTGGTGTTGCCCAGGTAGGTCAGGCTGCCGTCCCCGGTGTCGCGCTGGAAGCTGGCCACATTGTATTGATCGTCGGCTGAAGAGACGGCATCGTTCGCGATCAGGCCCGCCAGGTAGAGAAAACGGCCATCGTTTGTCACGATCGGCTCTTCGGCGTTTTTCAGTCCGGGCAGGCCGTTGACATCGTCGATGCTGAGGTCGGCGAATGTCTGCTGGGCAGTCAGAGCGCCGGTGGTGGCGTTGCGTGAAAAGACATAGAGGTATCCACCCAGGGAGGTTGCATAGAGGGAGTTGCCGTCAGGACTGATATAGACTTCATTGAGATTGTGCAGGTTGTCGCTGTTGAGATCGCTCTCCACGGTCGCCACCCAGCTCAGGACACCGTTGCCTGCCCGCTGGAAAATGCCGATGCTGCCCCAGCCGCCGATATCGCCGACATAGAGAAAGAAACCGTCAGGGCTGATCGCGATGGAACCGCTGGGGTTGGTAAGCCCGGTGAAATCGGTGCCGGAGACCACTCTCCCACCATAGCTGAGTCGTCCCGTGGTGTCGTTGCGATCGAACCAGATGAGGGCATGGCCGAATGGCTCGTCAGTGGCGCCTACCGTGTAGAGATGAGTGCCGTCGGGGCTGATGGCGATACCCGCCAGATTACTCATGGTGGTAGTGCCGTCGAGGGTATCGACTGTTTCTACGAGATCCAGTGCTCCGGTGTTGGCATCACGTGAGTAGACGTTGATTTGGTAGCCCCCTACGCCCTCCAGCTCCATGCCGTAGACATACTCGCCATCGGGGCTGATGGCTATATCGTGGTTACCGCCCTGGGTCGATTCGAATTCGACAAAACCCAACACCGAAGCGTTCAATGGGAGGGAGATAAACAACAACAGAGCGCTCAGGATAGTATTGAAGCTCTTTGGAAAGGGGAGCGTGAGGATAGTAAAATGCAGCATCTTGCACTCCATGCGTTACAACAAAATGCGGAAGGTTAATGAAAACAGCAGGGGTTATCCATTTTTTTCCATCGATGCCATATAACAGTGATCAATATTGGGATGGGCTTCACAGCGGCTGTATGAGTGGTATCCCCAAGGATGGGATAGACCGGCCCTCGGACTGAACAGCCATGTCTGTACGAAAGCGAGAGATGAGGCTCGACCGTTTCATCAGCAATGCTACCGCGTTGAGCCGATCCCGGGTCCAGCGGGCGATCCGCGGTGGCCGGGTCAGGGTCGATGGGGTCGAGGTCAAACAGGTCTCAGTCCCGGTCGGTTTCGATGCCGTGGTGTCTCTCGACGGATCCCAGGTGGCACCGCCCCTGCCTCGTTATTTCATGCTCCACAAACCGATTGGAGTGGTATGCGCCACCCGTGATCCCAGCCATCGAACGGTACTGGATCTTATCGACCTGCCGAACCGGAGCATTCTGCATATCGCCGGACGACTCGATATCGACACTTCGGGATTGCTGCTGGTTACCGACGATGGACAATGGTCGCACCGCATCACCGCTCCCTCGAATAACTGTCCCAAAACCTATCATGTCGCTGTTGTCGATCCGGTGACGGACGAACAGGCCGAGAGGCTGGGCGCTGGTCTGATGCTCAAAGGCGAGAACAGACCCACCAGGCCGGCAGGCGTCGAAAGGCTATCGGAGCGTGAGTTGCACCTGACTATCTACGAAGGCAGATATCATCAGGTGAAGCGCATGATCGCGGCGGTGGGAAATCACGTCAGCGCTCTGCACCGGGTGTCGATCGGTGAATTGTGCCTGGATCAATCCCTCGAGCCGGGTGAGTATCGTCCCCTGACACCCGGCGAGGTCATGCTGTTTTAGCACTTCAGTTTACAGGGTATTTACCTTAGAGGACTAAAGTTTCCCTGTGTTTTGGCCGACCCAATATCCAATCGACCTGCTCATTGGGAGGGCCAGCTCTGCGCAGATGAATGCAACCTGATGTTTTTGTTGACAATATCTGCCGAGTTACAATGGTCAGTGCAGGTAATGGATGACCAGGCGCTGAATACCAACAGCCAATGCTTCAGCAGTTGATCGATCATACATTCACCGTCATTACTTGTTGTCAGTCGAGAGGTTAATTAGTGCAGGGGAAGGGGTCAATAAAGGCGCTTCAAACCGGGGACTTTTCCCGAAATGACCTGCTGTATCTGCAGGAAGTGATAGAGGCTTGCGATGTCAGCCTATGCCTGCTGGATGCTCAGAGGCGAGTGATCGTCTGGAATCGCCACCTGGCTGATGCCATGGATATGACGGACCCGGAGGCGCTGTTGCAACCCCTTGATGAACTCATACCGCAACTGGCTGGACCCCGTTTCACAAAAATGGTGCATGCCGCCGCGCAGACACCGCAACCCCGTGGCTCTCTGCAGGCCTACTTCACCCTGGCCGGATCGCGCCACATGTTCAGCATCGATGAGAAGCGTAACATGCGGGTAAGCGTGAAACCGCTGATGCTTCATCCAGGCTACTGTCTGGTGCAGATCAACGACATCCCATCCAGCCCGGCCCGGCAGGATCAGTCGCATACAGGCAGCGTCGTGGAGCAGCGAACCCGCGCGATGCTTTCATCTTTGGATGATGCGGTCATTTTGCTCGATGCGGGCGGCAGGGTAGAGTTCGCCAACCTGTCGGCAGAAGCGATGACGGGGTATCAGAACCAGCAGATGACAGGGCGTCGATTGACGGAGGTCTACCGGGTTTTCGATGAAACGGGGTCGAAGCAATATCCGCTTTCGCTCGAGCAGATCGTAAACAATGAGGGCAGTCAGCTGGTGCTCAAGCACAGGGAGGGATTGAGTCTGTCCGTGCAACAGTCGATCACCATGCTCAAGGATGAAGCCGGCAGGCTTGAGAGTATGGTGCTGGTTTTCAAAGACACCAGCCAATCAAGGAAGCTCGCGGCGCAATTGAGCTGGCAATCGAGTCATGACCCGGTCACCAGGCTTTACAACCGAACTGAATTCGATCGTCAGCTGACAGCTCTGTTGGAACGCGCGGGGATCGAAGGTGGTGAGCATTGCCTGCTCTACCTCGATGTGGATCGTTTCAAGGTGGTCAATGACAACTGCGGCCACGCCGCCGGCGACGAGTTGCTCAGACAGCTGGCGACATTGATCAAGCGATCCATCCGCAACAGCGATCTGCTGGCCAGGCTGGGTGGCGACGAGTTCGGTATTCTGCTGACCCAATGCCCGGTGCAGTCGGCCGAACGTATCGCCGATTCAATACGTCTTGCGGTCCAGGGGTTTCGTTTCGTATACGGGGAGAAGAGTTTCTCACAGAGTGTGAGTATTGGCATGGTGCCCATTGATGAACAGAGTTCGGGACTGGAGCAGGTGTTGAGTTTTGCCGACACGGCCTGTTTCTCCGCCAAGGAAGAGGGCAGGAACAAGATTCATATCTACGATCCGGTCAGCAGTCCCGCCGCAATACGCCATGGTGAGGCGAAATGGGTCACCCACATACGCAGTGCTCTGGATGAAGATCGTTTCGTCCTCTATGTTCAGCCGATCAAGTCGATCGGCAACACGAGCGATCAGGAGCATGTGGAGGTGTTGATCCGCATGCTCAATGAGTCGGGCGACCTGGTCCTGCCGGGGGCCTTCATTCCAGCGGCGGAACGCTTCGACCTGATGCCCACTATCGATCGGTGGGTGATCGATCGCCTGATTCAGTTCATCGTGGACAACCGGGAGAGCTGTTTCGCCGCCGAGCGGCGCTATTTCGTCAATCTGTCGGGTCACTCCCTATGTGACGACGAGGTCCTGCAGCTGATATTGGACAGGATAGGTCGTTATGGGATTCCGCAGGGGATGCTCTGCTTCGAAGTAACCGAGACCGCGGCGATCTCCAACCTCGCATCGGCAGAACATTTCATGCGAACACTGCAGCAAATCGGTTGCGAATTCGCCCTCGATGATTTCGGCAGCGGTCTCTCATCCTTCGGCTATCTCAAGCATCTGCCCGTGGAGTATCTGAAGATCGACGGCGCTTTCGTCAAGGAGATGCTGGATAATGCAATCGACGACTCGATGGTGGACGCGATCAACCGGATCGGTCATATCATGGGGCTGGAAACGATCGCCGAGTTCGTGGAGAACGACAGGGTTTTGCGTCGGCTGCGGGATATCGGCATCGACTATGCCCAGGGATTTGGCATCTGCCGGCCTTTCCCCATCGAGCAGCTGATCGATTAGGATTCCCGTGGTGGTGGCTCTCCCGCCCACTCGCGTTTTTCTTTAGGAAAGTACCATTCGGGTCAGACGGTGATGATCAGGCGCACCGCATCCAGCCGCAGTCTGGCCGCTTGCAGGTGTTTATGCAGGGCCAGGCCCTGTTGCTGCATCAGATGGATCTCCTCTTCACGGATTCCCGGATTGTGCTTCTTCAATGCGACAATGCGCTGTATCTCCTCCGTGTAGTGCTCCATCATAGTGTTGACGGCGCTGCTTATGAGGGGTTTCACGGCGGCCTGTGCCGTAGCTTCGGTCTGCTTGATCAGCTCCCTTATCTGTTGACGATAACTGTCGATGACCGGCAGCACCGCCTGTGTCTCCAATACCTGCGCGGTCTGCAGCAGTTCGTCGCAACCGATCAGTTGATCCCAGCGTTTACCCTTGCCGTCGAGGAGTGTGCGGATCAGCGTCGGCGGCAGGAAGCGGGCGACATGCAGCTTGCCCGGGGCAAGGCATTCGACGACGAACAGGGATTCGAGCAGGAGCTGTCCCGGCTTGAGCTTCGGGTGCTTGCAGGCGAGGGCTGAACTGTTGCCTGTCTGCTGCCTGATGATCTGTTCCATGGCCCCGCTGACCAGTGGGTGTTCCCAGCTCAACAATTGACGCTCCTCGTGGGCGAGGGCGTCGCTGCGGCTGTAGGTCGCCGTCAGGCCGTCTGTCGGCAGACCGGGCAGCGGACCGGCGATGACCTGATCCCCGGGACGCAGCACGACACCCGCCTCCCCCAACTCCTCGGTGTCGATGTTGTAATTGTTGAACAGCTGCTCGAGATAGTGGCGAAGCTGATCGGATCCATCCTGTTCCCGCAGCTCGTTGACCAGCCAGCTGGCGGTGGGCTCGCGGCAGGCACCCAGCTCCAGCAGATGGTCGCGGCCCTGCTGCAGGCGTGCCTGGGTGGTCGCTTTGAGCTGGCGTGTCCGATCGAGCAGCTGCTCCAATCCCGATTCCCCATCCGCATGACCCAAAGTTTCCCAGAGCGCGGGGCTGAGCGAGTTGTAGAGTTCGTGGGCGCCGGGCAGCGGATGGCTGAAGGCGTCGAGACCATCTCTGTACCAGTGCAGAAGTATGGATTGCGGACCCGGATCCAGGTAGGGGACATGAATCCTCACTGTCTCTTTCTGACCTATCCGGTCGAGGCGGCCGATACGCTGCTCCAGAAGATCCGGATCCGCAGGAAGATCGAAGAGAATCAGATGGTGGGCGAATTGAAAGTTGCGTCCCTCGCTGCCGATCTCAGAGCAGATGAGCAGTCTTGCCCCTTGCGGGTCGGCGAACCAGGCGGCTGACCTGTCCCGCTCGATGATGCTCATGCGCTCGTGAAACAGCGCGGCACCGATACCGCTCTGGACCCGGATCGCCTCCTGCAACTCGATGGCGGTATCGGCATGGGCGCAGATCAGCAGGAACTTAGTGGCGCTGTGCTGTCGCAGATGCGCGATCAACCAACCAACCCTGGGATCTTCGAGCCACCAGGAGGGGTGTCCGCCGGAGGCATAGAGACGCTCGGGTGTCGCGCACAGTTCCAGCGGGGCATCGGCGGCCAGCTCCGCCAATATCTCGTAGGCCGCCGGCTGCACCAGCGGGTAGCAGTTCAGCTCCCGCCGGGGGAAGCCGCTGACACCCGCGCGGGTATTGCGAAACAGAACCCGGCCGGTGCCGTGTCGATCCAGCAGCGTCGAGATCAGGCTCTCCCTGGCCGCATGGCGTGCCGTTTCATCGGCGTCACTCTCTTCGAGCAGAGTCGTGAGGATTTGCTGCTCGCTCCCGTCAAGGATATCCATGAGGCGTGCCGCCGCCGCTTTCGACACCCTGTTGTTGCGGAGCAGCTGTTCCACGGTGTCGGCCACGGGCTGATAGTGGTGCTCTTCCTCCAGAAACGCCTGCAGATCGTAGTAGCGATCCGGATCCAGCAATCGCAGGCGGGCGAAGTGACCCGCTCGTCCCAACTGCTCCGGAGTTGCCGTCAACAGCAGCACACCAGGGGTCTTGAGCGCCAGTGCTTCGACCAGGAGATACTCTGCGCTGGGATCATCGGCGGACCAGGTCAGGTGATGAGCTTCGTCTACGATCAGCATATCCCAGCCACCTTCCAGCGCCTGGCTCAGGCGCTGGGTGTTGTGGTGGAAGAGATCGAAGCTGCAAAGTACCAGCTGTTCGGCATGGAAGGGATTGTCGCCCTGGCCCGAGTCCTGGATCGCCTGACAGGTCTCCTCGTCGAAAATGCGAAACCTGAGATTGAAGCGCCGCATCAGCTCCACCAGCCACTGATGTACCAGGGGATCGGGTACCAGGATCAAGGCGCGGCTGGTGCGCCCGGTCATGATCTGATGATGCAGGATCAGGCAGGCCTCGATAGTCTTGCCCAGTCCCACTTCGTCGGCCAGCAATACCCGGGGGTTCGGCCGGTTGGCCACCTCGTGGGCAATGTAGAGTTGATGAGGGATCAGGTCGATCCTGGGTCCACCCAGGCCGAGTATCGGGGACTGCAGGTGTCGCCCGAGATGGCGCAGGGTCTGGTAGCGCAGATTGAACCAGTGAGGGGGGTCGATCTGGCCGGCAAACAGGCGCTGGCTGGGCTGGTCGATACGCAAGGCGTCGCTGAGATCCGCTTCGGCCAGTGTCAGCGGTCTGCCCTTGGCGTCATCCCCCAGATAGGTCAGGCAGCCCTGCTCCTCGACGACGCGCTTGACCAGGAGAGAATCGCCATTGCGGCTCTCGATTTTATCTCCCACGGCAAAGACCACCCGTGTCAGGGGGGCGCCATGCCGGGCATAAACCCTGTTTTCACCCACCGCCGGAAAATGGATGGTGACCGTTCGGCCTTCAGTCTCGACAATTGTGCCTAAACCCAGCTCCGATTCGCTATCGCTGATCCAGCGTTGGCCGGGCAAGAATTGAGGCATTGGGATCTGATCCTGGAAAAAAGAGGCTGATGATAATCACTTCCCGGGCTTCGATCCAGTGGCGCCCTGGATGAGGCTCAAGGTTAAAACCTGAAACCAGGTATTCAGGTAAAAGACTTGTGTCTGGCTGCCGGGTTATTTACAGTCCGACCAAAAAGCGAGAGTGGTGGACAGTGGAAAAGAAGTTTGAACAGATTTTGTGGAGCAGCCGGTTGATTGTACTGGCCGCGGTGATTGCGAGCATGATAGCGGCGATCGCGATGTTTTATATGGCCTCGGTGGACGCCTTCTACATGATCGCCCACCTGGGGGATTACGCCTCCCCTTCGCTGAGCGCGGAGCAGCGGATCGATTTACGTTCGACCACGGTCACCCATGTGGTGGAGATTGTCGATGGCTATCTCCTGGCCACTGTGCTGCTCATATTCTCACTCGGTCTGTATGAGCTGTTCATCAGTAAGATCGATCATGCGGAGGATTCCGAGAGCGCCTCCAACGTACTGACCATCACCAGCCTGGATGACTTAAAAAGCCGTCTTGCGAAGGTGGTGATGATGATCCTGGTGGTGCGCTATTTCGAATATGCCCTGGGAATGGATTTCTCCACACCCATGGACCTCCTGCAGTTTGCTGCGGGTATCGCCCTGCTCGGTCTGGCGCTCTATCTGGCCCACATGGCGGATAAGGATGGCGCTCATTGAGCTGAATCCCGGTCTTCGCGTCTTCCCGGTACGAGGCTGAAGCAGCATAATTTGTGACAATAATTATCGCAAACTTATATGATTGATAATTGTCTTTGATAGGCATTGGAGGCCAAATTACTTTATAATCCGCGGATTTGAGGGAAGGATACACCTCATCCCTGCAGGTACACTTGTGTTAACTGTTTGATTTTAGAGGAATAGACCTGATGAATAAAATGAAAGTTATGTTGCTGGCTGCCAGCACGACAGTTATGTCTCTGGGAGTTGTGGCAACTGCTAGCGCCGATGCGACCGCACTTGCGACGAAAAATGGCTGCCTGGCATGCCACCAGGTGGAGACCAAGGTTGTCGGACCCGCCTATAAGGAAGTTGCCGCGAAATACAAGGGCCAGGAAGGTGCCGCTGAGATGCTGGCCGCAAAGGTCAAGGCCGGTGGCTCCGGTGTCTGGGGCCCTGTCCCCATGCCGCCGAATGCCCATGTCAGTGATGCAGACATCAAGACCATCGTGGATTGGGTGTTGACTCTCGCTGATTGAGAAAGCCCTCTGACACTACGATGGCTGACAAAGCGCCTGTCGAGTAAGACAGGCGCTTTTTTTTCGCCCGTGTTGCAATGCGTGCGGTCCTTATACAGGGGGAAATCACTCAGAGTGGGGCAAATGGCCTAAAAAATCAGTAAATTGGCGCAATGCCACTGAGTACGGATTGCTTTTTGAAGTGTATTGGTGTCATTCTCATCGACCTTGAATCCAGCCATTTTCGGGTTCACTTCCCGGGGATGGAGTAATGAGTCGTTAACTGCAATAGGAGTTTTGTATGTCCCAATTCAAATGTTTCACTCTGATCGGGATGTTTCTCACAGCCTTCTGCCAGATGGCTGCCGCCGGTTCCCTGGCGGATGGTATCATGGTGGACGACCCCTATGTCAGGGCTGTTCCACCCGGCCAACCGAACTCAGCCTCATTCATGGTGCTGCACAACATGGGTGAGAAGGCGGGAGCTCTCACTGGTGCAAGCAGTCCGGCCGCCGAAGTGGTGGAACTGCATACCCACACCATGGAAGACGGGATGATGCGCATGCGCAAGGTGGAAAAGATCGATCTGCCCGCCGGCGAAGTGGTCAAGCTGCAGCCTGGCGGCCTGCACGTGATGCTGATAGGTCTGACACAGAAACTGATCCCTGACGAGAAGATATCACTGACCCTGGTGTTCGAGGATGGGTCGAGCAAGCAGGTGGAAGCGCCGGTACGCAAGTTACAGATGCAGATGAAACAGGGTGACCATAAGGGCCATATGATGCATTGAAGTTTGATTCCATCCCCTTTGAATCCAGGGACTCAGGGGGATGGGTGCCGTGGTTCAATCATATCAGAGCCATTTCAGCAGATAGTAGAGACGAAACCCTTCAGACGAACGGGAGGGGCCCAATACCTCCGCGGCATGACTGTCCTTCCGCGATGAGGCGGCAGCAATGGCTTCTTCGGCACTGGCTGCCGGTTGTACACAGTTTTCCGGGAAGCGCTTGCGACGACGGCTGGGGGTGTAGATCACTGCGTAGCAGCTATTCACCAATGATATATCGGGATCTTTTTGCATGGATTGAACCGGCTTTTGCACAGGATGTCTGATTTTGACGTTAATCGGAAAATTCTGCTATAGTTTCGCAGTTTTTTCGGGGGCTTTCAGATTTGCCGGCCACTGGGCTGGCGTGCTGCATTGCCAGGGATCTCAACCTATTCCAGCGGATTTCAGAGCAGGATTGATTATGACTAAATGGCTCGTAACCATAATTACCACCCTCACTTTTTGTCTTGGCCCGGTCTATGCGGCAGGCAATCCAGACGAGGGCAAAAACAAATCTGCAATCTGTGCAGGTTGCCATGGCGCTGATGGGAACAGCCCGATCAATCCTTTGTGGCCCAAGATTGCCGGACAGCATCCGAGATATATCGAGAAACAGATCAAGGATTTCAAGTCGGGCGATCGCACCGACCCGACCATGGCGCCGATGGCGATGCCACTCTCGGATCAGGATGTCGCTGACCTTGCCGCCTATTTCTCCAGCCAGTCCCGGCAGACCGGTATGGCCGCGGCCGACAAGGTGAATGCCGGAGAGGCGATCTATCGGGCAGGAAATTCGAAGACTGGCGTGGTTGCCTGCATGGCATGCCACGGACCTTCCGGAGTGGGGAATCCGCAAGCCAATTTTCCCGCGATTGGCGGCCAGCATGCCGCTTATGTGGAAAAGGCGTTAAAGGATTTCCGCGACGGCAAGCGCACCAATGACATGAATACCATGATGCAGGGTGTCGTCAACCGGATGAGCGATAAGGAGATAGCTGAGGTTGCCCAGTATATTCAAGGGCTTAGTAGATAATTGCTGGCCTAGCGTCAAGCCGGAACGGAGAAAGGCGGCTGATGGCCGCCTTTTTGCGTCGAGCCGTGAATCTTTGATAAAAAGTTGTGGTGATGCCCTCAAGTTTTCAACCGATGATGCCGTAAAATTTAATGCAATCGGAGTAATAAATTCGAAGAAGACGCGCTTGACAGGTAATGGATACTCAAATCGTTCTTAATCAGACCACTCTGGACGGAACCGACCGTCTACGCCTGCTCAGTTACAATATTCAGGCGGGGGCCGACACCCGTCGCTATCGTGAATATGTGACCCGTGGCTGGAAGCAGATGCTGCCGCACAGGCAGCAGCTCGACAACCTGAATCACATAGCTCATCTGTTGAAGGACTTCGACGTGGTGGGATTGCAGGAGGTCGATTCGGGTAGTCTGCGCAGCGGTTTCATCGATCAGACCGCCTATCTGGCGGAGCATGCGGGCTTTCCCTATTGGTACCGGCAGGTCAACCGCAGGCTGGGCAAACTGGCGCAACACAGCAATGGCGTGCTGAGCCGCGTTGAACCGAGCCTGATCTCTGAACATCGCCTTCCCGGTCTGCCCGGTCGTGGCGCAGTACTGATGGAGTTCCAGACCAACGAAAAGCCGCTGGGCATCTGTATGATGCACCTGGCATTGGGGCGCCGGGCCCGCCTTCGCCAGCTATCCTACGTCAGTGACCTGGTCTCCCACTACTCGCATCTGGTGTTGATGGGGGATTTCAATTGCGGCTGCAGCTCCCAGGAGTTCCGCTACCTGATCGAAAGGACAAACCTGCAAGGCAGTCTCTGCGACATGATGACCTTTCCCAGTTGGCGCCCGAGTCGAAAGCTGGATCATATCCTGGCATCGCCAAGCCTGAAGGTGTCGAAGCATGAAGTGCTCAACTATGCGCATTCGGATCATCTGCCGGTCAGTCTGGAGATAGAATTACCAAAAAACGTTGTGCTGCCGATGGTCGCTTGAGCGATATTCTCTCACAGGGTGTGAACAGGTCTGGTCAGGATGCTGACTGACAGTACGACAACCGTGCTTCACACGCTAGAGACGATTACGAAAAGCGATGAACGAGAAAGATTGGAAACTGCGATACGAAGATCTGCTGCATCAACATGAGAGCGAGGCCGAAGCCAATCGCGAACTGGAAGGGCTGCTGACGCGAACCATCATCCGCCTGACCCTTGCCGCCGACAGTCTCGATCCGCGCCTGGATCCCCATCTGAAGGGTGTCAGGGATGCGGTACGCGGCGGCATCAACGATCAACTCGCCGCCAAGCTCAACGCCCTCTCCGATGGCCTGCTCCATTTCTCCGAATCGACGGAGGAGGGCGGGGGTGACGCTTCGGCAGAATATCTCAGGCTACTCGATGCCCTGCAACTGAACAAGAAAGAGGCTCAGGAGACGGTAGCGCTGATGCAGCTGCTCAGCGACGATCCTGGACAGATGGACGACACCCAGTTCAGCCGGTTGGTCAGTCTGTTGAATCCGGGACTGCCTGTGAAAGGCAGAAAAAGCGGGTTGTTCGAGCGACTCCTGGGCGCTGTGCCAAGCGACAGGGAGAGTGGACCACAACCCAATGAAATCCTGCTTAATCTGCTTGAACAGGCCTCATGGCCAGGACATTGGGGAGAAGATGTCAGCCGATTGAAACTGCGTCTCGGTGTGAAAGCGCCCCCCGATGCCTGGACGGAAGTCCTGCATGACCTGCTCGATCTGTCTGCGAAATCCTATGGCCAGGTGCAGTTGGAGATCAGGGAAGCGGAGGATTTTCTCGAAGAGCTGACCCAGCGCCTGCAGGATCTCGGGGTACATCTTCAAAGTGCCCATGACGGGCGCAACCAGATTGTGGAGCATGGTCGGAACCTGTCGCTGAACGTGACCAACCATGTGGGGGATCTGGGCGCCAGTGTGCAGGAAGCGACCGATCTTCAGCAGTTGAAAACGGCTGTGCGTGAGCGCCTCAGTCTGATCCAGGACAATATCGACGACTACCTCAGGGAAGAGCAGGAGTGGCACAAAAAGACAGCTCGGAGTGAAAAAGAGTTGAAGAGCCGCCTGGAGGTATTGGAAAAGGAGTCCCACGAACTGCGTTCGAGAATGGTGGAGGCGCACCATATGGCGTTGATCGATGCGGTGACCGGCCTTCCCAACCGATTGGCGTACGAGGAGCGGGTGGAACAGGAGATGGCTCGCTGGAAGCGGTTCGGCAGTGCGTTGACCATGCTGGTCTGGGATGTGGACGATTTCAAATCGATCAACGATCGTTTCGGTCACCAGGCGGGCGACAAGGCGCTACGGGTGATTGCGCATAGTCTGAGGTCCCGTCTGCGTGAAACCGATTTCATTGCCCGCTTCGGGGGTGAGGAGTTTGTCTGTCTGCTGTGTGGCGCGGAGAATCAGGAGGCCCTGGGCGTGGCCGAACAGATGCGCCAATCGGTGGAGCGCAATGGTTTTCATTCCCATGGTAAACCAGTGCCGGTGACCATCTCTTGCGGAGTGACGAGCTTCCGTGCGGGTGACGCCTTGGAAGCGGTTTTTTCAAGGGCCGACAAGGCCCTGTATCGGGCGAAGCACAACGGCAAGAATCGCTGTGAATTGGCCTAGTGTAGGACACTAGTTACCCACTCGTCGCTTGGATTGGTGTTGCAGGCCCGGGTCCATGAACCTGGCTGGTGGCCGCCAGGTTCTTGATTCATCCGTTTCCACGGATTTTGAAATGGGAGATCATCTCGTTCAGCGCCTCGCCCAGGCGCGTGAGTTCATTGGTTGCCTGGGAGATCTGTTCGCTGGCGACCAGCGAGTGTTCCGTGATCTCTGAGATGTGCACCACGCTGTGGTCGATTTCATTGGCCACGGCTGACTGCTCTTCCGAAGCACTGGCGATCTGGGTATTGCGATCGGATATCAAGACTACCGAGGATACGATCTGATCCAGGGATTGCGCCGCTGTTTTGGCCTTCTCCACGGTTTCCAGTGTGGTATCGCCGCTTCGGTGAATGACATCGACCGCATTTTGGGTGCCGCTCTGGAGATGTTCGATCATCTCCCGGATCTCGGTCGTGGCTTGCTGGGTACGACTTGCCAGGGAACGCACCTCGTCGGCGACCACGGCAAAACCGCGTCCCTGTTCACCCGCGCGCGCCGCCTCGATGGCTGCGTTGAGGGCCAGCAGGCTGGTCTGTTCCGCGATCCCGTGAATTACATCGGAAACCGTTCCGATGCTCTCACTCTCCTTGGCCAGTTGGTTGATCACATCGGAGGCGGAGTTCATTTCAGCGGCGAGGTTATTGATCGCGTCGGTAACGTTGACGACCACTTGTTTGCCCTGCTGTGCCTGTTCATCGGCGTTCCTGGCAGAGGTGGCGGCTCCTTCCGCGTTTTCAGCGATCTCTTTCACTGTTGCGGCCATTTCGGTGACCGCGGTCGCCACCTGTTGCGTCTCGTTCTGCTGTTGGGTGATGTTTTCGTGATTTTGCAGCGTGGTGCTCGAGAGCTCTTCCGCCGCCGTGGCCAGTTGGGTGCTGGTCTGTCTGACCTTGACGATGATCTGCTCAATCTTTTCGACGAAACGGTTGAAGGCGCAGGCGAGTCTGGCGATCTCGTCCCTGCCGTTTTCCTGTAGCCGATGGGTAAGATCACCCTCGCCGCTGGCGATATCATCGAGGGCCAGGGTGGTTGCTTTGATCGGTTTGACGATGCTGCGGGTGATGGCTGTGGCCAGGCCCAGGATCAGGCCGAGGAGGATGAGTGCGAGAATGCCCAGCTTGCTCGCATGGCTCCAGAATTCGGCCTCCACATCGTCCACATAGACACCGGTGCCAATGGCCCAGCCCCAGGGTATGTAGCCTTTGATGTAGGAGATCTTGGATACCGGCTCTTCACTGCCCGGTTTCGGCCAGAGGTAGGGAACCACCCCCTCGCCGTTCTGTTTGGCCACGCGGGCGAACTCAGCGAAAATCCGTTTGCCTTGAGGGTCTGTGAATGACGACATATCCTTGCCGTTGAGCTCAGGCTTGATCGGGTGCATCACCATACGGGCGTCCAGATCGTTGATCCAGAAGTAGTTGCTCTCGTTGTAACGCAGAGATCGGATCTCCTCTAAGGCCCTCTCCTTCGCCTGTTCCCTGGTCATGGCCCCGGCGTTTGCCTGAGACTCGAGATCCGCCATGATACTGATCGTGGTCTCAACCAGCGCACGGGTCTGGAGCTCCTTCTCCTGCATCAGGCCTTGGTGGTATTCCTCGAGTGCCACCAGTGTGGTGGCTATCATGCCGACGGCAGTGAAAAGGATAAGCAGCCAGAGTTTGAGGCTGATCGTCAGGTTCCTCAAAATAGACATAGCGTCACCCCCTATGACTGATATAAAACGGGTGACATCCTAGAAATAATTCACCCTACTATACATAGTGATATTAGCGCTCAGATGTCTTAGAGCTTTAATCAAGGTTGTCAGGTGTGTTTCGATTTCAATGTTATATTACGAAATCGAATTCTTGATTCCGATTGAGCTTCCAACCTGTCTTAATTAAAGACTATGGGGGACCATCCTGCGATTTGAGCGCTGTCGGGTGGCTGTCATCAGGGATCTCCTCCTGCACAAAAAAGAAATGCCAGGACGTTCCGCCGCTGGCTTGCTGCAGGTGTGTGAGCAGTGATGGCGAGGGGATCGCCTCATGCGGAAAGATCTGCTCCACACACAGAAAGAGGCGCCCGAAGCCGGCGCTCTGACGAAAATCGTAGGTCGCCGGATCCTGCCGATGCCCGCAATGGGGACAGGAGGCCAGCCAGTCCGGTTGTTGCTGCCATCGCGCGATATTGGTACGCCAGTCGCTGATGCGCCTGCGGCAGACGGTACATCGGGGGGGGGTGGTGTTCTTGCCTGTCAGCAGCCGGGGATGGGCGGAGGTAGGGTCGATCTTCAGGTGGCAGAAGGCCTCATCGGCAGCGCCGGGTTCAAGCCGGATGTAAGGAGAACAGCCCATGAAGGTCACCAGTTGCATGAAGTGCTCGCCCAGCAGGTAGCTGTCCTGGCGCCCGGACAGCGCGGTTCCGATAAATCCAATCTCCTCGAGGCGGGTCGTAATCGCGGACAGGTCATCCGGCAGGAAATAGGGGTCGGCGGGCGTCAGCACCAGCCGACCGGTGTGCAGCGTCTTAGGCATGGATCAACGGGAAACGGGAGGCTCTACGGTCGCGGCGGGTTGGTAGAGCGGTACCGCCGTGATGCTGTTTTTCGGTGAACCGTCCACCAGTTTGTCGCTGTAGGTGAGATAGATCAGTGTATTGCGCCGGGCATCGTAGAACCGCACCACCTGCATGGTTTTGAACAGCACTGAGGTGCGCTGTTTGAACACCTCTTCGCCGTCTTTCGATCCGTCGCGAATCTCTGGGCTCAGGCTGACCGGGCCGGTCTGGCGGCAGGCGATGGAGGCATCCGAGGTGTCTTCCGCGATACCGATAGCACCACTGACACCGCCGGTCTTCGCCCGGCTGAGGTAACAAGTGACGCCGGCGACGGCCGGATCATCGAAGGCCTCGATGATTATCCTGTCGTTTGGACCCACTACCCGGAACTTTGTGCTGACTTCACCCAGCTCCTCTGCCTGTACCGTTGGAGGGGCGAGGGTCAAAAGCATGAGTAGTGCCGCGGGGGCGGATAGGCGCAATCTGAGTAGTCTTTTCATTTGAGGCAGGGTGCGGTGGTGTTGGTTTCCGGGATAGAGGGGGTTATACCCTGATCGGACCTTCGAAGGAAGCTTGCGCATAGGGTGTTGATTGGGGCGCCCGCGCCAGGCGCCCCATGGTCCTTGTGTCAGTGCGCAGCGCCTGACTGCCCGGCGCTGCTACCGCTGCTGCTTAGGGAGACTACAGGCAGCTGCGACCGACTGGTTTTGTCAGGCCGGCAAAGCGGCAAGCCATCTTTGCGCCACCCGGGAACAGGGTTTCAATATAGCGTTTGGTCCAGCGACAGTCGTTCTGGTCCTTGCAGAGATTACGCGCCAGGATGGGTATCTCCGGCGCAATCTCATACTCTTTGTAGAAGCGATGTAGAAAGTCGATCAACAACCAGTGTTCATCGGTCAGTTTCACTCCATCGGCTTCTGCCAGGGCCTCTGTCAGTGCCGGGCTCCAGTCATCGAAATCGAGCAGATAGCCTTCATCGTCGATGGCGATCATCTTGCCTTTTACCGCAATGGTTCTGTTTGCTTTAACCGCTTCAGGTGGGATTGCCCTTGTGGGGTGTTCGAGTCTCATGGCGGCCTCCTAGGTGTGTTATGAATAGTCGTTTTTTATTGATTGCCCTTTAAAAATAGCAGCTTCAATCGTCAGCTTTCTGGTTTGCGATTGATACAGATCAACACTTTATTACTTAAGAGATATTGAATATAGTCGAACGCTATCATCAACAAACGTCAATTGAATTTTTGTTTTTCCTGACTACCCATCATGCTCAGCCATGGGAAGAGAGTTGCGCAAAGCGCACACCACAGCTCAAAACTCAAAAACCAAGTAGGTTCGCTGATTCAACGAACCGCCTGCTACCAACAAGAGGATGCTGTCATCGACGAACTCGACAAACGACTGCTTGGCCATTTACAGGTGCTCTACAGTGAATCCATGGCCAAGGAACTGCTATCCAGGCTGCATGGGGTGATAAACCGTCACATCGAATTGCGCAAGGGGCGGAGATGGGGTCAACCGCGCTGGGATGAGAGTGATAGCGTGCTCATAACTTACGGGGATAGCGTGCAATATCCCGGACTGACGCCATTGGCCGCATTGAAGAACTTCTTCGAAAGCCGTCTGGACGGAGTTTTCAGTCTGGTTCATATACTGCCGTTCTTCCCTTTCAGCTCTGATGACGGATTCTCGGTTTCGGATTTCAGATCGGTCAATTCACAGCTCGGTGACTGGGATGATATCGAGGCCCTGGCCGAAGATGCCTCACTGATGTTCGATCTTGTGCTCAACCACATGTCCCGTGAGCATCTGTGGTTCGTCAATTTCATTCATGGCGAGACACCCGGGCGCGACTATGTGATCGAGGTCGATCCGAATGAGAATCTCACCATGGTGGTCCGGCCCCGCAGCTCACCCCTGTTGAGCCGGGTGCGCACACCACAGGGAATCAGGCATGTATGGGCGACTTTCAGCAACGACCAGATCGATCTGAACTACGCCAATCCCGATGTGCTGTTCGAGTTCATCGATATCCTGCTGGACTACATCCGCCACGGTGCCCGTGCGATACGCCTGGATGCGGTGGCCTTTCTCTGGAAACAGATAGGTACGAGCTGCATCCATCTGCCGCAGACGCACGAGGTGGTAAAGTTGTTTCGTACCCTGTTGGAACTCCTCGAGCCCGGCGCGATCCTGCTCACGGAGACCAATGTGCCCCATGCTGAGAACCTCAGCTACTTCGGCAACGGCGACGAAGCCAACCTGGTCTATCAGTTCAGTCTTCCACCGCTGATTCTGCATGCCATTCATCGGCAGACGACACAATACCTGGTCTCCTGGGCCCGCTCGCTGGAGCAGGAGGCGCTGCCCGAAGGTTGCACCTATCTCAACTTCAGCGCTTCCCATGATGGTGTGGGTTTGCGTGCCCTGGAGGGTTTGGTGCCGGATGACGAGGTCAGCCTGCTGCTTGATGACATGCGAAAACTCGGCGGTTATGTCTCCATGCGGGGGACCAGCGAAGGGCGCGACCGTCCCTACGAACTCAATATCAGCTATTTCGATGCATTCGCCGCCGCCGACAAGGGTACGGATCCCTGGCATATCGCCCGCTTCATGTTGTCACAGACTCTGCCGCTCGCTTTCCGCGGCATTCCCGCTGTCTATTTCAATGCCCTGGCGGCGACACCGAACGATCCCCTCGGGGTCGAGCGCACCGGCATGACCCGCAGTGTCAATCGGCGAAAATGGGACGGTTCCGAGCTGGAGCGGCTGATAGACCTGCCGTTGACGGATACCGGACAGGTGTTTCCCGAATACATACGCCGTTTGCGAATCCGTCGCAGCATCAAGGCCTTTCATCCCGACGCACCGCAGCGGGTGGTGGAGATGCCGGAGGGGGTTTTTACCCTGGAACGTGTCAGTCTGGATGGCGCGCAAAGTGTCTATGCGATACATAACATCAGCGCAAGCGCAAAGATGTTGGATGTTTCGTTGCTGGGTCAGGGTACCATCCACTGGTACGACGCTCTGCACCAGACCGTACCGGATATCGACGGCAAGGATTTACGCCTGCGGCCGTATCAAACCCTCTGGCTGATGTCGAAGGAGTACTAAACAGGTCCTAGCCGTTGTCGCTGTCTTCGGCGACGGCACGGAACAGTCGCTGGGAGAAGTCGGGCATAGCCGAGAGCACTCGTTTCCAGTTGGCGATGAAGGGGGCTTCCAGCGGGTTATCGAGAAACGCCTGGCCGGCCTCCACGATGCTTTGCTGGAAGACCTCGATGGCCTCCTCTTCGGCATGCCGGTTGAAGGAGAGGTTGTTGATCGTGGCATCGTGGTAGTACATCTCCACCATGTCCAGGGCCTTTCGAAGATAGGATGCCTTTAAGCTGCGAAAGAAGGCCTGGTTCATCTGGATGCCCTCGGTGGCCATCTTGCGATAGAAGGATTTGGCGATATCGCGGCTCATCTTCGCCAGCCCACCGTCGCGGTCTTCCGCCGAGAGGTCCTGGTGTTTGTGGTCGTATTGATCCGCTATGTCGACCTGGCAGATCTGATGTCGCGATATATTCCGGTAGACCTCGGAGAGGAGCCCGACCTCGAGCCCCCAGTCGCTGGGGATACGGACCTGGGAGGCCAGATCCATGCTCATGGCGAATTCGCCGGAGAGCGGGTAGCGGAAGCTGTCCATGAATTCCAGGTACTCCAGGGGGCCTACCATCAGGCGCAATGCCCTGATCAGCGGTGTCACGAACAGGCGCGTGACCCTGCCTCCCAGCTTGTTCAGATTGACCCGGGCATAGTATCCCTTGGCATACTCGAAGCTGGAGTTGGGATGGACCAGCGGATAGAAGAGCCGGGCCGGCAGATCCCGCTGGTAGGTGATGATGTCGCAATCGTGCAGACCGACCGCGGTCAGCTCCTCGATGGCCAGGGCGTAGCCCAGGCAGAACCAGACATTGCGCCCCTTTCCCGGTTCCGGCGGCGAGAGGTCGAGTTTACGCAGTTCATCATCGAGGCCGCGCAGGCGTGGTCCATCCTGCCACAACAGGTGGGTGCGTTGCGGGAGCCTGGAGAAGAAGCCCTGCGCATGGCGGAACTCGGATTCATCGGCCCGGTCCAGGCCGATGATGATGTGAGAGATATAGTTCGCGTGCTGCAGTTCATCCACGATCAGTGAGAGGGCGGGACCCGAGAGTTCGGAATAGAGGCTCGGAAGGATCAATCCGATGGGGCGCTTGTGGACATATTCGTTGAGTTCCCGCTCCAACTCCTCGAGGGGTCGGTCGGTGAGCCGGTGCAGGGTCGTGATCCCGCCATTCTGGAAGAAATCCGCCATATCAGGCCTCGTGTTCGGATAAAAGATTCAGGATGGCCTGGTTCCACCCCGCGGGGCCTGGCAGAGCGGTGACAGTGGTACCGGGTCTCTCTTCGAGAACGATATGCGCGCCGTTGTGCTTGCGTACGATTATAGGCAGGTCCACCGCCAGCAGCATCTCACGGTCGTTGTCGCTGTCACCCAGGCCGATGGTTTTGATGATCGGGCGTCCGTTTCGCTTCAAGTGATTGGTTACATATTGCACGGCCTTGCCTTTGTCTGTATTGCCCAGGAGATGGTGAAATCGTCCGCCCTTTAACAGCCGCATCCCCGCGCGGGCGACATCCATACGGAACTGGCTCAATCCGCAACCATTGCCTTGCCATAGAAACGCCTCGGAGCCGAGACGCTGCATGGCGCATTGAGCCATCTCCTCTTCCAGGCCGGTGCAGGCCACAACCTCATCCACCGTCATGTCACCGAAACCCAGGGTATCGTAGATTGGGTTGGTCCGGCTGTCGACAAGAAAATCCCGTATCTGCAGGTAACCGGGGGGTGCGATCTGCGGTTCTTCCCCAGGATAGACGATAACAGCACCATTCTCGCCGATCATCGGACCTTCGAGTTGAAGTTTTTTCATCAGGACTACGAGTTCAGCCTGGGTTTTGCTGGAGACGGGAATTACCGGTATCTGCATCTCTCTGAGTCTCCTCAGAGCAGGCATCGCCGGCCGATGGTCGTAACTATTGTGATCCAATAGTGTGCCGTCAAGATCTGTGAAAACTAGCCATCCCGTCGTCATTGCGCGTTATTCAGCATTAAAGTTGTATGTAACCGGTTCTGCTATGGAACTCCGTAGGTAAACGGATGGGCCTTAGCATACCTTGAGATTTGCATATCTGAATGATCTGTGGCAATTAGCTGACTATTCGTTTCATCTCCGAATAATACACACCATTGACAAGGGAATCTTATCCTGAGAGCGAAAGGCCCTCCGCCAGCTTATGATTTTACTGGTGATTACGGAACTCGCGCGGCATGCGCGCTTTCAAAGCATACCAGGGCCGGACTCGGAAAACGTACCCCACAGAGAGAAAGAGTGAACAGACACCACATCTATTCGGTATCGGCCATATGCTTTCTTCCGCTGCTGTTCATGGCATCGCCTGGCTGGTCTGCGGAAAAGCCGGCGCCCCAGGTTCTCGTTGCCGAGGTTGTCGAGGATGATTTTGTCGATCGGATCGAGGCATTGGGTACACTCAAGGCGAACGAGTCGGTCGAGTTGACGGTCAATGTCACCGAAACGATTACCGCGATTCATTTTGATGATGGTCAGCGGGTCGAAGCCGGGCAGGTGCTGGTGGAGATGACCAACAGTGAGGAGCACGCCCAGTTGCAGGAGGCGCGAGCCACGCTCAATGAGGCCAAACGTCAATATAACCGGGTCAGTCGTCTCGAGTCCCGTGGCATCGAGGCGCAGTCCCTGCTCGATCAGCGGCAGCGTGAAGTGGATACCGCACGTGCCCGCCTGGCGGCCATCGAGTCGCGGCTCGCGGACCGACTAATCAGCGCGCCCTTCTCCGGTGTCATCGGTTTGCGCAACGTCAGTGTCGGCGCCCTGGTGGAGACGGGCGATACCATCACTACCCTGGACGATGACACTACCATGAAGCTTGAATTCGCGGTTCCCTCGGTCTACCTCGCCGAACTGCAGCCCGGCCTGATGATTCACGCCCGAAGCCGCGCCTACCGGGACCGCAACTTCGAGGGCGAGGTCAAGGCCGTGGACAGCCGGGTCGATCCTGTCAATCGATCCATATTGGTGCGGGCCATGATCCCCAACCCCGATCGTTTGCTGAAGCCGGGTATGCTGATGACCGTCGAACTGAGGCACAATCCGCGCCGCACCCAGGTCATACCCGAGTCTGCACTGATGCCCAAAGGCAGTGAACAGTTCGTGTTCGTGGTCGAGGCTGACAGCGAAGCTGAAGAGAAGCGGGTGGTGAGGCGTAAAATCTCCATCGGATCGCGCCGTCCAGGCGAGGTCGAAGTGCTCAGTGGGCTGCATGCGGGGGAGAGGGTCATCATCCATGGAACGGACAAGGCGAAGGCCGGTGGCAGGGTGCGCATCAAAGGTGTACATAGCGGCGAAGCGGCCATCGAAGAGTTGTTGAAACCGATGGTCAAGGCCGTCAAGGGCGGATCGTGATCCTTTCCGATATCTCGGTCAGACGGCCGGTATTTGCTTCTGTCCTCTCCCTGTTGCTGATCGCTTTCGGATTGGTTGCATTCGATAAGCTGCCGTTGCGTGAATACCCCGATATCGATTCCCCCGTGGTCTCCGTGGAGACAGTCTATCCCGGTGCGGCTGCGAATGTGGTGGAGACGCGTATCACCCAGTTGATAGAGGACAGGATTTCCGGCGTCGAGGGCATTCGCTTCATATCGTCGGTGAGTGAGGACGGGCGCTCCGCGGTAACCATCGAGTTCGATGTGGATCGCGATATCGACGGCGCGGCCAATGATGTGCGTGACCGGGTCTCCGCGATCCTGGACCAGCTGCCGCTGGAGGCGGAACCGCCGGAGATCCAGAAAGTCGACAGCAATGAAGATGTCATCATGTGGCTCAATCTGGTCAGCGACCGCATGACCGTCCCCGAACTCTCCGATTATGCCCGGCGCTACCTGGTCGACCGTTTCTCGGTGCTCGATGGCGTGGCCCGGGTGAGGGTTGGGGGTGGCCAGACCTTCGCCATGCGTATCTGGATCGACCGCAAGGCGCTCGCGGCGCGCGGCCTGACGGTCGCCGATGTGGAACAGGCCCTGCGAGCCGGAAATCTGGAACTGCCCGCCGGCAGCATCGATTCAGTGGACCGGGCCTTTACGGTACGTCTCGACCGCAGCTTCCACACGGCGGACGACTTCGCCAGGCTGGTGATTGCCCGCAGCGAGGACGGTTACCTGGTGAGGCTGGGGGAGGTGGCCAGAGTGGAGAAGGGGGCCGAGGAGACACGCACCTTCTTTCGCGGCAACGCAGTACCCATGGTCGGCATTGGCATCGTCAAGCAATCGACCGCCAATACCCTCACCGTGGCCCAGGCGGCCAAGCAGGAGATGCAGCGGGTCAACGCAAGCCTGCCCGAGGGTATGGAGATCAAGCAGAGCTTCGACAGCTCGGTGTTCATCGAAAACGCCATCAGCGAGGTCTACAAGACACTGTTTATCGCCATCCTCCTGGTGGTGACGGTGATCTTCCTCTTTCTCGGTAGTGTGCGCGCCATGATCGTACCAGCGGTAGCGGTGCCGGTCTCTCTTATCGCCACGTTCCTGGTGCTGCTGCTTCTCGGTTTCACGATCAACATACTGACCCTGCTGGCGCTCGTGCTGGCGATCGGCCTGGTCGTGGATGATGCCATCGTGATGCTGGAGAACATTCACCGGCGCATGGAGGAGTATGGTGAGTCGCGACTCGTGGCCTCTTTTCGCGGCGCCAGGCAGGTGGCATTCGCGGTGATCTCCACCACCATTGTTCTGATCTCCGTGTTCACTCCGATCGCCTTCCTCGGTGGGGATATCGGTCGACTCTTCTCAGAGTTCGCCCTGACCATGACCGCGGCGGTCGGTTTCTCCAGTCTGGTGGCGCTCACCCTCTCGCCCATGCTGGCCTCACGGATCCTGCCGTCAGGCAGGGTCGACAGAGTGAGTCTCAGCCATTGGGTGGACAGCCTGTTCGGGCGCATCCGGGATCTCTACATCAAAACCCTGCGCGTGACCATGCGGCATGTCTGGTCGGTGCTGCTGCTCTTTGCGGGTATCCTCGCCATGGCCTACTGGCTGCTGGAGCGGATACCCGACGAGTATGCCCCCAAGGAGGACCGCGGCGCCTTCTATCTGATCGTCAATGGCCCGGAGGGCGCCTCGTACGACTATATGAAGGAATACATGGATGAGATCGAACGGCGTATGATGCCCTATGTCGAGTCCGGTGAAATCACCCGTCTGCTGGTGCGTGCGCCGAGACAGTTCAGCAACTTCGCCATCTTCAACGGTGGTATCGTCATCAATGTGCTCAACGACTGGAGCTCGCGTCGTTCCGCCTGGACGATCATGGACGAACTGCGCAAAAATCTTTCCGATCTTCCCGGGGTGAAGGTCTTTCCGGTGATGCGCCAGGGCTTTGGCCGGCGCATCCAGAAACCGATCCAGTTCGTGATCGGGGGCGGTACCTATGAAGAGCTGGCGCAGTGGCGGGACAGACTGCTGGAGGAGATCGAGCGGGACAATCCAGGGCTGCAGGGTATCGACTGGGACTACAAGGAGACCAAGCCGCAGTTGAAGGTGGTGATCGACTACGATCGGGCCGCCGAACTCGGGGTCACCGTGGAGTCCATCGGCCGAACCCTGGAAACCATGTTCGGTTCGCGTCGGGTCACCACCTATATCGAACAGGGGGAGGAGTACGATGTGATCCTCGAGGGCGAACGCTCCGATCAGCGCACGCCCACCGATCTGAATCATCTCTATGTCCGGTCCTCGACCAGCGACCGCCTGGTGCAGCTATCCAATCTGGTGACCCTGCAGGAGGTCGCCGACTCGATCAGCCTCAACCGCTACAATCGTGTGCGCGCCCTCACCATCGCGGCCAACCTGGAGCAGGGTCTGGCATTGGGAAAGGCGTTGGACTATCTCGAGGGACTGGTGCGCGAACACCTGCCAGCCCACGCCATCGTCGACTACAAGGGACAGTCGAGGGACTACAAGAGCACCGGCAGCTCAGTGCTGTTCGTACTGATCCTTGGAGTGGTGGTCGTCTATCTCGTGCTCGCCGCGCAGTTCGAGAGCTGGGTGCATCCCCTGGTGATCATGCTGACCGTTCCGCTGGCGATGGCCGGCGCACTGCTGGGTCTCTATCTGACCGACCAGACCCTGAACATCTACAGTCAGATCGGTTTGATCATGCTGGTGGGACTGGCGGCGAAAAACGGTATCCTCATCGTCGAGTTCGCCAATCAGCTCAGGGATGCGGGCGAGTCGTTCACGCAGGCCCTGCTCGAGGCGGCACATGTGCGATTCCGTCCCATCGTGATGACCGGTATCACCACCGCGGCGGGCTCTCTCCCCCTGCTGCTCTCCTCGGGTGCGGGTTCGGAGACGCGGGCCGTGATCGGTATCGTCATTCTCTCGGGTGTCATCGCCGCGACCCTGTTCACCCTCTATGTCGTACCGGTCGCCTACCATCTGCTGGCCAGGTACAGCGGGTCACCCAAGCAGGTCAGCCGGCAGCTGGAGAAGGAGCTGTCGGAACATTAGCCGCAGAACGCCAATCACCGCGAATTATCGCCAATGGTATATCTGAGGTTCTCGCGTAGGGTGCGGCTTGCCGCACAGTTCACCGTCTAGGTAGGTCCTTAATCTGCTGATTGTCGTTTGGTGCGGCAAGCCGCACCCTACATGATTGAATATAATTTGCGTTATATTTTCGGTGATTGGCGTGGATTCGCGGCTTGATTTCTCTCTCTTTTTGCCCAGCGAAGAGCGAATCAATACATATGCTGCCCACCGTTCACGGAGAGGGTCGAGCCGGTGATGAACCCCGCTTCGTCTGCGACCAGGAAGAGCACGGAACGGGCAATATCTTCAGGTTCCCCGAGGCGTCCAACCGGAATCGTCTTGATGATCTTCGCCAGAATATCCTCCGGCACGGCACGCACCATATCGGTCGCCACATAACCCGGTGCCACCGCATTGACAGTTATTCCCTTGGTAGCGCCCTCAAGTGCGAGGGCCTTGGTGAAGCCATGGATTCCCGATTTGGCCGCGGCATAGTTTACCTGGCCATACTGTCCCGCCTGGCCGTTGACCGAGCCGATGTTGACAATGCGGCCGAATTCCCGCTCGCGCATCCCGTTGATCACGGCGTGACAGGCATTGAAGCAGGATGCGAGGTTGGTCTGGATGACCTTGTCCCATTTTTCAAAGTTCATCTTATGCATGGTGCCGTCGCGGGTTATGCCGGCATTGTTGACCAGTACCTCAATGGGGCCGACTTCCGCTTCAATCTTTGCGATACCGGCCTCTACCGCGTCGAAGTCACTGACATCGAACTTGTAGGAGGGGATCCCGGTGCGTTGAGTAAAAGCCTGTGCGGCGTCATCATTGCCGCCGTAGTTTGCGGTAACGGTGTAACCCGCATCTTTAAGTGCTACACAGATCGCCTCGCCAATACCGCGGGTACCACCTGTCACTAGTGCTACACGACCCATCGTTCATCTCCTCTGTGTGGTTGTAGATTTATTGTCTGCCTGTAACTGCTCACCCATTGGACGATAAAACAACCGAACCAAACGCTGGGCGCCGTATAGGTATCAGGACCCAATACGGC
The DNA here is from genome assembly GCA_050292275.1 of Candidatus Thiodiazotropha sp. Lineage (GTDB taxonomy): Bacteria > Pseudomonadota > Gammaproteobacteria > Chromatiales > Chromatiaceae > Thiodiazotropha. Next base: position 69,551 of record JBNKLI010000034.1, read on the forward strand.
ACCCGCCGCGGGATGCTGCCACCGGGGAGTGAGTAGATACGTTAAATCTATCTCAGCATAAACTCAGTAACGAGGCAATCCGATCAAACGGCAGCGGTTGTCCAACCCCAGAAGTTGGATGGGATTAATCGTCGGCGCACTTCATGTCTGACTTGCCGGCTGCGCGGTGTCCCCGGCAGGGTGCATACGCCGGGAACCACCATCAGACAGAGACGATCGGTCAGGAGATGATTCCTTCGTCGAGTCGGCTCTGCTCAATCAGGAAGTCGTAACAGTGATCGCGGTTCTTCTTGTTCGCGCGCAGTTTCATGGCGGCCCTGGGGTGCTGATTGAGATGGCCGCTGATCCCGTAGATATCGTTGAATCCCCATTCGATCTCCTTACGCAGCGGGACGAACTCCTCCTGTATGGCCTTGTACACGGGTTCGACATTGAACTTGGGATTCTTCAGAAAGTTGAGCAGCAGTTCCAGGTTGCAGTTTCCGGCACCGCGACCTATGCCGTTGATTGTCGCATCAAGCAGATTGACCCCATCGATGATTGCCTGCTGGGTATTGGAGAAGGCGAGTTGCTGGTTGTTGTGGGCGTGGAACCCCAGTTCCTTGCTGGGTGCGTATTTCTTGTAGAGCTTGAGGTAATCGGTCACCTGTTCGGAGTAGAAGGCGCCGTAGCTGTCGACCAGGTAGAGGTAGTCGAGTTCGGCGGTCTGCTCCACCTCGTTGAGCGCCTCGATCAACTCGGTGCGAATGGCGGCCGAACAGGCCATGATGTTGATGGTTGTCTCATAGCCCATGTCCTTGGAGCGTTTGACCAGGTCGAGTCCCTTGTCGATGTCGGGTACGTAGCAGGCCACCCTGGCCATGTCGAAGGGGCTTTGGTCCCTCGGTTTGAGGCTGTTCACGTCGACCCGTCCGATGTCGAACATCACCGCGATCAACGGTGGATTTTCACACTCGTGGGAGTCGATGATCATTTTCAGGTCATCGTCGTCACAGAAGTTCCATTTTCCGAACTTCTCCCGCGGGTACTCATCGCTCTCCATGAGTCGCTTGCCGAGCTCGATAATGTCGACGCCGGAATCGCAGGCCGCGCGATAGACCGCCTTTACGAAATCATCGGTAAAATGGTAGTTGTTGATCAGACCACCGTCTCGAATGGTACAGTCCAGGACTTTGAGCTCTTTGCGAAACACCTTGCGATTCCTCGTGATATTGATGGAATTGGAGCCGATAAGTTTAGCCGATCAGTCACCTGCGGACTACATACAACTTCGATATCTACTTACACTCTGGTGGTCGCATCCCGCGCCAGGCGCCGTGCAGGTATCAGAAACACACTGTTGACCCACCCCTAGGCGCTTGATGTCCGCGTCCCTGCGGACAACAGTTTCTGATACCTGCACGGCGCCCAGCGCTTAGGTTGGTTGCCAGCCGCATCACTCCGCAATGGGTATGACCATGACCGGCACTTTGGAGTGACGAATGACACGACGCGCGGTGTCGCCCATCAGGCCACCGCGCAGAATGCCCTTGCCGCGCTTGCCGATGACCACCAGGTCGTAGCCTCCGGAGTGGGCCTTTTCGATGATTCTGTCGCCAGGTTCGCCGATGTCGACCACCACGTCATATGTGACATAGGGGGTGTCCGGACCGCCTTCCATGGTCTCCTCGCAGAACTGCTGGATATCGTCCTTTATCCTGACATCGTCGCGTCTGCGCCTGACCAGGATATCCCTGGCCTCAACCACATTGCGGTTCCTGATTTCGTCCCACAGGTCTTCGTTGATATAACCCTCGAGAAACTTCTCGAACTCCCGTGATTCCACCACGTGGAACACGGTCAACTCCGCATTGTATGACCTGGCCAGGCTGGCGGCGTGTGGAAAGGCAAGGCGTCCCTCCTCCGAGAGGTCGGTGACGTAGAGGATCTTCTTATAGCCGATCCGGGGAAGTTTCTCGTTTGTCATGATCGGATCTCGCTCCTCAGGTCTCTATCGGTGATTTCTTGAACCAGTCCAGCCAGATGCCGCTGAGGAGCCAGGAGTAGCCATAGGTACCGAAGAGAATCAGTATGAAGGTTACCACGATATCCATTGCTGATCCGTTCAATGAAAAGCCTGGCACATAGCCGAACAGGAAGGGGCCAAGGTAGAGGAACTTGGCGAACTTGAAAGAGGTGAATGCGGTTTTCCACATATTCGCCTTGGCGATGGTGGCGCCGGCGAAAGCGGCGATACAGACCGGGGGTGTGATATTGGAGTCCTGCGACAGCCAATAGACGATCATATGGGCAGCGATCGGGTTGACGCCCAGCTCGGTGAGGGCGGGAACGGCCACCACCGCAGTGATCAGGTAGGCCGCGGTGACGGGCACCCCCATGCCGAGGATCAGCGAAGCCAGGGCGATCAACAGGATGGTCAGCCACAGCGCGCCATCGGCGAGTTCGATGACGATATCGGCAAATGTCAGCACCAGGCCGCTGTAGGTGAGTACACCGATGATGATGCCGATGACACCGACTGTGGCGCCGATCTTGAGGCTCGATTCAGCGCCGGCGCGGGAGGCCTCCATGAAGCCTTTCAGGTCGATGCGGGTATCCTTGCGGAACCAGCTGACGACGATACAGGAAAGGATGCCGAGTATGGCGGAGTAGCCGGGTGAGTATCCCAGCAGCATGAAGATGGTGATGATGACCAGCGGCAGGATGTAGAACCACTCTTTCTTGAGGATCTCCATGGCACTCTCTTTCGACTTCTCGCCGACGATATTGTGCCGCTTGGCCTCGTAGTGGACCATGACGAAAACACTGAAGAAGTACATCAGCGCAGGGAAGATCGCCACCAGCATGATCTGGGAGTAGGGTACACCGGTCAGTTCCGCCATGATGAAACCGCCGGCGCCCATGATCGGTGGCATGAACATACCGCCGATGGAGGCGGCCGGTTCTATGCCCCCGGCCACATGGGCCTTGAAGCCGGCCTTTTTCATCATGGGAATGGTGAATGCGCCGGTTGAGACTGTGTTGGCGATGGCGCTGCCGGAGATAGAGCCGAACAGCCCGGAAGCGATGACGGAGACCTTGGCCGGGCCGCCGATCTTGTGGCCAACGGCGGCGAGGGGGAAGTCGATGAAAAAGCGTTGTGCGCCACTGCGCTCGAGGAAGGCACCGAAGATCACGAACAGGATGATGTAGGTGGCCAATACATTGGCCATGATGCCGAATACACCGTCACTCTTGTAGAAGATGCTGGTACACAACCCCGGGAAGGTGTCACCGGCATGGGAGATCAGCTCCGGGGCGTAGTCGCCATACACACCGTAGAGCAACATGATTCCGCCGATGATGACGAAGATGTTGCCAACGACCCGCCGCGCGAGCTCGACACCGATCAGAACCCCGACAATCGCGACCCATTGATCGAGTTCCGTTTCAGCACCGGCACGATAATTGATTGCCTCGAAATTGACGATCCAGTAGCCAATGGAACCGATCGATGCAACGATCAGGGCATAGTCCCATACCCGTCCCCAGACCGTGGGTGTGCGGTAGAGCATAAAGACCAGTATGTAGGTGATGATGATGTAGATACCACGGTGGTACTGGGTGGCGGCGGGCTCCAGAACCGCAGAGTAGGAGTAGAAGAGCACCAGTGACATTGCCAAGGCATCGAATAGGATCTGTTCAATTCGATGTAGTTTATCGTAGAGCATCGTATAGTCCGCTTGCTAAGACAAAACAACGTCGCTAGAGAACATCACGTGGATGTCGTGCTTGCGACGCTATGTGAGTTTGTAAGTATGGAAGTTCCGGTTTCCGCCATACTGGATCTTCGATGATTGCGGGGTAGAACCAGGCGCCGGGTTGTCGCCCAGCCCTGCGGTACTGATCAGCCTGTTCGCCAAGACTTTGATGAATCGTATCGCGACTGGAATTGTGTTGGGTTCATGAGCTTGGTGATATGCCGTTTTCATTCTTATCTTGGCAGCTTGGTAGTTCGCGATGGGATAGTCATCTCATGCTGATTTAACCATAAAACATAGACGAATTGTATGGTCTACGCCAGCAAATAATGAAATACAAATTATTTGTGTGATTGTATTTTTAAGAATTTTCAAATGGTTATAGAGAAAGTGGCGGCAGGCTGGTAATCAACCGATTCGTACCATTTTTCTCCTCCCGCTGTTTGGCTCCGGGTTGAATCGCCAGGCCGAATGATCAAGCGCATTAGTCCTCTGCTTCGCAAGCAAGACGGGATCTTGAAGGATTGCGGTCAGGTCGTGATTAGTATTCTATAATTCGGTGTAATCAAGACCTTCTCTATGTAGGCGGATATGGCATACCGGCACATTCTCAGGATATTTCTCGACCTGAAACGACCAGAGATCGAGAGACATACTGTTTCCCTGTACATGGAGTTGGTCTACGGCTGATGAAAAAATTTCTCTTATGGCGCGAGGACTGGTACCTGGGCATCGACGAAATCGACCGGCAGCATCTGCGTCTGGCCGCGTTGTTGAATCAGATTGCCGAATTCCTCGAAACAGAAGGGCCGGGGTCCGCAGATGAGGCTGCATCGATGCAGCTGGTGTTGCAGCTTCAGCAAGAGACCAGGCAGCATTTCAGGGATGAGGAGGCATTCATGCGTGAGCATGAATATCCCGGGCATGCGAGCCATCATCGGGAACATGCTCTTCTCCAGGCGGAGTTGCGGGATTTCATCAGGGAGATCGAGGAGGGTAGAAGAGAGCTCGATGTCGATACCCTCGTCTCGCTCAAACACTGGTTGATCAACCATGTGATCGATAGTGATCTTGCGCTCGCCCGCTACCTCAGCAAGCAACGGGTTGTCCCTGCAGAAGACAACTGTTAACCACCCGGGTATGTCACATTCGGGAGTATTTCGCAGCGCGCTTGTTCACTGCATGATGGCGCCGATATTGTGTATACAATAAGAAAACACGTAGTTTGCCTTCATTTGCGGACTTATCACATTTCTGCCAGATCGTACAATTGACTTAAACGAACGAGTTGAATCCGATCGATAAAGGATGTTAGATAATGCTTATGAACGAGCAAGGGGTTTTCTACAGCTGGGAACAGGCCTGCGACTACGTCGGTGACAGCCGATTCCTCAGCGAGCTTGACGAACTCTACTTTCACTATAGTGGATTCGCTTCGGTAGAGGTCGAGGGAGGAACCTACGACAGAATTTTTGTGGACGGTTACCTGAAACTCTATTCGAACGACGTCAGCGAGCTCAAGCGCAAGCTGCCGGTTACCTACAGCAGCGCCCTCATCGACCAGAACATCACCATAAATGGCGCCGTGCGCGACGACCTGTTTCACAAGTTTCTGGTTTTTGATGATGAGTTGCTTATCGGATCGGGAAAAGGCGAACTGGACAATGAGTTCAACTACCCGCAAGACATCCATTTCAACCAGACCGATCTGAATCGTATCTGCGATGTTTACGGCATCCAGCGTCCGCAGACCGAGCCCAAACCCAGTCAGATTATCGTCGAGGACAAGGTAATGTTGAAGGTGGTAGGAGCGCTGGCCTGTATGCTGGCCATGAACAACGATCTTGAAGGTTCGCTGCAGGATGAGCAGCACATGTCGGAAATCATCATAGACGATCTGTTTACCATGCTTTGCGGCCTGGGGGTCGAGATCGATGGTAAGCAGAAATTCCTCTACGAACGCATTATTTCTGAAGGGGTGAAGACCATCCTCGAGCCTGATTGAGTCGGCGAAACCCTGATCTGCATGGGGTATGTTGCCCGAAGACCAACGCGGTTATCTTCATAACCTTTTGTATTTAAAAATATAATAATCCACCCACCCAGGGCTTCTCCACGAATACCTTGTAATTCTCTTGGGTATAGCCCTTGCAAATCGTAATACCTGACTATATTACTGTGTTATTGATTATTCAGTAGTCGGCCACGAGTGGCCAAGGTCAGTTGATTATGGGTGTTTTCATGAATTACGACTCCGGTCCGGAGCGCGCTGCCCTGGCAATCACCTTCGCCGGTAACGGGGGTGAACGATGGAACTAGGCAACAGCAGTCTGGATGGCTTGATCCAAAGCGGCTATGCGCAGGGATTTGTCACCCGGATCGAGTCGGATACTCTGCCTCCCGGCCTGGATGAGTCGGTGGTCCGCACCATTTCATCACGCAAGGGTGAGCCTGCCTGGATGCTCGAGTGGCGTCTCCAGGCCTATCGCCACTGGTTGGGCATGCGACAACCCGACTGGGCGGCGATTCGTCATCCCGCCATCGATTTTCAGTCGATCTCCTACTACTCCTCGCCGCGGCGCAAGCCACAACTGGAGAGTCTCGACGAAGTGGATCCGGAACTTCTGGCGACCTACGAAAAGCTGGGGATTCCGCTCGATGAACAAAAGGCGCTTGCGGGGGTGACGGCGGGGGTGGCGGTGGACGCCGTCTTCGACAGCGTATCCGTGGCGACCACGTTCAGAGAGACATTGGCGGAAGCGGGAGTGATCTTCTGCTCCATGTCGGAGGCGATACGCGAACACCCTGATCTGGTGCGGCGCTACATCGGGTCAGTAGTCCCATATAAAGACAACTATTTCGCCGCCCTGAACAGCGCGGTGTTCAGTGACGGCACCTTTGTCTATCTACCCAAGGGTGTGACCTGCCCGATGGAGCTGTCCACCTATTTTCGGATCAACGAGGCACGCACCGGCCAGTTCGAGCGTACCCTGATCATCGCCGAAGAGGCCAGCCAGGTGAGTTACCTGGAGGGCTGTACCGCGCCGATGCGTGATGACAACCAACTGCATGCGGCAGTCGTGGAACTGGTGGCCATGGCGGATGCCAGGATCAAATATTCCACGGTGCAGAACTGGTATCCCGGTGATAGCGAGGGACGCGGCGGTATCTACAACTTCGTGACCAAGCGGGGCGACTGCCGGGGCGATCGTTCGCATATCTCATGGACCCAGGTTGAAACGGGCTCCGCGGTTACCTGGAAATATCCCAGCTGCATTCTGCGCGGTGACGACAGTGTGGGCGAGTTCTACTCGGTGGCGGTGACCAAAGGCAGGCAGCAGGCGGATACCGGCACCAAGATGATCCATATGGGCAGGAACAGTCGCAGCACCATCGTATCCAAGGGCATCTCGGCGATGCACGGGAGTAACGCCTACCGGGGACTGGTGCGCATCGCGGCGAAGGCGGAAAACGCGAGGAATCACACTCAGTGCGACTCGCTGCTGATTGGCGATCGTTGTGCCGCACATACATTTCCCTATATCGAAGTGAAGAATCCGAGCGCCCAGGTCGAACACGAGGCCACCACTTCGAAAGTGAGCGAGGACCAGCTCTTCTACTGCCGTCAGCGTGGGCTCTCGGACGAGGATGCAGTGTCGATGATTATCAACGGGTTTTGTAAAGAGGTTTTCAACGAGTTACCGATGGAGTTTGCCGTAGAGGCGCAAAAGCTGCTTGCGCTGAGTCTGGAAGGCGCTGTTGGTTGAGGTAGGAGGTTAGGATGTTGACGATAAAGAATCTACAGGCAAGCGTGGAAGATAAACCGATCCTCAAAGGGATCGATCTGGAGATCAAGGCGGGCGAGGTGCACGCCATCATGGGTCCGAACGGATCGGGAAAAAGCACACTGGCGCACATCCTGGCGGGGCGAGAAGGTTATCGGGTCACTGGCGGCGAGGTGAGGTTCATGGACGAGAACCTGCTCGATCTCGAAGTCGAGGAGAGGGCGCATAGAGGTCTGTTTCTCGCCATGCAGTACCCGGTCGAGTTGCCGGGTGTCAACAACATGGCCTTCCTGCGCGAGTCGCTGAACGCGATACGCAGGGCAAGGGGCGAGAATGAGGTCGATGCGATCAGTTTCATGAAGCTTGTGCGCGCCAAGGCAAAGCAGGTGAAACTTGATGAAAAACTGCTCAAGCGTGCGGTGAACGAAGGGTTCTCGGGGGGCGAAAAGAAACGTAACGAGATTCTTCAGATGGCGATGCTGGAGCCCCGGTTGGCGATCCTCGACGAGACCGATTCCGGTCTCGATATCGATGCCCTGAGGAGTGTTGCGGACGGTGTCAACATGCTGCGCTCAAAAGAGCGGGCATTGCTGGTGGTAACCCATTACCAGCGTCTGCTCGACTATATTCAGCCCGACTTCGTGCATGTATTGGCGGCGGGGCGCATCATTCGTTCCGGCGGCAAGGAACTGGCGCAGGAGTTGGAACGCAGGGGCTACGGCTGGCTGCTCGAAGAGGTGGCCGCATGACGATGCAAAGCTACCGCGAGGCTGCGCATCGTGTGATCGGCGCACTCGCCCATGACAGTGGCGACTGGCTCATCGAACAGCGCCTGGCTGCGCTCGAGCGTATGTCCGAGCTCGGATTCCCTCATCCCCGCCAGGAGGCATGGCGATATACGAGTGTTGAGGGCCTGCTGCAAAAAGGGTTTGTGCCGGATCCGCCGGCATCGGATTCGCCCCGGGAGATAGTCATCGATCGCATGCTCGACGAATCGCTCAGTGCACGTGTGGTGTTTGTGGACGGTATCTACCATCCGCGGCTGTCGAGCGGTTTTGAACAGGGTGGCCTGAAGATCGGTAGTCTGCGCAGTGCCATGGCGGCTGGCGATCAAGCGGTACTCAGGTCGGTGGGTAACCTTTCCGCAATGGGAGAGCATGCCTTCGCCGCCATGAATATGGCGACCCAGCAGGATGGCGCGGTGATACAACTATCGAAAGGTGTGGTGATTGAACGTCCCATTGAGTTGCTGCATATTACAACCGGGGTAAGAGATGGGTACGCGCACCAGCTGCGCCACCTGATCGATCTGGATGGGGATGCGTCGGTCACCCTGATAGAGCGCTACATCTCGGAGGTCGATGAGACCGAATACTTCAACAATATCGTCTGCGAGATCAACCTCGCCGAGGGAGCCGTCCTCGACCATCAGCGGGTGCAGCAGGAGAGCGGCCATGCCTATCATCTGTGTGACCTCTATGTGGGGCTGGGACGTGGTGCCCGCTACCAGGGTGTGAACGCAGCACTTGGCGCCGCGTGGTCACGCACCGAACTCCACAACCGTTTCCAGGGGGAGAACGCGGCATGCGAACTCGACGGACTCTACGTGGCGGGTGACGGTCAATTGACCGACTTTCACCTGGACGTGGAGCACAGCGTCCCCTACTGCAGCAGCCGGGAGAATTTCAAGGGAATTCTGCATGGGGCGGGAAGAGCGGTATTCGACGGATTGATCCAGGTAGGGGTCGATTCGCAAAAGAGCGATGCCCATCTGCACAACGCCAACCTGATGCTCTCGGCCAACGCGGAAATCGACGCCAAGCCCCAGTTGGTCATCCTTGCCGATGACGTCCAGTGCAGCCACGGTACGAGTGTGGGCCGGTTGGATGAGCGGGCACTCTTCTATCTGCGTTCGCGGGGAATAGACGAGCACCAGGCGCGTCGCCTTTTGTGTCTGGGTTTTGCCAGTGAAATCATCGACAGGTTCGAGCCCCGCTCACTGCGCCGGCAGCTGAGGGGTGATCTTGAAAGACGAATTCGGTTTTGACCGGCTCGGGCGATCGTTGACCCGGGCAATTGGACGAACGGTGGTATAGGCAGATGAGTGGTTTGCGAGAGAGTAAAGCCGACAGCGCTTCGATAGCCATCCGGCAGAGATTGATCGAGGCATTGTGCACGGTGTATGACCCTGAGATCCCGGTCAACATCTACGACCTTGGATTGATCTACCGCCTGGAGGTGGATGACGGGGGCAGGGTGGAAGTCGACATGACCCTTACCGCCCCCGCCTGCCCGGTAGCGGGTACCCTGCCTTACGAGGTCGGCAGGGTGATCGATGCGGTCCCCGGCGTCAGCGGAGCTACGGTCAGGTTGGTGTGGCAGCCTCCCTGGAGCAAGGAGAGGATGAGTGATGAAGCCAGGCTGCAGCTGGGACTGCTTTAAAAGCACGGATTTATATATCCCCTCTCCCTGGCTCTCTCCCCCGTGGGGAGAGGGAATGCATGTCAACACTCAAAACTGATATAAGTCCCTAGTGCATTATCTGAATAGAGCGGATAGCCAGGGGCAGACTAAATACAGGGTTTACCAAACAGGAGTTATGTCATGGCAATTCAACTGACAGAGAACGCCGCCGGGCATGTGCGCTCGATGCTGTCACGAAAACAGGGTGCAATCGGTTTGCGCCTGGGCGCCAGGAAGAGCGGCTGCAGCGGTTTCGCATACATGGTCGATTATGCCCGGCAGGTGGATGAAGGCGACAGATTGTTTGAATCCAAAGGAATAAAGATTGTTATCGATTCGGCAAGCCTGCCTATGCTCGACGGTATGACAGTGGATTATGTCAAGGTGAACATGCTCAACGAAGGCTTCGAGTTCATCAATCCGAATGTCAGGAATCAGTGTGGCTGCGGTGAATCGTTCAGTGTGTGAACCGGACCTCGAGAAGCGGAGAACGGAATGAATGAAATCGACGAGATCGTGAACAATTTTGAATTCTTCGACGATTGGGACGGACGCTATCAATATCTGATCGAGCTGGGTGAGGCGCTTCCAGCATTGCCTGATAGCTTAAAACTCGAAGAGAACTGGGTGAAACCCTGTATGAGCACGGTTCACGTCTATGCGTGCCGGGAGCAGAACGATTCTTCGTTGATCGGTTTCCGAGGTGATTGTGACACCGCGATCATCAAAGGCGTCCTCGCGCTTTTGATTGATCTGCTTTCGCATCGTACCCTCGATGAGATACGTTCCCTTGATGTGGACTCGCTTTTCAAACGGCTCAAGCTCGAAGAGCATCTGAGCCCGAATCGGCATGTGGGAATCTACGCCATTGTGGAAAAAATGATCGAGAGGGCCGAAGCCCTCTCGAAAGTCGAGACTCCTAGCTCGAGCCAACCATCTTTGTGTGATTCGTAGAATGCTGTGTGTGAACGCCGTCCTTGCTCATAGGTCAGTTTGTTTGAAGTGTCGATATCCTTATCGTCCACTGACGGCAAACATTGAGGCCGAAAGGCAATTGAATTGTAAAATTTTATCCTGATTACCTGTATCACTCAGTCATCGAGGCAGTGGCTGATGAGAGTGAAAGGAGCAAAAGGGCCGGGAATGTCGGTGATAGAGGCTTAGGGAAACTCTGGCTAATTCGTCATTCCGGCGAAAGCCGGAATCTATATGCTTGATTTTCCTGGATCCCGGCATACGCTGGGGTGACGAAAAGAGAATTAATCAGAGGTTCCATGATTCAGTCCGCGTATGAACGCGAACAAAGGTAAATAAAACTGTTTTAAGTGCTTTACCGCGCTAGCTGAAGCTCGATGGTTCCGATGACCTCGATTTGCACGGTCTGGCTACCGGCTGCAAGAGTAGGCGCGGCGGCAGCCCTCTCGAGGGCCATCATATTTGCGCGCATTGGGAGGGGGGTCTGATCTGAGCTCTGTATCGTCATCTCCACCAGGCGATAATCGCTGCGTCCCAACTGTTTTGTCACCAGCTCGGCCCGCTTGCGAAAGGCCTCAATCGCCTGCAGTGTCAGCGCCTCTTCCACGCTTTCGCGTTGCTCCGGTGAAATTTTGTAGCTGACAGACTCCAGTGCCAGGGAGGATTGCAGTTTGTTCAGCAGCCGACTCAAGCTCTCACTGTTCATACTCTGCAGGCGGATCGATTGACGCACGCGCCAGCCCGCCAGTCGTTGCTGCTGATAGATTGGCGAGGTTCGATAGCCGAGGGTCTGTACCTTGATGTCTTCATTGCGCTTTGCCTCGTTGACGGCCTGGGTGATCAGGCGGTTGACGCCGTCGCTCAGCAGCCCCGGCTCGGTTCCCTCCTGCTGTGCGTAGAGCACGGCGATCAGGGTGTCGTTGTCGACCTCTGCCGAAGCATTGCTGCGCAGGTTTATACGATCGTAGTGGTAGTCGGCCTCCCCGGCATGCACCGGGGATTGCAATATCGTTAGGCAGATACAGACAAGCAGAGCGAGCGACTGAATTCGGATACCTGGTATGGACATACAACCTCCTGTGATCTGATTGACTCAAGCTTTGGAGTTTAGAGTAGTATTTGGGACAGTTTCCATAAAACCTTAGCGCAGATGCAATGGTGTTGCGTCGTTCAGGTGACGGGCAGGGAGAGCTTGCGCTCCCCGAGGCGGATCGCCAGGCGCTGCAGCGGGTTGCGATTGCCGCCCGGGCGCCAGGTGCGGCGCAGTCGGTTTTGATAGGCATCGAACTGAAGTCCCCAGGGCGCGCCCAGCACCTTCCCCCGGCCAAGCAGGATTTTCAATACCTGGGAGGCAGCGAATCCAGCGCACAATTCACAGCCCATGGGAGTGGAGGGACCCTTCTTCGCCACCAGATCGATGCGCTCGGGCAGTACCAGATAGGCTGCATGGAGGGCCGCCGGCGCCAGGCCGACAAGAAAGCGTAGATATTGCTGATACTCACCAACACCTTCGAGTTGAAAATAGTCTTCAAAGCTCATGCCTCCCGGCAGGAAATTCAACAATGCCGAGCCCATCCCCAGTGGCGCCGCAGTGACCGCCGGGATTTTCAGTTTGTCACAGGCGCAGAAGATGGCCCTTCTTGCATCGAGGGCAAAGAAGTCGAGTCCATCCAGATAGAGATCGCAGTCGTGGAGGAAGGTTTCCGCCTGGGCGGGATTCACTCCCCGTGGGAACTCTCTGATATCGAGCTCGGGGTTTATCGCCAGGGCCATTTCAAGCAATACATCGAGCTTTGGCCTGTCGACCGTGTTCATGTTGGCTCCCGCCTGGCGGTTGAAATTCTCTACCGCGAAGCGGTCGAAATCGGCCAGGTTGAATCTCCCCACTCCAAGCCTGGTCAGGGTCAGCAGGTGGCTTCCTCCAACCCCGCCCAGGCCGGCAATGGCGACACGGGCGTTGCGCAACCGCTCGAGTTCAGTCTCGGTGACCCATCCGATAGTACGGGAAAAAGCGTTCCGATAGTCAAATCGGGTCACTGTAGCGCCGCTCGTCCGATTCCCTGGGCCGCTGCCATGGCTGGGATTCCAGCTCATTGCGAATGAACTCGTAGAGGTTTTGTATCTGCGGGTTCATATGGCGTGTCAGTTCGTTGCGTGGTAACTCGAAAAGGGCACGCTCGCCTCTCAGTTCAAAGGGTGAGCTGATCTGGCGGAACTTCAGTCCGTAACGTTTGAGATGACGCTGCAGCCTCGGTTCCATCACTACCAGAACCCGATCGAGTTCGCAGAGATCCACCAGTGCGATGGCCGAGAGGTAGAGGCCGATGGAAATATTGGGAAAATTGCGTCGCTCATCCGTGGTGAACATGGTCGGATTGCGGTTATCGAGAATGAAGGGTTTGCCCGACTCGTTGGCCCGGCGGCGAAAACAGCTGGGTACCGCGAGTCGGGATATCTCGCCGATACTGCCCTGGAAGAGGTTGCGCACGAGGCTCGGGCTGATGACATCGATATCGTGCAGCTGAAAGGGCAGGGGCGCCTGCGAGTCGCCGTCCGGCGGTATCACCAGGCGCACACAACCGGCGATGTCCCCGGTTCTTTTGTGCTCCAGCAGGCAATGATGCGCATATTCGTCGCACTCATCGCGCTCGAGACGGTGCTTGTTCAAAGGCTCCCAGCCCAGCTCCTCGGCATAGACCTGGTAGCGAATCGTGTAACTGAAATGTCGTTGGTGTCGCGTTGCCGCGTAACGGGGACGAAAGTAGATCGAAAAGTTTCTCACCAGGCTGTTGTCCATTGTCTTCTCCCTGGTATGTTCCAACACCTTACCTGTTTGCTTACCGGTTAATGATTGTACGACATCAGAGCGTGAATGAAGCATTGCTGAATGCTTCAACACTATGACCATATAACGATAGCCAGTTCCGGTTCAACTGACAAATGGTTTAAATCTCCATGGGGCCGCAAAACCGGATTTCAGGATCAGGGGTCGTATACTCCTTGCGACACCATTGCCATATGATCGGGGTTGGCAATTGATCTGGATCACGGTTTATTCTTTTCGCTGTTAAAGATTTGGATCAGCGAACGCTATAGTAGCGTCCACATTGATGTGGGATGTGGTAGGGATGAAATACTTAGTAAAAATGTATGTATCTTTAATCGAGTCATTAGGAATACACACCACGGATCAGCTCTACGAGCTGTTTAGCACCAGACAGCATGGATTGCCCATCTCGGGTCACCGCGCAGCGGTGATGCAGAGTCGTGTCTTCTTCTTCAGCGTGATCTTCTCAATACTGGTTCCCGCCTGGTCGATCATCGATATTCTCTATCTGCCCAGCGAGCTCTGGGGCGAGCTATTGATTATACGCCTTGTTGCGGCTGCCTGTTTCGCCGTCATAGCCTGGCAATCGCGCAGAGAGCCCGATCTCATGCTGGCCCGCATACTGCTGGCCGCGATGCTTGCGGTGACACCGCTTTTCTATCTGCTGTCGGACCACTTTATCGCAACACAACAACTCAACGGTACGGCGAGAGTTCTTGCGGAGATCTATGCCCTGCTGCCGTTTGTGATGGTGGCCGGACTGACACTCTTTCCTTTGGCTATCTCTGAATTCCTGGCCTATTCCTTGCCGATTTTCGTGGTGGTGGTCTACTCAGTCTATCCGCAGGACTCATCCGAGATCCCCAAAGCCGTCTCCACGATCTGGTTGTTGATACTGTTGCTGGGTGTCGCCCTGTTCGCATCGATGACCCAGTTGCGCTATATGCTTTCGCAGGTGAGTCACGCCAGTTACGATGTCCTGACCAGCATGCTCACGCGCCGTGCCGGCATCGAGATACTCGAGCTGCAGTTTCGTCTCGCGGCGATGAGCGAGAAACCCCTGTCCATCCTCTATTTCGATCTGGACTACTTCAAGGTGGTCAACGACACATATGGGCATGATACGGGTGATACGGTGCTGCGCGTCGCCTCCCAGCAGATCCGTGACACGGTGAGAAAGGGGGACAGCGTGATTCGCTGGGGTGGTGAGGAGTTCATCGTCGTGCTCCCCACCGCTGACCACAAAGAAGCCAATGATGTGGTTTCCCGGATCATGCTGGCCGGTCTCGGCGACCGCCCTGATGGATCGCCGGTAACGGCCAGCATCGGTATCGCCGAAGTCCAGCAGGACAGGCTCAAGGACTGGAAATCCCAGGTCGAGCTGGCGGACCATCGCATGTATACCGCGAAGACCAGCGGCCGGGCGCGCTGTGTCGGTGTTGGTGGAAATTCGATGCAGTGGAAGTCGGCAGTACAGTAGGAGACCGTCGGCTGTCGAAAGGCAGCGTCATTGACTGGACTCCCTGTTCTTGATTGCGATGCCCTCCATTAGCTTGTCGCCAGGATGCACGACTACGCGATCGCCGGCCGAGAGTCCGGAGAAGATCTCGGCCTCCAGGCCGGTGCGTCTGCCGGCCTTGCCATTGTGTTCCACGAATACCGCCCATTCGTCTCCATCCCTGAACAGCGCGGTCAGTGGCAGTTTGAGCACATCGCTGCCGCGCCACAGGACGATGCGGACATCGACCTGATAGCCGTGAGCAATGCGTGACCATTGGCCCCTGGGCGAGATGTGTTGACCGACAGCAATCACACGGGCAAATGGGGACTCATTCTATTGTGTTGTTTTCGGCATTGCGGAGCTCGGTAGCAGATCGATCTCGCCCTGCTCACTGAAAGGCAGGGAAAGCATCCTGTCCGGTGAGCTCAGAGTGCCGCTGATCTGATAGTCGAAGCTTGGGTTCCGGCGATCCTGGAGCACGCCGAACTGTTTGATCAGGCCGAATACGGTGCTGCTCAACTTGACCTCAAGTATCGATTCTCCGAATCCCGGGATGGTCTCCTTCTGGTTGCTGACGCCGGAGGCGAAGCGCTTGCCGTTGAGATCCAGGTCGAAACTCATGCCGTCGATTTTCAACGCATCCCTGGAGCGATTCTGTACTCTGATCTTCAGCAGGTAGCGCTGCTCCATGAGGGTCGATTCGAGGGGCTTCAAATCGGCGATGGTCACTCTGACAATATCCTCGCGGTTCTGTAGCGAGGCGCAGCCGGAAAAGAATTGCAGAAACAGCAGCACAAAGGCAAGCACCGCCAGCCTGTTGACATGGCAGCGGGACCATTTCTGGTGAGTCAGCATACGGATTTGGTTCACTTTGTTTATATCCATATTCATCGGTTTAGGCCTCAAATTGTAATCTGAACTCCGAGATATGTGTAAAATGGTTACCTGATTACCCCCCCCCCTCTCCCTGGCCCTCTCCCCAAGGGGAGAGGGGAAGTGCTTTTCGAGTGGATCGAACGCTTCCCGTCTGGTAGCGGAATCAAGCGGTTTTTCATTCCGACCCTTGATCCATGCATTCCCTCTCCCCATGGGGAGAGGGCCAGGGAGAGGGGGATATAAGGATCCATGAATGCAATGAACATATCCACTCAAAACTAAAAACTCATAATTCTTCAAGTAGTTCCATGATTCTCGCAGCTCCCCTCTGATGACTGAGCATGGTGGGTAACCAGGATCGCCTATCCGGCAGTTGTCTGTTGTGGCTTGCTTTTCCGCCACGAGCCGAACATCAGCGTCAATAGACCCAACAGCGGCTCGTCTGCAAATGGAATCATGTCGGGTATCAGCAGATCAATGACAAACAGCGATGCGGTCAGCAGGAAAAGCTGGCGGAACCTGAGCCGGTCAGCGTATCTCCCCCACTCATTCATCCCTCTTGATGTGGGTTATTGCTTACACGGAAAAGTAGGGTAATTGCCCATAATAAACCTGATTTTTTTGGGGTAAGGTTATTGTGACGCAGATCACAAATATCAATAAAATCTGGCAAAACAAATGATTGCAGAGAGAAGTGATGGCAGGACTCAAGGTGGCCAAATCAGCGCAGTCAAAAAAAGGGACAATGGATGGGGTGACCGGGATCTGTACAGACTCATCAGTTGATGAATCGGTTTGTACACCATATCCGACAATATAAGAAATCAGCTTTTTTCAATTCATCCACTTCCAACATTTTCCGGATGTTGTTTTTTAGTATGCAGCCATTGCTCATGCGGCATCCAGGGTCAAGGGGTCGTTCTCTGGTCATTCGACACCGACGGCGAAACCGCTGCCGGATCAGGATTGATCGCAAAGCAGTATCGACGACTGAGTTTAACCTGGATCCGTGGGTTCAGAGCTCGTGCGATGCGCCCCGATTAACTCGCGGATTCAGGTTTAAGAAGCTTTCACTCTCTGGAGAAGCGTATGAATAGTAGACTCATGATGTTGCATGGCTATACGGTGGGGATGTTGTTGATAATAGTCGCAATGGTTTCCCCTCAGCGGGCCGATGCCGTGCCCGCATTTGCCCGCCAAACGGGGATGCCCTGCACCGCCTGCCATTTCCAGCACTTTCCGGCACTCAACTCATTCGGCCGATCGTTCAGATCCGGTGGTTATACCTTGACCGGTGGTCAGGGATTGATCGAGGGGGACGATATCTCCCTGCCGTTGATGTTGAACGCCTCGGTGGTAACCAAGCTGCGTTATAACAAAAGCAATGGCAATACCAATACCGGTACTGACTACGGTGAAATCCAGTGGCCTGACGAAGCGGCGCTGCTGGTGGGTGGCAAGCTGGCGAAGGATGCCGGATTTCTCATGGAACTGGGTCAGTTGGACGCCAACTCTTTTCTTTCGACCAAGATCCACTTCAATCTGGGCAAGGCGGGTAATACCCAGTTCAGTGTCATACCCTTTTCCACCGACGGACTGGGTGCTGCGTACGGCTTTGAACTGCTGAATACCGGTGCTCAGCGCTCGCAACGGCCGATTGAGGAGCGCAAGGGATTCAGCGCGGCACAGGCATTGGGTTTGGGCAGCGGCGAGGCGACGGGTATCGCCCTGGTCGCCTCGAGTCATAACTACTTCGTCAACTACACACCCTGGGTGCCGGGATGGGACGGAAATAACATGCATGTGAAACCCTCCGGGCTGGCGCACTATTTTCGCGCTGCCTATACACCCTTCATAGGCTCCTGGGACAGCGGTTTCGGCTTTCAGCTCTGGGCGGGCGACGCCGAAGTCGCGGACGGCGCTGGTGGCGAGACGATGATAGCGACGGATGGCTGGGTCATCGACGGTCAGTTGCAGGGGAGCATGGGCAGTATGCCGCTGGGCCTCTACGCCAGCTACGGCAGTTGCACGGCCGATGAGTCCCACTTGCTGGAACCCTGCACCAACACCGATGACGGCAAGGCGTTCGGGTTGCTCGCCCAACTCGGTGTGCTGCCCAACAAGGCCGATATCTTCGTGGCCTACAGCTCACTCGATGATGGTTCGGAACAGGACTCGGAGTTCAATGAAACGACCATTGGCGTAGACTACATGTTTTCGCAAAATGTCCGATTCGAACTCTTCTATGTGAAAGAGAGCGGTGATGGCGTGGATGCGCGTGCCGACGATCGTGACAGCAAATGGCTGATCCAGCTCTTCGCCGGCTTCTGACGGACGACGTGCGTCACAATGGTGGTACCCACCGACCATTCAGTCGTCCCGGCCGCATGATTGCGGCACCCATACAAGTGAGGATCAACTCATGAATAGAATTGTTATTAGAATGGCTAAATTGGCTGCGACGGTGTGCGTGTTCGGATTGTTTTCGGTCACTGCCTACGCGGGTAACACCTATGAGGGGTATACCCTGTTCAATCAGTCCTGCTTTCTCTGTCACGGAACGGATGGCAAGGGCAATGGGCCGCTGGCGAAAAAACTCGATGTGGCACCCGCCGACCTGACCAATGAAAAAGGCGGCGCCGTCAAAAGCTCCGATCGTCGGCTATTTGGCATGATACAGGGCACGGTCAAGCATGGCTCCGGGAACAGCGCCATGCCCCAGTGGGGATTGGCGATGCCTGAAAATCAGATCAACTCCCTGGTCTCCTATATCCGGTTCCTGCAGAACTCCAAGAACTCCCTCACGGGAGATCCGAAACTGGGTAAGAGTGTCTATGAGGACAACTGTGCCGCCTGCCACGGCAGATCGGGGAAGGGGAATGGACCCCTGGCGGAGGTGCTGAATCTGAGAGCGAGGGACCATACCAACAGCGCGGAGATGAACAAGCTGCCGAACTCCCGCCTCATTCATGTGGTCACCAATGGAACACCGGGTAAATCACTGATGCCCGGCTGGAAGGGCATACTCAGTAAAGAGGAGATTGAAGGGGTAGTCAGCTATCTGCGCCTGCTTTCGACCTATTAGATATTAAAGCATCAGAGCATTGGGTAGGGCCGCTGCCATATGGCAGCGGCTTGTTTTTCCGATCACCCATAATACTCAGCCATCTGTTTTGTGGGTTTTCTCTTCAAGCAAGTGCGAATGTTAACTCCAAATGTAGGGTGCGGCTTGTCGCACCAAAATAGATCAATCAGCATAACACAGACCTATCAGAACAATTAGCGGCGCGGCAAGCCGCACCCTACGCCTATTCGTATGATTAACAGTGCGTTAAGCTGAACCGTACATCTGGAATCAACATTTGCGTTTATTCGCGTTCATTTGCGGACTGATCATGAATCGCGCCTTTTAACGGTTTGTTTTGTAACCGTCTACAACGCGTCGAGGATCCTTTTACGAATCTGCCGATACTCCTCATCGGAGATCAGGCCGTCGCGTTTGAGATTATCGATTCGCATCAGGCGCTGTTTGGCGGTGGTCTCCGCAGGCTGTGTCCCGGCTTCGGACGTTCCCGCCTCTGTTTGCCTGGGTGTAGCGATAGGCTGGGTGCGGGTTTCGGAACCCGGTGCCAAATCCGCATCCCGGGTTTTCGCTGCCTGTTGCTGTTGTGCGCTCGGTGTGGCGATCTGCTGCTCGGTGGTGACGCCTGGAGTTCCATTGCATTCGAGTCTGAACGATAAGCCGGTGTCGAAGTCCTTGTAGTGTATCCGTTTACTGAGATCCCGACATCCCGTCTTTTTGATCAGCAGGTTTCCATACTGCTGCTGTTTGTCGGCGTCATAACCGGCGGGATAGATCCGCTGTTGCGGGATCGTGAGCGGTGTCTCGCCGACCGCCTCCCCCATGACGTAGACAGTGGCGCCCTCTGGCTCGGATACGACCTTGAGCGGCATGTCACCCGATATCCCGCCGATTCCAGTGCAGGACTGGATCAGGGGAAGACAGATTGCCGTCAATAGACTGCCCTTGATCCTGAATAGTTGACATTTCTCCATTCGACACTCTCTTGAGAATTTTTTCTATTGATTCCAGCACTATAAATCAAGCACGGGGGAAACACACGTGTATATAAATGAACATCCGCAATATTAACAGTTAATTAAGATTTAACTAGCAGATCACATTTCTGATTCTCTCTTCAGTCGATTAAGTCCCATTTAAGAATGGGTAACTAAAAAACAAGTTAAGTCAGTGAAATGGATATAGGTCCTGATCGTGCGAACCGCCTGGAAAGGTGGTGGCTGGTACGGATTGTGACTGCCAGCACAGATTACCGGATCTTTAACCTGACGATCAGGTGCGGCTTTCAGGAGTACAGGTATCATCGCTGTCCATTTCATTATTGTTATGACTTGTTTTTATTGATGAGTCGAGAATGGTTTCTTAGTTTCGGAGGTAGGAGATGAAAATTTTACTGAACTATACGATATGCGCGTTGAGCGCACTGGGGCTCGCCTTGATCTCCCTTCAGGCAGCGGCGGGCAACTCTATGTCGCCGGTCGATGGGATGACGATGACATCAGCGAATGGCATGGAAGATACACTGGTTATCGTTGATAAGATCATTGGCGTCGATGCCGAGGGAACACAGCATACCCTCTATGATGAAGAGAATGGCCGCGTATACCGGTTGCACAACATCGATCAGGCGATTCACGATCTCAATGCACGGGGCATAGAGTCGAAAGGGACTTTCCGTTCGTTGCGGGCGGTGCTGAACGATACCGTCTACGTGTTTGCCGAAAGCAGCAATCCCTCTCCTGTTCAGCGCACCAAGACATCGATACCCGAGAGCCTGGCATTGTCGGTGGAAAGAGTGCGTGTGACCAAGGATCGGGTGATTGCCATCTACACCACTAACTGTGACAGCAGTTCAATCTGATCTTCCAACAGTTTCAACTCCAAACAGCCCTCCCTGACAGATCTGCCCACAGGCGAATCTGTCAGCGCCGAGGGCCTATCCACACCATGCTCAGACATTGAACCTTCGACCCCGCATAGTTTTGAGTTCACTGCTGTCCCGTTATCTTTAGTAATCATTCATGTAACCATTTAACAAAACTGGATTATTTCTAACTATAGCTGTTTGAGACATCAAAAACGCAAACGAGCGTTCCTTCTCCCTCAGGGAGAAGGACAGGATGAGGGGATCTGGAAATCAAGGCGTTAGCCTTTCTAGTCTCCTCTCCCCAACCCTCTCCCGGAGGGAGAGGGAGTTAACGGGACAGCAGTGTTTTGAGTTGTGAGTGGCAGAGTATGATGGTTAACCAGGTTTGTTTTTAAGGCGCCCGACACCCAGCTGCATCGATTCCCTGCCGAACTTCTCGCTGACCGCATCCAGGGTCCGGTAGAGACGGTCCCCTCTGGTGTCGGATTGCGCTTCCATCTCACCGAACAGGTCGCCTTGATGGGCCACAGGGGAGTCAAGACTCTCCCAGCCGCTGATGCCCAATCCTATCAGGCGCACCGCTCGTCCGTTCCAGGATTCGGTTTGATAGAGATTCCAGGCGTGTCGGAAAATCTCCTGATCCGCTGCCGTAGGCACCGCCAGGGTGCGGCTGCGGGTATGTGTCTCGAAGTTGCCAAAACGTATCTTGAGCGTCACCAGGTTTCCTTTTCGCTGCTCCTGACGGGCGATATAACCTACCTCCTGCGCCGCCCAGCGAAGGCTGTCGCGCAGGATTTGCCGATCTCTGACATCCTCCGCGAAGGTGGTCTCCTTGGAGATCGACTTGCGTTCGGTTCCGCAGTGAACCCTGTCTGATGCGATACCACGGGCCTGCTCATGGATTTTGCTGCCGGCGAGGTCACCCAGTAGGCGGCGCAGTTGCAGCAGGGGTAGCCGGCGCACGTCGGCCACGGTTTTCAGCCCCAGGCGTTGCAGGACGGGTGCGCTCTTCTTCCCAAGTCCACGCAGGACAGTCAGGGGGAGGGGGTCGAGGAATGTCTGGACTTCCTCCGCAGGTACGATAGTGAGCCCGTCAGGCTTATGGTAATCGGAGGCAAGCTTGGCGATCAGCCGATTGGGTCCGATGCCGACCGATGCGGTCAGATCCACCGTTCGGTGGATCACCTGCTTGGCCTTGCGGCCGATCACCTCTGGTGATCCAAGTAACCGTTGCATGCCGGTGATATCGAGGAAGGCCTCGTCGACAGATACCTTCTCCACCAGGGGGGAGATGCCCTCGAGGGCCTCCATTATAGATTGGGAAACCTCGCTGTACCTGGCCGCGTTCGGGCGCAGATAGACGGTTTCCGGTGGCAATCGACGGGCGGCCTCGTTGATCGGCATCGCCGAATGCACGCCATAGCGCCTCGCTTCGTAGGAGCAGGTGGCCACCACCCCGCGGTTACCTGGCTCGGCGCCCACCACCAGTGGGCGACCCCGATACTCGGGATGGTCACGCTGTTCGATGGAGGCGAAGAAAGCATCCAGGTCGATGTGCATGATAAGGCGTTGGGACATGAGTCGAAGTCTATATCACTGCCGGGCTTATACTGCCATCACGGCCATACACCCGGGTCTGGTTGCGTCCCTTTTCCTTTGCCGCGTAGAGCGCCTTGTCGGCATAGCTCAGCAGGGTGTTGAGATCCTCGCCAGGGTGGTTGTCCTTGCAGGCAAGACCGATGCTCACCGTGACTTCGACGCCTGCGGGATGGAGCTTCTCTACTATCTCGCGCAGTTCCTCCGCGCGCACCGGCATTTCTGCACCATGGGCGATGATGACAAATTCCTCGCCACCGAAGCGCACAGGCAAACCATCCTTGAAACGGTGGTTGAGCAGTCTGCCCAGGGCCATCAACACCTGGTCGCCCACAAGATGTCCCTTGGTGTCGTTTATGTTCTTGAAGTGGTCGAGATCGATGATAATCACCCAGCCTGCCGCAGCAGCGTTGAGAAAGCGTTGGCCCTCGTCCACCAGGTAGCGCCGGTTCCGGGTTCCGGTAAGGGCATCGGTGGTGGCGATCCTCTCCATGTCCTCGGTCTGGCGGTGCAGTCTGTCATACTGATGTTTGACCAGCAGCAGTGAGCGCACCCGCGCCATGACGATCTCCTCGACCAGGGGTTTGATGACGAAATCGTTGGCACCGGCGTTGAATACCTCTACCTGGGTATTTGTCTCCTCATTACCGGTAGTGACCAGCACCGGTAGTTCCTGCGGCGAATAGCGTAGATTCACACGCAGGAAGTAGAGCAGGTCGCCGCCGGTCATTTTGCCCTTCAGGTGGAAGTCGGTGATTACCAGTTCGAAGTCTTTGATATGCCGGTCGCGGGCATCTTCGAGCAGGCTCTGGGCCTCTTCCACCGAGCTGACCTGGACGACCTCCATGCCATGTTGTTCCATCATCTGGCGAGTCGTCCTTGCCGCAGTCTTGCTGTCCTCGATATAGAGTATGCGCCCACACAGGTCGGGATTGCGCTCCAGGAACGACTTGATGAACTGGCCGAACGCCTTGAAGCCGAGCGCCTTGTCGAAGTAATCGGTGACACCCGCATTGAAGCCTTCGTGGAGCAGTCGTTGATCGGCATCGGAAGAGACAACGATGACCGGCGCATAACGGTTGCGCTTGCTGGCGCGGACATTGCGGCAGAAGTCCAGGCCGTCCATGTCCGGAAGCAGCAGGGCGGTGGTGATCAACGCGTAGCGATCCTGCTCCACGCATTCCAGTGCTTCGGCGGCATTGGCGCAGCTGATGATCTCGGCTTTCGGAATGGCCATCTGCAGTCGCCGGGCAAGCACCTCGCGGGTAGCGGCCGAGTTGTCCACCAGCATGATTTTGTCGCTCATTCTCTGTTCACTGCCCTATGATCGAATAGCTCTGGCCGTTATTTATACCATCCACTGGGATTGGCGGCACCCCGTTAAGGTATCTACACCCCAACCGTTCATGTGCCGCAAGTCCGCCCACGGGAGATTCGCAGTAATTGTACGCCTGAAATTATTTGCTCATTGAGAACATTGGCGTTGATTTGCTGTTTTTCTGAAGCGATTGCCGTTGCATACAATCAATGCAAAGCGTAGTTGACGGGAATGGTGAATTCCCATTGTGCGCGCTCGATCTCATCGGGAAAGGGCAGTTTGCCGCTGGTCTTCTCCACCGCCGTGAGGGCCGACTTGTCGAGCAGACGGCTGCCGGAACTCTCGACGATGCGCAGGGCCTCGATGACCCCGTCGCGGCGGATGGTGAATCCGACCACCACCTCCCCCTCCTGGCGCAGGCGCACTGCGCGTCGCGGGTAGCCCTTGTTGTTCTCGATCGCACTGCGCAGCGCCGCCTTGTACTCCTCCTCGAGACGGCGAATCAGGCCGACATCGACAGCAGGCACGGCCGGGGGAGGTGGTCTCTTCACCGTTTCCACCGGCTTTTCCTCGGGCGTTGGCTTTGGCTCGGGTTTCGCCACTGGTTTGGGCTTGGGTTTAGGCTTCGGCTTCGGCTTCGGCTTCGGCTTAGGTTTCGGCTTAGGTTTCGGCTTTTCCGCTGGAGGCTCAACCGGCGGCGGTTCGGGTTCAGGCTCGACCTCCACCACGGGTTCCGGCTCCGGTTCCATCTCGACTACGGGTTCAGGTTCCGGCTCGGGCGGCGGAGGCGGCTCAAACATCTGCAGGTTCAGCGCGAGCGGTGTCTCGCGGGGGGTGTCGCTGGGCAGCTGGGCGACGCCGGTCAATACCAGCGCCAGCGCTCCCAGGTGGATCACGGCCGAGATCAGGAATGCAGGGGTATGGGTGCTCATCGAGCGCCACGGGCGACGATCGAGAGCTTCTCCAGTTTGTTCGCCTTAAGCAGATCGATCACCGTGACGAAGCGCTCGAAGCGCACCGTCTTGTCCACATAGAGTACCACCGGGGTCAGTGGGGTCAGGGTGGCGAGCCGTTCACCCAGGGTTTCCCTGTCCACCGTCGCCTGATTGAAAAAGATCTGTTCCTCGGCGTCGATGGCGATCTCCACACCCTCCACGTCGGTGAGGGTTTCCGTGTGTTCCGCCTCGGGTAGCTCGAGGGATATCTTGCCCTCGTAGATGAAGGTCGCGGTGGTCAACACGATCGCCAGCAGCACCAGCATGATGTCGATGAAGGGAATGACGTTGACCGTGTCGATGCGCTTCATGATCCCTGCGTCCGTTTCCAGCGCTCGGTGAGCACATCGACCTTGCGCAGCAGGGCGTTGTAGAAGAGGATCGCCGGAATCGCCACCACCAGGCCCATGGCGGTGGCCTTCAGCGCCAGGGCGAGGCCGAGCATGATCGTCGACGGCTCTATGTTGCCCCCCTGACCCAGATCGTAGAAGGTGACCAATATCCCCATTACCGTGCCCAGCAGGCCGATATAGGGGGCGTTGGCGCCGATCGAGGCGATCGCCGTCAGGTGAGCGGTGAGGGCGATGTTCAGGGTGTCGGGATGCTCATAGTCGGCGAGGCTGACGCGGGCGAAGAAGAGGTAGCGTTCGATGACGAACCAGACCATGACAAAGCTCATCAGGCCGAGCAGCCCGAAGATAAAGATATCGAGATATTGTTTTACGAACTCCACACTGCCTCCAACACTGCCCGTAAAAAAACAAGGGCCGGGATCTTCTTTGAGTGATGCCTGATTGTAGACCCTAAGGTCCACTCACCCAAATCGATCAGCCGGCCCACACCGAGGACATAAACCCTGTTATCCCTGTCAGCAATTCCCTCTAATTAAATTTGTAGTTGATACCCGCCCAAACCGCCCTCGGTGAGCCCGGGGAGAGGAAGCGGGGATTGTCGTACTCGTCCCCCAGCACTTCGTCGGCCTGGCCGTAAAGGCCGAAGGTTTCATATTCGGTATCGAACAGGTTATCCACCTTGGCGAACAGCCTGAGGTTGTCGCTCGCCTGGTATTCACTTCGCAGATTGATCACGGTGTAGCCGTCTATTTCGTCATCCAGGTTGGCTTCGTCGCCGCGCAGCACCGTGTCGGAACTGTACTGGGCATCGACACCGAACGAGAGTTTGGAGGTCAGGCGGTAGCTCAGGCCCGCCTTCAACAGGTTCTCCGGCAGGCCGGGCAGGCGGTCGCCGGATTGCACGCTGATCTCGCCATCCACCGCGTAGGGGTTGTTGGGGCTGGCGATGTTGAAGTTCTCCTCGAAGGTCGCCTCCAGGCGGGTGTAGTTGACGAACCAGTCGAGCCGGTTGTCGAGCAGGCTGCCGCTGAGACTGAGTTCGATTCCCCGGCGCAGGGTTTCGCCCACGTTGTCGAAATAGCCTTCGTTGGTCAGCGCGCCGGCACTGATGAAGAGGATGTCGTCCTGGTTGGTGGTCTGGAACAGGCCCAGGTGCCAGGCCAGGCCCGGGCTTGACCCGCGCAGGCCCGTCTCCCAGGTCTTGGCCACCACCTGCTTCAGTGGCGGATCGGAGAGGAAGGCGTTGGGCAGGCGGCAGGGATCCTCCGGGTCGGCGCAGGTCAGCTCCATGGCGGTGGGCGCCCGGTTCGATTCGCTGTAGCCGGCATAGAGGTTGATCCCCGGCGTCAGGTCGTAGGCCAGGCCGGCGGCGGGGTTGAAGCGGCTGAAGCTGTGATCGCCGTTGAGCTCCGTGCCCAGCTGGTCGCGCAGTTCGATCCCGGTGCGGTTCCAGCGTCCGGAGAGCGTCAGCGCCAGCTGTTCGCTGAACGACCAGGTGTCTGTCAGGTAGAAGGAGAGGTTGCGGGTCTCGGTCTCCACCTCGGTGAAACTCTCTTCGACGAAGATGCCGCTGCCAATCGCCTGGCGGCTTTCGTCGAGGCTGCCGAGCTCGGTGCCGGCGGAGAAATCGACCTTGCTGCGATCCGCCGCCATGCCGACGATCAACTGATTTTCCTTGCCCGCCAGCGGCTGTAGAAAGGCCGACTGAAAGCTGAAACCGAGGGTGTCCTGGTCGCTGGCGGAGCGGTTTACGGTGGCGCCTTCCACATCGTCATCCGCCAGCACCGGATTGCCGTCCTGATCCAATACGACCGCCTCGTCCCCATCCTCCGTTGCGCAAACGAAGCCGGCGTTGCCGGGTTCCTCGCACTCCTCGTAATCGGAGTCGTCACCGTTGAGGGCGTCGATCTTGCTGTTGCGGTAGTAGAACGCCCCCTCGAGGATGATGTTCTCGCCCACTGCGTGCTGTCCGCCAAGGCGCAGTAGTGCCGCCTCCTGATCGGTGATGTCGGGGCGGGTGAAGATGGTCTCGCGATCCTCCTCCAGCAGGTCTGCCGGCAACGGGCCGTTACCTATCAGGTTACTGTCGCTCAGGCTCAGGGTCATATCGAGGGAGCCTTCCTCTCCCTGCCAGGCAAGGTTTCCGAAAAGCTGTTTCGATTCCGACGGCGAATGATCCCGCCAGCCATCCTCCTCGAAGTAGTTCCCGGTAACGAAGTAACCCAGCTCGTCGCGGTTGCCACCGATGCTGGCGGTGGTCGACCAGCGTCCGAAAGAGCCGCCCGAGAGCTCCACCTCGGCCCCCGGATGGGTGAAGCCGTTCTTGGTGCGCACCGACAGCGCGCCGCCCAGGGTGTTGAGGCCGAACAGGGGATTAGAGCCCGCCATCAGGTTGACCCCGGCGACGGCCGACTCGGGGATCACCGACCAGTTGACGGTATCGCCGAAGGGTTCGTTGATACGCACTCCGTCCATGTAGACCGACATCCCCTGTGGCAGTCCCATCAGCGGCGAGGCGACAAATCCCCGATAGAGCAGGTCCGGCTGCAGGGGGTTGTTCTGCGCCTGGTTGAGAAAGACGCTGCCGAAGCGCTGGTTGAGAAACTCAGAGAGGTCGAGACTCTGCTGCTTTTGCAGATCCCTGTCGGTGGCGATTTCAGTATGCATCGGTAGCTGGTTGCGCTCGATCTCGACCCCATGCAGCGGGGTCGTGCTGATGACGTCGATGGACTGCAGGCGCTCGTCCGCCCACCCCGTCCCGGAGCCCGTCAGGACGAGGGAGGCAGCGAACAGAAATGTTTTATTGTTTGTCTGTCGTAGTAGTACAGCGGGCATGGTCGTTTCACTCTATTGTCGCTTTTGAGTGAATTTATATGTGTTTCATATGCCGAATTGAAGAGGAGCTTTTCTCGGGATTTCGGGAAATCTTCCCGTGCCAGAATAGAGCAAATTTGAACAGTGTCACCCGTGACACCTGCAGCTGGCGTAAGCAGGTACGCAAACTATCTTCGGTTCCCATGGTCCATCGTGGGAACACAAAATCGACTTTCCGGGTATGACGTTGGAAAAAGCGTAGGGTGCGGCTTGCCGCACCATTAACCCTGAATACGCATATGCCATATGGCAAATGAGGTTTCGGTGCGGCAAGCCGCACCCTACGGGTCAACTAACATTTGTGTTTATTAGCGTTCATTTGCGGACGAAATAGCACAACAACTACTCGCTGACCGGATCGATGATCCCGTAGCGGATCGCCAGGTGCACCAGCTCGGTGGTGGTCTTCACATTGAGCTTGGTCTTGATCTGAGTGGTGTAGTTGGCCACGGTCTTGTAGCTCAGGGCAAGTTCGCTGGCGGTCTCAGCCGGGGTTTTGCCGTGGGCCAGGAGATTGAATATCTGGAATTCACGGGTGGTCAGGCAGTCGAAGATCTCACGGCCGCCGCCGGCCCGGCGCAGGGCCAGGGTCTGCGCCAGTTCGTGGTCGATGAAGGCCTGGCCGGCCGCCACCGCGCGTATCGCGTCGACCATGATCTCGGCGGCGCTGTTCTTGGTGATATAGCCGCGCGCCCCGGCCGCCAGGGCCTTCTCCACGAAGGCGGTGTCGTCGTGCATACTGAAGACCAGGATCGCGGCCTCGCGATCGCGGGCGACGATGCGGCGGGTCGCCTCCAGGCCGCCGATGCCAGGCAGCGAGAGGTCCATCACCACCACGTCGGGGAGCAGTTCAGCATAGCGCTGACACGCCTCCTCACCCCGTTCGGCCTCGGCTACGACCTTGATATCGGGCATACCGTCGAGCAGGGTGCGGTAGCCTGCCCGCACCACGGCATGATCGTCAACCAACAGTACGCGGATTTTGTTCATCTTTTCACTTGAATAATATCCGTCCGCAGACTACGAGTACATTTCTACCCCTGGGCGCCTGACGGTTGTCTTTCTCCGACGCCCCGACAGCACGACCCTGTGCTGACGGGGCTTACGCGGCGTCCATGCCGCTACTGCGAAAGACAACCGTCAGTCGCCTACCCATTTTCATAGTGTTTCTGAATGGACACTGCAGTAGGCGTGATAGGTATGATGATATCAATTGATACACCCCGCTGCGGTTCACTGGCAAGGGAGATTTTCCCATTCAGCGCCTCGACCCGCTCGCGCATGCCCAGCAGGCCCATGCCCTTATGTCTGTTGTCTTTGTCGAAGCCGCGGCCATCGTCCTCTATGTGTACCGCGATATTGTTCTGCGCATTGCGTTCGATCCGGATCTCGACCTTCTCCGCGGCGGCATGCTTGGCGACGTTGGTCAGCGCTTCCTGTACGATGCGATAGAGGCTGATTGCGGTGTCCTCGTCTATGCCGTCGAACACGCCATCGATATGGAGGGCCGCGAAGCACTCCTCCTGGTGATCGTTCCAGCCGTCCACCAGGCGCTCCAGTGCCGTCACCAGGCCCAGTTCCTCCAGGGCCACCGGACGCAGCCGGTTCATCATGTCGCGGACCACGCCGTACATCTGGTTGCACACGCCGATGATGGCGTTTGCGCCCTCAGCCTTGTCATTGGAATGCTGTCTCAGGGTTACCGCCATCGCCTTGATGGCGCTGATCGACTGGCCCAGTTCGTCGTGCAGTTCACGGGAGAGATGGCGGCGCTCCGACTCCTGGACCGAGAGCAGTCGCTTGTTGAGCTGGCGGTTCTCACGCTGCTGCTCATCGAGCACCCGGGCCATATGGTTGAACTGCTGCGACAGGCGGTTGAGTTCAGGGAGATTGAATTCGGGCAGGCGGGCGGCGTAGTCTCCCGATTGTATGATCCCCAGCCCCGCGCTGATCTGGCTGACCGGCTGCAACGAGCGGCGGATGACGAGGGCCATGAGCGCCAGGTAGAGCAGGGTGAAGGCAAGGGTCAGGAGCACGATCGAGCGCGCCTGGCGCCACGCATCCTGGATTTCGTCCATGGGATCGGCCAGGATGACGATCTCGCTGGTGCCTATCAAAGGGCTGGCGATGCGCTTGCGATACTCCGCCGGCGGCGGTTTGACCAGCTCGAAGAACCAGGCAGGCACACTCGGCCGGCGCACCTGTTGACGTTCGCTGAAGGGATAGATGATGGTGCCGTCGCCACGCACCACGGCGATATGCAGATGGCGGATATCGTTGAGTCTCTGCAGATGACTGATCAGGATCTGTTGCTCCTGGGGCTGGTTATCGGCCGAACCGCTGATCAACGCAGCGGTGAGCAGCTGCATGGTGAGGCGGGCGCTCGACTCGATCTCCTCCGAGATGTTGCCGCGAACGAAGTCGATGGCGTAGTAGGCGCCGCTGGCAAGCATGGCCATGACGATGGCGATCACCAGCAGTATCAGGCGGTGGGTCAGGGTCATCGGGAAAACCGCTCAGCGGTTGTCGGGAAAATATCCCATGGTATCCCGGGAATAAGTGGATTATTTATTGCATTTAACAGGCCGTACATATTTTCGGAGTGAATCATGATGTCCATTGTTCGTCAAACCCCGGCACCGCCCCTGTTTCTGATCGCCAGCCTGCTGTCCGGCGCTGTCATCGCAGACGAATCGGGCAGGGCGACCGCCCTGGATGACATCTCGGTCACCGCCACAAGGGTTGAAAAGCCTTTGGAGTCGGTTCCCGCCGCCGTCAGTATCGTGCAGCAGGATGAGGTTCAATTCGCCGAACCCCAGCTGGGTCTGGACGAATCGTTGACCAGGGTGCCCGGCATCTTCATGCAGAACCGCTACAACTTCGCCCAGGATCTGCGTGTCTCCATCCGTGGTTTCGGTGCCCGTTCCGCCTTCGGTATACGTGGCATCAAAGTGCTGGTGGACGGCATTCCCGAAACCCTGCCCGACGGTCAGGCCAATGTGGACAGCATCGATATCGGATCCATCGGCAACATGCAGGTGATTCGCGGCCCCGTCTCCTCGCTCTATGGCAACGCCTCGGGCGGCGCGCTGCTGATCGAGACCGAGGAGGCGCCGGAGACCCCCTTCGTTTCGTTGCGTCCCAGCTTCGGCGCGGACGGCTTTCAGAAACACCAGCTCAAGTTCGGCGCCAAGGCGGAGCGCTTCGACTATCTGGTCAATCTCTCGGATCTGAGTTACGACGGTTATCGCGAACAAAGCGCCACGGAGCTCAGTTCGCTGAACGGCAAGTTCGGGTTTGCCCTCGGCGACGGCCGCTTGACCACCGTGCTCAACTACACAGACTCCCCGCGGGCCGATGACCCCGGCGGGCTGACCGAGACCCTGGCCGAGGAGGAGCCGACATCGGCCTGGAGCAGAAACCTGAGTCTCGATTCCGGAGAGGAGCTGGAGCAGACCCGGTTGGGATTCGTCTACGAAAGCCCGATGGGCGACAGCGGTGAGCTGCGCTTGCGCAACTACTACGTCTGGCGCGATCTGGCCAACCGTCTGCCCATCGGGGCAACCGGCGAGGGCGTAGTGCTGGATCGCTTCGCCGTCGGCGGCGGTGCGCAGTATACTCACAGCGCCCCGCTGGGCGGTCACCCAAATCGGCTAACCGCAGGCATCGACCTGGACCGTCAGGCCGACGAGCGCAAACGGTACCTCCTGGCAGGGGAGAGTCTGGGTGAAAAGACCCAGGATCAGGACGAGGCGGTCGATGGCATCGGGTTGTATGTTCAAAACGAGTACAGTCTCAGCGAGCGCATGGAGCTGACCCTGGGCGGTCGCTACGACCGTGTCGAATTCGACGTTGAGGACAACTTCCTCGGCAACGGCGACGATTCCGGTGATCGCAGTTTCCGTAAGTTCAGCCCCTCCCTGGGTGTGCGTTTTACCCCGAGGCCGGGACTCAACCTCTACGCCAACATCTCCCGCTCGTTCGAGACGCCGACCGCCGTTGAATTACGTGATCCCGACGGCGCGGGTTTCAATCAACAGCTAGATCCGCAGGTTGCCACAAGCTTCGAGGTCGGGATGAAAGGACGGCTTGGGGAGCGCGCACGCTACGAGTTGGCCATCTTCGCCATGGACGTCACCGATGAGCTGGTGCCTTATGAGATCGATGGTGCCTCCTACTATGAGAATGCGGGTGAATCGAGGCGAAACGGTTTGGAGGCCCAGCTGGTGTTCGAGCCGGTAGAATATCTGATCACCACCCTGGCCTATACCTACTCCGACTTCGAGTTCGACAAGTTCATCGACGACAATGGCAACGACTTCAGCGGCAACACCATACCCGGCGTTCCGCAAAACCTCCTCAGCGCCGATTTCACCTATACTCATCCCAATGGTGTCTATGGCCAGTTCACCGCGCTCTATGTGGATGAGATCTACGCGAATAACGCCAATACGGCAACCAATGATGCCTACAGCGTGTCCGATCTGCGGTTCGGCTACACCCGATTCTTCGGTCCCTGGGAGCTTTCACCCTTTGTCGGTGTGAACAACCTGTTCGACAAGCAATACAACGGCAATGTACGTATCAACGCCTTTGGCGGACGCTACTTCGAGCCGGCTCCCGACCGGGATGTCTATGCCGGATTGACCCTGCGTTACGATTTCGGGGATTGAGATATGGACTCCGTGGATGCCGGTTGCCCATGTGGTTCATTCTGTAAGGTTCGGCTACGCTTAAGATTCCCGTAGGGTGCGGCTTGCCGCACCGAATGAGATAAACGATCAAGAAAAAAACAGATTTCAACCACGCCCAAAGGAGAACTCCATGGCATTGACCGATCCCTGCTGTACCCTGGTTCCCTACTTCAATATCCACGACGGCAAGCTGGAGGAGTTCCGCCGCCTCGGCGAGCAGTTCGTGGAGAAGACCCAAACAGAACCCAAATGCATGCACTACGGATTCAGCTTCAACGGCATGCTGGCACACTGCCGCGAAGGCTATGCCGATGCGGACGGGATGCTCGCGCACCTTGAAAACGTCGGCGAACTGCTGGATCAGGTGCTTAAGATCGCCGATCTCATCCGTCTCGAGGTCCACGCACCCGCCGCCGAGATCGAAAAACTGCGTGAGCCGCTAAGTTCGCTCAATCCGGAGCTCTACACCATGGAGACCGGCTTTCGGCGCTGAACCTACTGGTTCGAGATCACCCCATATTTAATTGCCAGACGGACAAGCTCGACAGGGGAGTGAATGTCGAGCTTTTGTCTGATACTGGTCTGATGATTGGCGACTGTCTTGTGCCCTATATCCAGGTGACTGGCGATATCCTCTATGACCTTGCCCTGCGCCAGCAGGCGGAACACCTCGAATTCCCGGGTTGTCAGCACCTGTCTCGGATCGTCATCGCTGGCAACGCTGTTCAATGCGATATTCTGAGCCATATCCCCGCTGATATATTTTTTTCCCTCAATGGCTCGACGCACCGCGGTTATCAGGTCGCTCGTCGGCCCTGATTTTGCGATATATCCCATTGCACCGGCACTCATTGCCTGAACGGCATAGGTGGTATTTTCGTGCATGGTGTAGATGATGATCTTCGCATCGGGCCAATCCCCTATGATGCGTCTCAGTGCCTCGAGCCCGCTGATGCCCGGCATCGACACATCCATGACCAGAACATCCGGCATAAGCTCACGGTAGAGTTGGCAGGCCTGCTCACCATTCCCGGCCTCGCCGATCACGCTTATATCGCTGTTTTGCTCCAACAGCCTGGTCAGGCCGGACCTGACGACGCCATGATCATCCGCCAACACCACGCTGATGGTCCGACTCAAATCAACTCTCCTTGCCTTGGAATGCTTACCCTGATGGTCACCCCGTCGCCAGGCCTGGAATCTATTTCCATGTGGCCATTCACGCTGTCAACCCGCTGTTGCATCCCGCAAATTCCGAAACTGGATCTCTGCTGCATGACATCAAACCCCTTTCCGTTATCCCTGACCTCGAGCTTATAGGCTGATTCGCACTCATTCAAACCGACAGCCACCTCGGTTGCCCCGGCGTGGCGACTGATATTGGTCAGGCACTCTTGCAGAACACGATACAGGGTCAATTGAATGGCCTCGTCATTCAGGCGGAACTCACCACGGAGCCGGTAGCTGAGATCGGTCTGGGTGTGCCTGCGTTGCCAGGAGTTTACCAGCTCCTGCAGCGCATCGATGAAACTCAACTCATCGAGACCGCCGGGTCTCAAACGTTTCAGCATGCTTTTCAGAATTACCATCATATGGCATGCGACCTCATCGATGGCCCGGGCGCTTTTGATGCTGGTGGCTCGATCAGTCGATTGCTTGATCACTGATGCGTCAACATGTATCGCCGTCAAATGCTGGCCGATCTCGTCGTGCAGCTCCTGTGCGAGACTCTTGCGTTCCGCTTCCTGCAAGCGGATTATCCGCTGGGTCAGGCGATGGTTGTCCCGGATGCTGTTTTGCATTGTCGATGCCATAGTGTTGAATTTTTGGCTGATACCCGCCATCTCGGGAAGCTTGAAAATGGGGAGCCGGGTTTCGAGTGCTCCCGACTCGATGTCGGACAAGGCATTGGTGATGTGCGAAATAGGTTTCAAGGCATGGGCAACAACCAGGTAAACCATGATGTTCACCGCCAGGAAAACCAGAAAGAGCATCGCCAGCAGCATTCTTGTCTCCTCCCATGCTTCGGAGATCTCACTGCCGGGTTCGGGGCTGACGACCAGTTCCCCCAGTTTGGTCGTATTGGTGTAGACGGGCAGGCGTTGCCTGGGGATATCCTGCAATGCCGTGGTCATCAATTGCTTGAACCAGTTCGGGGTCGAATCACTCCTTTCCCTCGGTGCTGTCTGGTTACTTTCAATCAGGTTGTGGTCGAGGTCGTAAAAAGCTATCTGCAGATGGCGAATATTCGCCAGTTGATTCAGGTCGAATAGCGCAGACCTGTCCCACTTCAACGCCTCGGTCTGTTTAATATGATTCAACTCGGCAGCCAGCGTATGCATGGCGAACACCATTACCGATTCCAGCTCGGCACGGACATTTTCCCTGGCCTTGTTCACCGCCTGTATGGCGCTGATAGTGAAGATGACCAACAGCACCAGGGTGACTATGAGATTGAGTCTGAATCGAAGGTTCACCTGTTCACGCCGGAATCAATTAGTGAGACGCCGCACCAGATCGGGTGGGTAGCAAAATGATATTAATTCAAGCCGCGAACGAATGCTAATCACAGCGAATAAGCGCAAAATGAAACCTGTAAACAAGATGGTGGTCGATGATTTGCCCGCCAAAGGCTGTCCGCACGGAATTTCTGCTGAAGTTGCCATTAACCTGAGTCCACGGATTCAGGTAGGTATTTGCTGAGTCGGTTACGGGTTGTTAAACCTGCCAAGGTTATTGCCTGTCAATGCATTTGCGAGAATTTGCGGTGATTGGCGTTCATTTGCGGTTTTATATATTCCTTCACTACTGTCCCGTTAACTCCCTCTCCCTCCGGGAGAGGGCTGGGGAGAGGGGATTAGAAAGGCTAACGCCTTGATTTTCCAATCCCCTCATCCTGTCCTTCTCCCTGTGGGAGAAGGGACGCTCGTTTACATTTTTGATGTCTCAAACAGCTGTAGTTAGACATAATCCAGTTTTGTTAAATGGTTACATGAATGATTACTAAAGTTAACGGGACAGCAGTGATATTCCTTTAAGCTGTTTTCAAGGTTGAGCGGTTGCGTCCGCCATGCTTGCTTTCGTACAGGGCCTTGTCGGCCAGAGCGATAAGCTTAGAAGGCGTGGTGTCAATGTCGGGTATGATGGAAGCCACACCAAAACTAAGGGTGACGACATTTTTCACCGCTGCGTGTTTATGGGGGATCATTTTTCGTTCAATCGCCAGTCGTAGCTCCTCAGCGATAGCCATGGCTTGTGTCGGACCGGTATTCGGCAGGATCATGGCGAACTCCTCTCCCCCATAGCGTGCGGCCACATCCGAGTTCCGCTTGCAATACTCTTGAACTGTAGCGGCGATGGTTCGGATACAGTCATCCCCCGCCAGATGACCGTATGTGTCGTTGTAGATTTTAAAGGCATCGATATCGCAGAGTATGAGTGAAAGAGGGGTCGAGGTGCGCTGTAGCCTGTTCAACTCCGATTTCAAGGTGTTGTCAAAATAGCGCCGGTTGTAGATCTGGGTGAGTCCGTCCAGGTTTGAAAGCCGTTGCAGCTCCTTGTTGGCCCTCTCGAGTTCTTTTGTTCTGTCTTTTACCTTCTTTTCGAGTTCCATTGCCAGGGCCTGTTTCGCGACAAGGATCGATTGTTGCCGTTTGAACTTCCACATGATGATCAATGCGCTGCTTAGGGAGAGAAGCGTCACGATGACAAGAACGGTCCTGTACCTTTCGTAGGGAGTGGGTGGAGCGTTGATGAAGCGGCTGTGGGCCGGCAGAGATGATTTGTCTATATTGTATTTTTCCAGATAATTGTAGTCGAACATGTACTGGCTCGGATTGTCGGTGACAATCGGCAACTCAGTCGCCTGGTGTCCGCTGAGAATTTCCAGGGCCAGTCTGCCCGCCTGTTCCCCCTGGAGTCGCCCGGAGGTGATCTTCCCTCCCACGATTCCCTTGCCAAGGTAGAAATCCCAGGAACCATAGACGGGGACCTTCGCATATCGGGATATCATCTCTATGCCTTCGCTGTAGGAGATAAAGTTGTTTACCCGGTCGCGATTGAAAGTCGTGATGTAGATGAGACTGCCATCACCGAGTGTGGCGAGCAACTGCGGAATCTCCGCGAGCAGGAAGTCCCGCCAGAATATGAATTCGAACTGATTCTCATAGCTGCTCTCGATTTCCCTGAATTCTTCTCTGATGGCATCTCCCGTCGGTGTATTATCGATGATGACGACCAGACGTTCAGTTTTCGGGTGCAGCTTGTGCATGAGTTCGATGGTGGCGCGATGATCGGTCTTTTCGGCCACACCGGTTGCCTGTTGAATACCGGAGATCAGTGCGTCGGTGTAGTTGTTGATGCCGCAAAAAACCACGGGTGGCTTGCCTTTGAAGGCAATACTGCCTTCGTTGATGAGTTTCAGTGCGTTGTTGTCCGAAACGATTATCGCGTCGTAGTCGATATGCTCGTTTTTCTTCGATATGAATTTGAGCATCGTATCCATATACTCTCTGCCGCTGTTTCTTTTCGTATCGAGGTATTCATAATTTATTTCGAAATGAGCTTGATACGGCTGAAAGACCGATTGGATACCCTTTGTGATATTGTCGGTCCACTCCAGTCCCTGGTGGTACGAATGCAGAACGAGAATCCTTTTTTTACGATCCGCGAAACAATCGGAACTGGCCAATGCAATCGATAAACAGAGGGCGAAGAGCAGACCAGTGCAGGATTTTTTGATGAACCCGCGTGGAATCGATTTTGGATAGATTGACATTACATATGAAAGGTGAATCATTGAAACTCATGAATAGTCCCTATTCATATGTGAATATTATGGTAGATTGAACCGATACCCACAATCTTTTTTCCGTTTACCCATCCACTCAAAACTCAACACAACGGCCGGTCGCTGATTCAATGGCTGAGCAACGTGACTGATCAGGATCGTATATTGACAGAAATCCTGCATCAGACGATACGACTGCGAGGTTTTCCATCGACAAAGGCCCGTATGTTTTGCGCTACGCCATCGACCAGGCGCTGTCTTGCCTCACGGCTAGCCCAGGCGATATGTGGGGTAACGATCAGATTGGGAATTTCAGGGTCGAGCAACGGATTGCCCTCCACCGGCGGTTCTGTCATGAGTACATCCACACCGGCGCCGCCCAAGCTGCCGTCACGCAACGCCTCGGCCAGCGCGAGCTCGTCCACGATGCCGCCGCGGGCGGTATTGATCAAAAGGGCGTGAGGCTGCATCAATCCCAGTTCCCTGGCGCCGATCAGATCCCTGGTCTGTTCCGTCAGCGGCGCATGCAGGGTCATTACATCGACTTGTGGCAACAATTCATGCAGGGGTATGCGCCCGGGTTGTGGTGGGCCGCCAGGCCGCTGGGCAATCACCACCTTCATACCGAAAGCCGATGCCACCCGGGCCACCGATCTGCCCAGTTCGCCGTAGCCGAGAATGCCCAGGGTCTTTCCCGACAACTCCCAGATGGGGTAATCGAGGAAGCAGAAATGGGTTGCGCGCTGCCAGTCGCCTCTGGCCAGCGCCGCCTGGTAACGCTGCTGCTGGGTGATCAGTGACAGGATCAGGGAGAAGACGTGCTGCACCACAGAAGCATTGGCATAACCGGTCACATTGGTCACCGCGATGCCGAGATCCGCAGCGGCCTCCAGGTCCACGTTGTTGGTCCCCGTCGCTGCGACGCAGATCAACTTGAGGTTGCTGCAGGCGGTCAAATGAGTACGATCGAGCACTACCTTGTTGCTGATTACCAGGTCGGCATCGACGACCCGCTGCAGCGTCTGCCGAGCCGTGGTGGCCTGATGCCAGGACCAATGGCGGGCCAGGGTCTTGAACCCAGACCATTCTATGTCCCCGGGATCGACTGAACCCACGTCAAGAAACACACCATTGTTGAACAGAACAACCTCCCGGGCAGAGCATCGAACGGTCAAACAAGTATATCGTGTTCAGCCGTGGCCTGCCTCTGTCAGGCATCGTTCGTCTTGAACATTGATGGATTCAGCACATGCTTGGAAAGCAGACGGTAGAACTCAGTGCGGTTACGCCCGGCCAGACGTGCTGCGTCCGAAACCCGGCCGCCTGTTATTTTCAGCAGTCGTATCAGATATTCCCGTTCGAACTGCTGCTTTGCATTGGCGTAGGTGAGATCGATTCCGGGCGGCTTGTTGTGCAGCGCCCTGGACACCAAGGCAGGTGATACCAGGCTGGTTGTGCACAGCACACAGCACTGTTCCACCACATTCAGCAGCTGGCGGATATTACCCGGCCAGTCGTTGGTGATCAGCAGTTCCATCGCCTCTGGTGTGAAGGCTTCGGCACGTCTCTTCCCCGACTGTTGTTCCATGAAGTGGCGCGCAAGCAGGGGTATGTCCTCCCTTCGCTCTCTCAGTGGCGGCAACGAGAGGCTTACCACGTTGAGCCGGTAGAAGAGATCCTCCCGAAACTCACCATCGGCCACGGCCTGCTCCAGATCGCGGTGTGTTGCGGATATGATGCGTACATCCACCGGTACCATCTGGCTGGAGCCGATCGGTCGTATCTCCCGCTCCTGCAGTACGCGAAGTACTTTGGCTTGGAGTGCGAGCGGCATATCGCCGATCTCATCGAGGAAAATGGTTCCTCCGTTGGCGCTCTTGAATAGACCCTCGCGGGCCGAAACCGCGCCGGTAAAGGCCCCTTTGGCATGACCGAAGAGCTCGGACTCCAGCAACTGTTCAGGGATGGCTGCGCAATTGATGGCCACAAAGGGCTTGCTGACGCGGGCTCCTGCCTTGTGGATGGCGCGGGCAAGCAGTTCCTTGCCGGTTCCGGATTCTCCCTGAACCAGCACATTGGAGTCGCTGCCCGCCACCAGTTGCGCTTCGGCCAGCAGCGACACCATTACCGGGCTGGTGGTGACAATCTCTTCACGCCAGGATTCATCCATATCACCCTGTACAGAGTTGTCGGGCAGCGGCAGGGCGACGGCGCGTTCGATCAGCTGCAACAGGGCCTTTGGGTCGTAGGGTTTGGTCAGATAAGCGAACACGCCGCATTGGGTTGCTTCCACGGCGTCGGGAATGGTGCCGTGGGCGGTCAGGAGGATCACCGGCAGGGCTGGATCCTTGGCGTGCAGTTGTTGAAACAGCGCCATGCCGTCCATGCCGGGCATGCGCAGATCGGTAATCACCACCCTTGGGCGGGCAACGGCGATGTTGGCCAGCGCCTGCTCCGCACTGGATGCCAGCTCGACATGATAACCTGCTGAAGATAGACGTATCGAAAGCAGTTTCAACAGATCGGGGTCATCATCAACCAATAGTATGCGGTTTTTTTTCACGGCCGCTGATGTTCTCCTGGTGCCGGATTCAACGATTCCTGGATACGGGTATTCGACTTGTCGAGATCCTGCTCGAGACCCTTTAGACGCTCAATCTTTTTTGTCAGTTCAATTGTTTTGCTGCGCTCCGAAAGATACTGTTTTTCGGCAACGAGACTGCGGCGATGCAGCTGCAGGATCTGTCGTGCGATGCGGTCCTTCACGCTCTCTTTCAGGTCGTCCAGTATGGATATGGCCCGGTTCAGTGTTTTGTTGTTGGCCTTATTGCGGGTGAGCAGCAGCGCAAGTTCATACCTGTCGGCCGGGTTCAGCTCGTCGAACCTCGCATCCATCTGTCGGATAAGGTGCTTTGCCGCGTCAGGGGCAAGGGTTGTGGTACGATCCAGGCGTTCCAGCAGGCGCGCCAAAGTCAATACTTCCATCTCGTCTGCAATGATCGGGGAGTAGATGTCACGTGCATCTATTGTCAAGAGACTGGCGTTTGTGCTGGTTGTGGGAGGTGTTTCGCTACGCTGTGCCGGGACACTCGTTTGCTTTCGCCCGGTATTGTCGTTCGAATCGGTTGTCTCAGTCGTAGCGACCGGAGCCGTAGTGGTACATGCCGCGAGCCATAACAGCGTCGATAGGAAACATGCCAGTTTAGCGCTCATATTCTACTGCCTCTGTGTCGGTTGGCAGGCTGATCCTAAAGCAAGCTCCAGTTGATTTTTGATCCATAAGCGTAAGCTTTCCTCCTTGTGTTTCAACATGGATCCTGGCGATCGCCAGACCAAGACCGCTACCCTTGATCAGGCCGGGGATCTGATTGTTTCCCTGGTAGAATGGCTGGAAGATATATGCCCTGTCTTCCAGGGGTACTCCAGGGCCTTGGTCACAGATCGTGATCTGGGTTTCATCTTCAAGATTCTCTCCCCTGATTTCTATTATACCGCCCACCGGGCTGAAGCGGATTGCGTTATTGATAAGGTTATTGATTACGATCTCCATCTGCGCTTCATCGACATGCAGTGTAACACTCGCCACCGAAGCGGAGAGTTGCAGTTGTTTCGCTTTTAGTGACAGATCGAGATTTCGGGCGACACTGTCAATCAGCGATTGCAATGAAACCCTGGTTCGCTGCCGGTCCTTTGTCTGATGCAGCACTTGCTGATAGTTGAGCAACTCTTCGATCCGTTGTCTGAGAACGCTTACACTGTTTTGCATGATGCCCAGAATCTCTTTTTGCTGAGCATTGAGATCCCCCTCCACCTCGTTGGACAGCAGGTCCACCGCCTCCCACAGAGCGGCCAGGGGTGTTTTCAGTTCATGGGAGACCTGGCGGAAAAAACGCTGCTTATCCTCTTCCAGTTTGATCAGGCGCTGTCTCAGCCAATCCAACTGATTACCCAGGCTGACCATGTCGCTCGGACCGCTGACCGACACCCTGGTCTCGAGATCGTCGTCACCCAGGCGACGAATACTGTTCGAGAGCTGTCTTATCGGACGACTGAGCAACCAGGAGAGGACGGCAGCGAGCAACAGTGACAGGATGACAAAGGCGGCGCTCTGCCAGATCATGGTGCGCTGTACCAGGTCGGCTATCCTGCGCAGTTTGGCCTGTTGCCGCTGAATCAGTCTCCCGAGCTGGTCAGACATGGAGGAGACACTCTGGTGAAGACGGTCGAAATCCGGTTTGAAGGTCTCGAAACCCTCGGCGCTGGTTCGGCGCACGCTTTTGAGCTGCAGAAACAGGGCGGATTCCTGGGCGGCGATACTATCAAGCATCTGCAGCTGGCTGTTGTCCAGCGGCATGGTGCGCAGGCTGGCGATACTGTCCACAATTCGTAGGTGGGATTTTTCGAGTCTTCCCAGCAGCGCAGGATCTTCAAGCACGTAATACTGGCCGGACGCCCGTTGTAACGAGAGCACGGCTTCCGCCATCTGTCGGCTCAACAGGGTCACCTCTTCAGTGACCATGACGGAGCGGCGACCGTTCAC
Organism: Candidatus Thiodiazotropha sp.; assembly: GCA_050292275.1. Lineage (GTDB taxonomy): Bacteria > Pseudomonadota > Gammaproteobacteria > Chromatiales > Chromatiaceae > Thiodiazotropha. The sequence goes on from JBNKLI010000034.1 coordinate 111,826, forward strand.
CGCGATGCGATCGAGCTGATAACTGATATTGAATATGCCGCCGAGCAGGGGAAACAAAACCACGAGAAATCCACCCAGCAACAGGGAGGAGAAGGAGAAAAAGCGGCTGAATCCTAACTTCGATTTCATATTGGACCGGGATGATATCCGCCGGCTTTCACTCTTCTCAAGTGCGAATCTGCAGCTCGGCAACATTGCAGCCCCGCTGTCGCTTATAGGCGACAAATAATAGTCTTTTAATTCAGGTGATTATGAATACACCCCTGTAGATGTCTGGATATGGCGACAGCAATTGCCGGAACTGGCGGGCAAACTACCGGGCAGCTGTCGCTATCTGATTGATTCTGTTGTGTTCCTGAAGATTGGCACGCTGCGTGCTCACTTATCTGTCGAGTTCAACACAACCCCAATATGAGGAGGAAACATGAAAAAGAGAACTCTGGCAACAATCATTGGCATGTTCAGCGGTCTGGCACTCAGCACGGCAATCTACGCCGGTTCAGACTTCGCCACGCTCGACACGAATCAAGATGGTTCGATCAGCGCTGAAGAGGCCTCTGCCGATCCGGAACTGAGTCAGAACTGGAGCACCATCGACGCTGACGAGAATGGCATGGTCGACGCGGCCGAATTCAGTGCCTTCGAGAGCATGGGTGGAGAGAGCACCGAGGCACCTGCTGAAGGTCAATAAGCCCGTGTGCTGATAGCCGTTGCATTCGGCTATGCGAAAAGAAGCCGCCTGGCGGGAACGCCCGGCGGTTTTTTTGTAAATTCACCAGGTTGATTGCACAGCCTCATCTGGTGTTGATCGACATGAAATCTCCATATTTTGGATCCTCGAGTGCGGTAATGAGTTTTTTGATGTTTGTCCGCGAATGAACGCCAATTAACGCAACTCGATATGAGTTCCCGAGGCTGTGAAAGTATTGTTTCAACACCCTCTCCCCAACCCCTCTCCCTCTGATCCCTATCCTTTCCGCGGGGGCACTGACTCCCCTCTGATCCCAATCTTTCCCGCGGGGTCGCTGACTCCCCTCTCCCGCTTGCGGGAGAGGGGGCGGGGGAGAGGGTGCCTGCACCGCCCCTGTACTTGACGGGCTTGCATTGCGGATCGTCTATAATCTAATCACAAGGTAAACCACCAGGGATTCGCCGTAGCGATGATCGTTGGATGTCCCTCGCCGGCACCCTCGCCGGCACAATTCGATGACTGGTCGCTTCGGCTGAGTGATGAGGGCGCCGCCTTCGGGAGAGAAGGGTATGAGCGGGACGAAAACCGGTGCACCAATGGACGACGGTCGCGAGGTTCGAAAACGGGCTTTCGAGCGCAAGGCGCGGCAGGCGACACATCAACTGCTTTTCTATCTCGGGTTCTATTACCTCCCTGCCACTTTGTGGCGATGTTCCACTCATGTCCAGACCGACAGGATCCTCAGGGAAAATGCCGCTTCAACCCTGGTGCGACTCAAAGCCCTCGTGGCCGGTGTCGGCTATCGAAATGACCCGGCGGTCGAGACCGGCACCTGGCTGTCGCTCCGTGAAAGGATCGAGCAGTGCAACAGCCTCTGGCCGTATACAGGGCAGGACGGAAAATCTCTAACTGAACAAGAGAGCGCAGCGAGGCTGGGTGAGCTGCGTAAGCTTTGCCATGATTTTCTCAATGAGAGCCGTCCCAGGGAGTTGATTCCATTCGTCTCCCATCTCCTGAACCGGTTGCGCATCAGGCTTCAGCGCTGGTTGGGGAAGATCCTCATAAGTCTTGTCGCTCTGTTTCTGCTGTTCAACCTGCCGCAGGTCTCCGGACTGGTCCAACAGACCTGGTGGAGTACCCTGTTGATGGTCTTTGGATTCACTTTGGCCGCCGTGGGACCGGATTGGCTGGGGCGGTGGCGGATCAGGTTTCGGGGTGACCAATACTGGTGGGATCTCGGTGGGCAGCCGTTTCGCCTGGGAGCCGCGCGTCCTCCTGAACGGGGATTCGGCCGGTTCGCGGGCGGCAGTCGCCTGCCGTCCGAGCTGATGAAACGGCTTCTCATCAAGATGGCCACCTACCTGGTAGCGCTTGCTGTGGTACTGCCTGTTGCCTTCGTCGTGGCCAAGCTGCAGCGGGAGACGATCGTTTTTACGGTCGCACTGATCCTGGCGTTGCTCTTGGTGCTCTACGGTGTGGGACAGATACTCGATTTTTGGGACTACTTCGATGCTTCGCCCATTCGTCTTTTCTTCATGGGTCTCCTGCTGTTCGCCCTGTTCGGGATCAACAGCTTCAATCTCTGGTTGGCGCCGATAGTCTTAGGGGGATTGGCGTTGGGGGGGCTGATCTGGCTTGGATCGGGTGTCCGCAGGGAGAAGATCGCACATGACATGAGCCTGCGGACCTCGCTGCGAAACAACGGGCGAATCGCGGTGGTCACCACTGGACTGCTGCTGATGACGCTGTTGGTGACGAACATTGCAGTCACACAGTTTGGCAAACCCTGGCAGGATAGCGAAGCCGGACCGGCTCCCATGCGCCTCAAGGTGGGTGAAAATGCATGGCCAAAAACGGTTCCACTGTCGCCGCTGCAGTCGCGGAATGCCCCTGTCGTCGTTTTCGCGGCTTCCGGCGGCGGTTCGCGCGCCGCGATCTACGCCGCGCACACCCTGTCGATGCTGCATGAAGCAGAGTTCGCAAAGATCGGGTGCAATCTCCAGGCGATCTCGAGTGTATCCGGTGGCAGTCTGGCGAACGCGGTCTACGTCACTATGCGCCGCGGAAGGCCCTGCGACGCGGAGCTGTTCAATCAATTGCATGGAAACAATGGTCTGCTGAAAAAAGTGGCGGGCGACTTTCTGCAGCCAACCATTCTCGGCGCCCTTCGTGGCACTGTTTTGGGAGTGTTCGGTGGTGGTGGCGGGCGCAGCGAATATATCGAGGAGGCCTGGCGTGATATCGGGCTGGGAGTCGATCTCGCTGACCTGGCCCGGGAGTGGCGTGATGCGCCTGAGGGTTATCCCCCTTTTCCCATGCCACTGTTCAACTCGACCACCCTCGAGACCCAGCGCGTAGTCATCACTCCCCTGGAAAACAGCTTCTATGTCGATCCGCTGGTCAGCAGCAGTGCCGGTAGCGAGAACCTCTACGACCGGCTGCCGGAGCGCTATCCCGATTATAAGGCTGAGGCTGAAGACCCAACCTGGGTCTACTACCGTGACGGCGTCTATGGACTCGAGGACCTGCTGCCGAAGTTCACCCCGGACCTGGCGCAGAGCGTGCGGGCGTCGGCCAACTTCCCGGTTGGCTTTCCTCTGGTGGAGGTCAGGACCACAGAGCCACTCTTTTACAGTCCCAGCAAGGAGCAACGACAATCCGGAGAGCGAAAGGCGAAGGAGAGTGTCTATCTTTCGGATGGCGGCGTATTGAGCAACTCCGGGGTCTTGTCTCTCTACAATCTGCTGCGTAACCAGCACGGGAGGCTTGCGGATCGGGGCGTGCTGTTAATCGTGGTCGACGCGAGCGCCATGCAGGAGCATGAGCAGCCGCTGCGTATCAAAGGTCTCTTCGGCGCGATCCGAAGCCAGCAACCGGTCGGTCAGTCGCTGCATCGCCGAGTGTTCGAGTCGCTCAAACTTCAATATGGCCGGCGAATTCAGATCGTCCAGATAGACCTGGTCCCTACCGAGGCGACCAACGTCGAAACGACCTGGACATTGTCGGAGCAACGCCAGCAGAGCCTGGAGGAGCAGTTCAAGGCGCGCCGCTCCGAGTTCGCGAAGGACTTGAAGGACGCATGGCAAGCGCTTGTCGGCGACCGTACGGATGGGCCTGTGAGTTACCACGAACGCCCGCCGGTTGACTAGAGCCCTGCTTAGAATCGCATCTCGCACGCTAAGCTAATACGGAGCTGCAACCCTTTTGAGAGGAATGGCGCGCCCGACAGGATTTGAACCTGTGACCCCCGCCTTCGGAGGGCGGTACTCTATCCAGCTGAGCTACGGGCGCTGAGTAGGATGCGTAGTGTAGCGACAGGGACGCATTGCGTCCAACTTCATGCAGGAATTTCTTATGAGGGGAGAGGGTATGCACGGATCGAGGGCCGTGTTGTGAAGCCGGTTCGAACTTTTTTTCGCCTCTGGGTATAATCGCTGGGTTTTGCGAATCGCCCAGGTCCTGGGCCTCAAGAGTTACAACGGAGGAAAAAGCCCGTGAAGATAAAAGCCGTTTCCCTGACTGCCCTCATTGCCCTGGCGGGACTGACCAGCCAGCTGCCGGCCGAGGAGCGGGCGGATGTGCTCGAAAGGATCGCTCCCATAGGCAATGTGAATGTGGAAGGGACAGCCAAGCCCGCAGCTACCCCGGCACCGGCCGAGCAGACCGCCGCCGCCGAGTCCCCGGCAACGAATGCGCCGGTCGCTGAAGCCGCCGCTCCGGTCGCGGCTGCCGCGCCCGCAGCCGGTGGCGATCAGCTGGCCCTGGCCACCCAGTCCGGCTGCATGGCCTGTCATCAGGTCGAAACCAAGGTTGTCGGGCCGGCCTACAAAGATGTTGCCGCCAAGTACAAGGGCGATGCAGGCGCCCTGGATATGCTGGCTGCCAAGGTGAAGAGCGGTGGCACCGGTACCTGGGGCCAGATACCGATGCCGCCCAATGCCCATGTCAGCGACGAAAATATCCGCGCTATCGTGACCTGGGTGCTTTCGCTGTAATCCTGCTTTAAGTCCGCGAATGAAAGCGAATGTACATTGCTTGTTCCCACACTCCCGCGTGGGAACGGGTTAGCTTAAACACCGCGTAGGGTGCGGCTTGCCGCACCGTAAACCATCCGGGATGACCCGTGCCAGGTTTATGCATGGGTAGCAGTACGAACACCCTCTCCCCCGGCCCCTCTCCCGCATGCGGGAGAGGGGAGTCAATGTCCCCCGCGGGAATGATTGGGATCAAAGGCGAAGAGCCCCTCTCCCTTCCCGGGGTACACTAGGAGAGCAGGGATTTCAGATTGGCCAGGTGGGCCGAGCCGCGCTGCTGTTTTTCCTCCCTGCTGAGTTCGCTGTTGCGTCCCTCCCAGCTGAGGTCCTCTTCGGGCAGTTCCTGCAGGAAGCGGCTCGGTTCGCAGGGAACCATCTCGCCGAAGCGCTTTCGCTTGGCGGCGTAGGTGAGGGTCAGGGTGCGTTGCGCCCGGGTGATGCCGACATAGGCCAGGCGGCGCTCCTCCTCGATGTTCCCCTCCTCGATACTGCTGCGGTGGGGCAGTAGCTCCTCCTCCATGCCGACCAGGAAGACGTGGTGAAACTCCAGCCCCTTGGCGGCGTGCAGGGTCATCAGGTGCACCTGGTCGAGCTGTTCCTCTTCGTTCTGCCGCTCAAGTAGATCCATCAGGGTCAGATGGTTGACCATCTCCGCCAGGCTCTTCTCCTGGAGTTCACCATGATAGAGGGCCTTGAGCCAGTCCAGGAGGTCGTTGACGTTCTCCATGCGCCGGTCCGCCACGCCCTCACTGCTGGCGTTTTCCCTGATCCAGTCCTCGTATTCGATCTCCTCTATCAAGCCACGGATAGCCTGGACCGGTCTGCTTTCGGCCTCTTTTTCCCGCTCTTCGACGAGTCGTGCAAAGTGGACCAGGCGGTCATGGACGCGCGGCTTGAGAAGGCTTTGAAGCCCAATCTCGCGGCATGCCGGAAGCAGGCCGATATCCCGTTGCCGGGCGTAGGCATTGAGTTTTTCAAGGGTGTTGGGGCCTATCTCCCGGCGCGGGGTGTTGATGATACGCAGAAAGGCGCTGTCATCGTCCTGATTGGCGAGCAGCCGGAGATAGGCCATCACATCCTTCACCTCCGTGCGGGCGAAAAATGAGGTCCCGCCACTGAGAAAGTAGGGGATATTGTGGCTGCGCAGTGTCTTTTCGAACTGCCTGGCCTGGTGGTTGCCGCGATAGAGAATTGCGAAATCGTTGTTGGCGGCCTTGGCGGTGAACTTCAGGTGGATGATCTCCGAGACCACCTTTTGCGCCTCCTGTTCCTCGTTGCGGCACTCCAGTACGCGCAACGGCGGACCCGCCCCGAGGTCGCTCCAGAGACGTTTGTCGAAGAGGTGAGGATTGTTGCTGATCAGCCGGTTGGCCGATTTGAGGATGCGGCCGCTGGAGCGGTAGTTCTGTTCCAGCTTGATCAGTCTAAGTTGCGGAAAGTCGGCTTGGAGCTTCGCGAGATTCTCGGGGCGCGCGCCGCGCCAGGCGTAGATCGACTGGTCATCGTCGCCGACCACGGTAAAGGCGGCGCGCACCCCCACCAGCTGTTTGACCAGTTCGTACTGGGCCTGGTTAGTGTCCTGGTATTCGTCCACCAGCAGGTAGCGGATGCGGTTCTGCCACTGCTCCAGGGCATCCGGATGCTGGCGAAACAGGGTGACGGGCAGGAGGATAAGATCGTCGAAGTCGACGGCGTTGAAGGCTTTCAGGCTGCGCTGGTAGGCGCCATAGAGGTGCGCCATTCGGCTCTGCTGCTCGTCCTGAGCCTGCATCAGGGCCTGCTCCGGGGTGATCAGGTCGTTTTTCCAGGTCGAGATGGTCCACTGCAGCGCATTGATGTCCGACTCGTCTCCAAGCCGCTGTTTGCGCAGCAGTTCCTTGAGCAGCGTGTCGCTGTCCTGTTGATCGAAGATCGAGAAGCCGGCCTTGTAACCGAGCCGCTTCAGCTCCCGGCGTACGATATTGAGACCCAGGGTATGGAAGGTGGAGATGGCCGGACCCGCGCCCTTCGTGCGGCCGATCATTTTGCCGATGCGCTGTTTCATCTCCCGCGCCGCCTTGTTGGTGAAGGTAACCGCGGTGATGCTCTTCGGATCCAGCGCGCACTGGTTGATCAGGTGGGCGATCTTGGCGGTGATTACGCGTGTCTTGCCGCTGCCTGCGCCGGCAAGAACCAGGAGCGGGCCGTCGATATAGGTGACCGCCGAGCGTTGGCGCGGATTGAGATCGGACATGGGTTGGTGATTCAGCGCTGCGGGTTTGTGGATTCAAGGGTGAAAGGCGGAAGGGTACGCAGTGACAGGATGCATTTCAACAACCTTGGTTGCTTGCTATGATGGGCGCTGTATGCCGCAGCAGAAAAACGACAAAGAGTGAACACCTGATGGCAATGACCAGAGATCGTCGACGCAGCCCCAGGGGGGGTAACGAACGCCAGTTGACCCGTGAGTCCTGGCGGGTATTTCAGATAATGGCGGAATTCGTCGAAGGCTTTGAGCAATTGGCCCAGATCAGCCCTTCGGTCAGTTTTTTCGGTTCCGCGCGCACGCCCCGTGACCACCATCACTACGCCCTGGCCGAGGAGATCGCGCGGCTGTTGTCCGACAGTGGTTTCTCCGTGGTCAGCGGAGGTGGCCCCGGTATCATGGAGGCCGCGAACAAGGGGGCCTTCGAAGGGAAATCAACGAGCATCGGTTTGAACATTCAGCTCCCCATGGAGCAGGCGGGGAATCCTTATCAGGATATCGCCCTCAATTTCCGCCACTTTTTCGCCCGCAAGGTGATGTTCGTGAAGCACGCCTCGGCCTATGTGGTGCTTCCGGGCGGTTTCGGCACCCTGGATGAGATGGCGGAGATCCTGACCCTGGTGCAGACCGGAAAGACCCGCAAGATACCCATTATCCTGGTGGACGGGGCATTCTGGCAGGGATTGCTGGACTGGTTTCGAAATACCCTTTGCGAGGCGGGCACCATCGATCCGGAGGATCTTGATCTGCTTCAGGTCTGCAATCAGCCCAAAGAGGTGGTGGATGCCATTTTCGCCCACTATGAGACGCGCCGTTTCGAACCTTCGCCAGCCGAGCAGGAGATCCTGCTTGAGCTCTGATATTCAGTAGGGGTCGGGTGGCTGTTAGACTTTTTTACAGGAAACGAGCTGGAATATCCGGTTGCTTCATGCTGCGCCTCCCAGGAGGGAGAAGATGTCTATCCAAAGAAAAACGATCGTATCAGCGATGATCCTTTCACTCTTTTCCTTCGGCCTGTTGGCGGCTGAGGACGAGGCCGTGCCGGAACCGCCGGATCTGCCCCTGCCCGAGATCATAGTCGATGGCGAGGTGATCGAACCCGAGGTGACGATCATCAAGCGGGAAGAGGGAACGATCTATGAGTACAGGATCAATGGCCAGCTCTATATGGTGAAGGTGCAGCCTGTCGCCGGCCCCCCCTATTTCATGGTCGACCGGGATGGGGATGGAGAGTTCGACTCCCGTTCCACGGATCCGACCAATATCTCGGTACCGCAATGGATATTGATGCGTTGGTAGTGGTCGGCAAGGCTCCATGAAGAGTGTGATAGCGTTGCTCGAACGGGTCGCATGGCTGTTCGAGCAGATCAACGAGTGGTCGGGGCGGGCAGTCTCCTGGCTGAGTCTGTTCATGGTCCTGGTCACTTTCACCGTGGTCGTGTTGCGCTACGTCTTCGATCTGGGCTGGATCTGGCTGCAGGAGTCGGTCACCTTCATGCATGGGGCGCTGTTTCTGATTGGCGCCGCCTATACCCTGAAGCATGAAGGGCATGTTCGGGTCGATATCTTCTTCCAGCGTTTCTCGCCACAGCGTCAGGCCTTGGTCGATCTGCTCGGCAGCCTGCTGCTGCTGATGCCGGTCTGTCTGTTCATCTTCTCCGTGAGTTGGGACTATGTCGCTCAGTCATGGGCGCTGCGGGAAGGTTCGCGGGAGGCGGGGGGGCTCGATGGTGTCTATCTGTTCAAGAGCCTGATCCTGATGATGGCTGCCTTGCTGCTGATACAGGGTGTCGCCACGGTGGTTCGCTGCCTTGCGCGCCTGGCAGGACAGGTCGAGGAGCAAGCCAATGGCTGAGTATCTGCCGTTGATACTGTTTCTTGTCGTCTGCCTGATACTGCTGCTGGGCTACCCCGTCGCCTTCTCACTCGGCGGTACCGCCTTGGCATTCGCCTGGTTCGGCAGTATCAACGGCTATTTCGATGATGCCTTTCTGCAGGCACTGCCAAACCGGCTCTACGGTATCATGACCAATGAGACGCTGATTGCGGTACCGCTGTTCGTTTTCATGGGAGTCATGCTCGAGCGATCGCGGGTGGCGGAAAACCTGCTCGATACCATGGCCAGCCTGTTCGGTCCGTTACGTGGCGGGCTTGGTATATCGGTCACCCTGGTAGGTATGCTGTTGGCGGCCAGCACCGGTATCGTCGGTGCCACGGTGGTGACCATGGGGCTGCTTTCGCTGCCCACCATGTTGAAACGCAACTACAATCCCGAGATATCCAGCGGTGTGATCTGCGCGGCCGGAACCCTGGGCCAGATCATTCCCCCCTCCATCATCCTGGTGTTGCTGGGCGATGTGCTGTCCGCCGCCTATCAGCAGGCTCAACTGAATATGGGGATCTTCTCCCCGGATACGGTTTCAGTGGGTGATCTGTTCGTCGGTGCGATGGTCCCCGGTCTGATGCTGGTGATGCTCTATCTTCTCTATCTGATTTTCGTCGCCTTCGTCAAACCCGACACGGTGCCGGCCATCCCCAGCTCGGAGCGGGAGCGCGACAGCAAGCTGCTGGTGCGCGTGGTCAAGGTTCTGATGCCGCCGCTATTGCTGATCATCGCTGTACTCGGTTCCATACTGGGTGGTCTGGCCACGCCCACCGAGGCTGCCTCCGTGGGCGCCATCGGCGCGATCCTGCTGGCGGTCAGTCAACGCCAATTCACCCTGGCGACGCTCAAAGAGGTGATGAACGGAACCACCAAGGTAACCAGCATGGTGTTCCTGATCTTCATCGGCGCTTCTCTCTTCTCACTGGTGTTCCGGGGGTTCGGCGGAGACGAACTGGTGACCGATCTGCTGATCGACCTGCCAGGAGGCGTGGTCGGCGCCATGGTGGTGGTCATGCTGGTGATGTTCCTGCTCGGTTTTATTCTCGACTTTATCGAGATCACCTTCGTGGTGGTGCCTATTGTGGGTCCGATACTCCTCTCCATGGGGCTGGATCCGGTCTGGCTGGGAGTGATGATCGCCTTGAACCTGCAGACATCATTTCTGACCCCTCCCTTCGGTTTCGCTCTTTTCTATCTTCGTGGCGTCGCCCCCAAAGAAGTGACCACCGGGGCCATCTACCGGGGGGTAGTGCCGTTCATCGTGATCCAGCTGCTGATGTTGGGGTTGTTGGCCTACTGGCCGGAGCTGGCTACCTGGCTACCGAAGGTAGTCTATGGGTGAATTTACGATCCCCTGGTGGGAACATTCCGCGCCTGCATTGCTTGATGTTCGCGCCGGCGGTGAGTAGTCATGTATACGGTCAGGGTGAACCCGATGTTGTCAGCGGCTCAATGCCTGTAGCAGTTTCTGCAGCGCCCGTCCCCGGTGACTCAGGCTGTTTTTCACCTCGGGCGCAAGCTCTGCGGAACTGCAATCATGGGTGGGAACATAGAAGATCGGGTCATATCCGAAGCCGTTTTCTCCACGCGGGCGGTGCAGGATCCGTCCCTCCCATGTACCCTGACAAATAATCGGGGTCGGGTCTTCGGCATGACGCATGTAGACGAGTAGACACTGAAACCTGGCGCTGCGCTGTTCATCCTCTACCTGTTTGAGATGGGCCAGCAGTTTTTCCAGATTCGCCTCATCCGACGCACCGGGTCCGGCAAATCGGGCGGAATAGATACCCGGTGCCCCGTTCAGCGCATCCACTTCGAGACCTGAGTCATCGGCAATGGCCGGCAAACCACTCAGACTTGACGCATGGCGGGCCTTTTTGATGGCGTTTTCGACGAAGCTGAGGCCATCTTCAACCACGTCCGGTATATTGAACTCTTTCTGTGTAATGACGGTTATCTGTTCGCCGGCGAGCAATTCATTGATTTCGCGAACCTTGCCTGGGTTGTTGCTGGCAAGAACGATTTTCTCGCCTCTGTGGTGTCCACTCATTTCCATCTACCTGTTTCCATCGTTTATCCATGGCTCCATGAACAGCTGACTGGGGCTGCCTGCGGAGTTAACGGTCTTCGAGCGCCTCTTTCTGGATTTGAACTATCCTTTCTATCCCCAATTGGGCGAGATCCAGCATGGCGTTCAACTCATCACGGTCATAAGCGGCGCCTTCGGCCGTACCCTGGACCTCGATGAAGCCACCCTTGTCGTTCATGACCACATTCATATCGGTCTGCGCATTCGAGTCTTCCGCATAATCGAGATCGAGCACCGGCATACCCTCATACACACCTACGGAGACAGAAGCGACCATGCCCAGCATGGGGTCTTCATTGAGCAAACCGAGTCTTCGGGTATGCGCGATGGCGTCGGCCAGGGCGACGCAGGCGCCGGTGATGGAGGCGGTGCGCGTGCCGCCATCGGCCTGGATGACATCGCAATCAAGGGTGATGGTTCGCTCGCCCAATCGCTTAAGGTCGAGTGCGGCGCGCAGTGAACGACCTATGAGACGCTGTATCTCCAGGGTGCGCCCGCCCTGTTTTCCGCGAGCCGCTTCGCGCCCCATGCGGTCTGTGGTTGAACGGGGCAGCATGCCGTATTCAGCGGTCACCCAACCCTGCCCCGTGCCTTTGAGAAAGCGGGGTATGTTCTCTTCAACACTGGCGGTGCATATGACCTGGGTATCGCCGAAACAGACCAGCACCGAACCCTCGGCATGTTTCGTATATCGGCGGGTGATGGTGATCGGTCGCAGTTCGTCGGCCTGGCGCGCGGATGGTCTCATCGGGTGACGGCTCCGTTTGTAACTATTTGATTCCGGCCTGACTCGAGCAAACCGCAGTATCTATTGGGGGCGCCATTATGGGTGATAGAGACTGAGTTGTCAGCTTTTGGGGAAAATTGTCACAATCTTATGACGGTGCTGCCGGCAGGGGAATCGACCTCATCCATGTAGGGTGCGGCTTGCCGCACCGTTATCTCCGGTTTGTTGCCGGTGCGGCAAGCCGCACCCTACATTCGTTTTGTCGCGGGTGATATCTAACGACGCCCTCCGATGATGGAGCCCAGGATACCGCGGACGATCTGGCTGCCCAGCCGGGAGCCGATGGCGCGTGCCACCGACTTGGCGAAGGCCTCACCTATGCCCTGGCGCCTTGATCCGGCACTGCCTCTGGCGGCCTTTTGCTGTGCCTTCTCCTCGGCTTGCCTTTGCTCTTGTTGCTGCCTTCGCATGATCAACGCCTGTTCACGTTCCTTCAACGTCTCATAGGCGGATTCCCTGTCGATCTCCGTGGAGTAGGTGGTGCTGAAGGGTGAACGCTTGATGATCTTTTCGCGTTCGATCTGGTCGATGGGGCCGAACTGGGAGCGGGGAGGGGCCATCAGAGTCCGTTGCACCATGCTGGGAACCCCTTTTTTATCGAGGGTCGAGACCAGGGCTTCGCCCACACCCAGATTCCCGATGACCTCCACGGTATCGAAGGCCGGATTGTCACGGAAGGTCTCGGCCGCTGCCTTGACGGCCTTCCTGTCCCTCGGTGTAAACGCCCGCAATGCATGCTGTATCCGGTTGCCCAATTGACCGATGACCTCATCCGGAACATCGTTGGGGTATTGGGTGACGAAAAATACACCCACTCCCTTGGATCGAATCAGTCTTACCACCTGGGTGATCTTCTCCAGCAGTGCTTTCGGTGCGCTGTTGAACAGGAGGTGGGCCTCATCGAAGAAGAAAACCAGTCTCGGGAGATCGGCGTCGCCCCGTTCAGGTAGCTCTTCCATCAGTTCGGAGAGCAGCCACAGCAGGAAGGTGGCATAGATACGGGGTGAATGGTAGAGAGTGGTCGCATCGAGTATGCTGATGACCCCCCGACCTGAAAAGTCAGTCTGCATGAGATGCTCGATCTGAATCGCAGGCTCACCGAAAAAGCGCTCTCCACCAGCCTCTTCCAGGACCAGCAGTCGGCGCAGTATGGCGGTGACGCTCTGTCTCGACACTCGACCGTATTCCCTCTCCAGGGTGCTGGCGTTGTCCGCCACCCAGTTGAGCATCGCACGAAGGTCCTTGAGGTCGAGCAACAGCAGGCCTTCGTCATCGGCCAGACTGAATGCTACCTGTAGTACACCCTCCTGTGTCTCGTTCAGCTCCAGCAGGTTGGCCAGCAGTGTTGGACCCATCTCGGAAACGGTGGTGCGCACGGGGTGGCCTTGTTTGCCGAACAGGTCCCAGAACAGCACTGGACATGGCTCGAACTCATGGCTCGCGATTTTGATGTATTGCAGGCGCTCGGTTATTTTCGGATGTGATTTACCACTCCCCGCGAGGCCCGACAGGTCACCCTTCACATCGGCGGTGAATACCGCTACGCCCAAGCGTGAAAAGGCTTCTGCCAGTACCTGCAGGGTGACGGTCTTGCCGGTGCCGGTGGCGCCGGTGATCAGTCCATGCCGGTTCGCCATGCCCGCATTGAGCAGGATCTGCTGAGTACCGTTGCCGCCGAGCAGGATCGTATTGTCAGTCATCTTCCTCTTCCCGGGTCGCGAGTTGCCAATTCTTCAAGCATGTGTCCAGACTCGGGCTGGGAGAGCTATCGAGTCCCGATCCACTATTTAGCATGCCTGTGCCGATTTGGCGAATCGGTTGCCAGTGTGGATCCAGCATGGGTAACCGGGGCGGGGAGTCGAGTCCGGGTTTCGCCTACAGCTCAGGGGGTGTAATCTTGGGCTGATTGGACTAGTGTCATGCGGGTTGTGGGAGTGTTAGCGCAATATCAACGATTTTGACCGGAGAGATGACGGATGCGTTGGAGGGGTCAGCGAAGAAGTGACAATATAGAGGACCGCCGCGGCATGCGGGCACCCTCTCCAATGGGTGGACTCGGCGGCGGTGGCGGGCTGCTCAATCTGTTACCCGCCGTGTTCAAGCTGTTTGGATTCAAGGGTGGTGCAATCGTGGTTCTGGCGTTTGGCGCCTATGCCCTGGTGAGTGGGAACCTCGGATCGATTCTGGGAGAGGGTGGCCAGGAGAGTCTCTCCACCCAAAAGAGTGGTGAGTTCAAACAGAGTGCCGAAGAGAAGACATTGGTCGATTTTGTCTCCGTCGTACTGGCCGATACCGAGGATACCTGGCATCAGCAGTTTCGTCAGATGGGGGGAGAGTACGAGGAACCGAATCTGGTTTTGTTTCGAGGTGCTACCAATACAGCCTGTGGTTTCGGCCAGGCGGCGATGGGGCCGTTCTACTGTCCGGGTGACCATAAGGTCTATATCGATCTCTCTTTTTACAGCGATTTGAAACAACGTTTCAAGGCTCCGGGTGATTTTGCCCAGGCCTATGTGATCGCCCATGAGGTAGGCCACCATGTGCAGACCCTGCTGGGTATCTCAGCAAAGGTGCAGAAGGCCAAGCGTTCCCTCAGCGAAGTGGAAGGCAACAAACTCTCTGTCCGTCAGGAACTGCAGGCTGACTGTTTCGCCGGTATCTGGGCGCACCACGCCGAGCGTTCACGCCAGCTGTTGGAAGAGGGCGATATCGAAGAGGGGCTGAATGCGGCAAGTGCCATAGGCGACGACCGCTTGCAGAGACAGTCCCGGGGCTATGTCAGTCCGGACTCGTTTACCCATGGCAGTTCGGCACAGCGCGTGAAATGGTTCGGGACCGGTTTCAAGAGCGGTGATTTGAAGCAGTGCGATACCTTTTCCGCCAAGTCTCTCTAACTAATCGAGATCAATGTCATCGACAAACTTGCGCAGATCGCTGATGGCTTGTGACACATCGACCTGTTCTGACGGGCTGGATAACAGGTCTCGCTTTTTTCGCGACAAGGACATGCTCAGGTCCACCGGTTCCAGCTTGGCCTCGGTGTCGCGCCATCTTAGAGCGACGACTGTTACATTGTCGCTTTCCGGGTGGCTGGTGGTCGCGGCCTGGTTTGCCAGCTTGGCGATTTTCTTAACCAATGATGATTGTTCTTTGTATAGGGTGTCGACCATCGGCCTTTCTGCCAGTGGCCCCCAAAAACCGTCACTGCAGAGTAACACCACATCCCCCTGCTTGAGTTCATGCGGGCCGCTGAGTTCCGCCACCGGACGATTGTTGGTGCCGCCAAGACAACGGGTCACATAGTTGCGGAATTTGTGGGTATGTACTTGGGCGGCGGAGATCAGCCCCTGTTGACGCAGATGCTCGACATAGGAGTGATCATCGGTACGCAGATGGATGACACCGTTGCGCATGATATAGAGACGGCTGTCGCCGATATGGGCCCAATAGGCGCTGTCGTCCTGCACCAGGCATAACACGCCCGTTGTGCGGGGTTCGATCGGTGGTTCCTGCCGGCAGCCGTAATCGAGGATTTCTCGATGGCTCATCTCCATCAGACCCGAAAGGAAGAAACGCGGATTGGAGATGGGTTTGCTGCTGGTCAGAAATGCCTTGCGCGCGTTATCCATAAGGATCTGCGCCGCCTTCTCCCCTTTAGGGTGTCCCCCCATTCCGTCCGCCAGCGCCAGCAGTATGGCGTCGGGTGCCTCCATGATCAGGTGGCGGTCCTGGTTCATGGAACGATCGCCCAAGAGGGTATATTGTGCCGTTTCATACTTCACGATATCGCCCTTTTCTCGTCTATCAGGATTGATAGGGCGCTTTCAGTATCCACATTGTCGACTTTCAGCGCGTCCAACAGCTCGCCTGCGTTCTGCGGCCGCTTTTCATATTCGATCTCCATCGCCCAGTCGATAGCCTCCAGCATGCTTGCCGGGTAGCGGCGGCGATAGACTCTGGCTGCCGGCTTCAGCTTCTCCTTGGCGTGGCGTTCGATGGCGGATGGCGGCGCCTTGCCGTCGAGACAGGCGCGCATGCTGGCGCCAATGGCATAGACATCGCTCCAGGGCCCGACGTTGCCCGACTGGTAATATTGCTCGACCGGGGAGAAACCGGTGGTGACCACGCGTCCGGTTCGGCTGCCTTCGTTCTGCACTTCATGCACCGCTCCGAAATCCAGCAGCAGGGGGTTGCCGCCGGTGCGCAGATGGATGTTGCTCGGTTTGATGTCCAGGTGCAGCAGATTGCGCGAATGAATCAGATTCAGGGCATCGAGGATCGGCGGGAAGACGGTCATCAGAAAACGGGTGCTGAGACTGCCGCTGCGCTTCTTGATGTAGCTGGCGAGGTTTTTGCCCCGCTCGTGATCCATCACCAGGTAGCCGGTGTTGTTGGCGAGAAAGAAACCTCTCACCTGGACGATATTGGGATGACGCAGGGAGGCCAGGACCTTGGCTTCCTGATAGAAGAGTCGCAGGCTTCGATTGAAATTGTCGGCCTGTTTCTCGTCCAGGGGAACCACCTTGCCGTTGCTGCCTCGTGTCGCCAGCTTTTTCGGCAAAAACTCCTTGATGATGACCTCGTCCTGGGTATCTTCGTCTTCGGCCAGGTATATCAGGCTGAAGCCGCCGCTGGCGACCAGTTTCATGATCACGTAGCAGTCGATTTCTGTGCCTTCAGGCAGGCTGTCTCGGAGCTTATCCATGCCGTTCCCGTCGTATTTGTTTTGCAGTCAAAGATAGGATGAGCATCATACTGATTATAAGGGCATTTTCCATAATTGCTTTCGCAGTTTGAAAATTTTGACCCTGGGTCATGACAAAAAGTGAATTTCATCAAAAAAAAGGACAAAGCAGCGGCTTGATAGTCTCACTGCGCTTCATACCAGGCCGCCCACACCAGGATAGCGGCCTCGACCACGAATTCTGAAGCTAGTGCACCCCATTCCCTGTGAGCCGCGCCTTGATCTGGCGTATTGGGGCGGCTCTGAATGGAACAGAATCTATGGCGGGGTGCACCAGGGAAATGCCAGCCGGCTCAATGTCAGGTATTATGCTCATCGGTGTACACTCATTCCACGTGGATGGACATTGCATGCCATCCCGCGGCCAGACCGGAGGTCTCAGGCAGGACTATATGATCAGCAGTATGACAGCCTTCGCACGGGAGGAGTATCGGGGCGACCTGGGTATTTTGAGCTGGGAGATCCGCTCGGTTAACCATCGCTATCTCGAGGCGTTCCTGCGCTTGCCCGAGGAGCTGCGGGTATTGGAGCCGGCGGTGCGTGAGCTCATCAACGCCAGGCTCGGGAGAGGCAAACTCGATGTCTGCCTGAAATTCAAGCCGGGGAGAGCCGCTGAGGCGGGGTTGAGCGTCAACCGGCGCCTGATCGATCAGCTCATCGACGCGGAACAGCAGGTGATCGAACTGACGGGGCTGAACAGGAGTCTGCGCACCACCGACCTGCTGCGCTGGACCGGCGTACTGGAGGAGAATGAGCTGGATTTCACTCCGGTCAAAACCCAATCGATGGCGCTGCTGGAGACAACCATCGACAGCCTGATCGACAACCGCCTGCGCGAAGGCGAGCGCCTTGGTGAGATCATCCGGCAACGCTGTTTCAGCCTGAAAGCACAGGTCGAGCGGGTACGCAGTCTGATGCCGGAGGTACTGGAGAGCGTCAGAAGCCGGATCACTGAACGCCTTACCGAAGTGCTCGACGAGATGGATGAGAGCCGTTTGGAACAGGAGATGGTGCTGCTGGCACAACGGCTCGATGTGGACGAGGAGATGGATCGGCTGGAAACCCATCTCGAAGAGGTGGAGCGCGTGCTGGAGACCGACGAGCCGATTGGTCGAAGGCTCGACTTTCTGATGCAGGAGCTCAATCGGGAGGCCAATACCCTGACCTCGAAATCCTCCAACGTCGATGTGACCCGCGCCGCGGTGGAGATGAAGGTCTTGATCGAGCAGATGCGCGAGCAGATCCAGAATATCGAATAGCGCTCATACGGGCTTC
>JBNKLI010000035.1:0-22132 GCA_050292275.1 Candidatus Thiodiazotropha sp.
CCACTAGGGTTTGATGTCGAGTACCGGGGTGTCTGGAAAGGCGTCTATGCCGTCGATTTCCACCCTGTTGCCGTGTGTCGAAACGACCCGGCAACGGCTCATAGCGATCAGATTGGGCCTCATCGGCGCACGGGTGGCAAACACCCCTCGCAAAGGGTTTTCCGGGTTGCCGCGCGGATGTACCTGAAGGATCATGTGCTGCGCATGAGACACTACACTAGTATATGAAGCTATACCTTAGGATCTCTTTCGTGAACAAAAAATTGCCGTTTCTCTTGATAATACTAACTGGATGCTCAGAAATCATGCCGAAACTGGGGATAAACAACGGCCACCTGACGGAGTGCCCTGACACACCAAACTGTGTCAACAGTCAGGCGGCAGATGAACAACATTTTATTCAGCCCATCCTTTTCAGTGGTACTCAGCAGGAAGCGCAAAGCGCAATCCTGAAGTTGCTGAAAACATGGAAGCGAACAAGGATCATAGTGAGCGAGGAAAATTATATTCGAGCAGAATTCACATCGATGGTATTTCGATTTGTCGATGATGTTGAGTTTTATATACCGTCGACAAAAGCGGAGGAAACGATCATACATGTTCGCTCGGCTTCCCGGATCGGATATTCAGATCTTGGTGTTAACCGAGATCGAATTGAACGGATTCGCAGTGAATTGAAGTAATCCGCCACACCTGACTGAAGTTCCTCAAACTGACAGCTTTGGATGGAAGAACAGCCATTAGAAAAATCACGCATTGAGTGCTTATGCAAAAAGTTACCATACTTGTCGATGTGCAGAATGTCTATTACACAACCAGACAGGCCTATGGACGGAATTTTGATTACAACCTGTTTTGGAAACAGGCGACGTCAAATCGAGAAGTGATAAAAGCAATAGCCTACTCATGTGACAAGGGCGATCAGAAGCAGCAACAATTTCAGAATATACTCAGGGCAATTGGCTTTGAGGTCAAACTGAAACCCTATATTCACAGATCCGACGGATCTGCCAAATGTGACTGGGACGTTGGCATAACCATCGATGCCCTGGAGTATGGAAAGGAGTCGGATATAGTCGTATTGGTCTCAGGGGATGGAGATTTTGCCCTGATGGTTGAAAAGCTGCGAACCGCCTACGGCAATGAGGTTGAGGTATATGGTGTTCCTCAACTAACTGCTTCAGCGTTGATTGGATCGGCATCAAAGTATGTGGCGATAGATAGCAACCTGCTGCTGAACGGCAACAAGAAAGTGGATGATGGCTTGTAATGAATAATCCCGACAGTGCAAAAACAGCAGACTGTTACCTTATCCGGAAGGTAGCTCGAGGCTATCGCGTTCAAAGTTTCATTCGATCGTTGTTGTTTTCGTTGTAATGGATACGACAGGCCCCCTTCAACAGCCTGTATTCAATCCGACATTTGCTCTGGTCTTGATTATAAATAATTATTAAAAACAATATGTTATAACAATCAGGCAAAGACGGCACGCGGCTTGCATCACAGCCTCCGTAAATCGACGTTAACCCGCATGGGTCAAGATCTGGAGGCGATGTGATGGAATTGAAGGTGATTGGGCAATCTACTGAACAACCCGCTGGCGGCTGCAGCTCTTCGGGCTGCGGCGGTTCCAGCGACCAGCTCTCGCACTTGCCGGAGAGCATACGGCAAAAGGTCCAGGACCATCCCTGTTATTCGGAAGATGCCCATCACCACTTCGCACGCATGCATGTCGCGGTGGCGCCGGCCTGCAATATCCAGTGCCACTACTGCAATCGCAAGTATGACTGCGCCAACGAATCGCGTCCCGGAGTGGTTTCCGAACTGCTGACCCCCGACCAGGCGGTGAAAAAGGTAATGGCGGTAGCGGCCAACATCCCGCAGATGACCGTGCTGGGCATCGCCGGTCCCGGCGATCCCCTGGCCAATCCGGAACGGACCTTCGAGACCTTCCGTCAGCTCACGGAGAAGGCCCCGGATATAAAACTCTGCGTCTCAACCAACGGGCTCTCCCTGCCCGATCAGGTGGAGGAGCTGAGCAAACACAATATCGATCACGTCACTATCACCATCAACTGTGTCGATCCCGAGATCGGCGCCAAGATCTACCCCTGGATCTTCTGGAACAACCGCCGCATCAAAGGCAGGAAGGGTGCCAGGATACTCATCGAGCAGCAGCAGAAGGGACTGGAGATGCTGACTGCGAAGGGCATTCTGGTGAAGGTCAACTCGGTGATGATCCCCGGTGTCAACGACGAACATCTGGAAGAGGTGAGCAAGGTAGTGAAGGCCAAGGGCGCCTTTCTGCACAACGTGATGCCGTTGATCGCCGAGGCCGAGCACGGCACCTTCTTCGGTGTGATGGGTCAGCGCGGTCCCACCCACGACGAGCTGCAGGAGTTGCAGGACAAGTGCGCCGGCGACATGAACATGATGCGCCACTGCCGCCAGTGCCGCGCCGACGCGGTGGGTATGCTGGGCGAGGACCGGGGCGACGAGTTCACCATGGACAAGGTGGAGACCATGGAGGTCGACTACGAGGCGGCCATGGCCAAGCGGGCCGAGTACCAGGCGGCGGCCCTGGCGACCCTGGAGGCGCAACGCAACAAGACCGGAGAGAGCTTCGTTGCCCTCTCTTCCCTCAAGGTAAAAAAGAAGGAGATGCGCCCAGTGCTGATGGCGGTGGCCACCAGCGGTGGCGGTGTCATCAACCAGCACTTCGGCCACGCCAAGGAGTTTCTCGTCTATGAGGCCTCGATGACCGACGTGCGTTTCATCGGCCACCGCAAGGTCGATCTCTACTGCAGCGGTGGCGACACCTGCGGCGATGCAGAGACCACCCTGCAGAAGATTATCCGCACCCTGCAAGGCTGCGAGGCGGTGCTCTGCTCCAAGATCGGCTACGAGCCCTGGGAGCAGCTGGAGGAGGCGGGTATCCAGCCTAACGGCGAGCATGCCATGGAGCCCATAGAGGAGGCTGTCGCCGCGGTCTATGCCGAGATGGCGCAGAACGGTCAATTGGATAAACCTGTAGCTGCCGCCCAGTTGCAGGTCAGTGCCTGAGGAGTTCGAGCATGGCATACGAAATCATCGAAACCTGCGTCAATTGCTGGGCCTGCGAACCGCTCTGCCCGAGCAGTGCGATCTTCGAATCGCGTCCCCATTTCCTCATCGATGCCAAAAAGTGCACCGAGTGCGAAGGGGATCATGCCGATCCCCAGTGTGTCAGCATCTGTCCTATCGAAGGGGCCATTCTCAACGGCTTTGGCGAGGCCGCGAATCCCCCTGGATCGCTGACCGGCATTCCCCCGGAGAAGATGGCGGAGGTGATGGCCGAGATCCAGGCGCGTTAATGAGACAACCGAATTCAAGTCGAAGGAGAAGCCAATGCCTTATGAAGAATACCAACCGGAGCTCCAGCTGACGCCAGTGACGAGCGACAACGCGAGCACCCCGGGCAGGCGCTGGTTCAATCAGATTGTCATGCATAGCTCCAGCCCGCTGCTGCAGAGCAAACCCGACTGGGTGCATCTGCCGGACCGGGTATGGCGTCGCAATTCCGCACTCTTGATGAGCCTGCACCAGCGTAAAAGGACAGATGGCTGAACTGGTCTTTTATGAAAAGCCAGGATGTGTGGGAAACCGCATGCAGCAGTCGCTGCTGCGCGGCCAGGGGGTCGGTTTCGTCGTCCGTGACCTGCTCAGCGAGCCCTGGTCGGCGGCGCGGCTCAGAACCTATTTTGCCGAAAAACCGGTGGCGGAGTGGTTCAACACCACGGCCCCGGCGGTGAAGTCGGGGGATATCCCCATTGGTGAACTGAACGAGCAGCAGGCCCTGGCGTTGATGGTCGCCGATCCGATCCTTATCCGCAGGCCGCTGCTCGAGCTTGGCGAGCTCAGGCAATCCGGTTTCGTCAAAGGCCCGGTTCTGGAGGCCTTGGGTGTGATACTGAATCCTGCGGAAAACCTGCAGGAGTGTCCCATGGCGGATGGGGCCTCGATCGTCTGCGAGGGGCCGGAGTGAACAACGGTATCGATGTCTCGAGCCATCGCGACGCCGTCGAATTCGCCGACGGTGTCTACTGGATCGGTGCGCTCGATCCGACCTTGCGGACCTTCGACATTATCCTCAGCACCGCCAATGGCACCACCTACAACGCCTATTTGGTTCGCGGCAGCGAAGGGGTTGCGATTATCGATACGGTGAAACAGAATTTCAGTGAAGAGTTCTTCGCGCGCCTCGAATCCGAAGTGGACTACAGCGAGATAAAGGCTATCGTGCTCAACCACCTCGAGCCCGATCATACCGGTGCCCTGCCCGAGTTGATGCGCCGGGCGCCCGAGGCCAAGCTCTATATTTCGCAGCGGGCGACCTCGATGCTGAAGGCGCTGCTCAAACCATCGAACGATGCTTTCGAATACACCACGGTCAATACCGGGGACAGAGTGAACCTGGGTGATCGCACCCTGAGCTTTCTGCATACTCCCTTTCTGCACTGGCCCGACACCCAGTGCACTTATCTGGAGGAGGAGGGCATTCTCTTCTCCGGCGATGTCTTCGGCTGCCACTATTGCGACAAACGATTGTTCAACGATCAGGTCGGTGATTTTCGCTTCTCCTTCGACTACTACTACGCCCACATCATGCGTCCTTTCAAAAAGCATGTGATGGATGCGCTCAAGCTCATCGAACCATTGACCCTGAAGCAGATCGCGCCCACCCATGGGCCGATTCTGCGCGAGCGGCCAAGGCGTTATGTCACCCACTACCGGGAACTCTCCACATCGAGCCTGAGCCGGGAGATCGGCTCGGATGACCACTCGCTGGTCATCTTCTACATGAGCTCCTATGGCAATACCTCGCGCATGGCCGAAGAGATCAGCGAAGGTGCGGGCGGCGTGGAGGGAGTGCGGGTGTCGATCTATGACCTCGAAGGGGGCGAGACCGAGCCCTTCGTCGACCTCATCGAGGAGGCGGATGCGCTGTTGTTCGGATCCCCCACCATCAATGGCGATGCGGTAAAGCCGGTATGGGATCTGCTCTCATCGCTGGCGGTGGTAAACCTCAAGGGGAAGATCGGCGGTGCATTCGGTTCCTATGGCTGGAGCGGCGAGGCGGTACGCATGATCGAGGACAGGATGCGCGGATTGAAGATGCATATTCCCCACGAGGGTTTGCGCGTCAAGCTGATACCTACCGAGGAGGAGTTGGATAGTTGCCGGTCGTTCGGCCGGCGGATTGCAGAGGTATTGGTCGGCAAGCATCAGGAGAAGACGATAATCGATTTTGCCGATCTTGTTTAAAGCCTCTGTGAGAGAAAAATTATTGAATAAAATTTAACGTTAAATCTAAAGGTGAATAGCCATGGCTAAAGCAAAAGTAACATTCGAGGATATCGAACAGACGGTGAACGTACCGGCAGGCACGCGCGTGATCGAGGTATCGGAGAAGATCGGCGCAGGGATCATCTACGGTTGTCGTGAAGGTGATTGCGGTACTTGTATGATGCATGTGACCGATGGCTGGAACAATCTCACGGAACCGTCGGTACTGGAAGAGAAGGTCCTGAAGGAGAATATGGCGGGCCGTCACCACCGCCTGGCCTGTCAGGCTCAGATTCTGGGCGACTGTTGCGTAAAGCCGGCCTGAGAAACCACCAACCGAGAGATATCGAGATGCCCTTAATTACCTTTACCAATCCTGACTACAAGGACAAGACTGTCTATGCCGTGGCCGGTAGTTTTACCGAGACGGTTCTCAAGATTGCCAAGACCAACAAGATACCGATCAAGTTCGATTGTGGTGACGGCGAGTGCGCCAGCTGTGTGATCCGGGTGAAATATATCGGCGACAACGGGCCGATGGGTTATCACCTGGAAGAGAAGGAGAAGCAAGTGCTGCGTTCCATTGGCAAGATCAGCAAGGAGGAGCTTGAGCGGCTGATCGTCGAGGATACGCCCAGCGAATGGCGTCTCGCCTGTCAGTTCATACCACGCGATGAGGATGTCGTCGTCGAGTACGAGGCAATCTGATGAACCTCCCCGCCATGAAGACCCAGACCCTGGATATGGTTTACACCAGGCTCATGGCGGCGCGCCGGGGTGAACCCGTGGAGGAAACCCTGGCGCGTATCCTTGCCTCCTGGCATATGGGGGAGGGTGCGATGCCACAGTGGCTCGGCATGGGTGAAACCCGGTTTCGCGCCATGATGGCACACCACTTTCCCGGTATTGCCGTGGAGTCCATATGCACTGTTCGCCAAGGTATCGATCCCGGACGCACGGAAGAGTTGGAGGATCTGCGTGGACTGCTGTTGTCACAGCGCAGTGGTCGCAGCGAATCGGAGCTATGGATGGTCGAGGTCCTTATTGCAGGTTGTATGGGTAGCGATCATCTTTGGCAGGACCTCGGTCTGTGGAAACGCGCGGACCTGTCGAAGTTGATGATGGATAATTTCGAGCCATTGGCCCTGCATAACGACAAGGATATGAAATGGAAAAAGTTCCTATACAAACAGTTGTGCGAGGCGGAGGGCATCTATGTCTGCCGTTCACCCAGCTGTGAGGTCTGTGTCGACTATGACAACTGTTTCGGCAACGAGGAGTGAACCATTTTATGTATGTAATGAAAATATAAAAAAACGCAAATGAACGCCAATTAGAGCAAATAATCGCAAATTGACTCCTGTAAATAAAATATTGGCCAATGATTTTCTCGCCAAACGCTGTACGCGTGGAAAACTTGCTGAGGCTGCCCGTAAAATTGGCCGAGTCGGTAATGAGATGTTTTATCCGCCAAGATTTTTGTCAATCATTGTATTCACGGAAATTGGCGTTCATTTGCGGTTTTCTTGACTCTTTAGCAGTTGGTTGTTTAGTCAATCAACCCACTCGATGTGGTGAATCCTTCTGACGTATGAGTGAACAGCGATTGACAATGAGGGAGCGGGCAGTGGGCGCCTATATCGGTCTGGCGGTGGGAGATGCACTCGGCGCCACCACTGAATTCATGACTCCCCGTGAGATAAGGGAGAAGTACGGCAGTCACGACAGGATCATCGGTGGTGGCTGGTTGAGACTCAAACCCGGTCAGGTAACCGATGATACCCAGATGAGTCTGGCGCTGGGCGAGGCGATTCTCGCCTCCCGGACTGTGATACCGGAGAAGGTGGCCGAAGCCTTCAGTGATTGGATGCGCGGCAAACCGATCGACATCGGCAATACCGTCAGACGCGGTATTATCCACTTTCGCAGGACGGGAAGCGCAGAGGTGGCTATCAATGAATACGATGCCGGCAATGGTGCCTGTATGCGTTCGCTTCCTGTCGCGTTGTTCTGTTGCCATGCTTCGGCGTCGGAGCGTGCGCAGGCATCGCGGAAACAGGCCCATACCACCCACAACAACCCCATGGCGGATGCCGGTACCGAAACCATACTGGAGATGATCGCGGCAAGCCTGTCGGGCAGTGAGAAGCATGAATTGGAGTCCATGGCTGCGTCGCTGGTTTCACGCTTTCCCCTCTATCGCTTCGATAAACGCAAAGTGGAGAATCCCAGCGGCTATATCGTGGAGACCCTGCAGGTGGTATTTCAGGCCTTCTTCTCCCTTGAGAGCTTTGAGGCGGTTCTGATCGACGTGGTCAACAGAGGCGGGGATGCGGATACCACAGGGGCGATTGCCGGTATGCTGGCGGGTGCTTATTATGGTCCCGCTTCGATCCCCGCACGCTGGAGTCAAAAGATAGAGAGTGCCGTGATACAAAGCTGCATGGATCAGGCAGAGCGCCTGTTGGCGCTCGGCCGCGAAGTCCATATACGGGAACCGGGATGAAGGTTCGGCAGGCGACGGATAGGGACATCGATACCATGTCACGCCTGCTCGATCAGCTTTTCACCATTGAGCGGGACTTCTTACCGAAGCCAGGGGTGTATGATTACCGATCTGACTGGGTTGAGGAAGCAGTAGTACGCTTCGACTCCCGGTATGTCTCGCACTCCTTGAAAATCTTGAGCTCGCATTGCGCGCAGATGGACTTGTCCAGTTTCTGAAAGATACCGTGAATGGCGGCGGTCTTGGACTGAAAGACATTGCGTCCGCCGCTCGCATCCAGCCAGCCGCACTTTTCCAGTGAGTCCCAGAGTCCCTGCTTTACATTCATCAGGTAGAGGTCGCCACCATTGGTTCTGCGCATTCTCATCTCCTGGATAAGCGCCTCATTGCCCTGAAGGTCGACAAAATTGATACCCTGAGCGGCGATTGCCAGGTGTTTCTGCCGGGGATATTCACCGCGTATGGATTCGAGTCTTTCCTGGATATGGTTGGCGGAACCGAAGAAGAGCGAACCGTCGATGCGCACGATCTTGAATTGAGGACACTCCGGCAGGGTCGGGTCGTTGGAAAATGCCCGCTTGTGCAGGCGCGGATCCGGTACCCGGGTGGTGACGAGTGGTTTCGACACTCTCTCGAGGTAGAGTATGAGTGATAACAACACCCCTGCGAAAATAGCGAATTCCAATTCAAGAAACAGGGCGCTGAAAAAGGTAATGAGCAGGACGCTGGTTTCACGCTTGGACGCATGGAGAATATGGGCGATCTCCTTGAAGTCGATCAGGTTCCAGGCAACCAGGAACAGGATACCGGCCATCGCCGCCTCGGGGAGGTAGGTCGCCAATGGCGCCACGAGCACCACGATGAAGATAAGAAAGACACCGGCGAACATCGCGGCGATAGGGGTTTTTGCTCCTGCATCGTAGTTGAGGCCGCTTCTGTTGAAAGAACCGGTGGCGACGTAGCTGGAGAAAAAGGAACCGATGATATTCGACAAGCCCTGGCCGATGAACTCCTGGTTGCCGTTGATGCGATATCCGCCCCTGGATGCCAGTGATCGGCCGATCGAGACCGCTTCGGTCAGGGCGAACAGGGTGATGGCCAGCGCCGAGGGAGCGAGGTTCTTGAAATTCTCCAGCGAGAAATCCGGCATCGACAGGGGAGGCAGGCTGCTTGGCAGCGCGCCAACGGTGGTGATCCCGGTCACGGCCTCACCGAACATCCGATTGAGCACATAGGCGAGCAGGCTGCCGCCGACCATTGCGACAATCAGGTTGGGCATGCGGGGGAAACTGCGTTTCATCAATATCCCCAAGCCAAGCGTGAACGCCGAAACCGCGGTGATATAGGGATTGATCTGACCGATTTGCGCAGAGAACTGGATCAGGATGTCGTGGAGATGGCCTCCCCGCGCAATCTCGACGCCAAAGAAATATTTCAACTGCTTGGCGGCAATCAGGATCGCCGCGCCCGCGGTAAAACCGACGATCACCGAGTGAGAGATGAAGTTGACCAGGGCGCCCATCCGGGCGAGGCCGAGGATGAGCTCGAAAATGCCGACCATGAAGGTCAGGGTGATGGCCAGTGAGACATAGTCCAAGGTTCCGGGCTCGGCATAAACCGAGAGGGCGGAAAAGAGCACGATGGAGGCCGCCGTCGTGGGTCCGGAAACCAGGTGCCTGGATGAGCCGAACAGTGCTGCGATGATAGCCGGCACCATACCGGCGTAGAGGCCGTATTCCGGCGGCATGCCGGCGATAGCCGCAAATGCCACGCCCTGCGGCAATACGATAATGGCGCCACTGATCCCCGCGATCAGATCAGCCTGGAGATCCCTTTTCGAGGTCTTCGGCAACCAGCTGAGAAAAGGAAGAAGCCAGCTCCACCAGAAAGATCGTGAGATATACTGCATCGGTTTATATTCTGTTCGTAGAAATTACGGGTCGTTTCCATTCAGTTTGTCCAACATGGGTGGGATCAATCCGCATCAGGAAGGGCGGACCAGCTGGGGCCGTTTCCGAGCGCCACATTGTAGATTTGACTTCCGTGCCTACCGATTGGCCGAAGCGCACTCATACCGTTGCAGGTAATGCACCAAAAGTTATTCCAGAACATGCTGATTTACTGAACCGCCCATTATATTGTGTGGTTCGATCTGCTGCAAATCGCAGCGATACTTTCAATGTTGAATCCCCATGAATCAAGGTGGTGAGGTGCGCCGAATACCCGTAATCAGGCCCCCGAACCACAGGTTGGTGCAACAGATCCGCAGCTGAGATCCACCTGTGGCAACTCATTATCCCCCTGATCCCGAGTGGATTAAGTTGGATCGCGCCTGTGCTAAGTTGCTCAAATGAAGCTCAAAAACAGCTATGCGGATCTCGGTGACCCCTTTTATGAAAGAGCGATGCCGGTACCGGTCGAGGACCCGAGGCTGTTTCTGTGGAACAGTACTCTGGCCGGGGAACTGTCGCTTGGCGCGCAACTCGATCTGCCCCCGGGCGATCTGGCACAGATATTCTCGGGAAACAGACTTCTGTCCGGTTCCTCGCCCATTGCCCTGGCCTACGCCGGCCATCAGTTCGGACATTTCGTACCGCAACTCGGTGACGGGCGGGCGCATCTGCTGGGCGAGATCGTCGACAGGCATGATCAGAGAAGGGATCTGCAACTCAAGGGGTCGGGTCGGACATCCTTCTCCCGAAGCGGCGATGGGCGCTATGCCCTGGGTCCTGCGATAAGGGAACATATCATGGGGGAGGCGATGCATGCATTGGGTATCCCCACGACGCGCAGTCTTGCAGTCACGACCACGGGTCAGCGCGTCTATCGCGAGACCCCTCAGCAGGGTGCGGTGCTGACCCGGATCGCCTCGAGCCACCTGCGTGTCGGCACCTTCGAGTATTTCGCCGCCCGGCAGGACAGGGATGCCATCGAGCGGCTTTGCGACTACGCCATCGAACGCCACTACCCGGAATTGGAGGAGGGCGGCGAGCAACGCCATATCATGCTCTTCGACAAGGTCCTGGAACGTCAGGTGCGGCTGGTGGTTGAATGGATGCGGGTGGGTTTCATCCATGGTGTGATGAATACCGACAACACCGCGATATCGGGTGAGACCATCGACTACGGTCCCTGCGCCATGATGGGCGTTTACAGTCCGGGGACCGTATTCAGTTCGATCGACAGGGATGGGCGCTACGCCTTCGGCAATCAGCCCGCCATAGCCCAGTGGAACCTGGCGCGGTTCGCCGAGGCGATACTGCCGCTGATCCATGAGAACGAACAACAGGCCGTCGACATGGCGGGCTCCCGTCTGGCCGAATTCTCCACGCTTTTCAAACAACGCTACGTCGAAATGATGTCAGGCAAACTCGGCTTGAGCCAGCCGCAATCCTTGGACCAGGCATTGATATTCGCACTGCTGGAGCGGCTCGAACGCAAGCGGCTCGACTACACGGCGAGCTTTGATCTGTTGACCCGCTCCCTGTCGTCCGAAGCGGCCGAACGGCAATCGCGCAACGAGCTGGACGCCTGGTATTCGGATTGGCGCCGGCGCCTTGACGATCAGCGCGAGAGCGGCGAAGCGATCCAGACACGCATGAGAGCGGCCAATCCCGTTGTAATCCCCAGAAACCATCACATGGAAAAGGTGATCCGGGATTGCCTGGAGCACAACGACTCTGGTGCCGCGCAGGAGTTTCTGGAGGTCTTGGCGTCTCCCTATGAGCAAACAGGCAAGACATCCTATTATCAGCATGTGCCCGAGAATGCGGATGTCGGGTATCAGACCTTTTGCGGAACTTGACCGGGCTTTCCTGAAGCGCGGGAAATCTGCCTACCTGGGTGGCTGTCACCTTTTTATTCTCAAGCGTCGAGAAACCTCAGTGGCATATACGGAGGCGGATGGATTCCCTGGGTCCTGACTTATTAGGTTATAATGGTGATTCGGAAAAGTAGAACAGGGAAAGGAAAAATGGTTGAGGTGAAGATCGCTATATTAGTGATCGTGATAGTCGCTATCTATGTTCTGAGTTCGGGTTTGGCTTTTGTCTCTATATATTTATGGCCTGCATTTGCGCCAACCAGGCTTTTTTCGATTATCTTTGGTCCACTGGATTGGCTGTCCCGATCAAGCCCGACATTTGGCCGTATGTATAACGGATACCACGGTTACTGCTATAAACGATTCGTAAATTAGCATGGCTGGCAATGAAGCTGTCGCTTAGGATAATCGGAATTCTCGGACTGGCGTTTTTCGCTTCACTATTCGCTCTAACCTATGGAATGCCCGGAACAATGGAAGAGTCGGCGAAAAGCTTTGTGCAGGCGCAAATAGAAAGGGAAATAAGGGAGAAGTACCGGGATGTCAAAGCCTCGGCGTTTACCGAGAAAGCGATTTTGGTAGCCGAGAGGCTCGGCTACGAGGAAACGAGGATCAGGGAGAATATAGAGAACAGGCTGCCCGAAAAGATCGCCGAAGTGATTGCCTCAATATGCGGCTATGATTGCGAGAAAAAGAAGGCGCTGGCTGAGTCAATCACCGCTGGGTACTTGAAGCGTATTGCCGATATCAGGTTGGCGAGACAAAACCTGGGTGAAATTATCAAGGGAAAGTATCTCGAAATTGTCGGTAACCTGAGAGTCGATTTGCGGATTTTTCTCGGCTCCAATGCACTCATGTTTTTCATTCTGTCACTGGTTTCGCTCTTGAAGCCGAAGGCAGTCGCGCATCTGTTTCTCCCAGGTATGTTTCTACTGGTTTCCACGCTGGCGGCATCGGCGATTTACCTGTTTGGGCAGGACTGGTTTTATGTCATCCTATACAACGACTACATGGGTTTCGCCTATCTTGCCTATATAGGCGTGATATTCGGCTTTTTGATGGATATTGCATTCAATGGGGCAAGGGCAACAACGGAAGTTATCAATGTTGTTCTAAATGCGATAGGTTCGGCTTTTACAGTCGCTCCGTGCTAGGCAGACTTTCGAGGTACAAGGGATGAAGCATGAGTATTTTACAAATGGATACTATTTAGTGGAGGGTGCTTTTGATGAAGAGCAGGTATCCGTTTTACAGAGTGAAGTGTCGGCTTTTGAAGGGAAGGTCAACAATTTTGGTGTAAGGAGCTTGATGAAGAAGCTGCCCTATATCGATCATGTGGCTTCGTCCCCTCCGTTGATTGAAATAGCCAGGGAAATATTAGGAGAAAATGTACGCCCTGTAAGATCGGTGTTCTTTGACAAGGTGGTCGGGGCCAATTGGAATGTAGCCTGGCATCAGGACACTTCGATTGCGCTAAAATCGAGACACGAAACAGCCGGATTTGGACCTTGGAGTAACAAGCAAGGAGTGGTCCATGCCGAACCGCCGGAAGAATACCTGGCGAATACTTTGACATTGAGAATTCACCTGGATAGAGCAGACACAGAATCAGGTGTCTTGAGGATTGTGCCGGGTACGCACAAAAATGGAAGAGTTCGATCCGGTAACATATTGAGGATAGTGGAAGACTCGAAAGTTATTGAGTGTAACGCAAAGGCCGGGGACGTTTTGCTCATGAATCCGCTTCTTTTTCATTCGTCACGCAAGGCCACGAATCCGAGTCGTAGGAGAGTTATCCATATAGAATATTCGGCCATGGAGCTACCTGAGCCATTGGAGTGGTATGAATGTGCATAATTTGATGGCGTGAACACTTTGATTCGGCGTACGTGTCAAACGACCGCTACACCTGGCGCAGACTCCCCGGCGACACCCCGAACTCCCGCTTGAACGCCCTGCAGAACGCCGCTTCTGATTGATACCCCAGGCGCTCGGCGAGCACGCCGAGGGGTACGGACTCCTCCCCCAGTTGTGCGCGTGCCAGTTGCATGCGCCAGCGGGTGAGATAGCGCATTGCCGAATCGCCCACAAGCTGGCTGAACCTGGCCGAGAAGCCCGAGCGTGACATGCCGATCTCCCTGGCCAGGGAGGCAACACTCCATGCCTTTTGGGGATCGCGATGGATCGCCGCCAGCGCCCGGCCGATCTGCCTGTCGCGCAAGGCGGCCAGCCAGCCCCGGTTGGCGTCGGGCGCGGAGTCGAGCCAGGAGCGGATCGCCTGGATGATGAGGATGTCCGCGAGATGGGTGATCACCGTCTCCCCGCCGGGACGCAGTTCCCTGGCTTCGCGGGCGATAAAGCGCAGCGTGCTCTGCAGCCAGCTCCCTTCCTCCTCCTCCCGGGTATCGATCTGCAACACCTTCGGCAGCAGCGAGATGAGCTGCTGGCCGGCGACATGGTCGAAGCGCACCAGGCCGCAGGTCAGGTGGGTCAACTCGCCGCCGCCGCCGTGGCGCATGATCTCGTAGCGATCGCTCACCCGTTCGACGGGTATGTCGAACAGGGGCAGTGTCTGTTCGCTCGGATGGCTGCGCACGATGTGTCCGTTGCCATGGGGTACCAGGGCCAGGCTCCCCTGCTGCAGCAGATGGGGCTCTTCGCCATCGACCTCCAGCCAGCACTCTCCTGCGGTCACCACATGAAACATCATTCGCCCCTCGAAAGGGGGAAGCTCCACACCCCAGGGCGCCTTCAATTCGGAACGGCAGTAGAAGGTACCGTTCAGCCTGAGCAGGTGGAGTGCCTCGCCGAGGGGGTCGGTAAGGTCGGGAATGGTTGTGCCGGTACGTAGCTTCATGGTCTCCACTCTGCCATTAAAATCACACTAGCGTCCAGCAAATTGGACGATCTGCAAATAATTATAGACAATGTGTGATTGTTAGTCTGCATTCTCTTGCCTAGCATAGAAACATGAAAGGCACTAACTGAACAGGAGATCGCATTCATGAACAACTCACCCATCCTGGTTATCGGCAAGAACGGTAAAACTGGCAGGCGTGTCGATGAACGCCTGCGGGCACTGGGCTATCCCACCCGGGCCCTGTCCCGGTCGACAACCCCGGCATTCGACTGGAACCGGCTGGAGACGTGGCGCCAGGCCCTCGAGGGTGTACGCACCGCCTATGTGACCTATCAGCCTGACCTTGCCGTGCCTCATGCGCTGGCGGATATCGAGGCCTTCGTCGAGATCGCCCGTGAATCCGGGTTGCAACATATCGTGCTGCTTTCGGGGCGGGGCGAAGCGGGTGCGCAGCGGGCGGAGGAGGTTGTCAGCAACAGTGGTATCCCATGGAACATCGTCAGGGCCAGCTGGTTTTTCCAGAATTTCAGCGAAAGCTTCATGCTGGAAGGGATATTGGCCGGTGAGCTGGTGTTGCCGGCGGGAGAGACCCCTGAACCCTTCGTGGACGCGGACGATATCGCGGATGTTGCCGTTGCCGCCCTGACCGACACCGGACTGCATAATCGGGTGTTTGAAGTCTCGGGACCCCGCGCGATGAGTTTCGCACAATGCATGGACGAACTGTCAGAGGCCTTGGGACGGTCGGTGAACTACACACGCGTCCCGGTCGAAGACTATATCCATGCCTTGAGTGAACAGGGAGTGCCGCAAGAGATGCAATGGTTGCTGCGCGAACTATTTACGGTTGTCCTGGACGGTAGAAACAGCCAGGTTGTCAGCGGCGTCGAAGAGGCGCTGGGACGACCGGCAACCGACTTCAGGCACTATCTGGAGAAAACCATCGATTCGGGTGTCTGGGCCTTGGAGAGGGTTGGGGAGAGGGGATTAGAAAGGCTAACGCCTTGATTTTCAGATCCCCTCATCCTGTCCTTCTCCCTGAAGACGACATACTTAGTCGCCGGGCTAATAGTATTGAGAGGATGAGTTCGCTTGTAGCTTTAGTTGTTTAATTATTTCTTCCGCTCATACTCGAAATTTCAACAGATCTGTGAGATTCTCCCGCTGCACCTCAGGCCATATTGAATTCGACTTAATCAGGGAGGATGATATGAAAAATATCAAGATCATTGCCATCATTACGTTTTCACTCTTCACTCTGCGTGCGCATGCGGACGATTTCAAGGTGTTTGACCTCCGCTACAGCATGCCGATAGATACACCTTGGATAAGAGTAATCACCAATCACGTCGATTGGCTGAATTTCTATTTCGAGCTTCTGGCTGCCCAGGGAATAGATCCCGACAAGTATTGCGAACCATACAGTGTTGTTCCCGTTGACTGCTCACCGCCTGCGCCACTGGTCGATTACGAGAATTATCAAATCGTCGTCGGTGGACTCGGTATCAGATATCGCGGTGGCAGCAGGATAGTCGTCTCCGGTGTGGATGCGACCATGACTCATGAACTGCGGATTGACATCATCGATCTCAATCCGTCCGCTGACTGTATTACAACCCAGGTCATCAGCCATCCAATGGCGGTGGTCGCAGTACCCAAGACCGAGAAACCGATAAGAGTATCTGTGGAGGACGCAATGCTATATTGCGCTAATTGAGTATCACACGACCATTCATGGCATCCAAAGTCATGGTTCTGTATTCCAAATCATCAAACTCATTGTCCAGCACCCGGAAGTCCCTGATCATTTGATAGAAGTAACGAATGAGACAAGGGCGGGATGACTGCTGGAAAGGCATGCGGGCGATTTGAATCATGGCATGTAATTCGACTACCAAAGCGACACAGTTGAAATTGCCTACAACCATCTCAAGGACGTGGACGGAGGTAGCTCCATGCAATGGCATGGTTCCTCCTACAATGCGATTACGGTCCACCACAATTTGCTGAATGGTGCCGGAAAACATGGATTCAATGATAATGGTCTGAGTGGCAGCAGAACAGTGGTCCAGCATATGGTAATAATATTATTTACCTTGCAGAGGGACAGAACTACTATCTGAACAATACGATCCACAGTGAAGCGACGACACTGGATAACAATCTCTACTTTGGTGATGGTGAAGGACCGGTGAAGGATGCGGGCGCGGTCAACTCCGATCCCATGTTTGTAAATGGAGGTACAGACGATTTTCATTTGCAAAGTGGCAGCCAGGCTGTCGATAACGGCAGTCCCAACCTGGCTTATCCTGTAGTGGATGATTTCGAATTCAATACGCGGGATTATTCAAACACGGTTGATATAGGAGCTTACGAATTTCAAGAGTAAGTTCCGAGGCCATTGATCATGTACTGCCACTCCTGGCTCCCCCCCCCACACAGCATGACTGATTTTCCGGGTCGTTGAAAGAAAATAGGATTTTCGATCCTGCCATATATGATTGCATGCTCGCTCGATCTGTGAGCGGAAACAGATTCCTCTTTTGGGAACGCAATGTTATGGCCAAAGAAGGCAGTCGTACAATGGGTTAGACAACAATATAGCCAATACGCTATGTTGAAGGGGACTGTCCGGCCAACCCTGTTAAGATATATCTCTAAAGGTCGCCACTAAACTCCCGCGCAGTTGAGGATTTTGACAACGAATTTCATCATGATGTGTTACCTCGATATATAGATTCATGGAAGTGTAGTACTGCAAATGATGTCTGAACTCACACTGAAAGATATCCTCAGCGCGGAGGTTGAGACCGTCCCGCCGGAGACTTCGGTGTCCGAAGTCCTGTCACGGATGGAGCGAGGACAGATCAGTTGCATCGTGGCTATCGACCAGGATCAGCGACCGATCGGGATTTTCACCGAGCAGGATGCCATCAAGCTTATGGCCGGGGGACAGCCAATCGAAAAGCTCTCCATGAAAGAGGTGATGAGCGGTTCACCCTTGTGCGCGGAAGAGAGTTTGGACTTTCACGATGCCTATCGCATCATGACCCAGAAATCCTATCGTCACCTCCTGGTGGTCGATTCCAACGGCATTCTGTGTGGGCTGGTCAGCGAGGCAGATTTTCTGCACCACATGGGGATGGAGTACCTGGTCGAATTGAAGACCGTGGGATCCGCCATGACACGTGATGTGTTGACGTTGGAACCTGCGGATACCCTGGTCAGGGCGGTTCGTCTCATGGCGCAGCATCGTATCAGTTGTGTTGTGATAAGCATCGATGCCAGACCAAAAGGCATTTTGACAGAAAGGGATATCGTCCATCTGGCCCAGACCCTGACCCAGGATTCCGAAATCACGGTCGGCCAGGTAATGCATACTCCATTGATATCGTGCCATGCGGATATACCGATGCAGGAGGCCGCGCGGCTGATGGAGAGAAGGCGAATTCGCCGCCTCGTGGTCACCCGCTCCGATGGAATGCTGTGCGGCTTGATTACGCGTCATGATATCGTCAAGGCGCTGCAGGGTCGGTATGTCGAGTATCTGCATGAGACCCTGCTGCGTACCAACAAAGACCTCCAGACCACCCTGAGCAATCTACGCGAAGCCCAGCAGAAGGTCTTCTTGCTGAACCTCATCGAACAGATAGATGACGCCATTTACATTGTCGAGTCGGAGTCTGGGCGAATTATCGAAGTCAATGAAAAGGCCTGTGACATGCTCGGGTACGGTCGCCATGAATTACGCAGCATGATGGCATGGGACATCTCCTCATCGGTCGAAAACGAGAGTGGCTGGAGGCGGATTCAGGCAAACCTGAAGATACAGGGCAGCCGGACTAGATCTACTCTGCATCGCACAAAGGATGGCAGGTTGATACCGGTGGAGGTGAACTCGAAATACCTGCGTCACGAGGAGATTGACTACTCCCTTGCGGTCGCCAGGGACCTGACGCATGTGAAGCGCCAGGAGGAGCAGCTGCTGCTGTTGAGAGAGGCGCTCGAGGCAACTCCCAACGCTATCTCGATCACCGACATCAATGGATTGATTCGATGGGCAAATCCCGCGTTCAATCAATTGCTGGGCTATTCGCCGGATGAGGTCACCGGGCTCTCTTTCGACGAGATCATCGACTTCGAACAACAGGACAATATGGCCCTGAGCGATCTTTGGCATGCGATTGTGTCGCATAAGACCTGGCGGGGAGAGGTGGTCAACATTCGAAGGGACGGCAAGCGTTATCAAGCCGCCTTCACCCTGACACCGGTAATGGGCGATAATAATGAAGTTTCCCATTACATAGCTGTGATCGAGGACATCACCGAACGTCATAAGCAGATCACGCGCCTGCGCCTTTATGCCACCTTGTTCGAGAATACCCATGAAGGCGTGATGGTGACCGATGGCGATGGTATCATCCACATGGTGAATCAGGCGTTCACCAAGTTGACCGGATATTCTGAACACGAGGCGATCGGCAAGCGAGGCAATATTCTAAAGTCGGGCAGACACGAGCTGTCGTTTTACCAGAGACTCTGGGAGGAGCTGCAATCTCGGGGCCATTGGCAGGGAGAGATCTGGAATCGTCGAAAGAGCGGTGAGATCTATCCCGAACTACTCAGCATCAGCAGTGTTCATGATGAGCAAGACCGGCTTAAATACTATGTAGGCGTCTTCTCCGATATCAGCCAGCTAAAGCAGACTGAAGCCAAGCTCGAATACCTTGCCCATCACGATCCCTTGACCCATCTGGCCAATCGCCGTCTGTTCATGTCTCAATTGGAGTATGGTTTGAAGAGGGCTCATCGAAAGCGCGAGCAGGTGGCGCTACTCGTCATGGATCTGGATCGCTTCAAGGATATCAACGACAGCTACGGCCACCTGATAGGTGACGAGCTGCTGCAACTGGTGGCAAGTCGACTCAATCATCGTTTGCGTGAAAGTGATATGGTGACCCGGCTGGGTGGGGATGAGTTCGCTGTTTTGATGCAGGGCATAGAACATCCGGAGGATGCAGCGATCCTGGCCAGCGAGATCATCAAGGCACTGAGCGAACCCTGCCAGCTAAAGGAGGGGCTTGAACTCCATGTCGGTACCAGTATCGGCATAAGCCTCTACCCGGAGCATGGCACCACTGCGGAAACCATTCTTCAACACGCGGATTCCGCACTCTATCAGGCAAAAAAAGAGGGACGCGGCCGCTTCTGTTACTTTTCCGAAGATTTGACACAGGCCGCCCGTCAGCGCATAGAGATCCATAACAATCTGAGACACGCCATGGCAGAACGGCGGCTGTGTGTCTACTATCAACCACAGATCGAGTTTGAGAGTAATCGCATCGTCGGTGCCGAGGCACTGTTGCGTTGGTGCGATCCTGAACTGGGCGATATACCTCCCAATCTCTTCATCCCGGTGGCTGAAGAGACAGGATTGATCAGCCATATGGGCGAGTGGGTGATACGAGAGGTCTGCAAGCAGGGAAAACGATGGATCGATCAAGGTCGTCCGCCGCTTTCCCTGGCGGTGAATATCTCCGTGCACCAACTGCGGCACAGGGATTTGGTGGAAAAGATCCATCAGATTGTCTCGGATACCGCTTATCCCGCTGCTCATCTCTCATTCGAGGTGACGGAGAGCGCCTTGATGGAGCGGGAAACCGAAGCGCTTGGAGTCTTGAATCAACTGCGTAGGATGGGGCTGCATCTATCTATAGATGACTTCGGTACAGGTTACTCCTCGCTTGCCCATCTGCAACGTATGCCCCTGGATGAGTTGAAGATCGACAAAACCTTTATCGACGAGATTCCGGAAAAGCGCGAAGATATGGAGATCACTTCGACAATTATTGCAATGGCAAAAAATCTTGGCCTGTTCGTACTTGCCGAGGGTGTCGAAAACGATGCTCAGCATCAATTTCTGCAGCAACAGGGTTGTGATTTCTTTCAGGGGTTTCTCGTCAGCCCGGCGCTTGATGCGGAGGCGTTCACACGACTTCTGGACAGTGAGCCGCAGTATATCGACAATAGGGCGGGGCATCGATGGCAGCCGCATGATACGGGTTAGTGTAGTGTCTCATACCAGCTGTGACAGATGGGTTCGATTCAACCGATGATTAACCGGATCACACGCCTGTTTCCCCTCTGGGCAATCCTGTTTTCAATACTCGCCTACCGCACACCAGGGCTCTTCATCGAGCTCAAACCTGCGATCGTACCCCTGCTGGGTGTTGTCATGTTCGGTATGGGGATGACCTTGACCTGGCAAAACTTCAGTGCAGTGTTGAAGCGACCGCAGGTGATCGGTCTGGGTGTGCTGATGCAATATCTGGTGATGCCGTTGACGGCCTGGATGATCGCCGAACTTCTGGATTTACCACCCTATCTGATGGCGGGACTGGTGTTGGTGGGGGCTTGTCCGGGGGGGACCGCCTCCAATGTGGTCTGCTATCTGGCGCGAGGGGATGTCGCTCTGTCGATTACTCTCACCACTACCTCGACCTTGCTGGCAATCATTGCCACACCCCTGCTTACCTGGCTCTATGTGGGGCAGAAGGTGCCGGTGCCCGTGGTGAGTATGCTCTGGTCGATATTCAAGATCGTATTGTTGCCGGTGGCATTGGGGGTACTGATCAACAGCCTGTTCGGACCCAGACTCAGCGGCTTCAAACACCTGTTTCCGCTGGTGTCGGTGGTGGCGATTGTGGTGATCATCGCCATAATCGTCGCTCTCAATCAAGGTAACCTGGCCAGCATGGGGGTGAGCGTTGCATTTGCGGTAATGCTGCACAATATGCTCGGTTTGGCCGGGGGATACTGGCTGCCGAGGGCGCTTGGCTGGAATGAGCGCATCTGCCGTACCCTGGCGATCGAAGTGGGGATGCAGAATTCGGGGCTGGGCGTGGCGCTCGCGGTGAAATACTTCTCCGCAGCCGCAGCGCTGCCCGGTGCCATATTCTCCATATGGCACAACCTTACCGGATCGATGCTGGCGGGCTACTGGTCGCGCCGCCTCGATGACACAGCAAACACCTGATGGTAATAAGTCACATCCTGGATGTGACTATTTCATACAATGAATCCTTCATAAAAGTTAACCTCTTACCCTTCATGCTCAGAGATGAGTAGAGAGTTGCGGGAATCGTGGAACCATGTCGATTCGCTGATTCAATGGCTGAGCAAGTTGGGTGGTCAGGAAAGTAAATATGACCCGGTCAGAGGTTTGATCACGAAAATGGATTGTCAGTGGTAATACCCTCGAAGTGCAACCTGACACTGTATGGTGATTGCTAAAGGGAGAACGAATAATGAACTGGTACCTCGATGTGCTGAAGAAATATGCTGAGTTCGATGGGCGTGCCCGCCGTAAGGAATATTGGATGTTCGCTCTGATCAATCTGCTTATCACGCTCGCCATCGCCATCGTCGAGGGTATAGTCGGAACTGCGGGCCTGCTCGGTCTGATCTACGGCTTGGCCATACTTTTGCCCGCAATCGCCGTATCGGTGCGCCGGCTTCACGATACCGATCGCAGTGGCTGGTGGCTTCTCATCGCACTGGTTCCACTGCTTGGAGCGATAGTGCTACTGGTGTTTATGGTTCAGGACAGCAAGCCCGG
>JBNKLI010000036.1:0-2471 GCA_050292275.1 Candidatus Thiodiazotropha sp.
CGACCTACGCCGGGCCATCGAGCACCGGGAATTCGAATTGCATTTCCAGCCGCAGGTGGCGCTGGCCAGCGGCCGGGTGGTCGGCGCCGAGGCCCTGATCCGCTGGAACCATCCCGAGCGCGGACTGCTGATGCCGGGCAGCTTCATCCCGATCGCCGAAGAGACAGGTATCATCATCGCCATCGGCGAATGGGTACTGGAGGAGGCCTGCCGGCAACTCGACCGATGGCGCCGCAAAGGTTTCGCCATATCCCGGCTGGCGGTGAATGTCTCGGGCAGCCAGTTCGGCTGGCATGGCGGCTTTGCCGCACTGGTACAGCGCGTCCTGGACGACTTCGGCATCGAACCCGAATGCCTGGAAATCGAGTTGACCGAAAGCGTGATCATGCAGGACACCGAACACGCCATGCGCGCACTCGCCGACCTGAACGCGCTCGGCGTGCAGCTGGCGATCGATGATTTCGGCACCGGTTACTCCTCGCTTTCCTACCTGAAGCGACTGCCGGTGCATCGACTCAAGATCGATCGTTCCTTCGTCTGCAATCTGCCACATGCCCACGACGACGCCACCATCGTGCGCTCAATCATGGACCTGGGCCGACACCTCGGCATGCAGGTGATCGCAGAGGGCATCGAGACCGAAGCGCAGAGCGATTTCCTGCGCGATGCGGGATGCACCGAGGGCCAGGGCTACCTGTTCTGGCAGGCGATGAATGTGGCGGAATTCTCAGAGCTGTTGCGGCGCCAGCCATAGACGGGCAAAGCGTTCTGTTCCAACAGAACCGGGATGGCTGGCGAGAAATGGTCGCTGACCGGCCAGAAGCGGAAGGTAAATGCGCCATCGTTCTGTATGTGAATCAGTCCCAAAGCGGACGTTGAGCGATACTTCATTATGTTGCGTATTATTCTAAGCACGTATAAGTAGGGCAAAAGGCAAGACCTGACCCCATGCTTCCAATATAAGTAGGGCAAAAGGCAAGACCTGACCCCATGCTTATGAGTGACCCCATGCTTATGACCCCATGCTTCCAGTGAAGTAGTTAACGCTTTCTTTTATCTATGAATTTTGTTCTTGTTTCCGTTCGCAAATACCCGGTGAATACGGATATTATCACTGTTGTTGAGCTATATAGATGATATCGAAACAATAAGGCGTGCAGCCTAGTCGACAGATCCATGGGGATTGACTGGAGACATAGCCGTTGGACGCCTATCTGGAATTTTTTGTGAAAGGGGTAAAGGATGAGTTCCATCTCTCTGGTAAGTAGACTGTTTCGCCTGCATGTCATCGTACTCACGCTCTTCATCTGTGCCTGTGCGCCAGATGGAGATGAAACAGGTCTCTCGACAACCGGAAGTGGGACGCCTGGAAGTGGGACGCCCGGAAGCGAGACGCCCGGAAGCGGGACGCCCGGAAGCGGGACGCCTGGAAGCGGGACGACTCCGCCCAGCGGCGAGGGTGAGTGGCTGTTATACGACGGCCAGTACTATGCGGTCACCAATGACCCGGATAACTGCCTGGACAGAGACTACGATAACCACAAGTCGATCTTCTGCGGCGGCGATGATCTGAACGATATGAACAGCTCGGTTAGCCCGAGTGAGCCCGAGATCTGCGGCGACGGTTTTGACAACAATCAGGACGGTCTGACGGACTATGAGGACAGCGTCAACTGCCAACACGCCGCTACGCCCCATGTTTATCATGTGAATGCCGCAACCGGTGATGACACGATTGGCGATGGATCCGCCGGCGCTCCGTTCCAGAGTATCGCCAAAGTCACTTCGGTTGTGGCCAGTGGCGACACCGTTCTGCTGCATGAGGGCTACTATGGCGATGTTCAACTCGCCTTCACCAGCAATCCCTATGATACCGTGGATGTGTTGGAAAACCGTCCGCCCCTGTATACAGACTGGGTCACCTACAAGGCAGCCCCAGGAGAGGAGCACCTCGCACGGCTGGGCAGACTCGAAATCGGCAATCGTGTATCGCCGAGCGGCTATCACGATAAATATCCCAAAGACTCAGAGTACGCGATCAGCGGCCCGCTCAATCCGACCCTGCACGACTTTCGCATCCGTATCGAAGGTTTGACCATTGAGGACGGCGTCTCCATTCAGCACGGTCGTTTCGTCCATATCAAGAACAACGTGGTGAAGCGAGTCGGTCCCATTGCCAGCGCCACGGACTGCAGCGTCTATTTCAACAACACCGGGATCGAGATCGGTGGCCGCTACATCATCGTCGAAGACAACGAAGTGACTCATACGGCGCATGGTATTCATGGTGGCGCCCATGATGCCATCATCCGAAACAACACCATTCACCACATTACCCACGATGGCATGGGCCTCATTCTTGGCAGGAACTATCTCATTGAAGGCAATGAGATCTATAACACGGATGACGGCTACAACGACAATGCCGGCACCACCTGCAATATCCACTCGGATGGATTTCAGCCCTACAT
>JBNKLI010000037.1:0-39844 GCA_050292275.1 Candidatus Thiodiazotropha sp.
GAGATGGTGATGCCTGGAGACAACGTGAAGATGACGGTGAAACTGATCGCGCCGATCGCGATGGAAGAGGGTCTGCGCTTTGCGATCCGCGAAGGCGGCCGGACCGTGGGTGCCGGTGTGGTATCCAAGATTATCGAGTAAGTGATAATGGCAAACCAGAGAATACGAATTCGTCTCAAGGCTTTTGATCATCGGCTGATCGATCAATCCGCCCGTGAAATAGTGGAGACCGCCAAGCGCACCGGTGCACACGTGCGCGGTCCTATACCGCTGCCGACAAAGAATGAGCGATATACCATCTTGATTTCGCCGCACGTCAATAAAGATGCGCGGGATCAATATGAGATCCGCACCCATAAGCGCCTGCTCGATATCGTCGAGCCGACCGATAAAACTGTGGATGCGCTGATGAAGCTCGACTTGGCTGCCGGCGTCGACGTGCAGATCAAACTGAACTGAGGTTAACTACGATGGCGATTGGAGTAGTCGGACGCAAAGCGGGTATGACCAGGATATTTACCGAACAGGGCGAGTCCATTCCTGTCACGGTGATCGAGGTTGAACCCAACAGAGTCACTCAGCTGAAAAGTAACGAAACTGATGGATATCTGGCAATACAGGTCACCACAGGCATGCGTAAGAGCTCCCGCGTGAATAAGCCCGCTTCAGGCCATTTCGCAAAGGCAGGGGTTGAAGCTGGACGCGGTGTATGGGAGTTCCGTGCACAGGAGTCCGATATGGAAGGTATCGAGGTGGGCAGTGAAATCAAGGCTGATCGCTTCGAGGCCGGACAGATAGTCGATGTACGGGGGAGTTCCCAGGGTAAGGGTTTTCAGGGTGGCGTGAAACGCCACAACTTCCGCACACAAGACAACACCCATGGCAACTCGTTGTCACATCGCGCTCCCGGTTCAATTGGTCAGTGTCAAACGCCAGGTCGCGTTTTCAAGGGCAAGAAGATGGCTGGGCAAATGGGCTCCGTACAGCGTTGTCAGCAGAATCTCGAGGTGGTGCGTGTCGATA
This sequence comes from Candidatus Thiodiazotropha sp., assembly GCA_050292275.1. Lineage (GTDB taxonomy): Bacteria > Pseudomonadota > Gammaproteobacteria > Chromatiales > Chromatiaceae > Thiodiazotropha. Next base: position 1,024 of record JBNKLI010000037.1, read on the forward strand.
CCGAGCGGAATCTGTTGCTCATAAAAGGCTCGGTGCCTGGTTCCAGAGGTGGTGACCTGATCGTCACGCCTGCAGTGAAGATGAAGAACAAAGGGTAAGACTCATGGAGCTCAATGTACAAACAGCCGTAGGCGCACAATCGCTCAAGGTCTCCGATGAGGTCTTTGGCGCAGAGTTCAAGCAGTCACTTGTGCATCAAGTGGTATCCGCATACATGGCCGCAGCGCGGGCAGGTACCAAAGCACAGAAAAATCGCTCTGCAGTTGCTGGCGGTGGTGCCAAGCCCTTTCGCCAGAAAGGCACGGGGCGTGCACGCGCGGGCACCAGCCGAAGCCCTATTTGGCGCGGGGGTGGTGTGAACTTCGCCGCGACACCTCGCAGCTATTCACAGAAGATCAATCGCAAAATGTATCGTGGCGCAATTCGCTCCATACTCTCCGAGTTGAATCGGCAGGAGAGGCTGGTCGTCGTAGATGAGATCAATGTCTCCCAGCCCAAAACCAAGGAGTTGGTCGAAAAGCTAAAGGGTATGGATCTGAGTGATGTATTGGTTGTCACCCATAATCCGGATGAGAACCTCTACCTGGCATCACGCAACCTGTACGGTGTTGATGTGAGAGATATCAAAGAGATCGATCCGGTCAGTCTGGTGGCCTATGAAAAAGTGCTGTTCACCGAAGGCGCGGTGAAGAAACTTGAGGAGCAGCTGGCATGAATAACGAGCGTCTCATGAAGGTTCTTCTGAGTCCTGTGGTCTCTGAGAAGAGCAGTGTGGCTGCCGATAACAATCAGCAATATACCTTCCGTGTAACCACTGATGCCACTAAGCGCGAGATTGCAAAAGCGGTTGAAAAGCTGTTTGAAGTCGAGGTCGAGCGGGTACAGGTGGTGAATTGTAAAGGTAAGCAGAAACGCTTTGGGCAGATGCAAGGCAAGCGATCGGACTGGAAGAAGGCATATGTGCGTCTCAAACCAGGCAATGATATCGATTTCGCGGCTGGTGCGTGAACAATTAAGACAGGATTTGGATAATGGCAGTCGTTAAAGCAAAACCGACCTCTGCGGGCCGCAGATATGTGGTCAAGGTTGTCAATAGTGAGCTTCATAAGGGTGCACCTTATGGCCCTCTGCTGGCAAAGAAAAGCAAGAGTGGCGGTCGAAACAACAACGGTCACATCACCACGCGTCATCGCGGTGGTGGACACAAGCAGCGTTATCGCATCATCGATTTCAAGAGAAATAAAGAGGGTGTGTCGGCGACGGTCGAGCGTCTAGAATACGATCCAAACCGCACCGCATACATTGCATTGATCCTCTATGCCGATGGCGAGCGCTCCTACGTCATCGCTCCGAACAATCTGCATGTCGGTGATCAGATTGAGTCCGGATCCAGTGCTGCAATCAAGGTGGGTAACTGCCTGCCATTGAGAAATGTTCCGCTTGGTTCGGTTGTTCATTGTGTGGAGATGAAACCTGGGAAGGGTGCTCAGATCGCACGCTCCGCCGGTACCTCGGTTCAGTTGGTGGCTCGTGAAGGCGAGTATGCCACCCTGCGTCTGCGTTCCGGTGAGATGCGCAAAGTGCCTGCGGACTGTCGAGCAGTCATCGGTGAGGTTTCCAATGCCGAGCATACGCTGCGTTCCCTCGGCAAAGCAGGTGCAAAGCGCTGGAAGGGCATCCGCCCGACCGTGCGAGGCGTTGCCATGAACCCGGTAGATCATCCCCATGGGGGTGGTGAAGGCCGCACTTCGGGTGGGCGTCATCCGGTATCGCCATGGGGCGTCCCGACCAAAGGGTACAAGACACGTACCAACAAACGCACAAACAAGATGATTGTGCGCCGTAGAAACCGTAAATAAATGATTAGGGGTTAGAGTCGTGCCACGTTCAATCAGAAAAGGCCCATTCATCGACCACCATCTGATGAAAAAGGTGGATGAGGCGGTAGCCCAGAACAACAAGCGTCCTATCAAGACCTGGTCTCGTAGATCTATCGTCGTACCGGAAATGGTCGGGCTGACAATCGCTGTGCACAACGGCAAACAGCATGTCCCTGTGCTGGTATCCGAGAACATGGTTGGGCACAAGCTGGGTGAGTTCGCGCTGACCCGCACATATCGCGGTCATGCCGCGGATAAGAAATCCAAGTAGAGGAAGTGATGATGCAGACTACAGCAAAATTGCGTCATGCCCGGATTTCAGCCCAGAAAGGGCGTTTGATCGCCGACCAGATTCGCGGGCTTCCCGTGGAACAGGCTCTGAACATTCTGTCGTTCAGCAAGAAGAAGGGTGCCGGCCTGGTCAAGAAGGTACTCGAGTCGGCGATTGCCAATGCGGAGCATAACGATGGCGCGGACATCGATGAGTTGAAGGTCGCTGCCGTCAGTGTCGACGAGGGGCCGACAATGAAACGTATTCGCGCACGCGCCAAGGGGCGTGCATCCAGGATTCTCAAGCGCACCAGTCACATCAATGTGACTGTGGCTGAAAAGTAACAGGCAAGAGAGGCCGAAATGGGTCAAAAAGTACATCCAACCGGGATACGTCTTGGCATAGTAAAAGACTGGACATCCAAGTGGTATGCGGATTCCAAGCACTATGCGGATCTGTTGAACAATGATCTTGAAGTCAGGGACTTTTTGAAAAAGAAACTGTCACAAGCATCTGTCAGTCGGATTCAGATCGATCGTCCCGCCAATAACGCCCACATTACTGTCCACACGGCAAGGCCAGGACTGGTGATCGGCAAGAAGGGAGAGGACATCGATGCCTTGAGGTCCGAAGTTTCGAGCATGATGGGTATCCCGGTACACATGAGTATCGAGGAGATCCGCAAGCCGGAACTGGATGCCCAGCTGGTTGCTGAGAGCATCGCCCAGCAGCTGGAGAGGCGCGTGATGTTCCGGCGCGCAATGAAGCGGGCGGTACAGAATGCCATGCGTCTTGGCGCGGAAGGTATCAAGGTCAACATCGGTGGACGTCTCAACGGTGCCGAGATCGCGCGATCAGAATGGTATCGTGAAGGACGTGTGCCCCTGCACACCCTGCGTGCCGATATCGACTACGGCTTCGCTGAAGCGAATACGACCTACGGTATCATCGGCGTTAAGGTGTGGGTCTTCAAGGGTGAAGTCTACGGTGAAAATGAAGAGGTTGAAGTGGAGTCCAAGCCAGCCTCATCGGCAAAGAGGTCGTAAGTCATGCTGCAGCCAAAACGGACAAAATTTCGCAAACAGCATAAAGGGCGCAATCGCGGATTGGCCTTCTCGGGCAGCGAAGTCTCCTTTGGTGAATACGGTTTGAAGTCGACCGGACGCGGCCGGATCACCGCAAGACAGATTGAATCCGCTCGTCGCGCAATCACTCGGCATGTGAAACGTGGTGGAAAGATCTGGATCCGCATCTTTCCCGACAAACCGATCACCAAAAAGCCTTTGGAAGTTCGCCAAGGTAAAGGTAAGGGCAACGTTGAATACTGGGTAGCGCAGATTCAGCCTGGCCGGATGCTTTATGAGATCGAAGGTATCTCAGAAGAGCTGGCCCGCGAGGCGTTTGCGCTCGCTTCCGCCAAGTTGCCAGTTTCGACCACATTCGTGAAGCGGACGGTAATGTAATGAAAGCATCAGAATTAAGAAGTAAGTCGCAACAAGAGCTGACCGCGACGCTCGAAGAGCTGCTGAAGGAGCAGTTCAATCTGCGTATGCAGCGTGGTACGGGACAGATGGCCAAGCCTTCGCGCATGAACGAAGTTCGCAAGGATATTGCGCGGGTAAAGACTCTTATGAACGAACAGAAGTCGAGTAATGCATCATGAGTGAACAGCAGGCAACTAACCGGACGTTGATTGGACAGGTTGTGAGCAGCGCAATGGATAAATCGATAACCGTATCCGTAGAGCGACGTGTCAAGCACCCTGTATATGGTAAATTCATGCGTCGTTCGACAAAGGTACATGCTCACGATGAAACGAATGAGTGTCAGAAGGGCGATACCGTGATGGTGGAGCAGTGTCGTCCTCTGTCGAAAACCAAAACCTGGCGTTTGGTAAAAGTACTGGAGCGTGCCAGCTGAGATTTATACTCAGAGTGCGTCCAATCGAAACTATTTGGAATTAGGGCAATACCATGATTCAGATGCAGACCAACCTCAGTGTTGCTGACAACAGTGGCGCAAAGCGGGTTCAGTGCATAAAGGTGCTGGGTGGTTCTCATCGCCGTTATGCAGGTATTGGAGACATTGTGAAAGTCAGTGTCAAAGATGCAATACCGCGAGGCAAAGTTAAGAAAGGTGATGTCTACAACGCGGTTGTAGTCAGAACCAAAAAGGGCGTTCGCCGTCCAGATGGATCTGTGATCCGTTTCGACACCAATGCTGCTGTGCTCTTGAACAATGCATTGCAGCCCATTGGCACTCGTATCTTCGGTCCGGTAACCCGTGAATTAAGGAGTGAGCGATTCATGAAAATCATTTCGCTCGCACCAGAAGTTTTGTGAGGCGGTATAAATGGCAAGCAAGATAAAAAAGGGTGACGAAGTCATCGTCATAACCGGTAAGGATAAAGGTAAGCGCGGTACTGTGGTTAGAATTCTACAGCACGAACGGCTGATTGTGGAAAACGTCAACATGGCGAAAAAACACACCAAGCCGAATCCGAACAGGGGTGAACCGGGAGGAATCCTGGATAAGGAGATGCCTTTACACATCTCCAATGTGGCACTCTACAATCCGCAAACCGACAAGGCTGACCGGGTTGGGTTCAAAATACTTGAAGATGGCAAAAAGGTTCGAGTCTTCAAATCGAATCAAGAAGTCGTCGACATCTGAGGCGTGATCAGACATGGCAAGATTACAGCAACAATATAAGGAGACCATTGTCCAGGAGTTGATGGACAAGTTTCAGTTCGGCAGCATTATGCAGGTCCCCAAAATCACCAAAATTACCCTTAACATGGGTGTGGGTGAGGCAATCGGGGATAAAAAAATCCTGGAAAACGCCGTCTCCGACATGGAAAAGATTGCGGGTCAAAAAGCAGTCATCACTCACGCGCGCAAGTCGATCGCCGGATTCAAAGTCCGTGAAGGATGGCCGATCGGGTGCAAGGTGACTTTGCGTCGCGAGCGAATGTATGAATTCCTGGATCGACTGATTAACATTGCGATCCCGCGTATTCGCGACTTCCGCGGTCTCAACGGTAAGTCATTCGACGGCCGTGGCAACTACTCGATGGGGGTCAAAGAACAAATCATGTTTCCAGAGATCGATTACGACAAGATCGATGCGCTGCGTGGCTTGGATATAACCATTACAACCACTGCGCAGACCGATGAAGAGGGTCGTGCGCTGTTGGAAGCTTTTAAATTTCCTTTTAAGAACTGAGTCACAATATGGCAAAAAAGAGCATGATCGCACGTGAAAACAAGCGTGCCCGTATCGCCTCCCGGTTTACTGCCAAGCGTAACGCTCTAAAGGCGGTGATCAAGAATCCGAACAGTACGTTCGAGCAGATAGAGGAGGCAGGCCGGAAACTGCAGATGCTTCCCCGGGATGCAAGCCCATCGCGCAAGCAGAATCGCTGTCGGGTAACGGGCCGGCCTCACGGCGTCTACCGCAAGTTCGGTCTCTGCCGCAATAAGCTGCGCGAAGCTGCGATGCGCGGCGACGTTCCGGGGCTTGTTAAAGCAAGCTGGTAAGCGTATAATCTCGCGCCTTTACTCGGGTCGGTCGGCGACTCGTCTGGTTTTAAATTTTTCGGTATCGCGCCATAAAGGCGGACTGACCACAGGAGCTCATCATGAGTATGTCAGATCCCATCGCGGATATGCTTACACGTATCCGTAATGGCCAGGCAGCCAAGAAGACGACAGTAGAGCTGCCCTCCTCAAAGTTAAAGCACTCGATTGCTAACCTTCTGAAAAAAGAAGGTTTTCTTCAGGAAGTTTCAATCAATAGCGAAACCAAAAAACCGACATTGGTGTTGGAGTTGCGCTATTTCCAAGGACGTCCCGTCATCGATCTGATCAAGCGGGTCAGCCGCCCCGGTCTGCGTGTCTACAAGGGTAAGGATGAACTGCCCAAGGTACGCGGAGGATTGGGTGTGGCGATCATTTCCACTTCCATGGGCGTGATGACGGACCGTGCCGCCCGAGCTGTCGGCCAGGGCGGTGAAGTCATCGCCTACGTTGCTTAAGGGGGGTGTAGAGATGTCACGTGTAGCAAAGAGCCCGATCGCACTGCCTTCCGGTGTCACGGTTAACAAAAGTGAGCTGTCACTGAAGGTCAAAGGGCCCAAGGGTGAAATGGCTATGGAGATCCACCCTTCGGTCGATGTGGCGGAAGAGGATAGCTCGCTCAAAGTGTCTCCAAGGAGCGATGACAAGGCGTCCTGGGCCATGGCGGGTACCATGAGGGCGCTGGTCAACAATATGATTACAGGGGTCAGTCAGGGATTTGAGAAGAAACTGCAGTTGATTGGCGTTGGTTATCGCGCGCAAGCGGGCGGTAAATCCCTCAACCTCAGTCTGGGTTTCTCGCATCCTATCGACTACCCGGTTCCGGAAGGCATCAGCATTCAGACGCCTTCGGCAACCGAAATCGTCGTCAGTGGAAGCGACAAGCAACGCGTCGGCCAAGTGGCTGCGGAGATCCGCGCCTTCCGTCCACCGGAGCCATACAAAGGCAAGGGTGTGCGCTATGTCGACGAACATGTAGCACGTAAAGAAGCCAAGAAGAAATAGGGTAGAACGATGGAAAAGAAATTATCACGCATACGTCGTGGGCGTCGTACTCGAGCGAAGATCCGGGAGCTTGGTGCCTATCGTCTCTCTATTCATCGTACGCCTAGACACATCTATGCTCAGGTGATCAGTCCGCTAGGCGGCAATGTGCTGGCCAGCGCTTCGACGCTCGATAAATCCATTCGTGGTGAGATCGATGGTGCCAGCGGTAACGTCGATGCAGCGAAGATCGTTGGCAAGTACATCGCTGAGCGGGCGAAATCCGCCGGTGTCGAACAAGTGGCTTTCGATCGCTCCGGGTTTCGATTCCATGGGCGCGTAAAGGCGCTTGCAGATGCGGCGCGTGAAGCCGGTCTCCAATTTTAAGGGTTCAGGATTATGGCAAATTTCAATGCAAAGCCTGAGGGCGATGAGCTGCTGGAAAAACTGGTTAACGTTAACCGGGTAGCCAAGGTGGTTAAGGGTGGCCGCCAGTTCGGCTTCTCCGCACTGACCGTCGTTGGTGATGGCAAGGGGCGAGTCGGCTTCGGAACCGGCAAGGCACGAGAGGTTCCTGTAGCGATCCAGAAAGCTATGGAGACAGCGCGTAAAAACATGGTGTCGGTGCGTCTCAATGGCTCGACCTTGCAGTATCCTGTCATCGGTCGGCATGGCGCCGCAAAGGTCCACATGCAGCCCGCATCTGATGGTACCGGTATTATCGCAGGCGGTGCCATGCGAGCAGTGTTCGAGGTTCTTGGCGTACAAAACGTGCTGGCCAAGTGCATCGGTACAAATAATCCCATGAATGTGGTTCGCGCCACAATCAATGGCTTGAATGAGATGACAGATGCCGAGTCCGTGGCGCTGAAGCGCGGCAAGAGTGTCGAAGATATCCTGGGGTAGGTCATGGCTAAGAAGAAAATGATGCGGGTAACCCTGGTGCGCAGTGTGAATGGCAGGCTGACCAGCCATAAAGCCTGTGTTGCCGGCTTGGGCCTGCGACGCATGCATCAGGTTGTCGAGGTGGAAGACACTCCTGCGACCCGGGGCATGGTAAACAAGGTCAACTACATGGTTAAGGTCGTGGAGGCTTGAAGATGCGCTTGAATACACTACAACCAGGTGCTGGTAGCAAGAGCGATCGCAAGCGAGTCGGGCGCGGTATCGGGAGCGGATTTGGAAAAACCTGTGGTCGCGGTCACAAGGGACAAAAGTCTCGTTCAGGTGGCTATCACAAGGTAGGTTTCGAGGGTGGCCAGATGCCCCTTCAGAGGCGGTTGCCGAAAGTCGGATTCACCTCGCGGGTCTCTTTGTCGACGGCTGAGGTGCGCCTTGGTGAGCTTGCTAAAATCGAGGGCGACCTGGTCGACCTGGAGGCACTGAAGAAGGCAAATATCGTCACACGTTCGATCAAAAGGGCGAAGATTTTCGTTTCTGGCACCATTGATCGTGCCGTTACCGTCAAAGGCATCGGTGTTACCAAAGGTGCAAAGGCTGCAATCGAAGCCGCTGGTGGCAAGGTAGAATAAGTAATGGCCACGCAGGGTTCACCAATGATGGGCGCGCTTGGCAGTATGGGTCGGCTGACGGAGCTGCGTCAGCGCCTGTTGTTTGTTGCTGGTGCGCTGCTGGTGTTCCGAATCGGCACTTTTATACCGGTGCCCGGGGTTAATCCGGTTGCCTTGGCTGCGCTTTTCGAGCAGGCTCAGGGATCTATTCTGGATATGTTCAACATGTTTTCCGGTGGCGCCCTTGAACGTGCAAGTCTGTTCGCGCTCGGTATCATGCCCTATATCTCCGCCTCGATTATCATGCAGTTGATGTCGTCTGTTATTCCCTCCCTGGAACAGCTGAAGAAAGAGGGGGAGTCAGGACGCAGGAAGATTACTCAATATACGCGGTATGGCACAGTCGGTCTGGCTACGTTTCAGGCAGTGGGTATCTCGGTTGCGCTGCAGAGTCAGACCGTCGGTGGCGAGACAATTGTTATTCATCAGGGCGTGGGGTTTGTAGTGACAGCGGCAGTGTCGCTGGTGACCGGCACTATGTTCCTTATGTGGTTGGGAGAGCAGATCACTGAACGTGGTATAGGTAATGGTATATCGATGATCATATTTGCCGGTATCGTTGCGGGTCTTCCCTCGGCGATTGGCGGTACCCTCGAACTTGCCCGTACCGGTGAGCTGAATGCCTTGACTATCCTCTTCCTGTTCGTATTGGCAGTTGCCGTGACCGCATTCGTAGTCTTTGTTGAACGCGGGCAGCGCAGAATAACGATCAACTATGCCAAGCGCCAGCAGGGAAGGAGAATGCTTGCCGCACAAAGCACCCATCTGCCGCTGAAGCTGAACATGTCGGGTGTTATTCCACCGATTTTCGCTTCGAGTATCATCCTCTTTCCGGCGACATTGGGCCAGTGGTTCGGCAACACTGAAGGCACCCGTTGGATCCAGGATATTTTCTCGAAACTTTCACCGGGTGAGCCGGTATATGTGATGGCCTATGCGGCGGCGATTGTTTTTTTCTGTTTCTTCTATACTGCGCTGGTATTCAATTCCCGGGAGACTGCCGACAACCTGAAGCGCTCAGGGGCATTCATCCCCGGAATACGCCCGGGTGAGCAAACAGCGAAATATATCGACGGCGTGATGAGTAAGCTGACCTTGTGGGGTGCAATCTATATCACCCTGGTCTGTTTGCTACCTGAGTTTCTGATCGTCGGGTGGAACGTCCCCTTCTATTTTGGCGGCACTTCACTGTTGATCATAGTCGTGGTGGTCATGGATTTCATGGCGCAGGTACAGGCGCACCTGATGTCGCATCAATACGAAGGCCTGATGAAAAAGGCGAATCTGAAAGGTGGCGGCGGAGGATTGCTGCGCTAAGCCGCATCCGTTACGGAATTAACTATTTGGAGTCTGAATCATGAAAGTGCGTGCATCGGTAAAAAAGATCTGCAGAAACTGTAAGATCGTGCGCAGAAACGGCGTTGTCAGGGTGATCTGCAAAGAAGGGCGCCACAAACAGCGCCAGGGTTGATCAGGGCTGATATTTAAGTGTTGCATCCGCTTGATACAGGCGGTTGTGTAGGGTAATATTGTGCGTTTCCCTTCGGCAAAATGCCAAGGGTAAGCTCAGGAGATTTTGAGATGGCTCGAATTGCTGGGGTCAACATTCCAGATCGAAAACATGCGGTCATAGCGCTCACATCCATTTATGGCATTGGGCGTTCGCTCGCCGGTGATATCTGTAAAGAAGCGGGCATCGAGCCGAGCGTCAAGATACAGGAACTGAGCGAGGAACAGGTTGAGAACATACGTACGATTGTCTCCCGTTACACGGTAGAGGGCGATCTGCGCCGTGAAGTCTCCATGAATATCAAACGCCTGATGGACCTGGGATGCAATAGAGGAATTCGTCACCGTCGGGGGCTTCCGCTGCGTGGACAGCGTACGCGTACGAATGCCAGAACACGTAAAGGCCCGCGTCGTCCGATCAAGCGTTAACACAATCATATTTGAATCTGTAAGGTACAGAAGATGGCTAAACCTAGTATCCGTGGTAAGAAAAAGGTAAAGAAGAGTGTGACCGATGGGGTTGCACATATCCACGCCTCTTTCAATAACACAATCATCACCATCAGTGATCGCCAAGGTAACGCATTGGCCTGGGCAACGGCCGGTGGTTCAGGTTTTCGCGGATCCAGGAAGAGTACCCCGTTCGCAGCCCAGGTCGCTGCTGATCGTGTGGGGCAGATGGTCAAGGAGTTTGGAGTCAAGAACCTGGACGTGAATGTAAAGGGTCCAGGCCCGGGCCGTGAGTCAGCGGTGCGTTCTCTAAACAACGCGGGATTCAAGATCACGAGTATCTCGGATGTCACGCCTATCCCGCACAACGGCTGTCGCCCACCCAAGAAACGCCGCGTCTAATCACTGGAGTTATTGAAACATGGCAAGGTACATCGGACCCAAGTGTAAACTGAGCCGCAGGGAAGGCACCGATCTTTTCCTGAAGAGTCGCGTTCGCTCGCTCGATTCCAAATGCAACATGGAGAAGGTTCCCGGACAGATGGGCGATCGCCGTCGCCGGGTGTCGGATTATGGTCTGCAGCTGCGTGAAAAGCAGAAAGTTCGCCGTATCTACGGCATCATGGAAAAGCAGTTCCGCAACTACTACAAGACCGCCGCACAGGACAAAGGTGCGACTGGTGAAAATCTGCTGCAGTTACTTGAGACACGTCTTGATAATATCGTCTTTCGCATGGGGTTCGGCTCCACGCGAGCCGAGGCGCGTCAACTCGTAAGCCATAAGGCCGTAGAGGTGAATGGACGCGTTGTCAACGTACCCTCATACAAGGTGACTGCTGAAGACGAAATCTCAATACGGGAAAAGGCAAAGAAGCAACTCAGGATTCAGGGTGCCCTCGAACTGCAAGGGCAGTTTGGTTTTGTCGATTGGGTTGAGGTTGATCCGAAAGCAATGAAAGGCAAGTTGAAACGTGTACCTGACCGTTCAGATTTGTCTGCCGAGATTAATGAGCAACTGGTCGTCGAGCTCTACTCCAAGTAAGCCTTGACGAGGGAATATACATGACCGATAGCGTTACGGAATTTCTCAAGCCCCGCATTGTAAACGTTCAACCAGTTACTGCGACACGTGCCAAAGTGACCCTTGAGCCGTTGGAGCGTGGTTTTGGACATACTCTGGGCAACGCGCTGAGACGCATCCTTCTCTCTTCGATGCCCGGCAGCGCAATCACAGAGGTCGAGATCTCGGATGTGCTGCACGAGTACACAACAATCGAGGGTGTCCAGGAGGACGTGCTCGAAGTGCTGCTTAATTTGAAGCAGGTAGCGATTGTTATGCACACCCGTGATGAGGCGACCCTCAAGCTGCAGAAAAAGGGGCCCGGACAGGTGGTTGCCAGCGACATTACACTGGATCACGATGTGGAAATCGCCAATCCAGATCTCGTCATCGCCACTCTGACCAAGTCGGGTGAGATCAATATGACTCTGAATGTCCGGCGTGGTCGAGGCTATCAACCGGCGGCTGTGCGTCAGGGCAGTGCGGGGGACGAGCGTCCGATCGGGATGTTACAGGTTGATGCGTTGTTCAGCCCGATCCGGGAAGTGGCTTACAGTGTCGAGGCCGCGCGTGTCGAGCAGAACACCGGCCTTGATAGACTGGTTATCGAACTCGAGACGAACGGTACTATCGATCCGGAAGAGGCTATCAGACGCTCCGCCAGCATCCTGCGTGACCAACTCTCGGTCTTTGTCGATCTGGAAGCGGAAGCGGCCGAGTCCGTCTCCGAGCCTGAAGAACCGGCAATCGATCCTATACTGCTGCGCCCAGTTGATGATCTCGAGCTGACTGTACGTTCCGCAAATTGCCTGAAGGCGGAGAATATCTTCCTCATCGGCGATCTTATTCAACGTACTGAGGTGGAATTGCTGAAGACACCCAATCTCGGCAAAAAGTCGCTGACAGAGATAAAGGACGTACTTGCACGTCGCGGCCTATCGCTCGGTATGCGCCTTGAGCATTGGCCACCGGAAAATATAGAAGAGCAATTGACTCACTAAGAGAGTGTTGCCCAACGTTTTTTAACTTTTGAATTTGTGGAAGTCGAACCATGCGCCATCGCAAATCAGGACGGCAGCTGAACCGTAACAGTAGCCACCGCAATGCCATGTTCAGAAACATGACAGTGTCACTGATCAATCATGAATTGATCAAGACAACCTTACCGAAGGCAAAAGAACTGCGACGCGTCGCGGAGCCGCTGATCACGCTTTCCAAGAGTGACAGCGTGGCAAAGCGTCGTTTGGCATTCTCCCGCCTGCGAGACAAGGCTGCCGTAGGCAAGCTTTTTGCCGAACTCGGTCCGCGTTATCAGCAACGCCCCGGAGGCTATCTGCGCATAATGAAGTGTGGTTACCGCCCGGGAGATCAGGCACCGATGGCCTATGTGGAGCTGGTCGATCGCCCGATGTCTGAAGAGGCAGAAGGAGCCGGGACCGAATCCGGCGCATAACCTAGTGCCCAGATGGGGCTATGGGGCCAGCGAATAAAACCCACATCATTCGATGTGGGTTTTTTTTTATCAAGGGGATTTACTTTAAACTTTTGAGGAGCTCCTCTATCGATACTTGCTGAGTAGCAAGATTTCCAGTTTGCCCAGTTTGCTCGACCTCAAAGGTACGATGCCCATTGATCATTCCGGAGTTATCCGCTCCGGTTCCGGCAAGGTCGTGGCTGAATACAGATAAGATATGCAGCAGGCTAAAATATGCGATGACCTGATAACAAAGGTGATGCAGATCACCCAAACTCAGCCTGTTCAGCATAGGGATCTCATTGAGCAGCAGTAGACCACTGATGGCGACCAGAAACAGAAAGAAAAAGAGCGCCAGATAGATCGGCCCCCAGAGTGGATTGTGGCTGAACCATTTGGGAAGGGGTGCTTTACCGAGGGTGAGGTAGAATTTCAGCACCAACCATGCCTGTGAGAAACGGTGCAGATCCGGTTCGCAGGAAGTGAGATGATCACTACCTGTACCGAAAAAGAGCAGATAGAGCCTCAGCAGGAGGGCTGGCAGGAAAAGAGCACTGAGCATGAAGTGAATCTCGGTGGCGTTCTGCGCCAGGATTGGAGAGTTGTTCATCAGCCAGCCGGTCATCAGCAGACCGATTGTTGAGACTCCCAGCGTCCAGTGAGCGAGCCTGAGTCGAGCACCCCATACCAATACTCTGACGACACCTGATATCTGCATTTTCACCTTCCTGTAAAAGAAGAGCATTAGAGCATGCATGATCCACCAAGAAAACGAGAATAGCCTGGAGAATTGTCATGGTCTTTCGGTACAGTGCTGCAGATAACGATCCTATCGGATCTGTTAAAGGTACACCTGCAAGGATTGGTTTGATTCAATAATCCGAATCGATGGAAGAGGATTTAACATGATCAGAGTAAGAAAAACCAAACAGCAGCGCAGGGTTGAACGGGATCAGGCGATGCTGAGATATACCAAGCAGCGTCAGAGAAATCTGTTGGCCAAGCCGGGTGTGCATCAGTTTATCCTTGTGCTGGACCATATGAAGGCAGGATTCAACGTAGCGAAGATATTTCGCAGTGCAGAGGCTTTCGGTGCGCATGAGATTCAGTTGGTGGACATAGGTCCATTCGATCCGGCGCCGGGAAAGGGGGCATTCAAAAAGGTGCCTGCACGATTTTTTGATAGTTTTGAACAGAGCTATCAGGACCTAACTAAACGGGGCTACAAGGTCGTGAAACTGGATGGCGGTAGTAAGTGCCTACTAACGGACTTTCGCATAGCGAATAAGACAGCCTTTGTTCTTGGTCATGAGGAGTGGGGGCACAGCTTCAGGCAGGATGACTATCCCGATATCATCCCGGTCGCCATACCGCAGTTTGGGCAGATCGAGAGTCTTAACGTTTCAATTGCCGCATCCATCGTGATGTACGAGTATGTGCGCCAGCATGGTGGATGACGGGTCTCGTCCATATCTGAATGATACAGACGAACTGGACAGACCAGATGAAACTGCGTGACAGTTTTGTATTAGGTAAAAACTATCTGTCTGGAATTTCGATAGGTTTCGTTAACAAGACCATTAACGCTATGACTGCCAGCGACGCGAGTAGTAGCCAGGACATTCGAATTCTCCTCATTTTTTGTTTTCAGCTGGTCTTTGCCAGATATGTCAACCATAGGCCAGCCTAGGTCGTTTTAATGTGACTTATAACCGACTTAGCTTAAGAGAACCTTAAGCAAATTGAGAAATTGATCACAATTGATAATTTCCGGACGGGATGAAAGAGTCCGGCTGGATACGGCTTCGCCCCATGAAGATCAGTGTCGGGGGGCGTTCGGTGTCAATGTGAATACGGCTCAGATCAGACCGCTGAACGTGAGCAGCGCGATACCCACCAGAAAAACCACCAGTGATCTCCAGACCAGGGCCATGGCGGATTTCGCAAGAAAATTATACGTCTGCATCCCTTCATGGGCTTCATTGATAAGCATGGACAAACGCATGGCACCCCCACCGGTGCAGACCAGGGTGCCGCTGTTACTGTCGTCAAACTCGTTGAAGCGGCTCTCGTGGTAGCTGCGCCATCCATAGAGGGCATCTTCGAAACTGCCGGCAATGGCATAACAAAATGCGGTGATTCTTGCAGGAATCCAATCCGCAATCATGACCAGCTGTCTGCTGTTGAGATAGAAATCGGTATTCCGGCTGGTGTGTTCCATGGTCGATAGCCAGGAAAGGATCCGATATGCCATCGATCCAATGGGGCCAAGTATCAGAAACCAGAAGAGTACCGAGAAGAGGCTCTGGTTGGCCTGCAGCAGTACTCCTTCGGCGACAGCCTGGGAGCGAGCGGGTTCGCTGGTTGGCGGTTCGTCCCCGATGATGGCGGCCGCGCTGGCTCTGATCTCGTTATCGTCATCATTGTCCACAGCGTCTATATATTGGTTGACGCTACTGTCCAGATCGCTGGGGCCCATACAGTAGAGCAATACTGCAACAGAGAAGGCGAACCAGAGCAGACCGAAGAGTGCCTCTTCGAGGAGGTGCTGGAACAGGGCGATTGCGAGCAGGGGGGGAAGCAGCAGTAATAGAATAGCAACAATCCCATGTCGCATGGCCTGCGGTAATTCCTGGCGCTCAAGCCACCGATCATAGGCGAGGAACCAGCGGTTGTTTCGCAAGTCGCTGTGCTCAAGTAAAAAGCGCTCTGCTATCAGACAGATTAAAATGATCGTCAGGGTCATCGCGAAAGTGTCTGATAATCGATGGAAAGTTTCAACACCATTTGTGCGGTTTCAGGGTCGTCGCCAGCGTATCAGGAGCAATTGTGGTGGGTGATTCATTCGCTACTGGTTGCTGTTTTAACAGCACGCGGCGTCAATCATCCTTTCCCAGCAGGCTTAGATATCGCTGCCAATCGAACATCGGTCCCGGATCTGTCTTTCGACCCGGCGCGATGGCGGCGTGGCTGGTTATGTTCTCCAGGGTTATGTTGGGATAGAGCTGCATGATCTCTTTGGTGACGCTTTCGAGGGCCCTGTACTGGGCGTCGGTGAAAGGCTGGTCGTCAGAGCCTTCGACTTCAATGCCCACGGAGAAGTCATTGCAGCAGGTTCGTCCGCAGTAATTGGATTCGCCGGCATGCCACGCGCGTCTGTTCAAAGGTACATATTGGATCACCTGGCCATCGCGTCGGATCAGGATGTGACATGAGACTTTGAGAGATTTGATTTCGTTGAAATAGGGGTGAGCCGAAGCGTCGAGACGATTCAAAAACAGGTCGTCGATCCAGCCCCCGCCAAACTCGCCCGGCGGCAGACTGATGCTGTGGATCACCAGCAAGTCGACATCACACCCCTCGGGTCTGTCATCCAAGTTTTCCGAAGGGTGGTAGACGGCACAACCCAGAAGTATGTCGTTAGGATCGATCAATCCTGCACCGAATTCGTCCCGAGCCCTTTCAGCACCATGTCGGTATAGCTGACGATACCGACGATTTCCCGGTTATCGACAACAGGTGCCCTGGAGAGATCAAAGCGGCTGAAGATTCTGGCACAGTAACGGATATCCATACTTGAGGAGACAGTCAATGCCGGTTTGGTCATTATCTCGTAGATATTGACCCGCTCAGGAGCACGGTCCTTGGCCAGTACATGGCGCGCGATATCCGATAACATGACCAATCCATACTCGTCGTCATCATGGCGTTTCTTGACGATCAATGATTTGGTCTCTACATGGATCATCCGATCCAGCGCCATCTGCACGGTGTCCATACCATCGACCATATCAAAATCGGTCTTCATGACGTCGCGAACCCGAACTAGTTTTCGATCGTTCATAACTCCTCCTCGATAACTTGCGTGAGTGTCTGAATCTGGTGGCTGACGCCGACCGCATCTTCGATATCTATCTGAAATGCAATGCCGTTTCCCGGCTGCTCATCAAATTTTCCCGCTTCGGAGATTGTTTCGAGAATGGTGCGGCTGAGATGTTCCTCGACTAACAGGAGCAGGACGTCCCGCTGGGTATCGAGGGTCAGACCGAGAAAGGTTTTTGGCTGATTTACACCCTCTCCGCGGGCATGGTTGATGACAGTAGAGCCTGTGGCTCCTGCGGCTCGGGCAGCCTCGAGAACCTTTTCCGTCGTAGTGTCCTCTACCAGGGCGATGATGAGTTTGAAGTGCATGAGAATAACCCCTCTGTATCATCCGTTTTGTCTTTTGGTGCGCCATTCACTCAGCTGAGCGTAGGCCATGACTGACATGATCGGAAACAAGCTGGCGAAAGCGATCAGGCCAAAACCGTCCATAACTGGATTACGCCCTGGAATATTGCTCGATAGCCCGAGCCCGAGGGCGGCAACCAGTGGTACGGTGACCGTCGACGTTGTTACACCCCCGGAATCGTATGCCAGGGCAATGATCGATCGCGGGGCATAGGTTGTCTGTACGATAACCACGACGTAGCCCATCATGATGTACCAGTGCAGCGGTGTGCCGGATATGATCCGGTAACAGCCCAGGGAAATGCCGACCGCGACACCGATGGCGACCGCAATGCGTAGCCCCCACTGACTGATGGCGCCCGCCGAAACCTGGTTGGCCTTGATTGCAACAGCGATCAGGGATGGTTCTGCAATGGTGGTTGAGAACCCGATGCAGGCGGCAAACAGATAGACCCACAAGTAGTGGTGCCACTCGACAGTCGTGGCATCGTTAGGGAGGTCGAGCAGTGCGTGCGAAGTGAGTTGATTCGCCATCAGCTCACCCAGTGGGAAGAGGGCAAGGTCCAGCCCCTCGAGGAACAATACCAGCCCCACCAGGACCAGAAAAAAACCGAACAAGACCTCTTTTGGATTTTTCAGGGGGCGGCGCAGTATCAGAAATTGAAACCCGAACAGAATGCCGGCAATAGGCAGTACATCGAGAAGAGTGCCTGTCATTACGCTAAAAAAGTGATGCAGGGCTTCATTCATAACATGAGCCCGTATCCCATTACGAAGATCATAGGGGTGAGAGAGGCGAAGGCGATCAACCCGAATCCATCCGTCATCGGGTTACGACCTTTGATACTGGAGGCAAGACCGACGCCAAGCGCGGTCACCAGGGGAACGGTTACCGTGGATGTTGTGACTCCGCCTGAATCATAAGCAATTCCAATGATCTCTTTTGGGGCTATTGCAGTCATTAATATAACACCGAGATATCCCCCTATGATCAGGTAGACCACAGGCCAGCCTTTTACGATTCTCAATACACCAAGCAGAATCGCAAACCCTACCGATATGGCTACGGTGTAGCGCAGTCCCTGTGCATACTCTTCCTGGGCTGCCTGGGTATTCGGGATCATGCCGCCGACTGCGGCGACATTGGCGGCCTCCTGGGCGATTTTGATCAATGCTGGCTCCGCCACCGTGGTGCCGAACCCGAGTGCAAATGCAAACAGAAGCAGCCATGTCAGACTTCCTTTCCTGGCAAAATCCCAACCCATGCCTTCGCCGAGGGGGAACAGGCCCAGATTCAAGCCTTCGATGAAAAGGGTCAAGCCCAGCAGTACCAATAGGGAACCCGTGAGTATGGTGCCCAGATTGGGAATCGGCTGGTGCAGCACCACGAGTTGAAAGAACCCTATGACCAAAACGATCGGCAGCAGATCGCGGGCACTGTCCGCAAGTGAAGATATGAGGTGTTTTAAAAGACGCATCGATTGGATTCGAACAGTATTTGAGCTCTTTTCTTCCGTAGGGAGAGGCCTTACTGACACTGATTCTTGGTTGATAGACGATACCTTAGAATCCGTTTTGCCGCCATGCCTCAATACTCCTGTTCCTAAATCGGAGATTGCCGGGAGTTGGTGGCGAACTCAATTTCATCAAGGCCGGAGCTGCCCCTTCGGAGGAGGGATGCAGAAACGGAATTTATTTCGCGAATAATCACTGCATCGTTCCAGCCCGGTGCAGGCGAATGCTTTGGTCCAGTCCCTGGATTAATGTAGAAATCATTGATTATACAAACGTTTAGTGCTAATTTTCCTTTTATACGCTCGATAGGGGGGCTGGTCTCTATCGGTTATCAAGCGCTTAATGTGAGTTTATTCTCAAACGTTACTCCTGTTGTATCATAGCCTTAAGCTAGATGCAGGTATGCAGGACCAGTAGGCATCTTCTTGGACAAGCGTGGAACACACTTCAAGTGGCAATAGATGCGAAGGCAAGACAACATCGTTACATTCGGCTCAGCTGTGCCCCGTCGAAAAAACATCTCTCTTGACGTCAACGGCCGGAGGATTGCGTCCGAGTGCCGCAATCTCATAGTCAAAACGTTGCCAAAAATGATGAGTGGCCTGTTCGAGAATCTCGACGATGCCCTCTACGAGATGGCCAACAAGTCCGAAAGCAACGCCCTGCAGAATACCTATTTCGACTCTATGCGCGAACTGCGTAAGCAGAGAGCGGGGATCGACCGCAGGTTCAACCAGGAAATGTTGCGCGCCTATGACCGTTATTGGGAGACTGGTGAGGTAACGGTAAATCAGCCCTCGTTGGATGAACTGAGTCTCGAATCCGAGATGTCGCTTGTCGATGATGATGAGCTGGAGGATTCATTAGCGGTCTCGAACATGATCAGCAAGGCCGAAAGCCGTTTCGCCAGAGAACTCTACGCGATGAGCCAGCGCTTTGCTTACGTTATCGGCAGCGGCAACGTCGATGACTCTATCGCCCAGCATACGCCGCTTGCTCCGAGCGTGCTGTGCAACGCATTTCAGACCGCGATGGCCGATATCCCGGTAGAGCTGCCAGTCAAGCTGGTCGTTTACAAGCTGTTCGATCGCCACGTGATGCACTATATCGGTGGCCTGTATGATGAAATCAACCTGCTTTTGGGCCGTGCCGGCATCATCACCAAGCTGACGCCAAAGGTACGTCGTAACCCTGTCGCACCCGCTCTGAGGGGGGATGGCGGGGGAGAAAGCTATCTGGCGAGTGATTCGTCGTACATGAGTTCAAACTCATCCGCTCTTTCGGCGGCGACAAGCACGGAAGAGGCGGTCCAGGCTGAGCTGTTCGCCACTCTGCAGCAGCTACTCAACCTCAGACGCTCGAGCACGATGGGCGGCAGTAGCCTGCTGACATCCAACTTGATGCTTGCGCCACCGGCTGGAAACGTGCCTGTGGTCGATACCGGTGAACTCCTGGGTGCGCTCTCAGCCATCCAGCAGTCGAACGTAGTGATGCTGCCCCAGGGACGCCAGGTCAATCGGCCGTTGACGCCGGATGAGATGAGGGCTCGTCTGGTCAGCGACCTGCAGATCGCCAGGGATGGACAGGTGATCCGTTCCCTTGGAGATGCCGATAACGATACCATCGACGTCATCTCCATGATATTCGAATTCATTCTCGACGATTACAGCCTGCCGGACGCGATGAAGGCCCTGATCAGTCGCCTGCAGATACCCATGCTCAAAGTGGCGATCATCGATAAGACCTTCTTCAGTCAGAAGGTGCACCCCGCGAGGCGTTTACTGAACAGTCTGGCACAGGCGGCTGTCGGTTGGAACGACAGTGGAGATCGCGCCAACGACACCCTCTATAACAAGATCGAACAGATAGTCAAACGGGTTCTGAATGAATTTCATGATGATCCGGGGCTGTTTTCCGAGCTGGAAGAGGATTTCTCGACCTGGTGGCAGAAGGAGCAACAGGGCGCCAAGATTGCAGAGCAGCGCACCAACCAGATAACCAAGGGCAAAGAGCAACTCAAGTCAGCCAAGCAGATCGTCTCGGAGGAACTCAACAAACGGTTGCGGGATCAACAGGTCGTTCCAGAAGCGGTAATGTCGATTCTTGAGGATGGCTGGAAAGACGTACTCCTGCTGGTCTATCTGCGAGAAGGATCTGAAAGTAAAGCCTGGAGCGAGGCCCTGGAGCTCGTCGATCGCCTGCTATGGAGCGTTCAGCCCAAGTCGGAATATGCGGAGAGGCAGCAATTGCTACGCGGAATTCCAGAGCTGTTGAGGAATATCCGCGAACGTTTGAATAGTATCTCTTTCGATCAGCATAAGATGGCGAAACTGTTCAAGGAGCTGCAGAACTGCCATATCGGTGTGTTGCGCGGTGGCGATACCAGCCTGATGCATACCGCCGGTACCATGCCTGTCAGCCAGCATGAGATCCATTTTCCCGACAGCCAGCTGAAAGTGGATTCCGGCAGTCAGTTGACGGAGATGACGGACGAAGCCATATCCGAAAACGACGAGTTCACGAAACAAGCGGTTGAACTCGAGACGGGCGAATGGCTCGAGATTATCGACGGCAACAGTAAGATGCGTGTCAAACTCTCATGGAAGAGTAAGGTGACCGACACCTATATCTTCGTCAACCGTAAAGGTATGAAAGCCCTGGAACTGACCACCGTTGGTCTTGCCAGGCGCTTGCGGGAAGGTAGCGCGAAGATGGTTGAGTTGTCGGCCAGACCGATCATGGATAGAGCCCTGGATGCGATGCTCAACGCGTTGAAAAATACAACTTCAACCTCCGCATCCGCCTAGTGGGCTGGCTGGCAGCCCTGGAGCGAGTCGTCGGCCCCAGCTAAACACCTCCCTAAATTGAGACCCTAGTGGGCCGAGCGGCCCACTAGGGTACCCCGCCATAGATTCTGTGCCACTCCTCCCTGCGAGGCATGCCTTGCGCCTAGCCCCTTCCTGACTCGCTGAATGTTACAGAATCTATGGCGGGGTACACTAAGCGCCTTACAAAACGATGGTTTTATAGGCATACTTATACGCCTGCCTCCAATTTTTAAGTGGCCGTTGGTCGGTCATTCGATGTTTACAGACGCATTGAAAGATTACAGGTACGATCATGGGTGAAAAAATAACTGATTCCGGACTGAAATTTGAAGATCTGAGCATTGGTGCGGGCGATGTCGCGGTGCCTGGTGACAAGGTCTCTGTTCACTACACAGGATGGCTGGTTGAAGGGGGCAGATTCGATTCCTCACTGGACCGAAACCAGCCTTTCGATTTCACCCTGGGAAAGGGAATGGTGATCGCCGGATGGGATGAGGGTGTTGCAGGCATGAAAGTCGGTGGTAAGCGAAGGCTGACGATACCGCCACAGTTGGGTTATGGCTCCCGTGGCGCGGGTGGCGTGATACCACCAGAGGCCACGCTGGTTTTCGAAGTGGAACTGCTTTCAATCCTTACATGAAGGTTCTACCCGACAGCGAGCTGATCAGCAGGCAGGTCAAGCTGGTGCTGGCAGAGGATCTCGGCAGCGGCGATATCACAGCGGGGTTGCTGGACCCACATGCAATTGCAAACGCGCAGATAATCACTCGCGAAGATGCGGTGATATGCGGAGTCGCATGGGTGAATGAGATTTTTCACCAATTGGACAAATCCGTCGAGATCGAATGGCAAGTCGAGGATGGGGATCAGGTTACATCAGGGATGGTGCTCTGCAGACTGCATGGTAACAATCGATCCCTGTTGAGCGGTGAACGCACGGCCCTCAATTACCTGCAGACACTCTCGGCGACGGCCACGGTTACACGCCGCTATGTGACAGCGGTAAAGGGTACCGGTGCAACCATTCTTGATACTCGCAAGACAATTCCAGGCCTCAGGATACAACAGAAATATGCCGTGACCTGTGGTGGCGGGAAGAACCACAGGATCGGTCTTTATGACGCTGTACTCATCAAGGAGAACCATGTACAGATAGCGGGATCGATCTCCTCGGCTTTGGTTCGCGCAACCGAGATCGCTCCCGCCGGGGTCGATATTGAGATCGAGGTCGAAACTTTGGACGAGCTTGAAGAAGCACTGGCGGCTGGCGCGAAAAGGGTTTTGTTGGATAATTTCGACCTGAAGATGCTTTGTGCGGCGGTTGAGATGAACGCTGGACGCGCAAGACTTGAAGCCTCGGGTGGAATCAGTCTTCAAACGATTCGTGACATTGCAGAGACCGGTGTGGACTATATCTCCGTCGGTGCCTTGACCAAGGACGTCAGAGCGGTTGATCTCTCCATGCTGTTTGTAGCCTGAGCAACCTGGGGGACGCTCACGCCCAACCAGAATCACTGCCGAATCAAAAGCCTAAACACGCTCATCTATCAACGTGCCGATCATCTCATTGGCTGTTTTCAGGGTCTTCACCTGTGCCTTTGTCTGGTTGGCATGCTGCTGCAACTCAACCATGGCGCGAGAGAGATCCGTCGGATTCGATTGACTGGTCTGCTGGGCACTGGCGATCTCCGATGCCACTCGACGCATTCCCTGGAATCCCTTCTGGATCCCTTGAAGTGCCGGTCCTGTAACTGAATTTATACCCATGGATTACACAACTTCCTGAAAAGTATAGGTTCTCTACCCGGTTTGTTGGCAGTTATACCTGATTCTTTAATTGATTCGTTCTCAAGCGTGAGGCAGAGGGTAAAATTGGTGAATTGCGTTCCCTTTCAGGGCTGAGTCACATCACTAACTAGTGCCCATCCGGAAACTACAACACTCGTCATTCCGGATGCCGGAATCCAGTAACTCGCTGAAATCCCTGGATCCCTGCATTCGCCGGGATGACGTGGTTTTACAAATTCATGCATTTCTGGATGGGCTCTAACTATTCCATTGATGTTGTGGAGGAAAGACCAGGCGGAGAGTGGTGAAATGGTGATGATCGGATGGCAAGGCCCAGTGGCGGAAACTGGCACGCCGCAGTAGCGGTTGGGTATGCAGGCTGGCCCCCCGCAGGGTGTGGTGCTTTTCATCGAATGCCCGGGTGGAAATTGTGTTGCCCGCAAAGGGCTGGAATTCCGGGTAGCGGTGGAATCGGTTGCCGCACCACTCCCAGGCACGCCCGTAGTGGCGCAATACCCCGGTACGTACAGCCAACTCCCATTGATACTCGTGTTGTATCACAGCACCTGAAAATTCTCCCCCCTCGTGGTCGATCCAGCTGCAGAAGGCCTCGGCTTCGTAGTAGGAAATACCGCTGACCGGTTCCTGAGGAGGAAGGTTGGCATTACCGTTGATGGCCACTTCATACCAGCCTCCCAGGCTATCCTGGCGCCAGTATTCAGGGTGGCGATGCTGGTAGCGGTCCAGCCACTGCCTGCCTTCATCGCTCCAGAGCGACGCATCGGTGTAGCCGCCGGCCTCCATGAAACCGAGGAATTGTGCATTCGAGACAGCTTCCAGCGCAATACGGAAACTGCTGAGCTCAACGGCTTGAGGCGGAAGTTCGTTGTCGTACGCGCGGGGGTCGTCCCTTGCCCCGATACGATAGTGGCCCTGGGAAATCTCCCTGGTCTCCCATTTTGGCGGTATCGATCCGAGCGGTTCATCGGATATGAATGAATGGTCGCGATTATGCAAAGCGCGCTGGTTGAGCAGCGTCAGCATGAGCTCATATAGTTTTGCCTGTTCTTGCAGCAATAGCCATGGAAGACGATCATTTTCGAGCCATGGATGGTTGGGCAAAGCAGATGAAGTAGCCAGTCTACGCAGGTGTTCATCGTGGATCTCGGAACCCCAGTTGATGAGATGATCGACAGGCGGCAGTTGATTGCATTGTCGTTCGAGGTCGAATCCCTGAGTGGAGAAGAGCTGCTCGACCCTCTTGGATAGATCTCCATCACCCTGTAAGCGTTCTCTGAGCCATAAGAGCTCCAGGTAGACGCCCCGACCGTAATACCAATTCAGCGAAGCCAGCCTGGGATGAAACTGTCTGCGGCACTCTTCGGCAGGAATGGATGTCAGCAATTCGATCTGCATCTCATATAGCCTGCTGAGTTGGCCAAGCAGCGTGGTTGAGGTCATATCACCCAATTCCGGTCCGACAAAATCGTTAATCTTAGCGGAGTGACGAATTGGGGGAAAGTATACGGTGCGGCAAGCCGCACCCTACGCGAGGATCATGGAAGGGTGCGGTTTGCCGCACCGGATCGGTTAGCCGTTAAACGCAGCCTGTGGGTTTCGGTAAACCGCCATATTTTGTAATCGGTTTCATCGGACCTGTCAGCCAGAGTTTGAACATGGCCTTCTGATCGGCGCCGAGATACTTGGAGAACTTACGGATTGGTGGCACCACGTTGAACTCATCATAGTACTCTCTTGCCCTCAGGATCTGATCCCATTTCTCGTCATTGAGTTCGTAGTCATCGGCTTGCGCCATGGCCCTTGCGATTTCCGGGGACCATGCGTTCATATCGGTAAGGTAACCGTCTCCGTCTCGTTCTGGAATTTCGATACTCATTATGCCTGCTCCTAATACCTAGTAAAATAGTTGGTTATTGAGGTGAAGTGTAATGCGAAATTCCGACAAATTTCCACCCCGGAATATGTCCGGTTTTATGATCAGTTTGCATGCATTAATCCGGAAATCGAATTCTTCGTGTTAGACGTGTGGGGATCGGGTATCAGCTTATCGCTGCAATATGTTGTAGAAACGCCGTCTTATGGTCGATGCCGCTATCGAACTGAAGGCGGCTCAGATCTGCGCCTGCCCGAATATCCAGGCCGTAGGGATCGGCGCCCACCGCTTCACTCGCGGCTTTGACCGGTATGCCCCGTTTGTTCAGCAGCTGGTTGAGCTGGCGGTGATCATGGGCATTCAACTGGTAGAGTATTTCCGCCTCATCCGCAGTGGAAAAGGGGGTGGGCAATGAGATGCGGCCGGGATCGATCCATCGTGCGGAGCCGAATCCACCAATGAAGTAAAAATGCATTACCTCCAGCCGGTAAAAGCGGAAATTCAGTTCCTTTTGATAACGGCGTGTCTCAGGATAAAACCGAAAGTAGCGTTCGGCGGCGGCGGTTGAATTGACGGCCACGGCCTGGGCAAGGCAGGTGAGCCGGGCGAGCTGTTGCACATCGCCGCTACCGCTTTCGACTATTGTCAACGAGCAGTGAGGATTGCTTTCCAGATTCCTTGTATGCTGTGCCAAATGCGATATCAGCAGTAAAAGGTTGCCTTTGGTGTCGAGGCAGATGGGGAGCAGCGAACCGAAGGGGTAACCTGGAAATTTTACCGAATGCGTGGAGAGCAGTCCGTGATAACTTGTAGACCAGAGTCTGCGGATGTCTTGTAACAACTCTTCAGTGGACGATTCATTATTCATTTTCTTGTTCTCCAAACTGGTGAGTCTGATCGTCGAGAGTTCAGTGGCCGGAGCCGTTATCCGGAATGAGTTTGACCTCACCGATTTTACTTTCAATGGATCTCAGTTTTCCCTGCAGGCGTTGCTCCACACCAGGACGGCTGTCTATCTTTATGGCGGCATAGACACGCTGGCACCCGGTGCCATGTAGATGCTCGGTGGCTTTCTCCACAATCGCCAGGGCTTCAGTGATATTTGATGTTTCGATCAAGGTCCCCATCGCTGTCATCTGATACTCAAAACCGGTGAGTTTGATCATTTCAATCACCTGGCTGACTTCTGTGCTGACGCTCACTCCCCTGTCAAGTGGAAAGATGCTGAATTCCAATATTACTGACATTTGATGTCCTCACTCCCCTACACTGTAACCTTAGTCTAAATCAGGGCAACTTTACCCTTGATTGGGTATGGATGATGTCCTGAAAGAAGGTATTGTAATATCGATTTAACAATTCTTCACAGGTTCTGGGTTTATTACTATATGTGTATTGCCCTAAGCTGCACCCAGCATTGTCAGGGGCAGCACGGCAGGTCGTGTCATTGATCACTGCCACCATGGGCGCGATACTTGTCGCTGGACGGATCAACTGCGTTGATCTCTATTTTGACAGCAAACATTGATTGGACCACAGCAACGACGGGAGAGATATCATGGACCTTGATCTAAATACCATTCTGAATACTTATCTGATTCCCTGGGGGACAAAGATCGTCATGGCACTGTTGGTGTTCATTGTCGGTCGATGGATTGCAAAAGTGTTGACGCGGGCGCTTCAGAAAATCATGGAACGTGCGCAGGTCGATAAGATGCTGGTTAGCTTTCTCAGTAATATCGCCTATGCCGCTCTATTGGCGGTGGTTGTGCTTGCCACCCTCGAACAGCTTGGTGTCAATACGACCTCTGCGCTGGCAATTTTGGGTGCCGCAGGCCTGGCTGTCGGTTTGGCACTGAAGGACTCCCTTGCCAGTTTTGCCGCAGGCGTGATGTTGATTATTTTTCGTCCTTTCAAATTGGGTGATTTTGTCGAAGCAGGCGGCGTTTCGGGTGTGGTTGAAGATATTCGTATCTTTCATACCGTCCTCAAAACCGGTGACAATCGCGAGATTACCATGCCAAATGCGCAGATCTATAGTGGCACGATCGTCAATTTTTCTGCCAGAGAGACACGGCGTATCGACCTGGTCATCGGTATCGGGTACGACGACGATATCAGGAAGGCGCGGGATCTGATCACGCAGGTTGTTGAGGCCGATGCAACGGTATTGAAAGACCCGGCTCCTACGATAATGCTGCTGGAATTGGGTGAGAGCAGTGTCGACTTTGCGGTTCGTCCATGGGTCAAGTCGGGGGACTACTGGACTACGCGTGCAGCTCTGCTCGAGGCAATCAAGGCCGCTTTCGATGAGCAGGGTATCAATATTCCCTATCCGCAGAGGGATATTCATATGATTCAGCAGTCGGCTGCATGAACGACGGGGTTGCCGACTGGTTTTCAGCTATATGGAGATGCAACAGTGAATATGAAACGAATTACTCTGTCCCTGGCATTGACGCCGTTACTTGCCGGAGGTAACGCTCTGGCCGAAAAGGGTTTGGTCTATAACAGCCTCGGTAGCGTCTGGCGTAACAGCTATGGTGAGTGTTGGACCACGGCTTATCGTAACAAGGCACCGGTTGACGCCACTTGCTTCGGTGAGCCGGAGATGGAGAAGATAGAGGCTGATACGGATAAAGACGGCGTAGTCGATAGCAGGGATCAGTGTCCGGGCACGTCGCCCGGCACGAAAGTCGATGAGCGGGGTTGTGCCCTCGATAGCGACGCAGACGGTGTAGCCGACAGTAATGACAAATGTCCAGGAACACCTACAGGGGCCGATGTCGATACGGATGGTTGTGAACTGGATAGCGATGGCGATGGTGTTGTCGACAGCAAGGATGCGTGTGCAAACACACCTGCCGGTGCCAAGGTGAACAACGCCGGCTGCGCGGTGCAGATTGTCCTGCGCAATGTCCTTTTTGAGACCAATAGCGACAGGATCAGCAGTGAATTCAGATCAACATTGGACCAAGTGGCGGACTCCCTCAAGGCTCGTGATGATATCACCTCGATCGAGGTCGTCGGCCATACCGACTCCACTGGTTCTGCGTCCTATAATCAATCACTGTCCGAGAGGCGAGCCGAAGCGGTTGCCGGATACTTGACTGCACAGGGTGTGAACGGTGCGTTTTTTACCTCGAAGGGGATGGGCGAGTCATCACCCGTAGCAGACAACAAGACAGCTGAGGGCCGGGCGCGGAATCGTCGTGTCGAGTTGAAGTTGAAGTAGAATAGCAAGCGCCTGGGGGCAAATTTGCAACAGCGTGACAATTGTCATGCTGTTGCTTCCATCGCGCTGTTCAGAATGAGAACACCTTCACTGACTCGTTTCTCTGGCAGTGGTTTTTTATAAAGTTTGAATTAACCGATCATACAACCACCGGCTGCAGGTATGTCAGGTGCGGTGGAGTCCTCTCCACAGAGGAGAGGTTGTAAGGCGTTTAGATTATGGAGTCATCTAATGCGTATAGCCTATTTGGAGGATGATAAGGTGCAATCAGCCGTGATGAAGGAGTGGCTCGAGGCTGAAGGCTATGTTTGCAGGGCTTTTGATAATGCCGATACCTTTATTCACGAACTGCGCCATGAAACCTACGATTTGTTGATCATGGACTGGGAGTTGCCGGAAAAAAACGGTGTTGAGGTGCTTACCTGGTTACGTGGCGAAAGAGAGTGGGACCTTCCTGTCTTCTTCATCACCCACAGGGATGGCGAAGCTGATATCATCGAGGCGCTTGAAAAAGGCGCTGATGATTACCTGGCGAAACCGGTCAACCGTGAGTTAATGTTGGCGCGAATCAAGGCGCTGGTCAGGCGTCACAGCAGCCGACGCGATCATATCGAGGTGAGTGGTTTTGTGCTGAACAAGGAGAGCAAGTCACTCTCTTTGAACGACACACCCGTGGATATGACGGAAAAAGAGTTTCAGCTGGCCTGGATGCTCTTTACCAATATTGGTCGTCTGCTATCGCGTGACCATCTGCTGGAGAGTATTTGGGGGTTTGGTCCGGGGCTGATGACCCGGACCGTGGATACACACATCAGCCGCCTGCGCCGCAAGCTGGGTTTGACACCAGAGAACGGATGGCGGCTAAAGGCAGTCTATCATCAGGGTTATCGCCTCGAGCAGTTGGACGAACTGGAATAGTCAGCCTGCATCAGGGGTTGGACGCAAGTTTGGACCTGTCGATTACGCCTGGGAGTAAACCTTAACCTCGTCGCGGAAATTCTTCCCAAATCGAAAACAACCGCAATCGATTGCAGTTCTACAACAGCATCGTCGATAATCGAACCCAATATAATTTCTACCATATCGATATACCCGCTTGGTGATAGAGCCACGATAGGGTGGGGAGTGCATGACAGGTTGGAAATGAGGGATGAACCAGACCACATAGGTATCGCGAATCGATCCAGCAGGTACTCGGAGCGTACCCGCAGTGCATTGATTCTGATGATAATTACCGGTCTGTTGGCAGCCGGCAACTGGCTCTGGCGCTGGAATCTGCTGCTCTATGATCTACAGATGGGATTCCTCTCCAAACCTGCGGCCGATGACATTGTCATCGTTGCCGTGGATGAGAAGAGCCTGAAAGCCCTGGGGCCCTGGCCATGGTCGCGACAACTGCATGCAAAGCTCGTGGACCGACTTACCGAGGCGGGAGCCGGGGCTATCATTCTCGACATATGGTTCTCTGAACCCGATAGTAGCGATCCCGAATCTGACAACAACCTGATTCAATCCATCGCAGCCAGTGAGCGGGTATTCATGCCAGTCATTCTTGAGGAGCATCGACAGGGGGGTAGGCTGGTTGAGTCCATGCCCTTGCCCCCGCTCTCCAATGTCGCCGCTGGACTTGGGCATGTACACATGGACCTGGATGCCGATGGTATCGCCCGTGGGGTTTTTCTGTATGAGGGATTGGGGCAGGCATATTGGCCGCATCTGATGCTTGCCGTGTTCAATTGGGTAGAGTCCGGGGAGCATGGAGTACGATCGGCAGTCAACGCCCGGCAGACACTCAATCTCCAAGCAATCAATCGCTATACTCATCGGTTGATTCCCTTCTATGGCCCGGCTGGCCACTATCATCACTATAGCTACAACCAGGTGCTCGAGGGCGAGTTTCTGCCGAACCTGTTTCGCGACAAGTTCGTATTGGTTGGGGTGACGGCGTCCGGTATTGGCGATGCCTTGCCTACACCTGTCTCCGGCCATGGTATACCGATGTCGGGGGTGGAGATCAACGCCAATATTCTTCAGAGCCTGAGACAGGGTGAGTCGATAACACAGGTAAGCTATCTTCCACACCTCCTGGGCAGCGCTCTTGTCGTGGTGCTCCCTTTTGTCCTCTACCCCTATTTTCCAACCCGTGCAGCGCCTCTGGTATCGCTGGTCCTGTTGATAGGGTTTTTCCTCTTTACTCTCTTTCTGCTGCACCGGGTTAACTACTGGTTTCCCCCCACCGCCGCCCTGATTGGTTTGATGCTGAGCTACCCGTTATGGAACTGGCGGAGGCTCGACCAGGCTGTACGCTACTTGAATGAACAGCTCGAACGTATGCAGAGGGAGCAGCGCTTGTTGCCGGTGGAGCAGCCGCCAAGCGACTTGAAATCAGCCATGGATTTTCTGGCTCTCCTCACACCGCTCCAAGGCTGGGTTCTCTACGACGCTGACTCCGGGAGGCAGCTGTTGCAAAACGGTGCCGAACTGGGCCCACCCATGGAGTTGCTGAAGACCGAAAGCTGGCAGCGATCCGGTGCCGAACTGTGGACCGAGATTCAGCGCCCGGCAACCACCTGGCGGCTGGGCACGGTGTGGCCGAGAAACGACGTGCCGCAAGGAGATTCGCTGGCATTTATGAACGAGTTCGCCTCGCAATATTCTCATGAGCCGGAAACCAAACAGGATGGTGTGCTGGAAAGGGTGGAGTTGCGTATGCAACAGATGCAGGAGGCGAATACACGTCTGCAGCGATTTCGTAATCTGATCAATAACGCTGTCGGTCAGATGGATGATGGTCTGATGGTCATCAATGGTGTCGGACAGGTTGTAATGAACAACCCGAAAGCCTCCTTCTACCTGGGCCGCCAGAGCGACAGGGAACTGCTGGGTGAGGATGCCTATCGCCTGTTGAGCGTATTGGAGATAGAAGGCGGCAAGACTTGGCGGAATCTTTTCAAGAAGGTGCTGCTTCACAAAGAGCCGGTACGTTTCGAAGCCAACAGGCCGCCCGATACGGAGCTGTTCGTGCAGATCAAGCCCCTCGAATCCGCGGATGCGAATTTTCCAGGCATGATCGTCAACCTCTCCTACATCGGGACATTGAAGCGGTCCGAGCGGACCAGGGCGAAGATGCTCAATTTTCTTTCCCACGATATCCGTTCACCGATCACTTCCGTGCTTTCGTTGACCCAGTCCGGACAGCTGTTGCAGGGCAGCGCCAGGGATATGGCTGAACAGATAGAGCCACTGGCGCGGCGCTCACTCAAGCTGGCGGATGGATTTCTCCGCCTGGCACGGGCCGAGGCGGCGGAGACCGCCTCTTTCACTGACACCAACTTTGTCGAGGTGGCGCACAATGCAATGGACGAGGTCTACGTTCACGCGAAAGCCAGACAGATCAAACTGCTGCGGAAGTTCAAGGAGGATGAGATATGGTTGCGGGGTGACCTGGCACTATTGGAACGGGCGTTGGTCAGTCTGCTCGAAAATGCGATTAAATTCTCGCCACCCCGGAGTCAGGTTACGATGACCCTGTCGATTCAGGGGGGGCGAATGGTGTGCGAGATAGCGGATCGGGGACCGGGTATACCTGAGCGTCAGCTAAACGACATTTTTCTTCCCTTCATACAGGGGGATTCGGAGCAACCTGCACGAAACAGTGGTGTGGGGTTGGGGCTGAGTTTTGTCCAGGTCGTTACCGAGAAACATCAGGGTACGGTGACGGCCGGAAATTGCGGGAAGGGAGGGGCAATCTTCACCCTCTCGCTACCCTGCGAAGTGAATACACCCAGCGAGTTGCGCAGAGATGAACGGGATGTGAACCATCCCCTTTAGCCGTTGTTCTGGTCAATTGGTTGTGTGTTCGCAGACCCTGGGTGAGGATGTTTGTTTATGGCACGCTAAAGCGTGCATAATGCTCGATACGACTGATTTACCGGAGTGACCGATGCCGCAATACCGTTCCCGTACGACCACCCACGGACGCAATATGGCTGGTGCCAGGGCCTTATGGCGAGCCACCGGCATGAAAGAGGGCGACTTCGAAAAACCGATTGTTGCAATAGCCAATTCGTTTACCCAGTTCGTACCCGGTCATGTCCACCTGCAGGACCTGGGACAGCTGGTCGCCCGTGAGATCGAGGCGGCAGGCGGTGTAGCCAAGGAGTTCAACACCATTGCCGTGGATGACGGTATCGCCATGGGCCATGGGGGGATGCTCTACTCCCTCCCTTCGCGGGATATCATCGCCGACTCGGTCGAGTACATGGTCAATGCGCACTGTGCCGATGCGCTGGTCTGCATCTCCAATTGCGACAAGATCACCCCCGGCATGTTGATGGCCGCGCTGAGACTGAATATTCCAGCTGTGTTCGTCTCCGGTGGGCCCATGGAGGCGGGGAAGGTCCGGCTCCATGGTGAGGAGCGCCACCTCGACCTGATAGACGCCATGGTCTCGGCGGCCGATCCAAGGGAAAACGACGAGGATGTGCAGAGCATAGAGCGGTCCGCCTGTCCAACCTGCGGATCCTGCTCGGGTATGTTCACCGCCAATTCGATGAACTGCCTGACCGAGGCGCTGGGTCTGTCGCTTCCCGGCAACGGTTCACTACTGGCGACCCATGCCGACAGAAAGCAGCTCTTTCTCGAAGCGGGACGGCGAATTGTCGACCTGGCACGGCGTTGGTATGAACAGGAGGACGCCAGTGTGCTGCCACGCAGTGTGGCCTGCTTCGAGGCCTTCGAGAATGCCATGAGTCTCGATATCGCCATGGGTGGCTCCACCAACACTGTATTGCATCTGCTTGCCGCCGCCCATGAGGCGGAGGTTGATTTCACCATGGCCGATATCGACCGCCTGAGCCGCAAGGTGCCGAACCTGTGCAAGGTGGCACCTGCCACGCAGCAGTTCCATATGGAGGATGTACACAGGGCTGGAGGCGTGATCGGCATCCTCGGCGAGCTGGACCGGGCCGGCCTGGTGCATCGAAATGTGCCCGCCGTCTACGCAGCCAGCATCGGCGAGGCAATCGATCAATGGGATATCGTGCGCACCGAGGAGGAGGCGGCGCGGATGCGCTACCTGGCGGCACCCGGTGGGGTACCGACCCAGGTGGCCTTCAGCCAATCCTCCCGCTGGTCCGATCTGGATCTGGACAGGCGGCAGGGGTGCATCAGGGACCTGGAACACGCCTACTCCCGGGATGGAGGATTGGCCGTGCTCTTCGGCAACCTGGCCGAGCAGGGCTGTATCGTCAAGACTGCGGGTGTCGATGAATCGATTCTGAGATTTTCCGGGCCGGCGCGAATCTTCGAGAGTCAGGAGGCTGCGGTAGAGGCGATCTTGAACGACAGGATCGACCCGGGAGATATCGTCATAATTCGTTATGAAGGTCCCAAAGGGGGGCCAGGGATGCAGGAGATGCTCTATCCCACCAGCTACCTCAAGTCGAAGGGCTTGGGAAAGGCCTGCGCGCTGATCACCGATGGTCGTTTCTCCGGCGGTACATCGGGGTTGTCGATTGGACACTGCTCGCCGGAGGCGGCCGAAGGCGGCAATATCGGCCTGGTTGAAGAGGGGGACATGATCGAAATCGACATACCAGGCCGTACCATCAATGTTGTCATCGATGAACAGACGCTGGCTCAAAGACGCGAGGATATGAACGCCAAAGGTGCTCAGGCCTGGAAACCGATCGGCAGAATGCGGTATGTCTCAAAGGCGTTGCAAGCCTACGCAGCGTTGACCACCTCAGCGGCCCGTGGCGCGGTCAGGGATCTGGTTCAGCTCGATCGCTAACCGGTATTGCCGGGGTCATGGTTGGCAGAAGAGGTAGCGGCATTGCCCAAACATCACGCTTCGACGGCGTATACAGGCTCGGCCTTCTGCTGTTTTTGCTGGGCTGCAGCGGGGGCGATCCCACTGCTACCGATCCTGCCCTGATCTTCGAGGATGGCTTCGAGAATCCTCAGCAGGAGGTGGAAATTCTCGCCCAGGGAGGGACCATGGTGCGCGGAGTCGATGCTTGGTTGAAACTGGCGCCCAGAGTGACCGAGCTGCGGCTTCGCAGGCAAGACGAGTATGTTCACGAGGAGTGTGGCGAGATGTTGGATTGGTTCCGGCATGTGACAGACGATCGGGATCTGCAGCATCCCCATGGCGGTTTCAACTGCCGGGTATTGAAGGACTCTCGCTTCAGCTTTGACAATGGCCGCTGGTTACTGACCGACAGGAGCAGGGGTGTTTCTTACTATCGGTTGTGGAAAAAGAACCCCTGAACAATAAGTTATCCGAATCCAACAGGGTCTGGAAACGATTCCTCTGAAGGGATGGCAATCTGGAGAAGGATGGTGAATTTTGATCTCAAGCAGTGCTATCTGTTTGCATATCTCGATGATGACCAATTCGTGAAGGTCAAGCGGATGGCCCATGAGATAAGACTCAATGACGGCCAGCTCTTTTTTCAGTCCGGTGATCCGGCCGACCATTTCTTTCTCGTAATCCAGGGGCAGATCAAGCTGACCCGTCTCTCGATGCAGGGTCAGGAGAAGGTTATCGAGATCATCACACCAGGACAGACATTCGCCGAGGCCTTGATGTTTGGCGAACACCCCGAATATCCGGTGAATGCGGTTGCAATCGGAGACGCCCGCCTGTTGAGTTTCGAGAGCAGTACTTTTCTGGAAATACTGCGTGGCTCCATCGATACCTGCTTCAGGCTCATGGGGGATATGAGCCATCGTCTCAAGAGCCTGATTCGCGAGATCGATGAGCTGACGCTGCAAAGCGCCAGTTGTCGCGTGGCGGGTTTCCTATGGAAAAAATGGCAAGCCAGAGGGGGGAATGGAAGCAGTTTCGAACTTCAGGCGCCGAAGGGTGTGATCGCCTCCAGGCTTTCGGTAACGCCGGAGACCTTCTCGCGCATTCTGCACAACTTTTCCAGCCAGGGATTGATCCGTGTGGATGGCGGCCGGGTCGAAGTGCTCGATGAGAAGGGGTTGCTCGATTTTGCGGATATCACCGGAAAGGTCAACCGGGCGATTTCGTCAAATTGAGGTAATTCAGCGGTTTGCCGGGTATACTCCGTGGCTCTATTGCTATCATCCCTTGTCGGACAACCAACCTGATCGTTACAGATATGAAGGACAGATACCCATTTCCCGTAGCCCGAATCGGCCTTATCGGCGGTGGCCAGTTGGGGCGTATGATGGTCAAGGCGGCGAAGCGCCTGGGCTGTACCTGTGTGGTCCTCGACCCCTATCCCGGCTCGCCTGCAGGACAGGTCGCCGGGCATCAGATCATCGGCGGCTATCATGATCCCGCCAAACTGCGCGAGCTGGCGGAGTCCTGCGATGTGGTGACCTTCGAGCTGGAGAATATCGATAGCGAAACCCTGCTCCAGCTCGAGAGTGAGGGGCACCCTATCTATCCGGCACCGGGCCTGCTTTCGGTGATGCAGGACAAACTGCTGCAAAAACGGTTTCTTGATGATGCCGGCATTCCCACCGCGGGGTTTGTGGAAATGCCCGAGCCCAAGCTACAAGCCTTTGAATCCTTTGGCTTTCCATTGGTGCAGAAGGCGCGACGCGGTGGCTACGACGGGCGTGGTGTATCGGTGATGCAGGAAGCGGCGGATTTCGATAAACATCTGCCGGTTGCCTCCCTGGTGGAGCGATTCATCGATGCAAAAAAGGAGTTGGCGGTGATGGTCGCGCGAAACCAGGAGGGGGAGTGTATCGCCTATCCGACAGTGGAGATGTGTTTCCGGGCCGGGGAGAACGTACTCGACCTGCTGCTCTGTCCTGCCGAGATCAGCAAACAGACTGCAGCGGCGGCGGAGGCATTGGCAATGCGTACCGTCGAGGCGCTTCAGGGAGTTGGCGTATTCGGCATCGAGATGTTTCTCACCAGGGACGAGCAGCTGCTGGTCAATGAAATCGCACCGCGCACCCACAACTCGGGTCACCATACCATCGAGGCCTGTATCACCGACCAGTTCGAACAGCATCTGCGCGCCATACTCGGGCTTCCCCTGGGTGCTACGGCCTTGCTTTCACCCGCGGCCATGATCAATCTGCTCGGCGATCCCGGCGCCCGTGGCCGACCTGTCATCGAGGGAATGGCGGCGGCGCTGTCGATCGAGGGTGTCTGTCTGCACTTGTATGGCAAAGCCGAAGTGACCCCCTACCGCAAGATGGGGCATGTCACTGTACTCGATAGCGACCTCGAGCGGGCCAGAAGCAAGGCGGAGCATGTACGCGAACTGATAAAAATCACTGGAGAACAACACCCATGAGCAAACCGGTTGTGGGCATTATCATGGGGAGTGATTCCGATCTTCCCGTCATGCAGGAGGCGGCAAAGGTGCTGCAGGAGCTGCAGGTTGCTTATGAGATGACCATCGTCTCTGCTCATCGTACACCGACAAGGCTCTACGACTATGCGCAACAGGCGGCCGGGCGCGGGCTGCAGGTGATCATAGCGGGTGCGGGTGGGGCGGCCCATCTCCCGGGTATGGTGGCTGCGCTCTCGCCACTGCCCGTGATAGGAGTGCCGGTCAAGAGCTCCACACTCAGCGGCGAGGATTCACTGCTCTCCATCGTCCAGATGCCGCCCGGCGTGCCGGTGGCCACCGTTGCCATCAATGGGGCGCGCAATGGGGGTATCCTTGCGGCCCAGATCCTCAGCACCGCCCAGCCCGAATTGCGGCAGCGCATCATTGAATTCAAGCAGGCCCTCGAGGCGATGGTGATGACGAAGGTGGAGGCGATGGCTTCACAGCAGGAAGATCGTTAGAAGTCCGCAAATGAACGCAAATGGGCGCTAAATCCAACCCCGCCTAGTCCTGTTACGCTGGGTGCTGTATGCATTCCCACGCAGGAGCGTGGGAACGAGAGATGGTAATCAGCGCTTATTTTCCATAGACGTAGGGTGCGGCTTGCCGCACCGTTGTGTCCGACTCGATCCTTGGTTCTCATGTTCCTTCGTTGGCACCAGTGCTTCTTTCACCAATAAGGTGGTGCCCCACACCCTTCCTCCTGTCATGCTGTATACATATTACGTATGAAATGGAGTGGAGGTGTGCATTTGTGCTGTCTCGGTGCGGCAAGCCGCACCCTACGGTTTGATCAACAATAATTCTGCAAGTTTGCGTTTATTAGCGTTCATTTGCGGACTATTCTCTCTCTTATATTCCCGTTTCCAGGTTGAAATACCCGGATTTCTCCCCCATCTGAAAGGTATTGAACAGATTTTTCGGAGTATTTCCCATGCGAATGGATCGTTTGACCAGTAAATTTCAGATGGCCCTGGCTGATGCCCAGAGCCTGGCCGTCGGGCGTGATCATCAGTTCATCGAACCTGTGCACCTGATGATCGCCCTGTTGGATCAGGAAGGGGGCTCGGTGCGTCATCTGCTCGCCCAGTCCGATGTCAATGTCAATCAGTTGCGCTCCAGTCTGAGTGCCGCCCTGGATCGGCTGCCCAGCGTCGAGGGCGCGGCTGGCGATCTGCATATCTCCAATGAGCTGGGGCGCCTGCTCAACCAGACCGACAAGCTGGCGCAACAGCGCAACGATCAATATATCTCCAGTGAGCTGTTCGTGCTTGCGGCAGTGGAGGATAAGGGTGAATTGGGTGAGGTGCTGCGCAACGCCGGGGGTTCCAAGGCTGCCCTCGAGAAGAGCATCGAGAAACTGCGCGGGGGGCAAAGCGTCGATGATCCCAATGCGGAGGATCAGCGCCAGGCGCTGGAGAAATATACCATCGACCTGACGCAAAGGGCGGAGCAGGGAAAACTCGACCCGGTCATCGGGCGTGATGATGAGATTCGCCGCACCATCCAGGTCTTGCAGCGTCGCACCAAGAACAACCCGGTTCTGATCGGTGAGCCTGGTGTGGGCAAGACAGCCATCGTAGAGGGACTGGCACAGCGCATTATCAATGGCGAGGTGCCCGAGGGGTTGAAGAACAAGCGTCTGCTCTCCCTTGACATGGGCGCGCTGATCGCCGGCGCCAAGTTCCGCGGAGAGTTCGAGGAGCGGCTGAAGGCAGTATTGAACGACCTGGCCAAGCAGGAGGGGCAGATCATTCTGTTCATCGATGAGCTGCATACCATGGTCGGGGCGGGCAAGGCGGAGGGCTCCATGGATGCCGGCAATATGCTCAAGCCCGCCTTGGCACGGGGAGAACTCCACTGTGTCGGCGCCACCACCCTGGATGAGTACCGCAAATATCTCGAAAAGGACGCCGCGCTTGAGCGCCGCTTCCAAAAGGTTCTGGTGGACGAACCCAGCGTGGAGGATACCATCGCCATCCTGCGCGGCCTCAAGGAGCGTTACGAGGTTCATCACGGCGTGGATGTCACCGACCCCGCGATCGTGGCCGCTGCGACCCTGTCCCACCGCTATATCACCGACCGCCAGCTGCCTGACAAGGCCATCGACCTGGTGGACGAGGCAGCCTCCCAGATCCGCATGGAGATCGACTCAAAACCCGAGGAGATGGACCGCCTCGAACGCCGCCTGATACAGCTCAAGATAGAACGTGAGGCGCTGAA
>JBNKLI010000038.1:0-77004 GCA_050292275.1 Candidatus Thiodiazotropha sp.
CATTGGGGTGGTTGTCTTGAAAGTTGTACTGAGAACAGATTGGGGTGTCTGTACCTGATAACAATCATTTTAATGTCCAAAGTGATGTTGCAAGCCTGGTACCAACGGATTTAGTTAGGGAATATCCCGATAGGTTTCAGAGAGGCATTGGGGTGGGTGTCTTGAAAGTTTGTGAAAGTTTGAAAGTTTATTGAAAGCATTTGGAACTTTAGTCTGCCAAACCACCTGGAGCTGACAGATCGGGCAGGACGAGCTATCAGTGAGGATATATCCGGCGCCATCCAACCAGAACTGACACCCATCCTGGAACGGTTGAATATCGAACCGCGAGCCTGGCTCGATAGTGTCGAGAATTATGACAAAAACGACAACACTGTCATTGGAACAAGGGAATAGATTAAGCAATACACCTAAACCTTGGGTAGAAACTGGTTTTGCATGAGTGAATTTTCATTGCAGATCTATCAGACTTAACCTGTCTGACATCTCTCAATCATCGTAAGGGGGTGTTAATGCCGATTAAGATAGATTGACAGGGGTATACTCGCTCCTTGATCAGGAAATCGACGCCAAGGTACTCGATCTGTATATGATTGCCGGTTAAACCAACTGGTTTTTGCAAATCGTGATAACAGCCCTATCACAATAGAAACAACTTGTAGCTGGGTGCTGAAATGGGTGGTGCACTTTCTCCTCTAAGCCGGGATGTAGACCTCAATCCAATCAGGGCTGGTTGGCCGGGACACCATGGCAAGCGGAGTTTTCTCCTTATTTTGAGCGGACGGGTATACCGACATGGCCTGATACTGAACATTTCGATAAGACGGAATATGCTCCATACGAGGTAACGCATGACAACACGGACACAAACCCAACGTCAACTTTCAGGTAGTAGTCTCAACTTGAGCGCAATAGTATCCGGTATATTAGTTTTTGACACACACTATCGATCCCAAACAAGAAAACGAGCGGTATCGGGAAACTCGATACGATCCGTATTTCAAAATCATGCAGTTTGCGATATGTAGCACATGATATCCCTGATGTTTTTCTTGGGTCTTACTCCGCGGTAAAGTGTTCGTTCAATAGGAATAGCGCAAGTTTGAAAATAGTGTTATAAATTATGCTTGAAATACGAAAAATTAACTTTAACAATAGGGAGTTATCATATGAACTTCAGATGGCCTCTGATCTGCCTGGCACTTGTTTTTCCACTTTCGTGTAATGCTGAGATCTTTGCTGAGAGCTCCGGTCTTGAACATAATAACTATTTGGGCATCAACGTATCCAGCATGCGTTTCGATCCAGATGGCAGTGCGGATACTCGCCATAGTGGACTGAGTTTCAGGTACGGGCACGAATTCAACAACTATTTCGCCTTGGAAGGCCATGCCGCTTTTGGTCTTGAAGATGATACGGTCGCTGGAGTTCTCGACGTCAGTATAGATTATTTGCTTGGCTTCTATGCCCGGGGGAATATCTTTCTCTGGAGTCCACGGGCCCGGCTATATGGGCTCATTGGCCTGACACATGGCAAGCTCTCAGCGGATATATCTGGTAACAGTGATGATCAAACCAATACCGAGCTGGGTTACGGTGCTGGTATTGAACTATTTGGTAACGGTTCGAACGGTATTACTTTGGAGTTCATGCGCTACATGGACGGTGAGGACAACAACGTCGATTTTAATATTGACTCAGTCAGTATAGGCTATACCCATCGATTTTGAACTTCACCCAAGTCGTCTCCGATAGATCAGGTGGATAACTTTCGACTGTTAACAACCGACAGGCATCTATATACCATAAGCAACATGACGTATAGATGTCTGTCGGAAAAGTATTCCTTGAAAAATTATTGAATCCAGCAGGAACAGGATTCACAAGAATAAATCCGTTACGTTCCTGTAACAATCACCCAAATGGGTGAAAATAGTTTCCTTACCTGGGCCACCGCATTCGGTGTACCAAAATCACCTTGGTTATTATGAATAAAGCAGATTGCGCCGCAGCAATCCATCGCCTGACGCTACGATGGCAGCGTAATCGACAAAAAAGACGCCCACTGCTGAAAGAAATTAGGACAGCTAATATTAAAAAGGCCATATAGGAAAGTTAAATTCGGGGAATGCACATTGATCAATATTTGCGTCAACTTGTAGTGATTTGCATCCATTCGCGCTTAACCGTCATATGGGTGTTTTGTTCCCCTCATCATCCAGGCAGACGTAGGTGATGGTGGTTGTAAAGACGCTCTCCTCGCTGCCGCTCTGGGAATCGTTTGCGTAGACATTGACCAGATATTGCGCCGAAGTCACGCCTTTGCGGCTCTGTTGAATATCGAAGCGAAGAATGGTCCCCTCTCGTACACTACGATGGAATTCAACCCGGTCCATGCCGATGGTGACGAAGCGTCTTCCGGGAAAGTCGTGCACCGCGGCGATCCAGGCGTACTCGTCCACCCATTGCAGCAGATAGCCGCCGAACAGATAACCGTATTGGTTGAGATGCTGGGGTATGACCAGTTTGTGATTCTCCATTACCCCTCCATACCTGGCACATGCAGTCCGGGTGGCGGCGGGGTGGGGGAGTTCTGATGCATCAGCAGGTGCCAGCCCTGATCCCCCCGGCGATAGATATTGGTGGCGTAGACGGGCTGAGTCTCGGTTTGTCCCGGTGCTTTCACCAGCTCTTCGATCAGATGTATGGCGAGATCCTGGGTCTCAATCCATACCAGATGCCTGGTCTGGATATCCAGGCCGACATCACCCTGCATGAGGGGCTCCCAGAGCCGCCTGATCGCCTCCTTTCCCTGCTGTGGCGCCATCATCGGTAGCAGGCAGAGCACCTCCCCGGACTCCTCCCAGACCGCCATCAGCGCATCCAGGTTCTTCTCCTCTATGGCGTCATAGTAGGCATCTTCGGCATCTTGCGGTGTTGTATATGTCGTACTCATCGTTGTTCTCATGGTTTCTGACAAAGGGTACTTCGCCGGTGAACGGATCAGCCCAAACCCGGTTCTGTTTTTTTAGGGTGCTGGAGCCTCCTTCGCGCCCGATTCTAAGCCATTGACGGAAATCATGGTAATGGGATGGGAGGCAATGATCAGATGTCGTTGCCATGTGTATCACCATACCGACAACCGCGCATACCGGCCGCAGCCGGGAAATCCCCCTCTGGCGTTGGCTCAGGGATTCTCCAGCCAGGCTGTTCTCTGCAGGCGGTCTGCTCGCCACGTTGCTATGGTTGTGGCGGGCACTGTTCGGTGAGTCCGCCGTGGACGCCTGGATGGTCTTCGATCTGTTGTTCGGCGTGCTGCCCTTTTTTCTTTTCGGTCAGCTGCTCGCGAGACTGCCTCTGCGCCTGGGCGTCACCCCGCCGCGCTATTCGAGTTATGGGATGCTGTTTTTCCTGATGCTGGCGGCTCAACTGCTGGTTCATTTTTCGAACCTGCCCGGTGGCGGCATGGGTTTGGGCTATCTGCTGCTGGTCGCGGTTTCCTGGTGGGTTCTCCTCAGGCTGGTCTTCAACTTTCTGAAATTCAGCTATCGGACCAGGCGGACATGGGATCAAGCCCTCTTCTACCTGCTGCTCTGGGGCGGCGCCATGGGCGGTTTGACGCTGCTCTCCCTCAGGCTCGGCTGGATAACGACCCCCTTGGGACCTTTGCTCGCCGGGATCTCCTATCTGCTGCCCGCGTCGCTGATTGTGCTGATCGCCATGGTAAAAACGTCGCCTGATTAACCACTTTGCCCAGCCATTAAGCCGGTGAGCGGATAGTTTTGAGTTTTTAGTTAGGGTCACAGTTTCAATGGCTGGGCATGATGGATAACCAGGAAACGTTGAGCAGGATGCAATCCCGGGTCTCAATGTCCCTATTCACTAACACTCCGGCTTTCCGTATGATCTGGCCTCGATTTCAAGCTCAGGAACTTAATATTCAGCTGCGGCGTTCGATTTCATGACTGACAACAACGATCAAAACTTCGAAGGGATAGAACAGGTCCCCCTTAGCCAGTTTACCGAGCAGGCTTATCTGAACTACTCCATGTACGTGATTCTCGACCGTGCGCTGCCCAATATCGGCGACGGGTTGAAGCCTGTGCAGCGGCGTATCGTCTATGCCATGTCGGAGCTGGGGCTGAGCGCGACGGCGAAGTTCAAGAAATCGGCGCGCACCGTGGGCGATGTGCTGGGCAAGTTCCATCCCCACGGGGATACCGCCTGCTATGAGGCGATGGTGCTGATGGCCCAGAGTTTCTCCTATCGCTATCCACTCATCGACGGTCAGGGCAACTGGGGTTCCCCGGATGATCCCAAGTCCTTCGCGGCGATGCGCTATACCGAGTCGAGACTGACCGCATATGCCAAGCTGTTACTCGCCGAACTCGGTCAGGGCACCGTGGAGTGGGTGCCGAATTTCGACGGCGAACTCAAGGAGCCGTCGATACTCCCCGCCAGGGTGCCTAATCTGCTGCTCAACGGTACCTCGGGCATCGCCGTGGGCATGGCTACCGATATTCCGCCGCACAATCTGCGCGAGGTGGTCGATGCCTGTATCCATCTGCTGGAGTCGCCGAAGGCGAGTGTCGCCGAGCTGATGATGCATGTCCACGGACCCGACTATCCCACCGAGGCGGAGATTATCACCCCGGCGGATGAGTTGCTGAAGATCTACGAGACCGGCAACGGCTCGATTCGGATGCGCGCGCGCTACGAGCGCGAAAACGGCGATATCCTCATCACCGCCCTGCCGCACCAGGTCTCGGGCGCCAAGGTGCTGGAACAGATCGCGGCGCAGATGCAGGCGAAGAAACTGCCGCTGATCGAGGATCTGCGCGATGAGTCGGATCATGAGAACCCCACCCGGCTACTCATCGTACCCCGATCCAACCGGGTCGACGTGGAGCGGGTGATGTCCCATCTCTTCGCCTCCACCGACCTGGAGCGGACCTACCGGGTCAATATGAACATGATCGGTATCGACGGCCGTCCGGCGGTGAAGGATCTGCGTACCCTGCTCAAGGAGTGGCTGACGTTCCGCACCGAGACGGTGCGCAGACGCCTGCAGTACAGGCTCGACCAGGTGCTCGAGCGCCTGCACATCCTCGAGGGCCTGATGGTCGCCTACCTCAATATCTATGAGGTGATCGCAATCATCCGCCATGAAGACGACCCCAAGGCCGAGTTGATCAGGCGATTCTCCCTCTCCGTGGTCCAGGCGGAGGCGATTCTCAATCTGCGTCTGCGCCATCTGGCCAAACTGGAGGAGATGAAGATCCGCGGTGAACAGGATGAACTCGAGAAGGAACGCAAATCCCTGGAAAAGACCCTCGGTTCGGAAAAACGCCTGCGTACCCTGATACGCAACGAACTCAAGGCCGATGCCGAGGAGTATGGCGATGAACGCCGTTCCCCCATTGTCGAGCGTGCTCCGGCGGAGGCATTGGCGGAGACCGATCTGACTCCCAGTGAGGCGGTCACCGTGGTGCTTTCCGACATGGGCTGGGCGCGCGCCGCGAAGGGTCATGATATCGATCCGGCGGCGCTCAACTATCGGGCGGGTGATGGCTTTATGGCCGCGGCGAGACTGCGCAGCAATCAACAGGCGGTCTTTATCGACTCGAACGGACGCAGCTATTCGCTCCCGGCCCATACCCTGCCATCGGCGCGCAGTCAGGGTGAGCCGCTCACGGGCAGGCTGTCGCCCGCTACCGGCGCGACCTTTCGCGCTGTACTGGGCGGTGATACTGAGCGGGAGTTCCTGCTCGCCTCGGATGCGGGGTATGGCTTTCGCGCAAGGCTCTCGGACATGATGGCGAAGAACAAGTCGGGCAAGGCCCTGCTGTCACTGCCCAAAGGTGCCAGGGTGCTGCCGCCGGCCGCGGTAACCGATCCGGATACGGACCGTGTCGTAGCCATCTCGAACGAGGGACGCATGCTTGTGTTCGCACTCTGTGAACTGCCGCAGTTGGCACGGGGAAAGGGCAACAAGATAATCAGTATCGCGGCGAAACGGGTGGTCTCGCGGGATGAGTTCGTGGTCGCCGTGGCGGTGGTGCCCCAGGGCGGCAGTCTGACGGCCTATGCGGGCAAGCGCTACATTCAGCTCAAGCCTTCCGA
Organism: Candidatus Thiodiazotropha sp.; assembly: GCA_050292275.1. GTDB lineage: Bacteria > Pseudomonadota > Gammaproteobacteria > Chromatiales > Chromatiaceae > Thiodiazotropha. Next base: position 6,124 of record JBNKLI010000038.1, read on the forward strand.
CCTCGACAATTACCAGGGCGAACGCGGACGGCGCGGCGGCAAGCTTCCCCGTGGTTTCCAGCGGGTCGATCGGGTCGAGGTGAACAGCTGAGTGCCGTATCGGACAGGCAGCGGCAAGGATGGTGGGTAATTTGCTTGGAGAGTTTTGGCGTTCGCCGTTATAATGGTCAGTTCACAGCTGGGCAATGGCGGTTTATAGACCGTATCCAGGCTGGCGGGCGAAAGTGGCGGAATTGGTAGACGCGCTGGATTTAGGTTCCTGTGGGGTAACCCGTGAGAGTTCGAGTCTCTCCTTTCGCACCAATTTTCCTGGTAATTGCCAATCACAATTTTCAGGGTATTTTCCATTTTTTACAAAGAGATAGTGACAGGTAGGGCTGTCAGGAGAAAAGCATGCAAGTTTCGGTGGAATCGGGAGAAGGGCTTGAGCGACGCATAACCGTCGAGTTGCCGGCAGAGCAGATCGAAGAGGAGGTCACCAGGCGTCTGAAACAGATTGGTCGTACCGCCAAGCTGGATGGTTTTCGTCCCGGTAAGGTGCCGATGAAATTGCTACGCCGCAATTTTGGCGGACAGGTATTGCAGGAGGTCTATGGAAAGATGATCGAAAGCAGCTACCAGGATGCGATCCAGCAGGAGAAGCTGCATCCGGCCGGCATGCCCAAGATAGAGCCCAAGGAGGCCTCCGAGGAGGGCCTGTTCAGCTATGTGGCCACCCTGGAGGTAATGCCGGAAGTCGAATTGACCAAGCTCGAGGGCGAAATCAAACGACCGGTCGCAGAGATCAGCGAGCAGGATATCGAGGATATGATCGAAAAGCTGCGCAAGCAGAGGGCCAGCTGGAACAGCGTCGATCGCGCCGCCGCCGAGGGTGATCAGGTGAAAATCAGCTTCAAGGGCATGGTTGACGGTGAGGCATTCGAGGGCGGCAGTGCCGAGAATGTAGACCTGGTTCTCGGATCGAACCGTATGATCGAAGGCTTCGAGAGTGGCCTGGTGGGCATGGTCAAGGAGGAGAAACGCTCCATCGAACTGAAATTCCCCGATGATTACCGGGTGGAAGAGCTGGCCGGAAAGCCGGTAACGTTTGAAGTGGAGGTGAGCGAGGTCTCAGAAGAGGTTCTGCCGCCGGTGGATGATGATTTCGCCAAGGATTTTGGTGCGGACGAAGGTGTTGAGAAGCTGAAAGCGGATATCCGGGAGAATATGGAGCGTGAACTTTCACAGCGTATTCAGGCTCGGATGAAGAGTCAGGCGATGGATCTGATCTTTGAGCAGAACCAGATCGACGTTCCCAACGCGTTGATCGAGGAGGAGATCGAGGCGCTTCGCAAACAGACGAGGGAGCAGATGGGCGGCGGTGCCGGAAGTTTCGAGCTGCCTCGGGATATGTTCGAAACACAGGCAAAGAGGCGTGTAACTTTAGGTCTTCTGATCGGCGAGATCATTAAACAAAACGAGATTCAGGTCGATAACGATCGTGTACGCAAGACAATCGAAGGGTATGCGGCCAGCTACGAGCAGCCGGACGAGGTAGTCAAGTTCTACTATGGCAATCAACAGCAATTGGCATCGGTGCAGAATGTTGTTTTGGAAGATCAGGTCGTCGATTGGATAATGGAGCAGGTAGATGTAGTGGACGACCAAACCACATTTGCCGCATTGACACAGCAGGATTGATCCTCAGGTAAAAATACTTATGAATGAACAACTTCCATTTGGAATGCCGGATGCCAAGAATCTTGGGTTGGTGCCGATTGTCATCGAGCAGACCGCCAGGGGCGAGCGCTCGTTCGATATCTATTCACGGTTGCTCAAGGAACGGGTCATCTTTCTGGTAGGACCGGTCGAGGATCACATGGCCAATCTGGTTGTCGCCCAGTTGCTGTTCCTCGAATCGGAGAATCCGGACAAGGATATCCACCTCTATATCAATTCACCCGGCGGATCGGTAACCGCAGGTCTCTCGATCTACGACACCATGCAGTTCGTGCGCCCGGATGTCAGTACCATGTGTATCGGCCAGGCCGCCAGTATGGGGGCGCTGCTGCTGGCTGGCGGCGCGAAGGGGAAGCGTTATTGCCTACCCAATTCCCGCATGATGATCCACCAGCCGCTCGGTGGTTTTCAGGGACAGGCGACAGATATCGAGATCCATGCGAAAGAGATTCTGCTTTTGCGCGAGCGTCTGAACACCATTCTTGCCCATCATACCGGGCAGACCCTTGAGAAGATCGCGGTGGACACCGAACGCGATAATTTCATGGGCGGGGATGATTCCGTAGCCTATGGTCTGATAGATTCCGTATTGAGTAGTCGTGAAGGTGTCTCTGGTTGAGCACCAGTTTCGGGGGGGAGATGAACGGATCAGAGTTTTGTGACTCGGTCCTTGCCATCTATGCGCAGTTAGATATGATTGAATTAAAGGTTGGTTGATTTTGGTTCGAGGAGTGAGATATGGCCAGTGACAAGAGCGGAAAAGGCGACGACGGTAAGTTGCTGTATTGCTCCTTTTGTGGCAAAAGCCAGCATGAAGTGCGCAAGCTGATCGCCGGCCCTTCCGTCTTCATCTGTGACGAATGTGTCGAGCTCTGCAACGATATCATCCGCGAGGAGATGCAGGAACCCGGGGAAGAGAGTATCAACAAACTTCCCAAGCCCCATGAGATCAAAAAGACACTCGACCAGTACGTCATAGGCCAGCACAGGGCGAAAAAGGTCCTCTCTGTCGCGGTTTACAACCACTACAAGCGTCTCGATACCATCGGTAAAGAGAGCGATGTGGAACTGGCCAAGTCCAATATCCTGCTGATCGGTCCCACCGGTTCGGGTAAAACCCTTCTGGCTGAGACACTTGCGCGCTTGCTGAACGTGCCCTTCACGATCGCGGATGCAACCACCCTCACCGAAGCGGGTTATGTGGGCGAGGATGTGGAAAACATCATCCAAAAGCTGTTGCAAAAGTGTGACTATGATGTGGAAAAGGCGCAGACGGGCATAGTCTACATCGATGAGATCGACAAGATATCCCGCAAATCCGACAACCCATCCATCACCCGCGATGTCTCGGGCGAGGGGGTTCAGCAGGCTTTGCTGAAGCTGATCGAGGGTACGGTGGCATCGGTTCCGCCCCAGGGTGGAAGGAAACATCCTCAGCAGGAGTTTCTGCAGGTCAATACGTCGAATATCCTGTTCATCGTTGGGGGCGCCTTTGCCGGTCTTGAAAAAGTCATCAAGGATCGTTCGGAAAAGGGTGGTATAGGCTTCTCTGCCGAGGTGAAGAGCAAGGACGACTCGCGTTCGATCGGCGATATCATTGTCGATGTCGAGCCCGAGGATCTGATCAAGTATGGCCTGATACCTGAATTTGTCGGCCGTCTGCCGGTGGTAGCCACCCTGCAGGAGCTGGATGAGGGTTCTCTGGTCAAGATACTCACAGAACCGAAGAATGCGCTGACCAAGCAGTATGGGCGTCTGTTCGAGATGGAGGGTTGTGAACTCGAAATCCGTGAGGATGCCCTGCGCGCCATAGCCCGCAAGGCGATGCTGCGCAAGACCGGTGCTCGTGGTTTGCGCACTATTTTGGAACAGGTGCTGCTCGACACCATGTATGACCTTCCCTCGATGGAGGATGTGACAAAGGTCGTGGTGGATGAGGCCGTTATCGCGGGTGAATCTGATCCTCTGATGATCTACGAAACCAGCGACAAGCAGATTGCCGCCTCGGATTAGCTGCTCTCAATTCAATATACGGCACCTATTCCAGGGGCATGGCCCAGGCGCGGATGTGCCTGATAAACCGAGGTATATTCTTGAATTCAGAACATATCCGGCTGTCGACATTCTGCTGCCCAGACCATGTTCCTGATATGGCAATTGCATATTTGGCTTGAATCTTCTAGCCTCGACCCTTATATATGTCATTAACAGCATCGATCCGACTCACAGTACGCGGATTGAACACACCATACCCGCCAGTATCAAATCCCTGTATTGACTGTCATATCTGCGGTAGAAGTTCATGTAGGCAGAGAAGCTGCCGAAAGAGGATAATTCAATGGGCCACGAGTACACAGATTCCATGAAGACGATTAGTCAGAACAACGTTGTTCCGGTACTGCCGCTGCGCGATGTTGTCGTTTATCCCCATATGGTTATCCCTCTGTTTGTGGGACGCGACAAATCGATCCAGGCCCTGGATTCAGCGATGCAGAGCAACAAGCAGATTCTGTTGGCTGCGCAGAAGAGTGCTGAGGTGGATGACCCGGATGTGAGCGATATGTATGCCATCGGTACCCTGGCTAACATACTGCAGCTGCTCAAGTTGCCCGATGGTACCGTGAAGGTGCTGGTGGAAGGTGGTGAGAGGGCACGGATCACCGAGTTCGTCGAGACCGAAGATTACTTCACTGCCCGCCTCGAAACCCTGACCGATACCATCGATGTGGCCGGTCGTGAGAGTGAAGTGCTGATGCGTTCGGCCACCAACCTTTTCGATCAATACGTGAAGCTGAACAAGAAGGTTCCGCCCGAAGTCCTTACATCGCTCTCCAGCATCGATGATCCAAGTCGTCTTGCGGATACCATTGCCGCGCATATGTCGCTGAAGCTCGAAGAGAAGCAGCATGTTCTCGAGATGCCCAATGTGCGCGAGCGCCTCGAACACCTGATGGGACTCATGGAGGGTGAGAACGATATCCTGCAGATGGAAAAACGCATTCGCGGCCGGGTGAAGCGCCAGATGGAGAAGAATCAGCGCGAATACTATCTGAATGAGCAGATGAAGGCGATCCAGAAAGAGCTGGGTGAGATGGAGGATGCGCCCAATGAAATCGAGGATCTGACGAAAAAGATCGAATCGGTCGGTATGACCAAGGAGGCCAAGGATAAGGCGACAAGCGAGCTGAACAAGCTCAAGTTGATGTCTCCCATGTCTGCGGAAGCCACGGTGGTACGCAACTATATCGACACCCTGGTCGGTCTGCCCTGGAAGAAGCGTACCAAGATTCGCAATGACATCGGCGCAGCCGATGCGGTGCTGAATGAAGATCACTACGGGCTGGAGAAGGTCAAGGAACGCATACTCGAGTATCTCGCTGTGCAGCAGCGTGTGCGCAAACTCAAGGGTCCGATACTCTGTCTGGTGGGACCGCCTGGTGTGGGTAAGACCTCACTAGGTCAATCCATCGCCCGAGCGACCAACCGCAAATTTACCCGCATGGCCCTGGGTGGTGTACGTGACGAGGCGGAAATACGTGGCCACAGACGTACCTATATCGGCGCATTGCCGGGTAAGATCATCAACAACCTGAGCAAGGTCAAAACCCGTAATCCCCTGTTTCTGCTTGATGAGATCGATAAGATGGCGATGGATTTCAGGGGTGATCCGGCATCGGCCCTGCTGGAGGTGCTCGATCCGGAGCAGAATCATACTTTCAACGATCACTACCTGGAGGTCGATTTCGACCTGTCGGAGGTGATGTTCGTTGCCACCGCAAACACCTTGAATATCCCTCCGGCCCTGCTCGATCGTATGGAAGTGATCAGGCTGTCCGGATACACCGAGGACGAAAAGGTCAACATAGCCGAACGCTACCTGGTCCGCAAACAGATGGAGAACAACGGGCTGAAACCCGATGAGTTGATAATTCGTGAGAGCGCTATCCGTGATATCGTCCGCTACTATACACGTGAAGCGGGTGTGCGAAACTTGGAACGCGAGATCGCCAAGCTGTGCCGTAAAGTGGTGAAGGATATTCTGCTGAAGAAGCCGCAGGGCAAGATCACCATCACGCCCAAGAAGCTCGATGACTATTTGGGCGTCAAGCGGTTCCGCTATGGAAGGGCGGACGAACATGATCAGGTCGGACAGGTCACAGGTCTTGCATGGACCGAGGTGGGTGGCGAACTGTTACGTATCGAGGCGGCACTGATGCCTGGCAAGGGACGACTCAGTCATACCGGGCAACTGGGTGAAGTGATGCAGGAGTCGATACAGGCGGCCATGACAGTTGTCAGAAGTCGGGCGGACTCCCTCGCATTGGAGGAGGAGTTCCATCAAAAGTGTGATGTTCATATCCATGTGCCCGAAGGTGCGACGCCGAAGGATGGTCCGAGTGCCGGTGTCGGTATGTGTACAAGTCTGGTATCCGCGCTGACAAAAATACCGGTCAGGGCGGATGTGGCGATGACCGGTGAGATAACGCTTCGTGGTGAAGTGCTGCCCATCGGCGGCCTCAAAGAGAAATTGCTGGCCGCTCATCGGGGTGGGATCGCAACGGTTATAATTCCGGAAGAGAATGAAAGAGATCTCGTTGAAATCCCAAAGAATATTAAACAAAATCTCGATATCAGACCGGTCCGATGGATAGACGAAGTACTCCAAATCGCGCTCACTGAGATGCCGCAACCCAGAGATGCGAAGCCGTCCGAGACGACGCCGCAAAAGGGCTCGGAACAACGGGACAGTAGTGAGATCAAAAAACGCGGTGTATTGACAAAACATTAGTTTGAGGCGGGATACTCTACCTTTGTCACAACTGTGACAATTGATGAGTTCCCGTCCGTAGCGTTGCTTGACAGGGTATCTGGCAGCCGGTATAAATTCTGGCGTTTCAGGTCCTAAGCGGGCCGTAATTTAACGCTTCTCATGGCGGTAGCTCCGCCAAGACCATCAAAGGGGAAATTATTTAATGAATAAAGCCGAACTTATTGAGGCAATGGCGGAATCTGCAGATATATCCAAAGCTGCCGCGGGGCGTGCGCTCGACGGCATGGTGGAGGCTGTGACCAACGCGATGAAAGCGGGTGATACGCTGTCGTTGGTTGGTTTTGGTACCTTCTCGGTAAAAGAGCGCGCCGCGCGTGAAGGCCGTAATCCGCAGACTGGCGAGACGATTAAAATCAAGGCATCCAAGATCCCGTCGTTCAAGGCTGGTAAAGCGTTGAAGGATGCAATAAACTAGCGCGCCTTCAGGTGTGGTATCTCTAGCTGATTGATATACATCACTGGGGCCTGTTAACACTCATTCAATCAGTTCTGTTGCACCTGAAAGAGCGCCAATCAAGGCGCGAGGAGAGAAGTTTGGTGGTTCCAAATGAACGACGAGCAACGCCGAGTGGCGCTCTTTCAGGCGCAACCCGAAGGGCTGGGGCTATTTTTCCGCCCAGCGGCGTTATCATTCGCTCATGTAGAATCACTACACATCGCTCATTCTGCCTTGCTGGGCGAAAAAATAGTCCCAGCAGAGCTGACTGAATGAGTGTTAACAGGCCCCAGGGTGCTTAGCTCAGCTGGGAGAGCATCGCCCTTACAAGGCGAGGGTCGCAGGTTCGATCCCTGCAGCACCCACCAACTTGGAGCGGTAGTTCAGTTGGTTAGAATACCGGCCTGTCACGCCGGGGGTCGCGGGTTCGAGTCCCGTCCGCTCCGCCAACTTTGATCATCAACGGGGTATCGACCAGATACCCCGTTTTTGTTTAATCCATATAAAGCCCGGACTGCTGGTTTTAGGTTGCAATCAATAGGTCACTGGTCATGCTTCAGGAAATAAGAGACAGAGCGCAGGGTTGGATCGCATGGGCGATCGTATTCTTAATCTCGATCCCTTTCGCGCTATGGGGAATTCAATCCTACCTGGGTCTAGGTTCTGAACCCGTTGCGGCGAATGTCAACGGCAACGAAATCACGGTGCGCACACTCGATATTCAATTCCAGCGTTTTCGCCAGCAGCTGCGCGAGCAGTTAGGCGCGGCGTACCGCCCGGAAATGTTCGAAGACACCAAGCTACGCGAGGAGGTGTTGGACAGGCTGATCAAGGATAAATTGCTGCAGCAGACGTCCGATGAGCTGGGATTGCGTGCGGGCGGTGCCATGATCCAGGCGACCATTCTGGGTATGGAGATTTTTCAGAAGGATGGGCGCTTCGATCAGGAGACCTATGAGCGGGCTTTGCGGTTGCAGGGACTCTCTTCCGCTGAATTCGAGGAGAGAGTACGCCAGCAACTGATCATGGCTCAGCTGTCGCAGGCGGTGCAGACAGGAAGTTTCGTGACGCCATATGAACTCAGGGAGAGCCAAAGGTTGTTGAAGCAGACCAGGGAGGTCTCCTACTTCGTGGTACCGGCCAGCGACTTCAAGCTGAGTGACCCACTCTCCGATGAAGAGGTCGGCGCCTATTACGAGGCCAACACGGCTGCCTTTGCCACACCTGAAAAGATCAAGGTCGAATATATCCTGCTGGATGCCGAAACCGCGGGAAAAACGGTGGATGTGGATGAGGATCTGCTACGCGGCTACTACGAGAACAACCAGGATGAATTCGGACGCCCGGAACAGCGCCAGGCCAGCCACATCCTGATTCAGGTTGCTGCGGATGCAAATCTGGCAGTTGTGGATGAGGCCAAGGCGAAGATCGAGGATTTGGCCGAACGAATCTCCAACGGAGAATCCTTTGCCGAGCTTGCGAAGCAGAATTCTCAAGATCCGGCAACTGCCGCATCAGGCGGTGATATCGGCTTTATTGCAAGGGGCGTCATGAACGCCCCCGCCTTCGATGAAGCGCTTTTTAACCTCGAGGAGGGCGCTGTCAGCGACCCGGTGCGTACCAATTTCGGATTTCATCTGATAAAGCTGACCGGGATCAAGGGAGGGGATGTAAAGCCGTTTGATGACGCCCGTGCCGAAGTGGAGGCAGCCTATCGTAAGGTAGAGGGAGAGCGGCTCTATTTTGAAATGGCCGAACAGCTTGCCGATCTCAGCTATGAGGATCCGGATAGTCTGGAGCCTGCTGCTTCCGCGCTGGGTCTGAGCGTCGAGCAGAGTGACTGGTTCACCCGTGACCAGGGAACCGGGGTGTTCGCCAAGTCGAAGGTGAGGTCTATCGCCTTCGGTGATGATGTTCTGCAGGAGCACAACAACAGTGAGCTGATCGAGATCGACGGCACCAGCTCCATGGTGTTGCGTACACTCGATCATCAGGAAGCCTCGGTACAGCCTCTGGATGAGGTTAAAGCGCAGATAACCGAGACCCTGCAGCAACAGAAATCGCAGCAGCAAGCCAAGGCCGAGGCGGAAAAACGCTTGGCGGAAATCGCCGCGGGTGCATCGCTTTCGGCAGTTGCGGGCAGCTACGAAGTAACCGGGCCGATGACAGTGGACCGCAACAACAAAGAGATTCCTCCGGGGCTTTCGAGTGCGCTTTTCAGTACAGCAAAGCCTGAATCCGGCGGCTCATCCACAGGCAGCGTCAGGCTGGCGAGTGGGGACGTTGCCGTCTACCTGCTGAGCGGGGTGAGTGAAGGTACGGTTGACGAAAGCGCCAACCAGCAACTGATTGCCAACATGCGCCGCATGCTCGGCAGAGATCACTACAATATGGTGTTGTCCGGTCTGGAGTCCCGTGCGGATATCGAAATCCTGAAACACGAAGAGAGCGAATAGGCCGATTGGCCGGCGGGATCATGCCATGCCGAGGATGTGGTATCCCGAATCCACATAGACGACATCGCCGGTGATACCCGAGGCGAGATCGGAGCAGAGAAATGCCGTGGTATTGCCCACCTCTTCGATGGTGACGTTGCGACGCAATGGATTTCTCTTCTCCACTTCGTCGAGCATACCTTTGAAGTTCTTGATGCCAGAAGCGGCCAGAGTTCTGATCGGGCCGGCGGAGACCGCATTGACCCGGATACCTTCCGGACCGAGGGATTCAGCCATATAGCGTACACTTGCCTCGAGGCTCGCCTTCGCCACCCCCATGACGTTGTAATTGGGAACCGTGCGTACTGCCCCCAGATAGCTCATGGTGACCAGGGAGGCATTTCTCCCCTGCATCAAGGGACGTCCGGCCTTGGCAAGGGCGGCAAAGCTGTAGGAGCTGATATCGTGAGCCATGGCGAAACCCTCGCGGGTCAGGTTGTCGAGGTAGCCTCCCTCGAGATGGTCGCGGGGCGCGAAACCCACTGCGTGCACGATCGCATCCAGGTATCCCCACTCCTTTTGCAGCCTGGCGAAAAGCTCGGTGATCTGCTGGTCGTCGGTGACGTCCAGGGGCATGACGATGTTCGACGCAAACTGTTCGGCGGCATCATCGACGCGCTTTTTCAGTTTGTCTGTCTGGTAGGTGAGGGCCAGCTCGGCACCTTCGCGATGCATCGCCTCGGCAACCCCCCAGGCGATAGAGCGGTTGCTGGCAATGCCGACAATGAGTATGCGTTTGTTTTGTAGAAAACCCATGGGAAATTCCTTACAGGATCTATCGATACAAGCACCAAGCGTGGCTCAGCGGCCTGTCCCGTTCACAGTTAGACTGCGTAAGGTACCGGAATTTAGCATCAGCGGAAAGTGTGACGTGGGTTGTCGTACTCTTTCATGTCCCGGGAAGACATAATAGACTCTTCAATCATTGACAATCTGTCCTGGGTCACAGGAGTAACTTCATGCAGCGACGCCTAAACGGTCGGGATATCCTCTATTTCGGTGGTCTGATACTAGTGCTGATCACTATCGTACTGGTGATGTACATGATCGATCGGCAATGGCAGAAGATGTCTCGCATGGAACAGCTGATGCGTGAGCAGGCCGGCGACATAAGGGAGATAACCAACCAGGTCAGAAACCTGGATCAGCGCATCCAGCAGGGAGTGAGCCTGTCGCAAAATACCAGCGCCTCGCAGCAGGAGCAGATACCTGCGGCCTTTCAACGGGCATATGCGGTCACCCAGAAGCCCGACTACAGCCAGGGGGATTGGCTGGTGCAGGCATTCAGTGTCAATTTGAAGTCCCTGACCCCATTCATCTCGCAGGATGTCTACTCCTCCAACGTGCAGAGCTATATCCTGGAGAGCCTGCTGATCCGCAATCCCGATACCCTGGAGTGGCAGGGTCTGCTGGCCAGGGAGTGGTCGGTCAGCGAGGATGGCCTCACCTTCATCTTCAAGCTGCGCGAGGGTCTGCAATTTTCCGACGGTGTAGCGCTGACGGCGCAGGATGTGGTCTTTACTTTCGACTTCATCATGAACGAAGCCATCCAGGCGCCACGGGAGCGCGCCTATTACGCCAAGATCGAGTCGGTCGAGGCCCTCGATGAGCTGACGGTCAAATTCCAGTTTGCCGAACCCTATTTCAATGCCCTCTCACTGGCGGGTGGCATGGAGATCATGCCGAAACATTTCTACGCCCCCTATCTCGAAGACCCCAACGGCTTCAACCAGTCGAAGGGCTTGCTGTTGGGCTCGGGTCCCTACCGTCTGGAGGACCCCAAGGGCTGGGCCCCGGACAAGGGGGGGGTGGAGCTGCGCCGCAACCCACGCTACTGGGGGCCGGTGGAGCCCGCCTTCGAGCGCTTGATCTGGCGTGTGATCGAAAACGACAGCGCGCGGCTCACCACCTTTCGCAACGGCGAGATCGATACTTATTCCTCACGCCCTCGCGAGTACAAACAGTTGACTGAGGATAAGCAAATTCAAAGCAAGGCGCAGCACTGGGAGTATATGAGCCCGGTGGCGGGATATACCTATATCGGCTGGAACCAGCTGCGTAACGACGAGGCCACCCGATTTGCCCAAGCCGAGGTGCGACAGGCGATGACCTATCTGATCGACCGGCAACGCATCGTCGACGAGATCTATCTCGGTTATGCGGAGGTTGCCGTAAGCCCGTTCAGCGTAAACAGCAAGCAGCACGATGCGGCCATCGAGGCGCGCGATTACGACCAGGCGAAGGGGATCGAACTGCTCGCCAAGGCGGGGTACGCCGATCGCAATGGCGATGGCGTCCTCGAGGACCCTGCCGGTAAACCCTTCGAGTTCGAGCTGGTCTATTTCCAGGGCAGTGAGGATACCGCACGCATGGTACTGTTCCTCAAGGACATGCTCGCCCGCGCCGGCATACTGCTGCAACCCAAGCCCACCGAATGGTCGGTAATGCTCGACCTGATGAAAAAGCGGGATTTCGACGCCATCACCCTTGGCTGGAGCAGCGGTCTCGAGACCGACCTCTATCAGATGTTTCACTCAAGCCAGATCGATGGGGGAGGCAACAATTTCATCAACTACAACAATCCCGAACTCGACCGCCTGATCGAACAGGCGCGGGCCACGGTGGACGAGGAGAAACGCATGCCGCTGTGGCAGCGGGCGGAGGCCCATCTCTTCAACGACCAGGCCTATACCTTTCTCATGCGCAGAAAGAGCCTGGTGTTCATCGACCGGCGTCTGCGCAACGTGGTCAATACCAAGGTCGGCCTCAACCTGGGAGCGGTTCCGGTGGAGAACTATGTCCCGGCCGCTGAGCAGCTCTATACACAGTAAATGCTTACTTACCTGCTTCGACGGCTGTTATTGATGCTGCCCACGCTGCTGGGCATCACCCTGGTGGTGTTCGTGGTCATGGCCGCCTCGCCCGGTGGTATCAGCGCCCAGAGCCTGGTGGAGGGTCAGAATCTGGATCCGGAGGCGAAAAAAGAGATCGAGGCCTATTACAACCGCCTCTACGGACTGGATGCTCCTCCCTATCTGCAATACCTGCGCTGGCTCAACAATGTTTCTCCCGTCGGTTTCACCTTCGATGATGAGAACCGGATGAGCGGTTTCTCCTTCACCAAGGGCTCAGATCTGGGACGCAGCTTCCGCTACGGGCGGCCGGTCACCGAACTGCTCGCCGAAAGGGTGCCGATCACCATTCTGCTGAATGTGCTGAGCATTCCCATCGTCTATCTGCTGGCGCTGCTGGTGGGGGTACGCGCGGCTGTGCAACGGGGGCGCTCCTTCGATGTCAGCAGCGGCATGATCATGCTCGCGCTCTGGTCGGTGCCGACCATGCTCGCCGGTGTGTTGCTGATCGGTTTCTTCGCCAACGAGCAGTATTGGCGCTGGTTCCCCACCGCAGGATTGAGCGATCGCCAGGTACTGGACCAGGTCTTCATGCCCCACTGGTCGAGTCTATGGGATATTGCGCTGCTGTTTGCGCTGGTGACGGTGGCGATATCCCTGTTTCTGGCGCTGGGCCGGCTCGCCAACAGAAACATGAGGATCTCTTCTCTCGCTCTGGTGTGGGGGGTGTTGGGGCTGGCCATGGTCGATCAACTGCCCGAGGCTCAGCGCTCGCTGCCGCTATGGCTCGGCTTTCCCGCGGTCTACGCCCTGCTCGCGGCCTGGTTGGCGAGCAGTGATTACCGCCTGTTGCGTCAGCTCGGCTTTCTCATCACCGGACTGCTGGTGGGTACTTTGCTTGCCGTCCATTGGATGCAGGGGAGCTGGGTCAGGGGGTTTCTCATGGATAGATTCTGGCACCTGGCGCTGCCTGTGCTCTGTCTCTCCTATGGTGGTTTTGCCGGGCTGGCAAAGCTTACCCGGACCGCGGTGCTGGAGAATCTGCTCTCCGACTATGCGCGCACCGCCCGCGCCAAGGGGCTGGCCGAGGCGGTGGTGCTGTGGCGGCATGTGTTCCGCAACAGCCTGCTGCCGCTGATCACCGTCGCCGCGAGCCTGCTCCCCAGCCTGTTGGCGGGATCGGTCATCGTGGAGAGCATCTTCAGTATCGAGGGCATGGGTAAGCTGGCGGTGGAGGCGGTGCAGACCCGGGACCGGGAACTGGTGCTCTCGATCACCCTGATCGGCGGCTGTCTGACCCTGCTCGGTTACCTGCTGGCCGATATCCTCTATGCCCTGGCCGATCCGAGGGTGAGCTATGAGTGACGCGGTGAACAGGCGGCAGAGCTACTGGCGCAGGATCCTCGTCCAGACATTTGTTCGCTGGGGGGCGAGGTTGGGGCTGTTCTGGGTCGGGGTGCTCGCCCTGCTGGGGGTTTTCGCTCCCTTCCTCGCCAGCAGTTTTCCGCTGCTGCTGAGCCGCCAGGGGGAGATCAGCAGCCCGGTGCTGCACTTTCTGCAGCCGGTCGACGTGCTCTTTCTGGTCGGTTTCTTCACCCTGCTGCTGCTCTCTCCCTGGGGCATCACCCTGTTGCGTAAATTTCTGGTGATGGCCGCGGTGCTGGCGCTGGGTGCTCTGATCAGCTATCTCTGGGTCAAACCCCAGCAGCTGGTGATCTATGAGCAGTACCGTGTAGCAGAGGCCGCCGGTGAGTATGACTGGGTGATCCACGCACCTATACCCTATTCACCGAAAGACTACCAAAGGGACCGTGGCGATACCGGCCTGGAGGCGCCTCTGTCGCAGCACTCGCGTACTCACTGGTTCGGTACCGAGCAGAACGGCGCCGATGTGCTCAGCCGCATGATCCACGCCTCGAGGATCGCCCTGGGCATTGGTTTCGTGGCTACCGGCATCGCCATGTTGCTGGGTGTCATCATCGGTGGCCTGATGGGTTATTTCTCCGGCGTGGTGGATATCCTGGGGATGCGTCTGGTGGAGATCTTCGAGGCGGTGCCCACCCTGTTTCTGCTGCTCACCTTCGTCGCCTTTTTCGGTCGCAGTCTCTATATCATGATGGTGATCATCGGTATCACCAGCTGGCCGGGCTATGCACGCTACGTGCGCGCCGAATTCCTGCGTCTGCGCAAGCAGGATTTCGTCCAGGCGGCGGAGGCTGCCGGTCTGCCGCTGCCCTCGATTCTGTTTCGTCATATGCTGCCCAACGGCATGGGGCCGGTGCTGGTGGCGGCCAGTTTCGGTGTTGCCTCGGCGATCCTCGCCGAGGCGACCCTGAGCTTCCTTGGACTCGGCCTGGTGGATGATCCCTCCTGGGGCGAGATGCTCAACCAGGCGGTGCAGTCGTCCCGCTTCAACTGGTGGATGGCGGCCTTTCCCGGCGGCGCCATCTTTTTCACTGTATTTGCCTATAACCTGATCGGTGAATCCCTGCGCGACGCCATCGATCCCTATCTGAGCAAGGCGGGCTGATGCTGCTCTCGGTACAACAGCTTCACACCTGGTTTCAGCACCAGGGACGGACCATCAGGGCGGTGGACGACGTGAGCTTCGAGATCGAACGCGGCGAGACCTTCTGTCTGGTAGGAGAGTCGGGGAGCGGTAAATCGATCACCGCTCTCTCGATCATGCAGCTTTTGCCTGAATCCAACCTGACCAGGCACTCGGGAGAGATTAGGTTTCATGCCCAGGGTGAGACCCCCGTGGATCTGGCGTCCATGAGTGAATCCGGGATGCAGCAGGTGAGGGGCGGGCAGATCGCGATGATCTTCCAGGAGCCGATGAGTTCGCTGAACCCGGTGTTCACCGTTGGCGAACAGATTCTCGAGGCGGTGAGGCTCCACTTTCCCGAACTCACCGAGGAGCAGGCGTGGCAGCGGGTCGTAGAGTCCCTCGAGGCGGTTCAGTTACCCGATCCGCAAACCCGGGTCCACAGCTACCCCCACCAGCTCTCCGGCGGGCAGCGCCAGCGTGTGATGATCGCTATGGCCATGGCCTGCGAACCCGATCT
This sequence comes from Candidatus Thiodiazotropha sp., assembly GCA_050292275.1. Taxonomy (GTDB): domain Bacteria; phylum Pseudomonadota; class Gammaproteobacteria; order Chromatiales; family Chromatiaceae; genus Thiodiazotropha. Next base: position 21,525 of record JBNKLI010000038.1, read on the forward strand.
GCTGATCGCCGATGAACCCACCACCGCGCTGGATGTCACCGTGCAGCGCGAGATCCTGCGGCTGATGAAGACGTTGCAGGAGCGCACCAGGATGGCGATCCTGTTCATCACCCACGATTTCGGCGTGGTGTCGCAGATCGCCGATCGGGTCGGTGTCATGCAGCGCGGCAAACTGGTGGAGACAGGTGCGACCGACCAGATCATTCACCACCCGAACCACAGCTATACCCAGTCCCTGATCGCCGCCCTGCCGGAGAACCTGGCGCTGAATCAGAAACATGAGCTGCACGACGAGCTCAACCCCTTGATCAGGTTATCCCGCCTGGAGATACATTTTCCCGTGCGCAAGGGGCTTCTACGGCGGGTTGTGGATCAGGTGCGTGCGGTGGATGGCGTCGATCTGGTGATACCCCGGGGCGAGATCCTGGCGCTGGTCGGGGAGTCGGGCAGCGGCAAGACCACCCTGGGACGGGGTATCCTGCGCCTGACCGAACCGACTAGCGGCCGGGTGGCCTTCGACGATACCGATATCACGGAGATGAATCGCACACAGCTCAGGCGATTTCGCCGCCATATGCAGATTATCTTTCAGGATCCGGTCTCGTCGCTCAATCCGCGCCTGAGTATCGCCGCCATTCTCACCGAGCCGATGAAGGTACATGGCATAGGTGAAAACCATGAAGCACGCCTGGAGATGGCCAGAGAGCTGTTGCGGCAGGTACAGATGGAGGAGGATTCCCTGTGGCGCTATCCCCATGAGTTCTCCGGAGGCCAGCGGCAGCGGATCGGCATCGCCAGGGCCCTCTCGCTGGACCCCTCCTTCATCGTCTGTGACGAGATAACCAGTGCCCTTGATGTCTCGGTACAGGCGGAAATCCTGCGCATGCTGTTGGACCTCAGGGAGAAGCGCGGGCTCACCCTGCTCTTCATCACCCACAACATCGGTGTGGTGGAGTATGTCAGCGACCGCACCGCGGTAATGTACCAGGGCAAGATAGTCGAGCAGGGGAAAACCGAGGATATCGTCAATCGTCCGCAAAACCGTTATACCCGGCAATTGATCGCCGCCGTGCCGCGAGTACCGGTCTGATGCCCGAAACGCTTGTCATCAGCCGACAAGCCAGGCCGGGGAGACCGAGTGAGGATCTCGAAGCGCAGAACATGGTTCATCCATGACAAAGGCGCTGTTGAAGATTGCAGGGCTTCGGCTTGCCATCGACAAGGGAGATCGGAGGCTGCCCATCGTGGATGGTCTCGATCTGGAGATCCGTCAGGGCGAGACATTCGCGCTGATCGGAGAATCGGGTTGCGGCAAGTCGGTGACGGCTCTCTCATTGATGCGCCTGCTGCCGCCAGCCATCGTTGTCGATGCGGGCGGTATCGAATTCGACGATGTCGAAATCATGAACCTGGATCGACGCTCGATGCGCCAGCTGCGCGGTGGTCAGTTGGGCATGATTTTTCAGGAACCGATGAGTTCGCTCAATCCGCTGATGAGGATCGGTCGCCAGATCGCCGAAGCGCTCAGGCTGCACAGCGATCTGCGGGGGAGGGCGATCCGGCGGCGCGTCATCGAGCTGTTGCAAGCGGTTGCGATTCCCGATCCGCAACGCCTCATTCGTCACTATCCCCATCAACTCTCCGGCGGTATGAAACAGCGCGTGATGATCGCCATGGCGCTCGCGGGAAACCCCAGGCTGCTGATTGCCGATGAGCCGACCACCGCCCTCGATGTGACCATGCAGGCGCAGATTCTGCGCCTGCTCAAGCGCCTGCAGCAAGAGCGGGGAATGTCCATCCTGCTGATCACCCATGACCTGGGGGTGGTGGCGGAGATGGCGGACCGGGTCGCGGTCATGTATGCGGGTGAGATCGTGGAAAGCGCAGCGGTGGGAGCGTTTTTCCAGGCGCCGCTCCATCCCTACAGCCGCCTGCTGTTCGCCTCCCTGCCCGAATACAGGCGACCCTGTGAAAAGCTGGCGGCAATCGAGGGTGTCGTGCCACCTCCGGGCAGCCGTTTCAATGGATGTCGTTTTGCAGCACGCTGTGATCGCAGTCAACGGATATGCCATGAGACCATACCGGAGTGGAGATCTGTTTCTGAACGCTCCGGTGTCCGCTGTCTGCCCTATGCCGTTGATGCCGCAATGCCAGTCGCCGTCGAACGCGATCGCTACCTCATGCGGCCCGATCCGGACGACCCCCCGACACCCCTGCTCGAGGTCGAGGCCCTGCAGGTGCACTTTCCCGTGCGCAAGGGATTGCTGCAAAAGGGGGGTGGTTCTCTCAAGGCGGTAGACGGGGTGGATCTGGAAATCGCCAGGGGATCGGTATTGGCTCTGGTCGGGGAGTCGGGCTGTGGCAAATCCACGGTAGGTAAGGCAATTCTTCAGCTCATCGGCGCAACCCGGGGAAGGGTATTTCTCGACGGCAGGGAGCTTGGCGGGATGAAGGGGGTGGAGTTGCGGCGGATACGCAGCGATATTCAGATCATCTTTCAGGATCCCGTCTCATCGATGAACCCGAGGATGAAGGTGGCCGATATCGTCGCCGAGGGGTTGCGCGCCCAGGGCATTCACAGCGAGCAGGAGATACGCCGGCGCGTTGAGTCCCTGCTGCGCCAGGTCGGGCTGCCGCAAGCCGCTGCCCGCAGGTACCCCCATCAATTCTCGGGTGGGCAAAGGCAGCGCATCTGTGTGGCGCGGGCATTGGCGGTGGGGCCGAAGTTGATCGTTTGCGATGAGCCGACCAGTGCGCTGGATCTCTCCGTGCAGGCGCAGATCCTCAATCTGCTGAAGAGGCTGCAGGACGAACTGCAGCTCTCATATCTGTTTATTTCGCACGATATCTCCGTCGTTTCCTATATGGCTGAAGAGGTCGCGGTGATGTATCTCGGCCGCATCGTGGAGCGGGGCAAGACCCGGGAGATCATGGAGACACCGCTACATCCCTACACGCGGGCCTTACTCGCGTCTGTTCCCGTGCCTGATCCCCGCGGACATCACGAGGCGGTCCAGCTGGCAGGGGAGATGCCTTCTGCCATCACCCCGCCGGCGGGTTGTCACTTCCATCCGCGCTGTCCAGAAGCCGTGGCGGGCTGTACCTTGACCTATCCCGCAGAGACCATGATAAGCGACTCACATCGGGTACGTTGCTGGCTGGTCTGACAAGCGGGTATTTTGAATCGACCATGGTTTTCCAAAACACAATGAACGCTGGTAGGTGCCTGAGGCAAGAATAATTTATGCTGTTTCTGGGCGGGGACTAACTAGTTTTCGGGATTGCGCTCGATTGCCGTCCCGGGAAAAATAGTACAGAATCAGCTGACTTAAACCTGAATCCGTGGGTTTCAGGTTAAACTCGCTTTGTTTGTGTCGACAGCCCGGGTGGATTGCTAACCTGCTGTCTCATCGAATGGAAGGGGTCGATTCCTGGAATATATTGATAACTGTTGTCGTGCACATACGCCCTGAGATGGGGTGTTCCCGACCTACCCAGCCCACCATGCGTTTAACCATACAAACAAAACTGTTCTTGAGCCACTTTGCCGCAATCATCCTGGTTTCAGGCAGTGTAGGTACCTATTTCTACCAGAGTGCCACCGAAAATCTGATGCATGCGCTTCAGTCCCGGCTGAAGAACAGCGCTGCCCTGATCAGCCGGGGTTTGGAAACCGAGAACCTGGATCAGATCCGTAGCGCATCGGACATCGGCAATCCGGCTTATACAAAGAACGTCAGTGCATTGCAGGAGTTCGTCAAGGCCAATCCCGATATCGCCTTTATCTACATCATGCGTAAACTGGGAAACAGGGTGTTTTTCGTCATCGATTCCGATGTTCAGGATCCGGCCCTTCCGGGTGAGGAGTATGAACACGACATTCCTGCGCTGAATGAGGGTTTTCTGCGTCCCTCCGTGGATAAAAACATAACCAAGGATAAGTGGGGCTATTTTCTGTCGGGATATTCTCCGCTCGATGTCGGCAAGGACGACTATCTGGTCGGGATAGACATGCGCGCGGATGAAGTGCAGAGCAAGTTTGAAAAGATACGCCTGGCAGGGATCCTTTCGCTTGCGCTCTCGGTGATTCTGGCGATGATTTTCAGTCGGCTTCTCTCATTCAATCTTACCAGGCGCATAACCAGTCTGGCGACCCGTTTCGCCTCGATCGTGCCCGGCGATGTGGATCTCAGCAATGAGGCAAAGGGCGACGAACTGGATCAACTCTCGTTCTCCTTCGATCAGATGGCGGAGCGTCTGCACATCAAGCAGCAGCAGATCGATGCCAATCAACTGGCACTGAGCAAGGCTCATAGCGAGATGGAGCAGCGGGTGGACTCGCGCACTGCGGAATTGGTACTGGCAAACGATAAACTGGTACAGGAGATCGCCGAGCGCAAGCACATCGAACGGGTGCTGGAGGAGACATCCCGTACCGACTACCTCACGGGTATTCTGAACCGAAGGGCGCTGACCAACCGGCTGGAGCAGGTTATGTCGCAAACCGCGAGGGGTTCGAAGTGTTTCTGCACCATTCTGCTGGATATCGATCATTTCAAGGAGATCAATGACCAGTATGGTCACGACGTGGGCGATCGGGTTTTGAAGCATGGCGTCGATGTGCTGAAAAGCTGTATCAGGGAGTCCGATGAGCTGGGCCGCTGGGGTGGAGAGGAGTTCCTTATACTAACGCCGGAAACAGAGCTGGTGGAAGCGCGGAATCTGGCGCAACGTCTATGTGATACCCTGGCTGGGTCATTTGTCGTCGAGCAACAAAGCGATATCAGTATTACGGCAAGTTTCGGCGTGACACGCTATCGTTCAGGCGAGAATCTGGGGGCATGTCTCAAGCGTACCGATGATGCTCTCTATGCTGCGAAGGCGAAAGGGCGCAACTGCGTGGTGGTAATCGACCCTGAGCAGACCTGATGACCGTGCTTTTATTAGCCAGAACATCCGACGCAAGGAGATCCCGCGCGCGATACACAATCACTCACTGTCGCAGGAGAAGCTGCGGGGAGATGAAATTCCACGCTATGGTATCGATCGTTTCGCTGCCGAACCAACTACTGTCATTGGGGATGATCGCATGACCATTGATTGGAATAAAACACTCGCCGCCGTCTGGCGACCGCGCAAGGCTTACCTCAGAGCCATTGAACATATAGACAGAACCGCACTAGACCGGTTGATAGGCATCGATGTTCAAAAGCGCGAGTTGCTGAACAACACACAACGCTTTATCGACGGGGCAGGCGCCAACAACGCGCTATTGTGGGGAAGCAGGGGTACGGGAAAATCATCACTCGTCAAGGCGGTGCTGAATCACTTCGAAAATCAGGGTTTGCGCCTCATACAAGTCGATCGCAACGACTTGACCGAACTTCCGGAGATCGTTGACGAGATCCGGGGCTTGACGCAGCGTTTCATCGTTTTTTGCGATGATCTCACTTTCGATACCGGCGAGGCCTCCTACCGTGCATTGAAGACAGTGCTGGATGGCTCTATCGAGGCGCCTCCGACGAACGTGCTGGTCTATGCGACATCCAACCGGCGGCATCTTCTGCCGGAGTTCATGAGCGAAAACCAGGAAGCGAGAATGGTGGGTGAGGATCTGCATTTGGGAGATACCACGGAGGAGAAGCTGGCGTTGTCCGACCGCTTCGGTCTCTGGTTGTCCTTCTACCCGGTGAACTGGCAGGGATACCTGGATATCGTCGATAGCTATTTTCCGGATTACACGGGGGACCGTGATGCGCTCCACGAGGCAGCGAAACAGTTTGCGATGGTGAGAGGCGGAACCAAGAGCGGTCGTACGGCAAAGCAGTTTTTCAAAGCCTATTCGTGAAAGCCATAGTTGGTTACAGAACTTACCGCGTGGCCCACTAGGCGCTGGCTACCGTAGAGGTATCAGAAACTGTTGTCCCCCGGTCTCTTAGATAGTCTGATCTATCCTTTGTTGACCCCGGATAGGATAGCCCACTCATGGCGTGAGAAATATCAGACTACATGGCTAAAAATTATGTAACATGTCTTACATATTATTTAGCGGCATTTCAGGGCGATGTGTCTCACAGAGAGGTGTTGCCTTTTTTTACAAATGAGCGGCTTCTGAAAATACGTGTAGCATTGAAATACCTCAGGTAGTTTAGTAGTGCATACCGAACGCATATCAAAACTCATGACACAAAACTATTCAGGTAGTTCACGATTCTTGCGGCTCTCTTCTCATGGCTGAGCATGATGGGTAATCAGGATGCATAATAAGGCAAAAATGGATATGTTGTTTATCGCAAATGCATTGGAGATGTACTAAGCAGAGTGTGGAACATACCCAAGTACTGAGAAAGGGCTAAATGTGTCAGTGACAGGAAAGAAGCGGTTGTTGGAAGAACTGCCACTAGATCCATGGAATAGAAACTATAACTACCGCTTCCCAAGCCTGAAAGGGTGAAGCGACAGAGTGGATGTATAGTCATATGGTGAAGATAATGAACCCGGGGGCTGCTCGAAAATTGCGCAAGGAGGTCGGCGGGTGAGGTTTCCTGACGGTAACCTAGGTATTATTCAGCGCCTGCGAAATAATTGTCCAATGTTCAGAAGGGGCAGACATTCACAGCTGATCACACAATGAACCGTGGATCAGTGTTTATTCAACAGGGCACAGATCCATGCAGTGTTCAATAGCTTTTTTACCCTTCTGAGCAATAATCCCACAACATTGAAATCAAGCTCTTTACAAGCAGAGAATTTTATATAAGAATTTCATTCGCACTACGGCAGCGGAGTTGTTGTCTAACTAGCTAATGTGCTTTTTTATGCTTATGTTTTATTTTAAGGATCGATACATTAAACATGGATATAAATTATAAACGACTCAGTTATCTGCGTAGCGCAAGACCCAGTGGATATCCCACAATTTCATTCTATACGACTACATCTTCTCATTAATCACTTTCGTGACTGAGTATGACCGGACTTGGTGTCTGGTAGTCGTAACATGCTTGCAAAGTGAGCTTGAATGAAACACCAAGCGGTCATCATCTGACGATATGGAGCATTCATCATATTGAAATTCAGTATGTAGCATTTTTTTATGGTGTCTGACATAAATTGAACAACCAACCAAGAGGAACCTAAGCATGTCATTAATGGAATGGACTGAAGCACAATACGGAACTACAGTTGCGATTTGCGACGACCAGCATAAAGAACTGTTTGATCGCGTCAATGCCTTGAACGATGCCGTTTCAAAAGGCGTACGGGATGAAATCGGCGGCTCCCTCGACCACCTGATCAGTTATGTCGTAGAACATTTTGAAACCGAGGAGCGTTTGATGGAGGAGCGTGGCTATGAGGGGCTTGATGCTCACCGTGGCGAACATAAGAAACTGGTGGATACCTGTACCGACCTCCAGAAAAAGTTCCATGCCGGTAATGCCGACATCGAAGACGAAACGATGGTATTCATTAAAGACTGGCTGGATCAACACATCCCTGTCATCGATAAAAGTTACGGCCCGACATTGAACAGCTAAAGAGCGACAAGATGAACCAGGCTGCTTGGTAAAAAATATTATTGCATCTGCCAGGCGGCACGACCGGAGCAGCAAGCTCCTGCACAATCATCTTTATATCGTCTTGACGCCCCGGACACTACCCACTCCGGGGCGTCCTTTTGTGTTTCTAACAATTCCTGCAAACGATAGGTAAGATACAGTGAGTTAGATCTTATTTAATGCTGATCCTGTTCCTGCCATGTTGCTTGGAGGCATAGAGCGCATCATCCGCCCGCTTTAACAGCGAGTCGCCATTGTCGCCTACGCGATAGCCGGTAACGCCGAAGCTGCAGGTTACATTTTCATCGACTTTGTATCTGGTCTCTTCGATTGCCTTTCTCAGGCGTTCGGCGATTGTTACCGCGGTGTCGGTGTCGGTGTCGCGGCAGATGATGATGAACTCCTCGCCACCCCAGCGTCCGATACTGTCATTGCCACGCGCCGACATGGACAGAACCCCGGCAACCGTGCGGATCACATCGTCCCCCGCCTGGTGGCCGTAATGGTCGTTGTAGTGCTTGAAATTGTCGATATCGAGCAGGATCATGGCGAGAGGAAAAGGGTGTTGGGCTGTCTCCGCCAGATTTTCCTCGATAATCTGATCGATCTTGCGTCGATTATAGAGCTGGGTGAGCGCATCTATTTCGGATAGCGTGGCCAACTCGCGATTTTTGTGTGCCAGTTGTTTTTGTGTCTCCCGCAGCTTGTCCAGGGTGGTATTCAGGGCATCGTTCTTCGCCTGCAGGATCTGTTTCGTCAGTGCCCTTGAGGCGACAATCCGGAACACCATGGCGATGTATACCGCGAGCAGGACAAAAGCCGATAGAAAGACGACCTTGAGAACGATATTGGCGCCGCTTACACGCTCCGAGACGAACTCTTCGGTAATGCTGCCGAGTTCAATAGTGTTATTCATCAGTGCAAGGGCCGCGATGAGCAGGTAGGCGCCGATACTGAGCAGACCGCTGGCAAGGGTCAGCATCGGTGAGAAACGCAGGGTCGAGAGCCCTATCCATAGGTAGTAGAGAAGAAAGGCCTCTGTCTTGAAGGTCCGGAATGTGCCGAAGCTGTAGATAACGACAGAGAGCAGCAGGATGTCGATACTGACCGACGGGTACTTGATCCAGCCCGGTGGGCTTGGTTGCTGCAGCTTGAAGTAGATGAAGATGCCGTAGAGAAGATTTACCAGCGATGCCCCTATTATGGCATTGAAGGAGTGGGCGGGCAGTTCCGTGCGAATACCGAAAGCCACTGCGAAATAGAGGAAGGTCAGCAGCAGGCGGGCATAATTGGCATAACGTTCGCTCTTTCGCTCTTCATGCAGCAGGAGCTCTTTAATATCTGCCTCGGAGGCCGCGCTATTGATGTCCAGCGTCACCCATCTCTCCATGTAATGGATACCGGCGACCGGTTACCGGTATCTCATCGCTCTGCATTGAGCGCAGAGCCAAATCATCAGTATACATGGTTATTTGTTATTGCTGTAAAAGCCATATTAAACATGCGGTTACAGCATAAACGGGATTTGCGTTCCGGGCAGTCAGCGATATTGGCGCAGATACCACCATTCGAACAGGCGCTTCAGCCAGTGGAAGATGGTCATGCTGGGCATAACGATGTTTTTCTTTTCTGTGCGCGCCACGAGCATACCGCTGGTCTGGCTGTCGACAATGCAAACGAGTTCCACTCTGAAGGTCTCGTCAGCCACATTGCCCTTTGATTCCGCAACCAGGTTCTTGGCCGCGGCTGCGGCCTGGAGGTCTGCCATATGAGCCTGTTTAGGCATCCAGTCAGGGCCGGGAAAACTGCCGGAGTCACCCGCGACATAGACTTTTTCCATGCCTTCGACGCGGCAATGGGCATCGGCTTTGATCAGTCCTCCAGGTGAGCGCGGCAGTTTGGTGTTGTCGAACCATTGGTTACCCGTCATGCCGGGCATGAAGAGGATCAGGTCAGCATCAAAACTTCCACCCTCGGTGACAATGCCCGTGGCACTGAACTCCACCATCTTATGTCCCAGATGGGTTTCGATGTCGCGTTTTTGCATCTCTTGCATCAGGCCGGTGACCGCCTTGGGGCCCAGTCTTTGTCCCGGACTGGCTGCGGGAGTGAAGAATATGAGCCTGAACTTTTCCCGGCGCTTTTCGAGCCTCAGTTGACGGTCGATACCAAACAGGAACTCAAACATCGGGCCACCACGCATGGCGCTGGGTTCTTTGGGGTTTCCGGCAAAGCCGATGGCTATGACGCCGCCATCCATTGCCTTCAGCCGCTCGCGTATCTTCATCGTGGCCGGGATCCCTTCGCAGGGTGTAATCGCATGCTCGATACCCGGCAGTTTTTTAATGAAACGCCCGCCGGATGCGATGATCAGGCCATCGTTTTCGATATCGCCAACTGTGGTCTGCAGGACCCTGCCATCGTCGCTCAGTCCGGTAGCTTGGGCAGGGATGTGCTTGACTTGCATACGTTGAAAAAACGGATCAAGGGATATGATGAGGTCATCGGGTTCGCGAATGCCCGATGGGATCCAGATCGAACCGGGCAGATAGTGGAACTCCGCTTTTGGGCTGACCACGCTGATTTCGATCGACCTGTCCTTGGCTCTCAAGGTCTTGATCGCGGTCAGGGCGGCAAACCCACTGCCGACTATGGTAATTCTTTGCATGCCTCAACTCCGAAACAGATTCTGAAATCGTTCAAATAGGTTCGTCATGGAGGCAGAATATACGCGACTCTTTAGCCTGGATAAATCCGCAGACTCAATAGTCATTCCCCGCCGCCTGCCGCGGCGAATCCTATCGGCGGCGAAACCGCTCGGTCCCGTCAGAGGCCGATCAATTCAGCGTGAAGACCCTGAAAGTGAGTGATCGCCAAGAGGTCCTGACTGTTCACCTGTTCGGGATTGTATTCGATCAGGAACAGATGGGGATGCTTGGGATCGATATGAACGGACACGACGCCTTCCCGGATACGAAAGGCGTCTTCCAGCTGAGACCTGCCCTCTGCATCCAGGGTTTCATCGACGTGTAGGGTGACGTCTGCGAGATCGATGTTCATCGTTCCTCCCTCTCCTAGCCACTATCTGAGCAACGGCTCATGGGTAGTCCATATATCGGAGTGGTATTGTGTTTGTCAATGATTATTGGCAAGGCTATTGGTTTTTGCTGGTTCTTGCCGGGCAAACCTCTACCATCAAGTATAGGAATTTTTTTCAGGCGATGTTTTGAACAGGACCGCTTCAGGCAAGGCCTATCGGGGTCGGTGGAATACCGTTGGGTACATAGGGGTAGTAGTGTTTTACCTTGCGTCCCAGATTGCGCTGCACGACAACACCGACGATCTTGTACTCGCCCTCGTTGAGCAGTATATCGGGATAGCCGGATTTCAGGGCAACCAGCCTCCTGCCCTGCTCCCCCCCGGAGATGTACTGACGGAACCAGCGTTCACCTCCGGTTTCCGCCACGACGTAGGCACCGGTGGCACAGACATCGGAAGGTTCGATAACTATAATGCACTTCTCGGGGAACTCCGGTTCCATACTGTCGTCCAGAACCTGCAGTGGGTATAGTTCGTTGTAGCTGCAATCTTTACTCATCGACAATCACTATCTTTCATGTGCTGTAAACAAGGGTCAGATACCCCCTCTTGTATCGCGCCCGGCCTCGGGCCGGTAGTCCTTGGGTACTCTGCGGATGTCGATTTTAACCGATAGATGCACGTTGCGAGCGTAATTTCGATAAAATCCCGAACCCAGGCCAACTCTCATCCCAATCTTAGCATGATCCACTCAACCAGAACTCAGCCCCAGGTGCAAAAAGACCGCCGCGATTACCACAATCTGCGCAATATGCTCCCCTTTCTGTGGGAGTACCGTGGGCGGGCCCTGCTGGCGCTTGGGTGCCTGGTGCTGGCAAAGCTGGCCAATGTGGGTATCCCTTTGTTGCTCAAGGGTATAGTCGATGCCCTGGACAAAAGCGATCAGGTCATGCTGGTGTTGCCGATTTCGCTTCTGCTCGGATATGGTGCCTTGCGACTAAGCAGTTCGCTGTTCAATGAGTTGCGGGATGCCATTTTCGCGCGGGTGCGCTACCACGCCATGCGCAATCTGTCGAACCGGGTGCTCACGCATCTGCACGATCTCTCGCTGCGTTTTCATCTGCAGCGTCAGACAGGGGCGATCAGCCGGGATCTGGACCGGGGCACACGCTCGGTCAGTACGATACTCAACTACCTGGTATTCAGCATCATTCCCATGGTGGTCGAATTCGGCATGGTGGCGGCCGTGCTGCTCAGCCAGTACGAGATCGTGTTCACCCTTGTCACCTTTGGTACGGTGGCGGTCTATGTCGCCTTTACCCTGGCGATCACCGAGTGGCGCATGGATTTCCGTCATGCCATGAACCGCCTGGATTCAGAGGCCAACAGCAGAGCCGTCGACAGTCTCATCAACTACGAAACGGTGAAGTATTTCGGCAACGAAGCCCTGGAGCTGAGGCGCTTCGACGAGACCCTGGCGCGATGGGAGGATAATGCGGTGAAGAGTCAGACGTCGATGTCGCTGCTGAACTTCGGGCAGGGTGGAATCATCGCCGTCGGTGTGACATTGATCATGCTGCAGGCGGCCAACAGCGTGGTCATCGGGAGTATGTCGATCGGCGACCTGGTGCTGGTCAATGCCTTTATGTTGCAGTTGTTCATCCCGCTCAATTTTCTCGGAATTGTCTACCGGCAGATCAAATATTCCCTCACGGATATGGATCTCATCTTCAAACTGTTGGAGGAGTCTCCCGAGATCACGGATGCCGCCGATGCCGTATCCCTGGAGTTGACCAGCGGGGAAGTCCGTTTCGAGCAGGTGGATTTCGCCTATCAGGAGCGCAGACAGATTCTGCATGAGGTCGACTTTACCATCCGGGCTGGAGAGAAGTTGGCCGTGGTGGGGCACTCCGGAGCCGGCAAGTCCACGCTGTCGCGTCTGCTGTTCCGGTTTTATGATGTCAGCGGCGGACGCATCATGATCGATGGTCACGATATCCGGCATGTCACCCGCAGCACGCTGCGCGCTGCAATCGGAATCGTGCCCCAGGACACTGTGTTGTTCAATGACACAATTCTCTACAATCTGGCCTATGGACGCCCACAAGCCAGCCGCGAGGAGATCGAGGAGGCGGCGCGAATAGCACATATCGATCACTTCATCCAACAGCTTCCGGATGGATACCGGACGGTTGTGGGCGAGCGTGGACTGAAACTCTCCGGAGGTGAAAAGCAGCGGGTGGCCATCGCGCGGGCGATGCTCAAGAGGCCGCGTATCCTGGTCTTCGACGAGGCTACCTCTTCACTCGATACCAAGACCGAACAGGCGATTCAGGAGACCCTCAGGGAGGTGGCGAAGCGCCACACGACCCTGGTGATCGCCCATCGCCTCTCCACTGTGGTCGACGCCGACCGGATACTGGTTATGGAAGCTGGACGTATCGTGGAACAGGGTAATCATCATCAGCTGCTCGAACTGGGTGGGCTCTACCATCAGATGTGGCATCTACAGCAAAAAGAGAGAGAGGCGCAGGAGTTGGAACCGATAGAGGATTCGCTCAGGTGAAGCGCTCCCCGGGTGGGCGGCGATGAAGATCTATCTGGTCGGCGGCGCGGTACGGGACCAATTGCTTGGCCTGCCAGTCGCGGAACGCGACTGGGTAGTGGTCGGATCGTCCCCCGATGAGATGACTGCCGCCGGTTATCGGCGCGCCGACAGCGAATTCCCGGTGTTCCTGCACCCCGAGACCGGCGAGGAGTATGCCCTGGCGCGTACCGAAGTGAAGTCGGGGGCGGGCTATAAGGGATTTCAGGTCGACTATGGAAGCCATATCACATTACAGCAGGACCTGTTGCGAAGGGACCTGACCATCAATGCCATGGCGATGACCGGGAAAGGTGATCTGATCGATGTCTGCGGGGGACGTGATGACCTCGACAATGGCATGCTCCGCCATGTCACGCAGGCATTTGTCGAGGACCCGGTACGGCTTTTACGCATTGCGCGATTCGCAGCCAAGCTCGGATGCCGGGGTTTCAGGGTGGCCCACGGTACCCATGCCATGATGAAGCAGATGGCGTTATCAGCGGATCTGATGAGCCTGAATGCGGAGCGTGTCTGGCGGGAAATGAGCAGGGCTTTCGAAACGCCGCAACCCTGGCGCTTTTTTGAGGTCCTGCGTCGTTGCGGAGCCTTGCAGCGGTTGCTTCCCGAGCTGGCCGAAGGCATGCCTACACATGGTCACAAGGGGGAGGGAAGGGATGCTTTCATGGTGCCCTTGAAACGAATAAGCGAAACCAGCGAGGACCCTGTGGTGCGATCCGGTGCAGCTCTGTTCGATGCCGTCCGCCGTCTCGATCAACCCGATGAGTGGCTGAGAAGATGGCGTATCGCAAAGCCGAATCGACAACTGCTGCTCGACCTGTTGCGTTTTCATCGGCTCAGCCTTGATCAAGACCGGTCCGAGACCCTGCTGCGCTTCGTGGCGACCCTCAATCCACTGCAGCAACCGATGCGACTGCATCGTTTTCTTGAAACATCCCAGGGGCTGTGGCCGCAGAGGATGATGGAACTCATGCCCCATCTCAAGCTTTCTGCTGAGCTGCTGGCGGTACCGATGCCGCAGAAGCTGGCCGATTCGGATTTGCAGGGAAGGGAGCTGGGTGAGGCGCTTTTCGCCTGGCGTGTCGCGCAGCTGAACGAGATCCTAAATCGGTAGGCACCGAGGCATTGAATCGCAGTCTGTTCGCTTGCGCCGGCGGCTGTTTGAAACGCCAAACAATATGAAACACTACCCTGAGTTCATGATAGAGTCTGACTATGGAAGTTGAAGAGAAACAGCTACCGACAGACGGAGCCCCCGGTGCAAGGGTGGAAAATGACCAACCAGCAGGCAGGCATACCTGGATCGAAGGCTTGGCCGATTCGAAGCACTGGCCGAGCCTGAGAATCCTCTCTACCGGAAATCTGCTTCTGCCGATCGTGATGCTTGTCGGCTCTATCCTGGTGAGCATGATCACGGTGTTCATGCTGTTCACGCAGCTGCAGGGGCGCTCAACGGCACAAGTGGCGCTGTTGTTAAGTGCGGTTGTGGCGCTCTTTTCCCTGATCCTTGTACTGATACGTCTGCACAGCCAGTTGCTGCGTCCCCTGGCTTCGCTGGAACAGACCGTAAACCGGGTCTGTCAGGGGGAATCTGTTGCCAGCGAGGAGCACGAACAGACGGGTGTGCTCAGCCGCATGGCCCGGGATATCGACAGTCTCAGCGAGGAACTTACCGATATCTACGAGGATATGGAAGTTCGCGTGGCGCGCCAGACATCGAGATTGGCGCAGAAAACCACCTCCCTTCAGGTGCTCTATGATGTGGCGGCGGGTATCAATCAATCAGAAAATCTCGATGAGTTGTTGCTCGAGTACATGGGTGTGTTCAAACGCATGGTCAATGCCCGCTCTGCCACCGTACACCAGGTTCTGCCCGATGACAGAGTGCGCCAGGTCGGCTGTATCGATATCCATGGCAGGCTCTACAACGAACAGGAGATGCTGCCGATAAAGCTCTGCCAATGCGGTATCGCTTTGTCTCCTGGTGATATACTCTGCAGCCAGGACGCCAGGATCTGTTCACGCAGAAACAAGCGACAAATGTTTGGGGCGGATCAGGTCGAGCGTGTCTCCGTTCCCATGTGGTACCACGGTGATGTCCTGGGTTTCTACCACCTCTATGTGGACAAGCCAGGCATCTACGATGGCCGCGAGGACGTGCTCGATATTCTCAATACAATCGGCAGCCATCTGGGTATGGCGGTGGCGAAACAGCGCTCGGATTCGGAGGCGAGACGCCTGTCGATCGTGGAGGAGCGGACCTCTCTGGCCCATGAACTGCATGACTCACTGGCGCAAACACTGGCCAGCCTGCGCTTCCAGGTACGGATGCTGGAGGAGACGCTGCAGAGCAACCCAAGGTCGGAGAAGGCGCTGCAGGAGGCGCAGCGAATTCACAATGGTCTGGATGAGGCCCATGACGAACTCAGGGAACTGATCTACAGTTTCCGCGCACCTTTCGATCAACGGGGGCTGATACCCGCCCTGAGCAAGCTGGTCGAGCGCTTCAATCAGGAGACCGGAATACCGGCCTTTTTTCAACCCGACTGCCTGAAGACGGATCTGGAACCGAATCAGGAGATGCAGGCGTTGCGCATCGTCCAGGAGGCGCTGGCTAATATCAGGAAACATGCCAAAGCCCACACGATTCGCATCTTGTTACGCTGTCGCAATCCGGGTAGTTATCTGATTCTGGTTGAGGATGACGGCGTGGGCTTCGAGGGAAATGTACCCCAGGGTAATCCGGGAGAGCATATCGGGTTGTCGATCATGGAGGAGAGGGCCAGGCGTGTCGGAGGTGAGTTGACGATCGAGAGCGAGCCTGGTGAAGGTACCCGGGTCGAACTGGTGATCCGCAGTGAGAAGAGCGAAGCGAGTCTACAGAGGTGAAACAAGATGCGGGTACTATTGATAGATGATCACGCCCTGTTTCGTATCGGCCTGCAAGAACTGCTGGAGCGTCGCGGGATCGATGTCATCGCCATCGGCGATTGCCTCAAGGGTATCGAGACCGTTGCCACGGAGAGGCCGGACGTGGTGTTGCTGGACATGCGCATGCCGGACATGACCGGGACGGAGGTTTTGAGTGTCCTGCGCAAGCACTACCCGCAAATGCCTATCAGTATGCTGACCACCAGCCGCGATGAGTCAGATGTTATCGAGGCGCTGCAAAACGGTGCCCAGGGATACCTGCTCAAGGATATGGAACCCGATGAGTTGATCGATGCATTGCAGCAGATAAAACAGGGACAGACAGTGGTCGCCAAGGAGTTGACGGGGGTGCTGGCCAAGGCGGTTCAGGGAGAGAGACAGAGCAGTACACCACCGACCTCCTCCCTGGATGATCTGACGCCACGGGAAAGAGAGATACTCTGCCATCTGGCAGACGGCCAGAGCAACAAGGTCATTGCACGTAATCTGGGAATCTCGGACGGAACGGTAAAACTCCATGTCAAGGCGATACTGCGCAAGCTGGAAGTCCACTCCCGGGTCGAGGCCGCGGTCATCGCCGTGGAACAGAATCTCTGTTCGCGAGGACAGCTCCAGGGAAGCACTGATTAGCGCCATCCCCGGCAGGTAGAGAGATACAGAAAAAGATGAAGAATTTCCTGAATTTGATCAGAGACAGTCTCAGCGACGTCGAAGAGATAATGCCCTGGGATCTCGAAGAAAGGATGGGTGTCAATTCCGAGTTGCTGATCGTCGACGTGCGTGAGCCATACGAATACAACACTATGCATATCGAGGGCTCCATAGCCGTGCCTCGCGGTATTCTCGAATCGGCCTGTGAATGGGACTACGAGGAGACTGTGCCCGAGCTGGTGATGGCGCGGCAACGGGAGATTGTCGTTGTCTGCCGCTCCGGGTATCGCAGTGTGCTCGCTGCCTATTCCATGCACGTACTTGGCTATCGGAATGTCGTCTCCCTGAAAACCGGGTTACGTGGCTGGAATGATTACGAACAACCCTTGGTGGATAGTCAGGGGGAGCGAATCGATATAGAAGATGCGGATGAATACTTCACTCCCAAGCTGCGTGAAGATCAGCTCAGTCCAAAACAGTAGTGTTTTGGGTTCTTGGTCACTTGCAGATAGACTATTCTCGTGCCCTGAACCTGACCTATTTGATTAGCGGGTTAATAATTGCCCGTCCAATGCCTGGATCCAGGAAAATCAGCCACAAAGATTCCTTCCTCAGGTTCGTAAGTGGTGCGTCCCTGCACCACCTCTCCGGCTTGCGCCGGAATGACTAATTAATCAGAGCGTTCCTAGGTTAAGGATGTACAGGCCTCTGATATTGTTTTGATTACATGCTGTCTCGATTCGCTGTGCTCGAGAAACAGGTGTGGTGCATCCAGTTCAACGAAGTTGAATTGCGACGAAGTCATTTGTCGCCAGGCACTCACATGTTCCTTGGTATACATGGAATCATTGATGCCATGGAAAGCGGTTATTGGAAAGCTGGCGCTTAGCGTACTTTCATCCGTTTTATCCAGCATGGATAACATCTGCGGATTGTCGATAGTTGCTTCCGGCAAGCCAAGTTGCTCTCTGACCCAGCGTTTCAACCATGCCTCCCGCGATTCATCTTCCCTGGGCGGGTATTGACTGGATATGATTTCGATTTCATTGATATGCGGAGCTCTCCAGGCTCCGACAAAGAGATGTGACGGCCGCCTGATGTGGATTTCATCGACTTTTTTAGCGAACTCCCAGGCTAAAAAAGCACCCAGGCTGTGTCCATAGATAACGAAAGGCCTGTCTGGCAGCGCTTCGAACTCGCTACACAGAGATTGAATGAAATGGTCGAGGTGACTCTGAGGAGTGCTGCCGTTGATCGAAGGCGTCACGGGCATATCAATTCCATAAACTTCGATGTTGTCCGGCAAGGAATCGCTCCAGGGTGCATACATTGAGGCATCGGCTCCGATATGGGGAAAACAGAGCAAGTTGACTGATGCACTGTTTCGTCTACTGTAACATATCAGGCTTGTTTGACTTGCCTCTTGTGAGCTATAGCTGATTATGCGCGAAAGCAGTATTTCCGAAAGTTCGATGAGGGAAGGACCCTGGAGGATCTTCATTAGTGATATTTCAACTCCCAGGCGGGTCGTTAGCCAGCTGTTGAATTGAGTCGCCATCAAAGAATCGATGCCGAATTTCGTGAGCGGTTCATCCAGCAATATTCTCTCTTCGCTCATGCCCAGTATGCACGCCAGTTGAGTTCTCAATGTCTTGGCTAGGTAGGTGCTGCGCTGCTTCCCGGGCAGCAACGCTATCTCCGCGGCCAGCTGGCTCGATGCGTTGTCATTGACTGCATCTGCACTGGATAAGATGTCGGAAAAACGTGATCTTGTGTTGTCCGATGTTGTGTGGGATGACACTTTTCTCCAATCGATATCGGCAATTACTCTTTGTGGCGACCGATCACGTATGGTTTGACTCAGCATTGATACGGCCTGCTTAGCAGGCATGGCATGCCAGCCCTGCGCTGCGAGTCGCTCAATGACACCTTCGGTACTTGCGGCGATTCCTGTATTACCAAGTACGCCAAAATTAGCTGTGGTCGCCGCCAGTTGATGTTTAAGCCTGTAGTGCGTAAATGCGTCGAGATAGGCATTTGCGGCGCTGTAATTGGCTTGCCCCGGATTTCCGAATATTGATGAGACCGACGATAACATCACAAAAAAATCAAGATCCGTCTCATGGGTCAACAGGTGCAGGTTGATGGTGCCACCGATTTTTGGTCTCAACACGCGCAAAAACTGCTCATCACTCATCTGGTTGATTAAGCCGTCTTCGAGTTCCATGGCGCCGTGTATCACTCCGGCAAGAGGAGGTAATTTACTCTTAATGTGTTGATATGCATGGGTTAAGGCATCCTTGTCTGCTACATCAACGGCTAGTATCGTAATTCTGGAAGCCTGGGCTGTATTCTCTGATAGCAGCTTTGCCAGTTCCGGGTTGTTGTTCCCCCCGGTTCGACTCATTAGCACGACATGTCCGGCGTTGCTCGAGAGTAGCCATTGGCATATTTGAACTCCGAGTCCACTTGTACCGCCAGTAATGATATAGCTCTTGTCGCTTTTAACTATATCGCTGCCGGAGAGATCGGGTGCAGCCAGTATCGGCTTGCTGTCATCATTGACGACGATCAACTTGCCGGTATGCTGTGAACGGGACATGGCACGGAAAGCTTCCCCGATTTTGGAGATGTGAATGGTCGAATAAGGCATGCAGCCGAGATGTCCGGACTCGCGGAGACGCATTGCCTTTAATACTGAATCATGGACGTCTTGGGGGCGATCGATCAAATATTTGTCGAGATCGAAAACATGCAGTGAAATATTCTTCGCTAAATGAAGCAGCCCTATACGGGCGTTGTTGAAGATGTCTGACTTGCCGATCTCGACGAATCGTCCGTAGGGTGTCAGGCAGGCAAGACTGCGGGTGATCGCTCTGCCACTGAGTGAATTCAGAACAACATCGACGCCGCTGCCCCCAGTGGCACTGAGTACTTCCTTTGCGAAGTCAAGAGAACGGGAGTTCATAATATGCTCGACGCCCATTTTCTCGAGAAAGGCTCTTTTATCATCATTACCTACAGTGGCGAAGACTTCGGCACCTATCCACTGCGCTATTTGAACTGCTGCAATACCGACACCACCGGCTGCGGCATGGATCAGGACGCGCTCGCCGGCCTGTAGATGCGCGATTTTGACAAGTGCATGATACGCTGTTGTGTATGCGACCCCAAGTCCTGCTGCCTCTTCAGCCGCGATGCAGTCCGGTCGTCTGACAGTCAGCTCGGCAGGCATGCAAACGTGCGAACTGAAACCGTTATTACAAGGTCCCATGACGGAATCACTGGGCTTGAAATTTTTCACGTAGCGTCCGACCCGGGTAACGACTCCTGATACCTCCATGCCGATCGTAGGGCCAAAAAAGCCACCCCTCCACATTTCCGGTGTCATCAAGCCGCTAGCCATCATCAAGTCTCGGAAATTTATACCTATCGCACCGACTTCAACTTCAATTTCGTGTTCTTTCAGGGATCTTTGGCCGCATTCTCGCAGAACCATTGATTCAAAGACACCAGGCTCACCCAGTTCAACCCGGTAGTGTTCATTTTTGGAGCGAATAGAGCGCAAAGAATTAGTACGTACTGTGCTTTCAGTAGTCGGCTGCAAGCGGTATCTGTACCATTTGCCATGACGCAAGGCCAGTTCAAAATCAGTCTGCCTCTTGTGAGTACACGCTTTCGCAAGTGAGGTTACATCATGTGAGTCGAGGTGGTCCAACACATCAATCAACTGCACGGATATATCGCTTGATTCATTCGCGATTACGCGAGCCAGGCCCCACAAAGGGGCGTGATTCGGCGTGACATTGTCAGAGTCACGTATCGAATGAACAGAGGATGTTACAACCGTGACTGAAAGTGGAGCAGTCTTCTTCAGGGAAGTTATGGATCGAACGAGGTTGAGTAGTGGACCTGTGGATCGATTGTGCAGCTTTTCGACATCCTCGACAAGAGAGGGACCCTCGGCGCAGGGAAAGTAGAGAATCAAGCTGTACGGTAGAGTGTCATCTGAGACTGTGGCATCCAAAGTAGCTCTAATTGATTGAGAATCGGCAGATGTCTGATGTACATTATGTCCATCCGATCTAAGCGCATAGACGAGGGAGTCTGCGGTTGCATGAGTACCTGCAACCAGGATGCTCATGCCATCAATTGTTAATGATGACTCCTGTGAATCTGTGAGTTTAATATCTTCATCCTCAACAGGTAGCCAAGTCGGATCGTAGTATTTACTGTATCTGCTGTCAGCTGTTCGCTTTCTGCTGCCTGGTACGTATGATGTGCGAAAATTCGCGAGCTTCGCAATCAAATCTCCATTCTCGTTAAACAGGAACAGGTTGCATGTAAATCCATGCTCTGTAAAATCATCGATAATGCCATAGGAGTGCAAGGTCTCGGTTACTGGAGTAGGGGTTACTACCAGGCGGTCAATACCCGCAGGTAGATATAAGCCGATATCACTTGGCGATTCGACACCATCATTGATTGCAAACAGCAGCGGCTGGAAAGCGCTATCGAGGATTGCCGGGTGAAGCGCATGACGACATGCACTGGAGCGAAGAGAGCTTGGTATCTTGACCGTGGCTAGTATTTCACGACATGTCCCGTCAGCTTTTCTTCTACCGAAAGCCTCTTCTATGCAGCGAAAGCGCGAACCCAGTTCCAATCCGGACTTATGCAGAATGTCATATGATTTCTCGAGGTCAAACTGGTGTATGCAGCGGCTTTGCAAGTCTGGGAGCTGGGGTATATCTGTTAACACGGCTTCACTATAGCGATTCAAATAACATCTGACATGCTGCATCCAGGTGCTGTCGGAACCACTGCGTCGACTTGAGACTGCACAGCGGCCGAGATCACCACGGAGCTCTATCGCAACCTTGGGTGGCTCCTCGCCGTCTGGCAAAAAGAGCGCCTTTTCGATATGTACGTTGCTTATTTCAATGACTTTGCTACTGTCAAAGATCTCTTTGGCGCAGCCGATAAGCAGGTCCAGATATCCAGCAGCTGGAAAAATTACAGTCCCTTGAACGCGGTGGTCATCGAGTACGGTATCGATTACTTTGTCCAGCTGGATTTCCCATGTATGATCGGTTTCATCGCTGGCGGAGTGCATGTGAGAGCGTATAAATGGATGCCGTTGCTCGCCGATTCGTTGTTTTCGACCTTCAGTTGTCTCGGCCCAGAAGAGATCTTTTTGCCAAGGGTAGTATGGCAGTTGGATGTGATCGGCTTCGATTGCAGGTTCAATCGTATATCCATTGACATAAAGCTTGCTTAATTCTCTAAGTAACGTCAGGCTCTCATCCTCGTGCCTGCGAAGTGAAGAAACAACCAGGCCCGGTGTCTCGCTTTCGCGCAAAATGGCTTCAACACTGGATGACAGAACAGGGTGGGGAGATATTTCCAGGAAAGTCGTTACTCCGTCCTGAACCATGTTTGATACTGCGGATTCAAACAGGACGGTATCTCTCATGTTATGGAACCAGTATTCGGCATCGAGTTCCTCGCCGCCATGCTGGCTCCCGGTCACAGTCGAGTAGAATGGTATATCGTTAACTGAGCAGTTCAAGCCTTCAAGGCAGCTGACAAGCTCTGCTTCAAGACCATCCATGTGGTGACTGTGGAAAGGTATGGGTACGCGCAAGTATCTGTGGAAAATATTTTGTGATTTGATCTCTTCCGCAATTTTATCGATAGATTCGGAATCACCAGAAAGAGTGATCAATCCCGGTCCATTGAATGCAGCTATCGAAACCGTATTTTTGAATGGATGTATCATCTCTTCGACTTTCAGCTGAGTAAGCGCCACCACAAGCATCTTGCCTTTCCCTGCAGCCTTGTGCTGTATGCGGCTACGATGGAAAACGAGTTTTATTCCGTCCTCGAGCGAAAGTGCGCCGCAGATGACGGATGCGGCTACCTCTCCTATACTGTGCCCTACTACGGCTGAGGGCATGATTCCCAGAGCCTGCCAGCGACGGGTGAGTGCTATTTGAATGGCGAAGAGCGCTGGCTGGGCGACATAGGTGGTATCGATCCGAGATAGAGATTCACTCGCTCGGAGTTCATTCAGCAGGCTCCAGCCTGCGTAATTTCCCAACAACCGATCGCACTCTTCAATGGCACTGCGAAATACACTATCGTACTTTAACAGTTGTCGTCCCATCGCCCACCATTGTGACCCTTGGCCTGAGAAGACAAACCCGATTTTAGATATGGATCCACTTGCACATCTTCCACGTGCGATATCCGGGTCGTCGATTCCTTTGCCGTATTTCTGTAACAGATCACGATAGTCATTCAAGTTTCGTGCAATTATGCAGGTACGATGTGTATAGGAGTCCCGCTGTTTGATTGTCGACCAGGCAAGATCACGGATGGATAGTGTATCGTTTTGCGCTAGTTCCTTATGGGCAACTATCAAGTCGTCAAGCGACTTGTCGGAAGCCGCGGAAAGAGCCACGGCCACGGGTTGTGGGCATTTATTGCAGCCAGCAGATTTCTTGGTTGATTGCTCGGATGCGTGTGACTCCAACACCGCATGCGCATTTGTTCCACCGAAACCAAATGAATTCACTGCACCGATTCGATTTCCTTTATAGTAGTCGGGCCAATTCGTGAGCTTATCGACGACGAGCAGACCAAGGTCGGCAAATGGAATGGTCGGGTTGGGTCTGGTTGCATGGAGGTTTGGCGGGATCATGCCCTTATCCAGTATGAGGGCAAGTTTTATGAGACCGGCAATCCCTGAGCCAGCTTCCAGGTGACCAATGTTGGTCTTCACTGAGCCGATGTAGCATGGTTCGTCATCAACTCTACTTGCGCCAAGGACTTCGCCGAGGGCTCGTGCTTCAATAGGATCACCAACAGGTGTTCCCGTACCGTGAGCTTCAACATAACCGACATCCTGAGGTTTGATCTGCGCTCGTTTGTACGCACGCCTAAGCATGGCGACTTGTGACTCTACATTCGGTAGTGATAGACCTTCTGTGCGCCCATCCTGGTTGACCGCTGTTCCTCGAATAACGGCTATGATCCGGTCGCCATCATTTTCGGCATCTGCAAGAGGCTTGATCAGTACCATCCCCGCACCTTCGCTTCTTACATAGCCGTCGGCCATTTCATCGAAAGCGCGACATCGTCCGGTTGGTGATAAGAACCCGCCTCGACTGAAGCCCAATGATAGCGAACGCCGCAATAATGCATTGACGCCGCCGACAAGCGCTTGTCCGCATTCCTTATTGTCCATCGCAAGACAGGCATAGTGTAAAGCGACCAGCGATGATGAGCATGCGGTATCAACTGCAAGACTGGGTCCGCGGAGATCAAAGGTATAGGAGATTCTGTTTGCAGCGATGCTAAGGGCACCTCCCGTATTGCTGTAGGGGCTTATAAGGCGGGTTTCGGTACTTGAGCTCACCATATCTGAGTAGTCGTGGGAGGAGATGCCAATGAAGACACCAGTAGACGATCCGGCAAGAGAAGATGGCCTGACTCTAGCATGCTCCAATGTATGGTGAGTAACCTCGAGCAGTAATCTCTGCTGGGGGTCTATCATCAGGGCTTCCTTTGGAGAAATGCCAAATACGTGTGGATCGAAATCACCGATGGCGTCAACAAACCCTCCAAATCTCGATATAAGTTTTCCGGGTTGCGTAAAGTCCGGGTCGTAAACTGTATCCATGTCCCATCGATCTTTTGGAACCTCTTGGATCGCATCGATACCATTTGTCAATAGGGACCAAAACTGCTCTGCGGAATTAGCGTTACCGGGAAACCTGCAACCTATACCGATTATTGCTATCGGGTTGGATTGATTGACTACCGGATGCTTAACGGAAAAGGGGTTTTTGCGGGTTTTCATAATATTTGTCCATAAATTATTGGATTTCCCTAAACTGAGCTCGTCTGTTCTATTTTGTATGGTCGCTCCTTGGGGGTTCTTGGTCGGCGGCAGTATCTGCAAGACTGCAGGTTCGATAGACAATCGATCCTACGAAGAAACCTGAGACCCTGGCCAAACGCTTATTCAGTCGTTCGCAATAAAAAATATTACGTGTATGTAATCCAGGAGGTGTCTCAGCGCCTAGCCGACGGCTAGCTACGTGAAGAGAATAATGCGGATGAATCAGTTTGCCATTCCATGTTTTGACTCCTTGTCTAAGTATCGACTGTTATCTCTACGGTTGCCATCTCAACAAAGACGGATAATGTACGATTTGAACGGTGTGTAATGAAAGCCGGAATGCTTTTCGACTGCTCTCACCAAGGCTCAAATATCTAGACACGATGATTGAGTTTCATAATACTCTTCAATGAAAAACCTGTGTTCAATATGAGCACGGTCAGGACAACCGCTGTTAGAAAATAACAAGTGTGGCAGTCTGGTTTGTATTTTGATTCCGTTCATACATATCGAGTATCTATCCTTGTGAATAAGAGAATTTGCGTGAGTGAAACTACCTCAGCAGAATATTCACGATCAATATTTTGTGTCGAAAAGTATGACGGGTTTAAAAATTTTCTGGTATTGAGAACAATAGATAAATGAAAAAAGCAGAAAAATACAAGTTGACGTAAAGTAACTAAAGTGACGATAACGTCAGCAAACTACAGTACGATAACACTTCATCGGAGATTCGTTACATGACGGTCTTTAACTGCAAATGTAATGTTGGAAATTAGCCGGATTGTCCGCACCACGATCAATGGGTCAGTGGTGGGCGGCAGTTTTTGTGGATGAGCTCATCAAGCCGTTATACATTTCTCGCAACTATCAAAGCATGGCGGATTTTGCCTGCTAATCCTGAAAGCTCATAAGGTGGTCGGTCGAGTCACTGAACAGGTAACTCTGAGTTGTCGAGGCAAGCTGAAGATAGACGCGATTCCGTTCATTGTTGTCAATACGCCCAACCGGGGCCATGTGTGTAATGAGCCAGTTGAGAATCGTCGGTGACCTGGCTTATCTAAAAGTCTATTGGTGACGTGGCGCCTTGTTCGGAGTGGGGTGGTGCCTCATACCAGGAGAGCTTCTTCTGAAGCTCCACGACATGGCCAACGATGATCAATGTTGGCGGTTTTGGCCTCTCCTTTTCCACCAAGGCCATTATGTTATCCAGGGTACCTGTATATACGCGCTGAAGATGTGTGGTACCCTGTTGTATCAGCGCGATAGGCATTTCCGCAGAGACGCCTTGTCGCTGCAGTTCGCGGCAGATAACCGGCAGGCCTACCAGGCCCATATAGAAGACAATGGTTTGGTTGGGCTGCGCCAGCATCTGCCAGTTGAGGTTCATGGTGCCATCCTTGAGATGGCCGGTGACGAAGATAACCGACTGAGCATAGTCTCTGTGAGTTAACGGGATACCTGCATAGCTTGCACAGCCCGAGGCTGCGGTAATCCCCGGCACTACTTGGAAAGGAACACCTTCTGCAGCAAGGGTGTCGATCTCTTCGCCGCCACGTCCGAAGATGAAGGGATCGCCACCCTTGAGGCGCAAAACACGCTTACCCTGCTTGGCGAGCTTGGCAAGCAGCTGATTGATCTCCTCCTGGCGCATGGTGTGTTTGTCGCGCTCTTTTCCGACATAAATATGTTCGGCGTCGTGTCGGGTCATATCCAGAATCGGTTTGGCCACCAGCCGGTCATAGACGACCACGTCGGCTTGCTGCATCAGTCGCAGGGCGCGAAAGGTCAATAGGTCCGGATCCCCCGGGCCAGCGCCTACCAGGTAAACCTCACCTGTCGCGTCGTCCGTCAATGGGGTGTTCAGGGCCTGCTCCATGAGCTGGTCGGCTTCGTCGTCGTGGCCGGAAAAGACCCGTTCGGCCACGCCTCCCTGGAGCACGCGATCCCAGAACAGGCGTCGATCCTCAGGGGCTGCGAAGCGCTCTTTTACGCGACTGCGAAAGCGACTGCAGAGTCGTGCCAGACGGCCATATCCGGCAGGTATCAGCGATTCCAGGCGGGATCGTATGAGTCGCGCCAACACGGGCGAAGCGCCGCCAGTGGAGACTGCGGCGACGACCGGAGAACGGTCGATGATCGAAGGAACGATGAAGCTGCAGAGTTCCGGCTGATCGACCACGTTGACAGGAATGCGCAGATTTTCCGCGAGTTCGGCAATCCTGCGGTTTACCGCAGAATCATTGGTGGCCGCGATGGCGAGCTGCTGCCCGTTCAGATCCTCGTTCCTGAACTCTCTGGCGAGGTGAGTATAGCGTCCCATATCGCGCCATGTGGTGAGATTGTGGGTCAGATCGGGCGAGATCAGGGTGACTTCAGCGCCTGATCTCAGCAACTGTGCGGTTTTTCGCTCTGCGATGGCGCCACCGCCCACCACCAGGCAGGGTCGCTTCTTCAGGTTGAGGAAAATGGGAAAAAAGTCCATATAATTCAGCTAACTATATATAGTAGTAGGGTTCATGGCCGGCTCAAGCATGACTCTATCATGAGTCAATCCCCCTGGAAAACCTAAGGCTAATCGAGTTATTTCAGCTTGCAATATTTAAACACATTAATATACTAATTTATCCAATTATTTGAATTTTTCCAAAGGCGACCCGGTAAGTGATGATAAATGAAATAGATGCTCATGATCTTCAGACCCGTCTCAATGAGGGCGACAATTTTATGCTGTTGGACATTCGCAGTGCAGGCGAGCTTGCCCAGGGTGTGCTGCCGCATGCGGTACATATTCCTATGCACCTAATTCCTATGAGAATCAGTGAATTGCCAAAAGATAAGGAGATAGTCATCTATTGTCACAGTGGCGCACGCTCGTACCATGCATGTGCCTATCTTGCGCAGCAGGGCTTTGAAAACGCAGTCAATCTTCGCGGTGGCATACTGGGTTGGGCGAGATCGGGATTTCAGTTGACTACCCGATTGGCGAGTTAGATATCCACAGCCGCTGTCGGTGAGCGATAGCGCTGTTTTCAGTGGCGGATGGACCGCCCTTCGACTTGCGTTTGTCATACGCATGACATATAAAGGTCCGTCTATTTTTTACGGCAAACATAACCACATTAGATAAAGCTGGAGGTCATACCATGGCAGATTTTGATCAAGAACTGGACGCAAGCGGGCTCAACTGTCCACTGCCTATTTTGCGTGCTAAGAAAACCCTGAATGGTATGGAATCCGGAAAAGTGCTGCACATCATCGCTACTGATCCCGGTTCAGTTAAGGATTTCGAGGCGTTCGCCAACCAGACAGGTAATGAATTGATGGAGTCCAAAGAGGTTGGCGGAAAATTTGAATTTCTGATCAAGAAGGCCTGATTGGAGTTTTTCAGGAGACGATACAATGTCAGACGAAAAAAAGTTGGCGATAATCGCCACTAAAGGATCCCTCGATTGGGCGTACCCCCCATTCATTCTCGCCTCCACCGCTGCAGCCCTTGGCTATGAAACTGAAATATTCTTCACTTTCTATGGCCTGCAGCTTCTGAAAAAGAACCTCGACCTCGAGGTGACGCCTTTGGGTAATCCCGGAATGCCCATGCCCATGGGTATGGACAAGTGGTTTCCGGTTCTGGGTCTTGCGCTACCAGGCATGCAGGGCATGATGACCGGTATGATGAAGAAAAAGATGGCTTCCAAAGGGGTGGCGGATCTCGCTGAACTGCGTGAGCTTTGCCAGGAAGCCGAAGTCAAACTGATAGCCTGTCAAATGACCGTCGATCTGTTTGAAATGAACACCAGTGAATTCATTGATGGCATCGAATATGCCGGCGCCGCGCGATTCTTTGAATTTGCCGGTACAAGCGATATCTGCCTTTACATCTAACCCGTTGTAAACCGCAGTCAGGACGCCGCCCCACAAGGGCGGCTTTTTTTTTTTGAAAAATAAAAATGATCGGAATGTAGGGTGCGGTTTGCCGCACCGTTAATCGTCCAGATACCTCTGTACTGTTTGGATCACTCGTTCCCACCCTGGAGCGTAGCAACAAGGGGGATCTGATATATGCATTTTGGTGCGGCAAGCCGCACCCTACATTTGTTATTGGTATTTGCGTTCATTTGCGGACTTTTTATTAATCTCTGAAAATAAAAAAGCCCCGGGTATGTATGTACCTGGGGCTCGATGTCAGCGTAGCTGTGTCTGCTTACATGAAGCTTTTCTTGATGCCTATTCCAAACAGGTGGACGCTCGATTCATATTTGCCGTTGACGGCGCTGGTACCATTGGTTTCGCTGGTGTTCGGAGCGGCATGAACGAATGCCGGGTCTATATCCACGGTCCTGTCATCGAACATCACATACATATAGCCAGCATCGATGGTCCAGCCGTTGTTCAGGGTGTGTCCCACACCCATGCTAAAGAGCTGGCGGTCTGCGCCGGGTATGCGCGGGCTGAAGAATTTGTCCTCTTGCGGTGTTTCATCGTAGGTGTATCCGATACGCAGCTGGGTGGCCTGAGTGAAGTCGTAGCTGATGCCTACGCGGTAGGCGTTGACGTCTTCCCATTGGTTGTTGCTGGTGATGATGTTGATGCCGTATTGATTCTGATCAACGACAAGTTGATCGAATGAACTCCAGCCCGTGCGAGTGATGTCGAATTCAATGGCGAGTTTTTCCGTGGCCTGGTTTCTAACACCGAGCTGCAAACGCCAGGGTAATGTCAGCTCCGAATTGATCTTGTTCGATATGAAAGAGGGAAGCGCGCCCGCCGGTAATTCCACGGTTCCGTCCACCGGAATGTCCGCCTTCGAGTGGTAACTGCCGCCGAAGCTCCAGGCACCCTGGTCCACTATGATGCCGAGGTTGAAGCCGACACCGCGACCATCGCCCTCCAGGTCGGCCTTTGGATTGGATCCGGGCATGCCGGCGTTGATGTCGCCATTGAATATGATTTCGCGAGCCCAGTAGTAGTCGACTCCAGCGGAGAAGCTGGTAGAGTCGGATATTCGGTAGGCGAGATTGGGGGAGAAGGCGAGGACCTCCAATTTGCTCTTGGTCGGTATGGTGGCGCCGGGGGGATATTGGCTATCGAATGTGCCCGCGGGCCAATCGGTCTCCAAACCGAAAGGGATGTTGAAGGTTATGCCGAGCGCCCAGGTTTCGTTGAGCTTCGCAAAGGCCGACAGGTTCGGAATCATGACGGCATCGTTTCCATCGCTGTCGACACTGCCGGAGCCGGTATCGACACTCAACTCGGGTTTTACCAGGATCCCGCCCAGCTCGACGGTGCTTCCATCGTGAAACGCCATGGTGGCCGGATTGTAGGCGATGGCTGACAGGGAATCAGGATTGGCGACCATTGCATTGGAGAGGGCAAGGCCTGTGGTGTTCAACTCGGGAACCGCGAAACCCGATGCCTGGGTCGTATGGTTCAGGGTCAACATGGCGGCACCGCACGCCAGCGCCAGTTGAGTCAGTTGAAGGGATTTAGTGAAGTGTGTCCGCATAAGTCCTCCGCCGTGTTATCAATTATTTTTAGCCTGCTCCTGACACCCCTGCACACAGGTTGGTGAGCAAAGCTGATTTCAATGCGACATTGCTCCCCAGTTGAGGCCGCAATGGGGTTGTTTGTGTGAGGCTAGAGGATTTTTCACCGAATTACCATGGTTACGGGATATGAAATTAGTCTGTGAGCCCTTTTTGGTGCTCATTTCACCCTGTTTTGCCTCTTTACCTAACCGCTCGACTAAACATCTCCCATAGCCTGTTGAGTTATGGTATAAATTGAGTTTATCTACATTAAAGACTGGTTGATTGGACACATAAATACAATGGCGGATCGAAGATTACAAGTTTTTCACACGGTTGCACGACTGTTGAGTTTTACCAAGGCAGCTGAGACGCTGCACATGACCCAGCCCGCCGTGACTTTTCAGGTGCGTCAACTGGAGGAGTATTTCAATACCCGGCTCTTCGATCGCACCCATAACCGCATCAGCCTGACAGAGGCGGGTGAGCGGGTGTATGAATATGCCGACCGGATTTTTGATCTCTACGCCGATATGGAGAACTCCGTTCGTGAAATGACCGGCGAGATCAGGGGCGCGCTGACCATCGGAGCCAGTACCACGATTGCCGAGTATATGCTACCTGCGTTGCTCGGGGATTTCGGCGCCCGTTATCCGGAGGTCACCATCCACCTGCGCGTCTCCAATTCCGAAGGCATAGTCTCCATGGTTGAAAACAACACTATCGATCTTGGTGTTGTCGAGGCGCCTGTTGGGAATAAGAATCTGGTGGTGGAGATGTGTCGTGAGGATCATCTGGTGGCGATTGTGCCTCCGAATCACGATCTGGCTGACCTGGATTCAGTAGAAATCAGGCGTCTCCTCGAGTACCCCTTTATCTGTCGTGAGGAGGGATCCGGTACCCGGGAGGTTATTAACGAGTATCTGGAAAACAACTCCTGCGAGGAGGCGTTGAATATCTCCATGGAGCTGGGCAGTCCTGAGGCGGTCAAGGGTGCGGTGGAAGCGGGTATGGGGGTCTCGGTGGTCTCGCGTGCCACCATCCAGAAAGAGTTGAAACTGGACACTCTGCGCGCGATTAACCTGGCACCTGCGTTGGAGCGACCTTTCTCGTTCGTGCATCAAAAGCAGAAATTCAGACTGCGTGCCATGGAAGAGCTCCTCGACTTTGCCATGGGTTATTGCAAGAGTCACGCCGAGGAGAAGATGTAATGGTCCAGTAGTGCCGTCATGGCCTGGGCTGACAAGATCCCGTGGATTGAACCATTGTGCAATTCGTTCCCAGACAAAAGAGAATCACACCTGAGCAGCAGCAGTTGCTGGAGATCTTCGATCGTCTCGATTCCGCACAGAGGCAGACATTGCTCTCTTTCGCTGCATTTCTATCGAGCCAGGAGTGCGCCGAGGGTGAAACCAGGGCTGAGGAGTTTCATCAACCCAAGCAGATCGCGCGGCCACAACAGGAGTCGGTAGTGAAGGCAATCAGACGCCTCTCTGAGAGCTACTTCATGCTCGAAAGAGAACTGCTCCTGGACGAAACCTCATCTTTGATGATGGCCCATACGATGCACGGACGAGATGCAGAATCGGTTATCGATGAGTTGGAGGAGCTGTTTGCCCGGCACTACCAAGGCTATCTCGAGAAGTTCTGATTGACGTGCGAAAACGGATAATACGATATCCTGGTTTATCGATTTTACAATAGCTTGTGGTGACCGGAGAAGGCGGGTACATCTAAAGTGCCGTTGCAACCCCCGAATAGCACAGAGGTCTCCCATGATGATTGCTGAGGTGTCATTGCCGCCAAAACAGGTAGCCCAATGCAGGTTGTAACAAACTGGTTCAAGCGTTATTTTTCAGATCCCCAGATCGTCTTCCTGACGCTTTTTCTGCTGCTGTTTTTCGGTATCGTCATCACTATGGGCCATATGCTTGCCCCGGTACTGGCGAGTATCGTCATTGCTTACCTGCTTGAAGGTGTCGTTTCCCTGCTGGAGAGACGATCATGGCCGAGATTTCTTTCAGTGGTTATTGTGTTTATTCTGTTTCTGCTGTTTGTGGCACTTCTGCTGTTGGGGTTGCTGCCGTTGCTCTCAAGACAGGTGACAGAGTTTTTGCAGCAGCTGCCGGTCATGATATCCATGGGACACAAGGCGCTGATGCAGCTGCCCGAACGCTATCCGGATCTAATACCTCAAGCACAGGTGGATCAACTGATTCAACAGATCCGAAACGAAATAGCTTCCTTCGCGCAACAGGCCGTCACCTGGTCGCTGGCCTCGGTAGTCGGTGTGATTACATTGATCGTCTACCTTATTCTGATGCCGCTCCTGGTGTTTTTCTTTTTGAAGGACAAGCGGCTGATCATCGACTGGTTCGTAGACTACCTGCCCAGGCACCGGAGGTTTGCAGGTACGGTTTGGAAGGATGTTGACAAGCAGATCGCCAACTATGTTCGAGGCAAGTTCTGGGAGATCGTGGTCGTATGGGCAGTCAGTTTCGTCACCTTCAATCTGCTCGGACTCAACTACGCCCTGTTGTTGTCAATGATGGTGGGGTTGTCCGTAATCATACCCTACATCGGTGCGGCGGTGGTCACCATCCCGGTACTTTTCATTGCCTGGTTTCAGTGGGGCTGGAGCAGCGACTTCGCCTGGCTGGCTGTTGCTTATTTCATCATCCAGGCCCTGGATGGCAACGTTCTTGTACCTTTATTGTTTTCCGAAGTGGTCAATCTGCACCCTGTGGCAATCATTGTGGCGATTCTGGTGTTTGGCGGTTTCTGGGGCTTTTGGGGGGTGTTTTTCGCGATACCCCTTGCCACCCTGGTTCAGGCTGTGCTCGTGGCGTGGCCCCAAAGCAGCGGGCAGGTGAGCGAGGAAGGGACTTGAGATCGATTGAACTGGACTAGACAGGCCCTAAGCGAACCGACAATTGAGCAAGCCCTGAACAAACCCGATAATTCATGCAACAATCGGGTAAGCCAGGAGTGGCGCTACTCAGGGCCTGAATATCCCGACAACCGGACGGATTGCAAGGCAGCAAAGGTCAGGCTGTCTTTTTCGTGTTGATCTTGAATACGGTCCACAAAGGACAATAAGAGATAAGACCGGTGATCAATGGAACAGCGCCGATGGCACCCCACCAGTTGATTGGATCGCTCAAAAGGAATCCCCAGGCAAGGATCGCCAGGCCGGCAATGATCCGAATGATACGTTCGATACCACCGACATTCTGAGTCATGTGAAGCTCCTTAAAATAGATAGTGGCCAATAGTGATTCGTTGATGCATGAATGGTTTCATGGACAGACATCTGCGAATTAATCGACAGTCAGCATAGCGCCAAGCCTCAGGTAAGTATGTGACTAAGTCACACAGCTCGGCAGAGTGTTGCAAGGCAGTCTTGACGGCAGGTCACTCTGTGCTCTTGAGCTGCAGATGATGTCGATCCTTCAAGTGTATAGCACCACGGCTGACAGAAATCATCCCCTGCTGCTCGAAGTCCTTCAATATACGACTCACTACTTCACGGGAAGTGCCCAGATCCGAGGCGATCGATTGATGTGTGGCCTGCACCAGGTCTTGCACCAGGTCTGGGTCGTTCTCGGCATGTCGCAGCAGATAGCGGGCGAGCCTGCGGTCGACGCGCCTGAACGCAACCTCCTCGACGACGCTGATCACATCGCTGAGCCGTTCACTGATGAGCTGAAACAGATAGTCCCTCCATGCAGGCTCTTGATTGGACCAGCGCATGACATTGGCCGTCGATACGATCAGGGCCTTGATTGGTTCTTCGCAGACGGCGCATGCGGGAAAAGGTTTATTACTCAGGATACAGGAGGCGGTAAGGATGCAGCTCTCCCCGGGACCAATCCGGTAAAGGGTTATTTCACGCCCGTTTTCACCGATCTTGTAGACCCGCGCAGTCCCCTCTGTCACCAGTGCCAGGTGGCTGCATTGCATACCTTGCTGGCATATCGGCTGATCCGCCGCCAGATTGATGATCGTTGTTTCGTTGAAAAACCCGCGAACGAAGTCTGTGCCGGCGTGCCGCAGAAAGTGGAACCGGTTGGTCAGTTCGTCAATAATGCTCGGATCGGATATCACTGTGGGTGCGGACGGTTGCCTGATTATGGAGGATGCAAAGAATTCGCTCAAGTCTACTATATCGGATGCCGACACAGAACCGGTAGGTCTGGCGACCGAGCAGAGCCGCTTGGATGAGTATTGACAGGCCCTAACCAAATCTCACTGCTTTGCTACACTTTTGCACGGTTAATGTGCTAATTTAAGTGCAATTAATGGGGGTTTATAACCCGGGCCAATCGGGCATGACTGATCCAAACGAAGAAGCCATTAAAATAAAAAGAGAGCGAGTGCGCCTGCTGTACGCAAACGGCACGACGCTCATTATTGCCAATCTCATTGCCGGACTGATCTTTTTTTATCTGAATCGCGTCTGGGAACTCCCCATGGGTGCGATATGGGGTGGCCTGCTTGCAGCGGTCCTGATTGGCCAGAGCGGATTGACTCTCATCGTTCGCAGAAGCACGCTGGAACGGATTCAGGCATGGCGCTATGCATTGCTGCCGGGTATTTTCACGCTGGGCCTGTTGTGGGCCGCCGCGCTCATCCATTTGCTGACTCACCCTATGGATACCGATTACCTTGTCATCGACCTGGTCCTGATCGGTACGGTTTTTCTGCTCACCGCATTGCTGCTCACCATCGATACCTTCTTCAGCATAATCTTCGTATTGACGGCCACCGCACTCGTGGTCTTCAACATTTCAGGGAACCAGGATCTGGTATCGAGTGAGTTTATGATAGGCATGATGGCCTATGCCCTGGCGCTGCTGATTCTTTCCGCCTGGATGATGGTCTACCAACAGGGCTATCTGCTGGTTGCAGCCAATCGTGTGTTGCTGCATGAACGTATGGTCGCGTCGGAAACCGAACTCAGCGAGTTGCGAAGCCGCCTGATCATCGAGAACGACCAGCGGCAATCGGTGGAACAGGAGTTGTTTCTCGCCAAAGAGGCGGCCGAGAGTGCGAATCTGGCCAAGTCTGAATTTCTGGCCACCATGAGCCATGAGATCAGGACACCGCTGAATGGCATTCTTCCTATCCTCGAGATGCTTTTGGAGACCAATCTCAATACCGAGCAAAAGCAGTTCGTAACCACTGCGCTCAACTCGTCCCAGGTTCTGCTCAGTATCATCAATGACATTCTCGACTTCTCCAAGATCGAAGCGGGCAAGCTGGACTTGGAGTTTATCGATGTCACTTTGCAGGAAGTAGTTTCCCAGGTGACGTCATTGATGAAAAATGCCGCCGATCGCCGTGGTTTGAAGCTCGGCTACACTATCACCAGGGATGTGCCGAGAACAGTGCGTGGTGATCCGATCCGGCTGCGTCAGATCCTTACTAACCTTGTGAGCAACGCAGTTAAATTCACCGAGAGAGGGGAGGTCATGGTAGAGGTCTCCACCCGCCAGTCCTCACGCACTGAGGTGGAATTGCTGTTTGCTGTCAGGGATAGTGGAATCGGGATGTCGGATGAGCATGTGGCGCGTCTGTTCGAGCCCTTTTCACAGGCCGATGCCTCAACCACACGAAAGCATGGCGGAACCGGGCTTGGTTTGGTTATCTGCAAGCGTCTGACCGAACTCATGGGGGGGC
This sequence comes from Candidatus Thiodiazotropha sp., assembly GCA_050292275.1. Lineage (GTDB taxonomy): Bacteria > Pseudomonadota > Gammaproteobacteria > Chromatiales > Chromatiaceae > Thiodiazotropha. The sequence goes on from JBNKLI010000038.1 coordinate 57,429, forward strand.
GAATCGGTGTAAAGTCCCAACTGGGGAAGGGGTCTTACTTCTGGTTCGTTCTGCCGATGAGAAAATCTCTGCAGGAGATACCGTCAAGCCGGCGTAACCTCCACGATATCCGCACCCTCTTGTTGGCGGCAAAGAAAAGTCCGGAAATCTCTGTATTGGCCGGTACCCTGAAGGATTTGGGGATGATACTGGAACACACTGATGATCAGTACGATGCATTGTCAAAACTGAAGACATCGGCCAATCTTGGCGCCAGTTGGCGTTATGAGCTTATCCTCGTGGATGCCGCGTTCTCAAGCATCAATCTGCTTCAGGTTGTCAATTCAGCGCGGGAAATTCCACATATGAGAGAAGCTCATGTATTGGCGATCAACGTACCGGAGGAGAGTATCGAGACCCTCGAAGGACTCGATATCGAATGCTTGAGTGTCGGTGGCAGAAGCAAGGAGATCAAGCAGCGGCTGTTCAGAATCTTCGATGTGGAGCAGATATCCGGGGCCTCAACCTCACCTGAAGAGGCACCGGTGCCCCGATTGCCCGATGATCACTTGAATTGGCTCGATAAACAGGGAGATAACCTAACTCAAGTGAAGGGGAGCGAGAGAGCCGAAGACCGTGAAGCGATAAATCAACACACCAGACTTGCAGGAAGGGTTCTGGTGGTTGAAGATAATCCGGTGAATCTTGCGGTGGTAAAGAAAATGCTGGAAAAAGCAGGGCTTTCGCCAATAACTGCAAGCGATGGGGTGGAGGCGATGGAGGCCATGCATCAGGAGCAGTTTGATGTGGTTCTGATGGATTGCCAGATGCCGCGAATGGATGGCTATGAGGCCACGGAGGCTATCAGGGACCGGGAGGCGCACCAGGGGCTGATGCGCACACCGGTTATCGCAATGACTGCCAATGCGATGGCTGGGGACAGGGAGCGCTGTCTGGCAGTAGGCATGGATGATTATCTCTCCAAACCGGTGAAACCCTCACAGCTCGAAAACATGCTGCGCCAGTGGTTACCCATGGAGGAGATGATCACCGAGGGTGGGGATGATTTGCTCATAGAGCAGTTCGGTCAAGAAACTATGTCGGCATCGATCGATGAATCCACTGAAGGATTAGAGAGCACGGGAGATAGTAATATGTCAGCAGGCGGCATGATAGACCGCAGCGTTTTGGAAGAGCTATATGAGATTATGGAGGATGAGTTTGTCTCAGTGCTCGAGAGTTATCTGAAAAGTGCGCCTGGACTGATGCATGGTATTCGTGATGCCGTGAAGGATCGCGATTTGGATTCTCTTGCGAAAGCCGCTCATTCGTTGAAATCGAGCAGCGCCAACGTGGGTGCCATGGAATTGTCCATACTCGCCCGTGAGCTGGAGTTCAAGGGGCGCCAGAATGACGGCTCCGGACTGGTTGGAAGCTACAATCAAGCCGCCGACGTATATCGCCGCACAGTCGCCGAACTGAAGACCATCGTCGATCGAGGCAGTATTCACTGATACCGTTAGGAAGTTCTGATTGAGTCGTCATTCCTTTTCCTGAGTACCTACGACACTCAGCCAAAGGATCAGGAATGAACAGCAGTTTTGAGTGGATGCGTTCATTGCATTCACGGTTTTTATATCCCCCTCTTCCCCTCGGGGGAGAAGGCCAGGGAGAGGGGGGCTATCCACAAATTGTTCTAACGAGCCCCAAGATTTAGAGATTCTCCGAGGCATAGTCCGCAAGGCGTGACCTTTCCCCCCTCTGCAGGGTTATGTGTCCGCTGTGGGGCCAGTTCTTGAAGCGGTCGACGGCATAGGTCAATCCCGAGGTCGTCTCCGTCAGGTAGGGAGTGTCGATCTGCGATACATTGCCGAGGCAGACAATCTTGGTACCTGGTCCGGCCCGGGTCACCAGGGTCTTTATCTGCTTCGGGGTCAGGTTCTGTGCTTCATCGAGGATGATGTACTTGTTGAGGAAGGTGCGGCCACGCATGAAATTCAGGGAGTGGATGCGGATTCTGCTGCGTAGCAGATCTTCAGTGGCCGCCCGTCCCCACTCACCCCCTTCTGTCTGGGTCAAGACCTCGAGGTTGTCCATCAACGCCCCCATCCAGGGTGTCATCTTCTCCTCTTCGGTGCCGGGAAGAAAACCGATATCCTCTCCGACAGGAACGGTGACCCGGGTCATGATGATTTCACGATAGAGATTGAGGTCCAGTGTCTGTACCAGGCCGGCTGCCAGGGTCAGCAGGGTCTTTCCGGTACCGGCCGTGCCCAGCAGTGAAACGAAATCGAGATCTGGATCAAGCAGCAGATTGAGGGCGAAGTTCTGTTCCTGATTGCGCGCGGTGATACCCCACACGGCATGCTTGGGGTTGGTGTAGTCCTCCACCAGCTCGATGGTGGCGTTGTTTTCCTCTTTTTTCCTGACAATGGCCTGGAAACCGTCGTCCCCCGGCAGCTGCAGGCATTGACTTGGGTACCATGTTTCCGTGTCGGGTCCGGCGATCCGGTAGAAGGTTCTGCCCTCCTCCTGCCAGGATTCGAGCTCCCGGGTGTGTTGTTCCCAGAAGCCTTCGGGCAGACTCTCCATGCCGCTGTAGAGTAGATTGACATCCTCGAGAACCTTGTCATTGGAGTAGTCTTCCGCGCGAATGCCGACAACGGTCGCCTTGATCCTCAGATTGATGTCCTTTGAGACCAGGATGACCTGTCTGTCCGGATATTCCGACTGCAGGCTGAGTGCCGTTGCGAGAATGGTATTGTCCGGTGTATTGCCGGGCAGGGTGGGAGGCGGCTCTCCGCTGAGTGGTTTGGTCTGAAAAAACAGATGACCGGTCAGGGAGTCGATACCTCCATTCAGCTGCAGGGTGTTGAGGGGTATACCGTCGCAAATGGCTGCCTGTGGCACATTGCCCATCAGTTCGTCGAGGAAGCGGCTTGTCTGGCGTACGTTCCTCGCCACTTCGGACATCCCCTTTTTACCTTTGTCCAACTCCTCCAATACAACCATCGGCAGGTAGATATCGTGCTCCTTGAAGCGGAACAGTGCGGTGGGATCATGCATCAGTACATTGGTATCGAGGACGAAAAGTCGGGTGCTGTTGGGTCGTTTTTCTGGCATATCGTAAATCGGCTAGCGTTCTCTGGTTGATGGAATGGCCCCGGCAAAAGCGGCGCAAGAGTGACTCACCACGCTCCGCCCGGGTGTTTCTGTTGGTCGGGAATGGGAATCCTGGTATTCAGGCAAGTTTACCGGCACGCATCGCCTTCAGCGCTTCGAGGACTTCATCAACATGTCCCTTGACCTTGACCTTGCGCCACTCCCGGCGCAGGCGGCCATCCTCATCGATCAAAAAGGTGCTGCGCTCAATACCGCGCACCTGCTTGCCGTACATGGATTTCATCTTGATAACGTCGAATGCCTGACAGAGTCTCTCTTCGGCGTCGGCGATCAGGTCGAAAGGAAATCCTTGTTTTTGCTTGAAATTATTCTGAGCTTTAAGGCTGTCCCGGGAGGCCCCGAGAATCACTGCGGACTGGCGCCGGAACTTTGCGATGGAGGCACTGAAATCGAGTCCCTCCTGGGTACATCCAGGTGTACTGGCTTTCGGGTAGAAATAGAGGACGATGGGCTTGCCGCGAAAGTCGGACAGCTTGATGGTCTTGTCCGCAGTGACGGTCAGTGCCATATCGGGCACGACCTTTCCGATGGTAATCTCAGGCATGGTTCGCTGTTTCCTCTCTAACCCTTGATGGGTTCTATCACCGCATCCAGATTCAAATCATCGCAATAGTCCATGAACTCTTCGCGCAGGACCGCGATATGGATGTCCGAGGGTATGCCGACGCTCATATGCACGGAAAACATGGGCGTGCCTGTGTGGGCGGCCGAATATCCGGTTGTCACCATATCCTCGATGTTGATATCACGTTCGGAGAAAAATTCAGCCAGCTGGTTGACGATACCCGGATGATCCAGTGACACCACTTCGACCATGTATGGCAGCAGATTGTTGCTGCGAACTCTCTCCTCGGTGCGTTTGCAGATGATGGTGAGTCCCAGGTCCTGCTGCAGTTCGGGCACGGCGGACTCGAGTTTGGCCAGGGTGTTCCAGGGTCCCTCGATCAGCAGCAGGATTGCGAACTCCCCCCCCAATACCGTCATTCTGCTGTCGGTAATGTTGCAGCCCTCATCGAGGATCTTTTTTGACAGGGCCTTGACTATGCCGGGCTGATCGTTTCCAAGTGCCGAGATAACCAGGTAATTCTTTGGCGTGGTCATAAAAAAAAGTTTGCTATCGGGTTGTCGGATCTATTTGAGGAGAGTTTAACATCTGTTATCTCTCTCGAGCGATATTTTTAGGGGTTTGGGTAAACCACCTTTTGATGCCCCTTGTCATCATCGCAAGCCACAGGATACCATTGCCGGACATTTGATAAATCGGGGTCTCAGGCGATGTTTCACGGCAGTATGGTAGCGATGATCACTCCCATGGAGGAGGATGGCAGCCTGGACGATACCGCATTACGTGCTCTCGTGGAGTTTCATATCCAACAAGGGAGTGACGCGATTGTGGCTGTCGGCACCACTGGCGAGTCAGCAACCCTGGATGAAGAGGAGCATTGTGATGTAATCCGCCGGGTCGTCGACTATGCCGCCGGCAGGCTGCCGGTGATCGCGGGGACGGGCGCGAATTCGACCCGTGAGGCCATCGCCCTGACACAATGCGCCTCGGCCTCGGGTGCGGACGCCTGCCTGCTGGTGACACCCTACTATAACAAACCCACGCAGGAGGGGCTCTATCTGCACCACAAGGCGGTAGCCGAAGCCGTGGATATTCCGCAGATCCTCTACAATGTGCCGGGTCGCACGGCCTGCGACATGCTGCCGGAGACAATCGCCAGGCTGTCGGAAATACCCAATGTCATCGGTGTGAAGGAGGCGACCGGGGATTTGACACGTCTGCATCAGCTGCGGGAGATGTGCGACAGCGCATTTCTGTTATTCAGTGGCGACGATGCCACTGGTTGTGATTTCCTGTTGCAGGGTGGACACGGGGTTATCTCCGTGACCGCGAATGTCGCTCCGCGCCTGATGCATGAGATGACCGTGGCGGCAATGGCGGGTAGAGACGGGGATGCACGGGCGATCGATGCGAAACTGGCTGGTCTGCATCGCGCGCTGTTCATCGAATCCAACCCCATTCCAGTGAAATGGGCAATGATGAAACTGGGCCTGGCTGGCCGTGGAATCAGGCTGCCGCTGACCTGGCTGAGTCCTCCAGCGGAGGATGAGGTAGTGCAGGCGATGCTTCAGGCTGAAGTCCTGTGACGGTCTAGAGGAAAACTTCTTCGGATCCGCCTCTCAGCCGATGTGCAGTAAACGGTCATCAAACTTATCACTCGGTTCCACTGTCCCAGTGTTGACAAGCTCTGGGCAATATATATACCTGACGTTTTCTTGAACATGCAAACAGTTTCAGTTTTTCTGTTGATCACCTTTCTACCTATCGCCCTTATCGGTTGTAGTTCAAGCGGTGGTTATTTCTCAGACTCCGAACGGGTCTACCGCTCCCAGAAGGAGACGGTGGACAATCTTGAAGTGCCACCGGATCTGACCAGTTCGTCGATTCAGGATGCCATGGTCATACCGGACGCGGGGGGTGCCTCGTACGAGGAGTATGCGAACAAGCGCGGCAGCGGTGACAGCGGATCCAAGGTCGTGGCCGATGAGGTGTTGCCGGAATTCGAGAATATCAGGATCGAGCGTGACGGTGATCAGCGCTGGCTGGTGATCGATGCCGAAGCGCAGGCGATTTGGCCAAAGGTCATTGCGTTTTGGCGAAACAACGGTCTCCTGCTGGTGGAAGAGGATCCGACCACAGGCGTGATGGAAACAGACTGGCTGGAGAGTCGGGCCGATATCAAACAGGGCACTATAACCGAGTTTTTTCGTAAGACGCTTGGCAGCATCTACTCATCGGCCACCCGCGACCAGTTCCGCGTGCGCCTGGAGAGGGGGCTTGAGCCTGGCACCACCGAACTCTACCTGACTCATCGAGGCATGGAGGAGAAGCTGGTGGAGGATGTCAGTGGTAACGCCGATACCACCTACTGGACACCCCGGCCCAACGATCCGGGCATCGAAGCCGCGATGCTGCGCAGTCTCATGGTCTATCTGGGTATGGCCAGAGAGCAGGCGGAGGCGGCCCTGGCCAAGGAAGAGACGAGAGAAAAACGCTCACAATTGACCAGGACGGAGCAGCGTTCGGAACTTTGGATCAATGAGGGTTTCGCCCGGGCCTGGCGATTGACGGGTGTTGCCCTCGATCGGGTGGGTTTCGCCGTGGAGGACAGAGACCGTTCGTCGGGTATCTATTTCGTACGCTATAGTGAGCTCTCCGGGTCCCGCGAGCAAGAGAAGGGGTTCTTTTCCAAACTCGCCTTCTGGCGGGATGACGAGGAGAATTTCGACAAAGAGACTCAATACCAGGTCAAACTCACGGAACTGGATCAGGGAACACGGGTAGTGATCAAAGATCAGGACGGAGTGGAAGTGGACGTCAAGACGGCGGGACGTATCCTGGCTTTGATACACGAGCAGATTCGCTGAAGCGTGCCGCTGAAATTCGCGCTACTTGGCAGCGGCAGCCAGGGAAACGCTCTGGTTGTCGAGAGCCCTTCGGTCAGAGTGCTGGTGGATTGCGGGTTTGCGGCCCGCGAAATCGAGCGACGGCTGAGCGACATCAGGGTCGATCCGAAGTCGCTATCGGCCATTCTGATCACCCATGAGCATGGCGATCATATCAAGGGTGCAGGGGCATTCGCGCGGCGCTATACGCTGCCGGTGTGGATGACCCCCGGTACCTCTCTCGGGGCAAATTTCGGAAAACTGCCCAGTCTCCATGCGATCGACTGCCATTCCGGATGGTGGTCGATTGGCGACCTGGAGATTGCCCCCTATCCGGTACCGCACGATTCCCGGGAGCCCTGCCAGTTTCTGTTTCGGGCCGGCGGCACGACACTCGGACTCCTTACGGACACCGGCTATATCACACCGCATATCGAAGGAATCCTGCACTCCTGCGACAGCCTGATTCTCGAGTTCAATCACGACCCTCAGATGCTCGCGAATGGGCCCTATCCCCCCAGCCTGCAAGCGAGGGTCGGTGGGACTCATGGTCACCTCAACAATCACCAGGCGGTAGCGTTGTTGCAGCGCTTGCAGACATCCCGACTGCAAGCGGTGCTCGCCTCTCACCTGAGTGAAAAAAACAACTCCCCTGAACGGGTTAATGAGCTGGTGCAACAACGACTGCCCACCCTGTATGAGCGGTTTTCCATCGCAACCCAGCAGCGGGTGACACAATGGTTTCAACTGTCGGAGTAGGTAATTCGCCGATCTCCTGGCCGGGGTAGTATTAGCGCATTAAGGATTACTTAAATAGTTTTAAATTTCAGGATCTTGGGTATACACTTACGGCACTTTCAAAAAAACGCGGTCATGCCACCTCTCCTGGCATTGCCGTATCCAGATAATCTCAGGAGAGGATGGAGGTGTAGGTAATGGCGCATATCGTCATTTTGGGTGCGGGTACAGGGGGCATGCCTTGTGCCTATGAATTGCGGATGGAGTTGGGGCGTGAACATGAAGTCACGATGATCAACGAACGGGAGTATTTCCAGTTCGTCCCATCCAACCCCTGGCTGGCTGTCGGTTGGCGCGAGCGATCGCACATAACCTTCGATATCCGGCCGCACCTGGAACGCAAAGGTATCAACTTTATTGCCAAGCGGGTCGATAAAATCGATCCTGAGGCCAACCAGCTGACCCTCGATGGCGGTGATACCGTCAATTATGACTATCTCGTGATCGCCACCGGCCCCAGGCTCGCTTTCGAAGAGGTTGAGGGAACGGGGCCCGGAGGGTTCACGGAATCCATCTGTACCGTCGATCACGCGGAAAAGGCCTATGGCGCCTATCAGAACCTGTTGGAGAATCCCGGCCATGTAGTGATTGGTGCCGTACCCTTCGCCAGCTGCTTCGGTCCCGCCTATGAATTCGCTTTCATCATGGATTCGGATTTGAGAAAGCGAAAGATCCGCGACAAGATACCAATGACATTCGTCACCTCCGAACCCTATATCGGACACCTGGGTCTGGGTGGAGTGGGGGATTCCAAGGGTTTCCTCGAGAGTGAATTTCGCAATCACCATATCAACTGGATAACCAATGCCAAAGTGACCAAGGTCGAACAGGGCAAGATGTTCGTTGAGCAATATGACGACTCCGGACACAAATTGAAGGATCACGAGGTGGAGTTCGCCTACTCGATGATGCTGCCGGCTTTCAAGGGAGTCGAGGCGGTCGCCAATGTGGAGGGATTGTGTAATCCCCGCGGATTTGTTTTTGTGGATGACCACCAGCGTAATCCGAAATATCCCAACATCTATGCGGCCGGGGTCTGTATCGCCATTCCCCCCGTGGAAGCCACCGCGGTCCCCACCGGCGCACCCAAGACCGGCTATATGATCGAATCGATGGTGACCGCCATTGTCCACAATATCGCGGACGGTCTCGCGGGCAAGGAGGGAACCACCCTGGCTACCTGGAACGCCATCTGTCTGGCAGATATGGGTGATACAGGCGCGGCATTTGTCGCACTGCCGCAGATTCCCCCCCGCAACGTTGCCTGGTTCAAGAAAGGCAAATGGGTGCATATGGCGAAAATCGCCTTCGAAAAGTACTTCATTCGCAAAATGAAGAAGGGGACGTCGGAACCAATATATGAAAAATACATACTCAAAATGTTGGGTATTGGCAAACTGAAGTAATGTTCATCCGGAAACGACAATACTCGTCATTCCGGCGCATGCCGGAATCCAGTAACTCGTTGTATACACTAGACTCCATCCTTAGGTCCGTAAACGGTGCATCCATGCGCCACTCCTCCGGCATTCGCCGGGATGACGTTGTTTTTCAAAAACATCTATTTCTGAATGGGCACTAAGTAGCTGTTTCCAAGTGGAAAAAAAGCCCGGTTCGATACCGGGCTTTTTTATTTCCGAACATTTTGCTGAAAGAGTAATCAGGCGGTGGCTCATTTGTTATTCTTTAGCACCAATTGAACGATTCGAGGCATAGAGAGGCGTGGCAATCGAAAGACACAAGACATTCGGCGTATCGGTGGACGGAGTGCGGATCGGAGCTGCCGCGCCGGTGGTCGTGCAGTCGATGACCAATACCGACACGGCGGATGTGGATGCTACGACAGAACAGGTGGCCGCGCTTGCCCGTGCCGGTTCCGAACTGGTTCGCATCACGGTAAATACCGAGGATGCAGCCAGGGCCGTGCCCAGGATCCGTGAGCGTCTCGAACGGATGGGACTCGAGGTGCCCCTGGTGGGGGATTTTCATTTCAACGGCCACCGCCTGTTGGGCGATTTCCCTGCCTGTGCGCAAGCCCTGGCGAAGTACCGGATCAATCCGGGTAACGTGGGCTCGGGCGCCAAGCGCGACAGCCAGTTCGCGAGCATGATTGAAATTGCCTGCCGTCATCGCAAAGCGGTGAGGATCGGTGTCAACTGGGGCAGTCTGGACAAGGCTCTGGTGGCCAGAATGATGGATGAAAACGCCCGTTCATCCTCGCCGCTGGACACCGATCATATGACCAGGGAGGTCATGGTTGTCTCGGCACTCGAGAGTGCCCGGCGGGCCCGGGATCTGGGTCTCTCCGAGGATCGAATCGTACTCTCCTGCAAAATGAGCAGTGTCCAGGACTTGATCGCCGTCTATCGCGCCCTGGCGAAGCGGTGTACCTATGCACTCCATCTGGGACTGACCGAGGCGGGCATGGGTTCCAAGGGCATAGTCGCATCGAGTGCCGCGCTAGCGGTTTTGCTGCAGGAGGGGATCGGCGACACGATTCGTATCTCGTTGACACCCGAGCCCGGTGGATCGAGAACCCAGGAGGTGATAGTCGCCCAGGAGTTGCTGCAGTCGATGGGAATAAGGGCGTTCACACCGATGGTGGTGGCCTGTCCGGGTTGTGGTCGCACCACCAGTACCTATTTCCAGCAACTGGCGAAAGACGTGCAGAATCATCTGCGTGCGATGATGCCGCTGTGGCGCCAGGGGCACCCGGGCGTGGAGTCGATGTCGGTTGCGGTGATGGGCTGCGTGGTGAACGGGCCCGGCGAGAGCAAGCAGGCGAATATCGGCATCAGTCTGCCGGGAACCGGCGAATCCCCTTCGGCCCCGGTCTATGTGGATGGTGAAAAGGTGTCGACACTCAAGGGTGAGGATATCTCGGGGCAGTTCATGAAGATGGTGGACGACTATGTCAAACACCACTATTGATAAACCGCCACCGAGTGAATATGAAATACAAAGCCGCAAATGAACACAATGCTCAAGTTTCAGAGTTCAGGGTATTATTAGGGGCCGTTTGCGTGGACTCGGCTGGCTGGGAAAGACGCTGTAAACCCGTCCCTGGGCGCTCGACGGCCGCATCCCTGCGGCCGACGCTTTCCCAGCCAGCCGAGTCCACACAAACGGCGGAGTCTGAATCGCGATCTGAACTCCGAAACTTGAGTTAATATTTGTTTGGCACTCAATAGGGTGCAACGGAGCTGTCCACTTCGATAACTCATTAAGGCAGACAATACAATCGGATTAATCGAGCGTTATAGCGGAGGATGAAATGAAGAAATCAATAATGGCTGTCATGGCGAGCGCCGTGCTGATCGGAGGTATCCCGATGGGGGCAGTTGCGGATGAAGCCGCTCCCACCGTCAGCCTGAAGCGCCTTTCTCTCCAGTCGGCGAACAAGATCGCGATGGGCGCAATCGAGGCATGCCGCAAAAAAGGTATCCAGATCGGGGTCACGGTGGTCGACCGGGACGGTACGGTTCAGGCTGTGATGCGCGATACTATCGCTGCCCGGATTACGGTGCCGATCAGTCGCATGAAGGCCTTTACCGCAGCCAACTTCAATGCCGCCACTTCAGGTTTGAGCGATCGCGCCAGTCCAGCCATCGGCAATATTGACGGTTTAGTCTTTTCCGCCGGAGGTTTGCCTGTCCAAGCGGCAGGTCACCTGCTTGGCGCGGTGGGTGTGAGCGGGGCGCCTGATGGGAAAGTCGATGAAGAGTGTGCACAGGCCGGAATCGACAGCATTATCGACGACCTGGAAATGGAGATGTAATCCCTATCTTCGACAGCCGCTACGGGGTTGGCAGCTTCTCTGTATGATGCCCTGCGCTTCTTGAGGTCTGCAGATGCAGACGCTCATCGCGCAGCAGGGAGAGTGCCCACTGCTCCATGAGTGCATTCACCACGGGCATGGGTGCTTCGATGAACGAAATGGTGATACGGCCGTTGGATTGACAGATCCCGATAGAACGTGGCCTGGTGGCCAGCTGCTCGGCATCCTGGAGGCTGAATCCGAAACAGAAGACCACATTGTAGGCGGCCTCGATTTCGTCCGCGACCATGCCTTCCGGCAGTTCCTTGGTATGCCGCAGATGGTCGAATGTGGCGATATAGCGGGCGGCCTTGTGATGTTTTACCTGCTCTTCGAAAAAGGCGACAATCGCTTCGATAGTGTCGAGCCTGCATTCAGTAAAGTCCATTTCGATGCTGAAGATCGGCAACGCGATCTCCTTGACGGCATGTTTCAAGTCGCTTCTCCCCTGCCTGGTCAATAAGGTTGTCCAAACAACTAGCTCAAAAACCTATTTCGGCAGGTTAAGACAGTGGCCGTTTCCCGGCATTGAAAATGGTCAATCTTCAGCGATTCTCTGCAGATTCGGGATGTCGAGCAGGAACTGGTTGAAGCTGGTTTCCACCAGCAGGCTCTGGCGTTTGAACTCGGCGATGGTGCGGCTTGCCGTTTCGGTGGTGATACCAAGCATGGCGCCCATGTCCTCGCGGGCGAAAAGACTGCATTGGCTCTCCTGGGTGTCTTTCACCAGGCGTAACAGCAGGCGCGCGACGCGCTGTTTGGCGGATCCCGTGGAGAGTTCTGTGAGCCAGGCGTCGGCTTCCTTCAAGGCGCGTTGCCAGCGATTGAGCAGCTCATGATGCAGGGCGGGATTCTCCTTGCCCAGGTCTTCCACGACACGTACCGGAAGCGCACAGACTTCGGTCTCCTGGAGCACCACGGCATCGTGCTGATAAGTCTCGCCGACAATGCATTCGAGCCCCGTAATGTCTGTGGAGCGGATCAGTCGCACGATACGCTGGCTGCCGTCCGGCAGGTACTGGACCAGTTTCAGAATGCCGGTGCGTATCGTATACAGGCGCTCCCCCTTGTCACCTGTGTGGTAGAGCGTTGCCCCTACCGGAAGTGTGTACTGGTCTATCGGGTCATGTAGTTTCTCGAAATCCTTCTCCTCCAGCCTGGCGAACAGAACTGACTCACGCAGAGAGCAGTTCAAACAGTCGGCCACGCCATCCCTGGCCTCCTTGAAAGAGACGTTTTTAACCATCGCAGTGTTCAGTCCGGAAAAGATGGATTATTATCATTCATCCAACCGCTAATTAACAGGGCAGTACGGTCAACAATACCAGATTGGGGTGAGAGTGAAAGCCAAATTTGTAACCATTTGTCGCGAATTTACGAAGAAACAGGTGGAGAAGCGACAAACCTCGGGAGCATATACTTGGGATTCACACAGAGAACCCCCGCCGAACGATTGGTAGCCGCTTAATCAATCCGGCAGTCCTGGCTTGCGCCACTGGGGTTACCGGGCAATTTGTGAGAAAATGCAGTTACTTGCCGCGCATGGAGGAGGGTGATGAAATCCGAACAGGAAGAGACTTCGGTGCAACATATCCTGGTGGTTGATGACCAACCGGAAAATCTGAGGAGTCTGGAACAGATTCTGCGTTACGACTATCAGGTCTCTTTGGCGAACAGCAGTCAGGCCTGTCTCGAACTGGTAGCGCAAAACCCACCCGATCTGATTCTATTGGATGTGGACATGCCGTTGATGGATGGGTTGACCCTGTGCCGCCTGATCAAGGCCGATCCCTCGACATCCATGATCCCCGTGGTCTTCGTATCGGCGTTGTCGCGCCTCAGCGAGCGCCTTGCCGGGTATTATGCGGGTGCCGACGATTATGTCACCAAACCCTATGATGTGAATGAGCTGTTGATCAAGATCCGTATCGCGCTGAACCATCGTCATGATCTTGAAGCTGCCCGGGACCGCGCCACCCTGAGCCGCGACGAGATGGAGACCTCGCTTGCGGCCTGTACGGAACTGAACCTGTTGGCCGATTTTTTCGGTAACAGCCTCGATTACGATGACATACGGGCCCTGGGCGACGGGCTGCTGGAGATTTTCGATCGTTTTGGTTTGAGAGTGATCGTCAGATTGGTGGAGGGCGGCCACTACTTTTCACATGCCGGCGAGGTTGGTGTACTGGACCAGGAGATGATGGAGAGTCTCTACGAAAAAGGGAAAATCGTCGATTTCGGTCAGCGTACCCTGATCAATGCTCAATTGATCTCTGTACTCGTGCGCAATATGCCGATACACGACGAGACGCGATACCAGCGCTGGCGGGACAATCTGATGCTGCTGGTCGAAGTCGTGAACAGCCGTATCGAAAACGTGCAGCGTAAAAACAACAAGCAGATGGAGCGTGAGCGTCTACAGTCCCTTGTCGCCGGCCTTCACCAGTTGATAGATGAGATGCAGCACTCGGGAAATGAGCTGAACTGGGATCAGACTGGCAACGATTTGCATCGATTGCGCATGGATTGGGAGTCACAGCGGATGTGACAGCGCCGCAGGTTTCGGTTCAGCCCACTTTCGGTAGATGGCTGAGTGAGTCCTGGATTGCCGCGTCCGGGTATTCGAAGTCCTCCAGCTCTCCCTTGAAATAGCGGTCATAGGCGCTCATGTCGAAATGACCATGTCCGGAGAGATTGAACAACAGGGTCTTCGCCTCGCCAGTTTCGGCACAGCGTTTCGCCTCCCTGATCATGGCTGCGATGGCATGACAGGATTCGGGTGCGGGAATGATACCCTGGGTCTTGGCGAAGAGTTCACCGGCCTCGAAGGTCTCGAGCTGAGGAATGGCCACTGCGCTCAAGAGTCCCTCGTTGTAGAGCTGGCTGACCAGCGCCGACTCACCGTGATAGCGCAGGCCTCCGGCATGGATGCCCGGTGGCATGAAGTCGTGCCCGAGGGTGTACATCTTGGTCAATGGAGTGAGACCCTCGGTATCGCCGAAATCGTAGGCGTATATACCCTTGGTCAGGGTCGGGCAGGAGCTGGGTTCGACGGCAACCAGGTCGATCTCCCTGCCGGCCGCCTTGTCTGCAAAGAAGGGAAAGGCGATACCGCCGAAGTTTGAACCGCCGCCGCAGGGGGCGTAGATCGCGTCCGGATAGTCACCCACCAGTTCCAGCTGCTTCTTCGCCTCCTCGCCGATGATGGTCTGGTGCAGCAGTACATGGTTGAGCACCGAACCCAGGGAGTAGTTGGTATCCGCGCGGCCTGCCGCTTCCTCCACCGCCTCTGAGATCGCGATGCCCAGGGACCCGGGGGAGTCGGGATCCTTTTCCAGGATGTGGCGTCCTGACCTGGTCATGTCGGTGGGGCTTGGAAATACCTCGGCACCCCATGTCTGCATCATCGAACGTCGATAGGGTTTCTGCTCATAGCTGACTTTCACCATATAGACCCGTACCTCCAAACCGAAAAGCTGGCCCGCCAGGGCCAATGAGCAGCCCCACTGCCCGGCACCGGTCTCGGTGGTCAGACGATTGATCCCCTGGCGCTTGTTGTAAAAGGCCTGAGCAACGGCGGTATTCGGCTTGTGGGACCCGGCAGGGCTCACCGCCTCGTTCTTGAAATAGATCCTGGCAGGGGTCTTGAGGGCCATTTCCAGACGCTCGGCCCGATAGAGGGGGGAGGGACGCCACAGGCGGAGCACTTCACGGACTTCGTCGGGGATGGGGATCCAGCGTTCTGCGCTGACCTCCTGTTCGATGATGGCATCGGGAAAGATCGCACTGAGCGCATCGGGTGTTAGCGGTGATCCGTCGGGTGCGAGTACAGGTGCCGGTGGATTGGGCATGTCCGCAACGACGTTATACCAGTGGGTCGGCATATCCGCCTCTTTCAGCAGAATCTTGGTTTCCATCGGCTATCGTCTCCCGCCACTTGGCCCGCTCTCTGAATAATGTTCTGATAATCACACAATGCAAGTTGTTTTGCCATTGTCGGCGCAGTTTGCGTAAATGTCGTGAACGACTCTTTATGGGAAAATCCATGCCACTGATAACCCTGCGCAATCTCAGTCTCAGTTATGGCGACCGTCCTTTGCTGGATGGTGTGAATCTCAACATCGAAAAGGGTGAGAGGATCTCTCTGCTGGGGCGCAATGGCGCCGGTAAGTCGACCCTGATGAGAGTGATTCAAGGCAGTGTCGCGGCCGATGATGGAGAACGGGTGGTCGGCAATGGGGTGGAGATTGCCCACCTCATCCAGGAGGTGCCGGATGCGATTGACGGCAGCCTGTTCGACGTGGTGGCCGACGGTGTCGGGCGGCTCGCCGAGAAGATCAAGCGCTACCACAGCATCAGCCATCGCCTCGCCGAGACAGGTGATGAAGGCCTGTTGAGCTCACTGTCACAGGCGCAACATGAACTCGAGGCCGCTGCGGGCTGGCAGCTGGAGCAGCGGGTGGAGAAGGTCATCTCCAGGTTCGGCCTGGATGCCGATGCCCGCTTCGGCGCACTGTCTGGGGGCTTGAAGCGACGCGTGTTGCTGGCTCAGGCCCTGGTGGTGGAGCCTGATCTGCTGCTGTTGGACGAGCCCACCAACCACCTCGATATCGAGGCGATCCGATGGATGGAGGAGTTCCTGCTCGGCTATCCCGGGGCTGTGCTTTTCGTCACCCACGACCGGGCGTTCCTGCGCCGCGTGGCCACCCGTATTCTGGAACTGGATCGTGGCAGACTGACCGATTGGCCGGGAGACTATGGCAATTTTCTACGCCGTAAACAGGAACAGCTTAATGCCGAAGAGCAGGTCAATCGGCGTTTTGACAAAAAGCTGGCACAGGAAGAGGTGTGGATACGCCAGGGCATCAAGGCGCGGCGCACGCGAAACGAAGGCCGGGTACGGATGCTCGAGGCGATGCGGGAGGAGAGGCGACAACGTCGCGAACTGCAGGGAAAGGCGAGGATGCAGCTCGACACCGGGGAGCGCTCGGGACGCCTGGTGGTGGAGCTGGAGGATATCAGCTACGCATGGGAGGGTGATCCTGTGGTCCGGCAGCTCTCTACAACGATTCTGCGCGGCGACAGGGTAGGCATCATCGGTCCCAACGGTTCCGGCAAGACCACTTTGCTGAATCTGCTGCTGGGTCGGCTGCAGCCCGACTCGGGCAGGATCAGGCTGGGCACCCAGCTGCAGATTGCCTATTTCGACCAGCTGCGCAGTCAGCTCGATGAGGAGCGCTCCGTACAGGACAACGTGGGCGGCGGCAGCGACAAGGTGGAGATCGGCGGCAGGAGCAGGCATATCATCGGCTATCTGCAGGATTTCCTGTTTACCCCGGAGCGCGCGCGCAGCCCCGTCAAGGCGCTCTCCGGTGGTGAGCGCAACCGGCTGCTGCTGGCCAAGCTGTTCACCAGGCCGGCCAATGTGCTGGTGCTCGACGAGCCCACCAACGATCTGGATGTGGAGACCCTGGAGCTGCTGGAGGAGTTGCTCGCGGACTACACGGGTACCCTGTTGCTGGTCAGCCACGACCGTGAGTTTCTCGACAATGCGGTGACCAGCTGCCTGGTGTTCGAAGGCGAGGGAAAGGTGGTGGAGTCGGTCGGCGGCTACAGCGACTGGGAGGCCTATTGCCGTTCGAGCCAATCAGTGAAACCGAAGCCCGCGACACACGCCCAGGTCAAGTCCACACCCGAAAGGCCGAAACAGAAGAGAGAGAAGCTAAGTTACAAGGACCAGCGCGAACTCGATGCCCTGCCACAGCGGATCGAAGCGTTGGAAGCGCAATTGACCGAACTGCAGTCGCAGTTGAGCGACCCCGACCTCTATCGCACCCAGGGAGAGCGGATCGCCGCGCTGCAGCAGCAGATGGCTGGGGTGCAACAGGAACTGGATCAGGCCTATGAACGATGGGAAACACTGGAGTCGATGCTCGAAGGCGGTTGAACGCCGTGGCTTATTCCTGCTCCTGATCGCCGTGATGGCGATGACCTGGACGGCCGGGGCGAGGGCAGGCGCCAGTTGCGCCATCGCCAAGCGACTCGGTGACTCGCTGGCCATCGAATGGGTGGCCTCGGCGGATGAGAGCGTCGACTCGGCCATCCATAAGGCCAGACAAAGACTCCTCGACCAGGGTTACCGAAAAAAAGGCCAGGATGTACATGTACAGGCCAGCAGCGGATTGCGCCACGCCTATATGGTGATCGTCAAGACCACTTACACCACCTTTACCGGACGTACCCGCACCAGTTATGGCTGCGGCTATAGCCCGCGCTCGGCCGCCGAGGCGAAACAGGCGGCACTGTACGACCTGGGTAACTACTCCTGGGGATGGAGGCCTGAGATGGGGTATGAGGTGGTTGAATCGTTGCGTTATTGACCACAACCGATGTCGACGCAATGCCCGATTGCAAGAGTTGGGATAACCTTATCGCTCAATTCCACAATATCTGCGCCTTTGCATACGCTGGCTGCATACTGGCCGGGAGCGGGTATATAGGCTATACATCCGTGAATGAAACAGGGTTATAGAGCCTCCCATGGAGGGGTCATGTTAATTGACTGATTGACTCCATAGGTATGCAGATAACAACAGAATCTCAAACAGAGTACGAAGTCTCGCAATCACCCGACAGCAAATACATCGTGGTGAATATCAAGACCGATATGACGACCGAATTGGGGCGTCGCTGCGGAGCGGATGCCGCCAGATTGGGCCAGCAGAACGGTATCAAATGCTATTTGTTCGACCTCAGGGGCGCGCCAAACATCGAATCCACGCTTGATAACTACACTTTCGCCTATGCGGAGATGAATGATTTCCGTTTTCCGAAAGATGCCCGGTCGGCACTTTTGACAGACCCGGACGACAGGTCTCACGACTTCATGGAGACCGTATTCAACAATGCCGGCTATGCGGTCCGACTGTTCACGGATGAAGCAGCAGCGATTGCGTGGCTGTCGGGTTAAGCCCCAAAAACGCCATATTCAATCGGATCCACCCTGATTCGATCCTGTCGCATTGCCGGGCATCACCAACTGGGGACAGGCCGCCGCGATCTCGTCATAGACCCGCCATGGCGCCTCTTCGTATCTGCGCGAGAAGTGGAAAGGAATGAGATGGCGGACACCGGCCCTGCCGGCGATCTCGGCACAGGCCAGGGTGGTCAGGTGCCCCGTGCGCCGTGCCTGCCCTTGATCCTTCATCATGAAGGGCGATTCGCAAAACAGGGTATGCGCCCCCTTGGCGAGCGCGGCCAGGCGCTCGCGGTTTTCGCTGCTGTCGGCCAGGTCGGTGGCGTAGACTATCTTGCTGCCCGGGCTGACCAGGGTGAGTTCCTCGGCCAGGCGTTGTACTGTCTCCGTGCTTCCGTCAGGCAATGTTATCCGGTGCTCCGGCTGCCGGCCGGCAATACGCTCCTTCAACTCGGTCAGCCAGGGTCCGGGTTGCAGCCCGCGGTCGATGAGCCTCTCCTTGCGCACATTGATCTGCAGCGTCGGTTCGAAGGCGAATGCGAGCACCGGGATACCGTGATCGAGGGTAAGGGCGCGGACTCTGAATCGGGGCTCTTCGAGCACGATACCATGCTTCACCCGGGACTCGGCCAGAGCATGGGAGCCGGGGTTACCGGCCTGCAACAGGGTACGGAGCAGGCGCTCACCGTGCAGTTCAGCGACCTCGAAACGGGGACCCCGGTCACCGATACGGTCCCAGTGGATACCATTGATGAGATGTTCGATCCGCCGGGTCAGCCCGGGCGGACCATAGAGCCTGCAGGCCTCCCGTTCGCCGATGCGCGCGCGCAGCAGCCAGAGAAAGCCGCAGATGTGATCCATATGGGCATGACTGATGAAGACATCGCTGACCTGATGCGCCACCCGGCCTGGCAGGCGTGTGCCATCGCCGAGATCGAAGAGCATGCTGCGCCGCTGATGAGCCAGGCGGAGATGGAGCTGGGGGTCGCCGAAGACACCGTTCATCAGCAGGGCGGAGGCGCTGCCGGTCTGTACCATGGGGCGGTGTCCACCCTCCTGAGCAACCGGGTAGTCCGGAACCAGATCGGAGGGGGGGAGGTAACGCACCACGTTCTCGGCGAAACGCTTGCCGGTCACCAGCAGGCCGGAAGCGTCGCGAACGGCATCGCGCACCAGCATCTGCGAAGTCGGCCTCTCCCCGGCGCCAAGTCTGAGCTGCAGGATCTCGCCTCTCATACCGACGATCTCGCCCATTGCGACGCTGTTCTCCCCCCGCAGGAAGGCGATCTGTTTACCGATCCAGGCCTCGGGGGCCTGGCGGGGCGGCGTTCCGAGTATGTTCATCGCGGACAGGGAGATCTCCCGTAGATCGG
>JBNKLI010000039.1:0-15684 GCA_050292275.1 Candidatus Thiodiazotropha sp.
GAGATGGTGATGCCTGGAGACAACGTGAAGATGACGGTGAAACTGATCGCGCCGATCGCGATGGAAGAGGGTCTGCGCTTTGCGATCCGCGAAGGCGGCCGGACCGTGGGTGCCGGTGTGGTATCCAAGATTATCGAGTAAATTCGGTAAAGAACCCGCGGGGTGGGTCGAGGACTCGCCCCGCTTTTACTATTTTTAAGGCCAATAGCTCAATTGGTAGAGCAGCGGTCTCCAAAACCGCAGGTTGGGGGTTCGATTCCCTCTTGGCCTGCCATTTTTATCGGCATACGGAACTATGAATTCGAAGTCCCAGGTAGAGGCGTCGAGTCTCGATACTGTCAAGCTTCTGCTGGCGGCAGGGATCATTGTGGGCGGCATTATCGGTTTCTACTACCTGGACGCCTACTCGCATCTTCTGCGCGTCTTGGGTCTGCTGGCCCTGGTGGGGGTATCGGTGTTCATCGCCTATCAGACCCTGGTCGGACGGACAGCATGGGAGTTCACCGTCTCCTCCAAGGTAGAGGTGCGCAAGGTGGTATGGCCCAGTCGCCAGGAGACGGTGCAGACCACATTGATTGTATTTGTCATGGTGCTGATCATGGGCATCGTACTCTGGCTGTTCGACATGATGCTGGGTGCGATCCTCAAGGCGCTGACCGGAACTGGATAAGGAGACCTTATGGCAATGCGTTGGTATGTGGTACATGCCTACTCCGGCTTTGAGTCCCAGGTTCAGCGTTCGCTCAAGGAGCGCATCGAACGCTACGGCATGCAGGATAAGTTCGGCGACATCCTGGTGCCTACCGAAGAGGTGGTGGAGATGCGCGCGGGACAGCAGCGCAAAAGCGAGCGTAAGTTCTTTCCGGGATATGTTCTGGTGCAGATGGAAATGACCGACGATACCTGGCATCTGGTCAAGGATGTGCCAAAGGTCATGGGGTTCATCGGTGGAACCGGCGATCGTCCTGCACCGATCTCCGAAAAGGAGGCCAACGCCATCCTGCAGCGGGTACAGGAGGGTGTCGAGAAACCAAGGCCCAAGGTGCTGTTCGAACCCGGCGAGGTGGTCCGTGTCATCGATGGGCCATTCAACGATTTCACCGGAGTGGTCGAAGAGGTCGACTACGACAAGAGCCGGTTGAAAGTGTCGGTACTGATTTTCGGCCGCTCCACCCCGGTTGATCTGGAGTTCGGCCAGGTCGAAAAGGGCTGAACCGCCCGATTAGGGTTTTTGATGACAACCTGAACCTATGGATTCAGGTTCAAAACAGAGGGGAGCCTGGGTGAGAGTCCCAGGCGTTTGCACCCGATACAGAGGTAATCATGGCTAAAAAGATAATGGCTTACATCAAGCTTCAGGTGAAGGCTGGTGAAGCGAATCCGAGTCCGCCTGTTGGTCCTGCCCTGGGTCAGCATGGCGTGAATATCATGGAGTTCTGCAAGGCCTTCAATGCGAAGACACAGAACGTGGAGAAGGGGCTGCCCATCCCGGTGGTCATTACTGTCTACAACGACCGGTCATTCACCTTCATTACCAAGACGCCGCCGGCTTCCGTGCTGCTGAAAAAGGCCCTGGGCCTGCCGAAAGGGAGTTCCACGCCGAATATGACCAAGGTCGGCACGGTAACACGCCAGCAACTTGAAGAGATCGCGACTATCAAGATGCCCGATCTGACGGCTGCGGATATGGATGCGGCAGTGCGCACCATTGCAGGCAGTGCAAGGCAGATGGGTCTGAATGTCGAGGGGGTGGAGTAAGTCATGGCTAAGAAGTCTAAACGAATCAAGGCGTTGCGTGAAAAACTGCAGGCCAGTAAGCTCTATCCCGCAGATGAGGCATTCAGTCTGTTGAAAGAGATATCGACGGTGAAATTCAACGAGTCCATCGATGTCAGTGTCAACCTGGGCGTCGATGCGCGCAAATCCGACCAGGTTGTGCGCGGTGCGTCAGTGCTTCCTCACGGGATCGGAAAGACGGTCCGCGTGGCGGTGTTTGCCCAGGGGGCGAATGCCGATGCTGCCAAGGAGGCGGGTGCCGACAAAATCGGTTTCGAGGATCTCGCCGAGGAGATCAAAGGCGGCATTATGGATTTCGATGTGGTGATCGCCTCACCGGATGCGATGCGTGTTGTCGGTCAGTTGGGACAGATCCTGGGTCCGCGCGGCCTGATGCCCAATCCCAAGGTCGGCACGGTTACGCCCAATGTGGCGGAAGCGGTTCAGAACGCAAAGGCCGGTCAGGTACGTTACCGCACCGACAAGGCTGGCATCATCCACTGCTCGATCGGGAAGGCGGATTTCGAACCTCAGAAACTCAAAGAGAATCTCGAGTCTTTGCTGGGTGCGCTGGTGAAAGCCAAACCAAGCTCGGCGAAGGGTGTCTATCTGAAAAAAGTTACTGTCTCCTCAACCATGGGGCCGGGTTTGACGCTGGATCAGACATCCCTTGCTATTTGATAGAACATGAGTGCTGAGAGGTGTATGCCTTGCAGCTGAACAGAACTTTGGGGTGCCGGCCTGGCCGGTGCTGTCAAAGACCGCAGGTGCATGAATGTGCTTAATCGCCGCCTGCGCAGACGGAGCGCCCCCAATCAGGAATATCCTGGTGATGGTGTGCGTGTGGTTGTGGCGCCCTGGGTGCCACGTGTGTATTCGGGAAAGAGATATTTCCCCATTATCAGGAGGTAACGACTTTGCCACTCAATCTTGAGCAAAAGAAAGCCATCGTTGCCGAAGTCAATGACGTAGCGAACAGTGCGTTATCCGCGATCGCCGCCGAATACCGGGGGCTGACCGTGGAACAGATGACCGCCTTGCGACGCGAAGCGCGCAATAGCGGTGTCTATCTGCGGGTGGTGAGAAACACCCTGGCCAAACGCGCACTCGAGGATACGGAATTTGCCTGTATGCGTGAAGGTATGACGGGGCCTCTGCTCCTCGCCTTCTCCCAGGAAGATCCGGGTTCTGCAGCGCGCGTCATTAAGGACTTTGCTAAGGAGCACAAGCTTCTCGAGGTGAAAATGGTATCCATCGGCGGCAAGATGCTGCCCCCCAGTGATATCGACACCTTGGCCAAAATGCCGACCTATGATCAGGCTGTCAGCATGCTGATGGCGGTCATGAAGGCACCGGTTGAGAAGCTGGCCCGCACCATGAAAGAGGTGCCCGGCAAACTGGTCCGGACTGTGGCTGCGATCAAGGACGCCAAAGAGGCGGCCTGATCGGCTTGATCTTATTACACCAAATCGTGCAAACAATTTTTCAGGAGTTCAACAATGGCTGTTTCTAAAGAAGAGATCCTCGAGGCTATCGCCGAGATGTCCGTGATGGACGTGGTCGCCCTGATCGAGGCAATGGAAGAGAAATTCGGCGTTACTGCGGCTGCGGCCGTGGCTGCAGCGCCGGTTGCGGCTGCTGGCGGTGGTGAAGCCGCAGCGGAAGAGAAGACCGAGTTCGACGTGGTACTGGCAGAGATCGGCGGCAACAAGATTGCTGTCATCAAGGCTGTTCGCGGTATGACCGGTCTGGGTCTCAAGGAGGCGAAGGAGGCGGTTGAAGGCGCACCGTCCACACTGAAAGAGGGCGTCAGCAAGGAAGAGGCTGAAGAGGCCAAAAAGCAGTTGGAAGAGGCAGGCGCCAAAGTCGAGATCAAATAAGATTCTCGTCCCCTCGTCTGCAGACATATGCGGTATGGGCTGGTGGCGTGAGTCACCGGCCTTTTACCGCTTGTTGCATGGGTGTCATGAGATCTCGATGCGTCGGGATTCTTCGATCACCCGATCATCTGAGCCGAGTACGATTCAGGTGATAGTTTATGAGCGTTGATCATCAGCCGGCGGGATGTCGGCTTTTGGCTTCGCAATCACCAACCCTTTGACACTGAGGGACGGCAGCATGGCCTATTCATTCACCGAAAAAAAGCGTATCCGCAAAGACTTCGGTAAACGACCCAGCATCCTGGAAGTACCGTTTCTTTTGGCAACCCAGATCGATTCCTATCGTGGGTTTTTACAAGATGGAGTGCCGCTCGAAGAGCGCCAGGACATCGGGTTGCATGCGGCGTTCAAGTCGGTAATGCCGATTACAAGCTATTCGGGGAACGCGGTACTCGAGTATGTAAACTACAAGCTGGGTGAACCCGTTTTCGATGTGCGTGAGTGTCAACTGCGCGGTACCACCTACGCCGCCCCGTTGCGTGTGCTGGTACGCCTGGTTATCTATGACAAAGAGGCGCCGGCAGGTTCCAAAGTCGTCAAGGATATCCGGGAGCAGGAGGTCTACATGGGGGAACTTCCCCTGATGACCGATACCGGCACATTCGTTATCAACGGTACTGAAAGGGTCATCGTGTCGCAACTGCACCGCTCTCCGGGCGTCTTTTTCGACCATGATCGTGGCAAGACCCACTCCTCAGGCAAACTCCTTTTCTCTGCACGGGTCATCCCCTATCGTGGATCCTGGCTCGATTTCGAGTTCGATCCGAAGGATAACGTTTTCGTGCGTATCGATCGACGGCGTAAACTGCCTGCGACCATTCTGCTGCGTGCGCTCGGATTCGATACGGAACAGATTCTCGAGATGTTCTTCGAAACCGACACATTCAACCTCACCAAGAAAACATTGAAGGTCGACCTGGTGCCGGAACGTCTGCGCGGCGAGACGGTCAGTTTTGATATCAAGGTTGGGAACAAGGTCATAGTCGAGGCAGGCAGACGCATTACGGCACGCCATATTCGCGAGCTGGAACAGGGCGGTGTCAACAAGCTGGATGTGCCGCGGGATTTCGTTCACGGCAGGGTTCTAGCGCACAATGTGGTCGATAAGGATACGGGCGAACTGATTGCCGAGGCTAATGGTGAGATCACTGAGGAGATGTTGGAGACTCTGGTCGAGAGCGGAGTGAAGAAGCTGAATACGCTGTTCACCAATGATCTCGATCATGGTGCCTTCATTTCCGAGACCCTGCGTATCGATCCGACCACCAATGAGCTGGAGGCCCAGGTCGAGATCTATCGCATGATGCGTCCGGGTGAGCCACCGACCAAGGAAGCGGCACAAAATCTCTTCAACAATCTCTTCTTTACCGCCGATCGCTACGATCTCTCGGCGGTCGGCCGCATGAAATTCAACCGTCGATTGAATCGTGAGGACGAGATCGGCGAGGGTGTGCTGTCCCAGGATGACATCATCGATGTGCTCAGGGAGTTGATCAATATCCGCAACGGCAACGGTGTAGTCGATGATATCGATCACCTTGGCAATCGCCGCATCCGTTGTGTCGGTGAGATGGCGGAGAATCAGTTCCGCGTCGGACTTGTACGGGTCGAGCGCGCAGTGAAGGAACGTCTGACACAGGCGGAATCCGAGGGCCTGATGCCCCAGGAGATGATCAATGCCAAACCGGTCTCCGCCGCGATCAAGGAGTTCTTCGGATCCAGCCAGCTGTCCCAGTTCATGGATCAGAACAACCCGCTGTCCGAGGTTACCCATAAGCGGCGTGTATCGGCTCTCGGCCCGGGTGGACTGGCCCGTGAACGAGCCGGCTTTGAGGTGCGCGACGTGCACCCTACACACTATGGACGTGTCTGTCCCATCGAGACCCCTGAAGGACCCAATATCGGTCTGATCAACTCGCTCGCGGTCTATGCGCGCACCAACAAATACGGATTCCTCGAAACCCCCTACCGTAAGGTGGTGGATAGTCGGGTGACGGATCAGATCGACTACCTGTCCGCCATCGAGGAGGGACGCTATGTCATCGCCCAGGCCAACGCCTCCCTCGATGCCAAGGGTATGCTGGTGGACGAACTTGTCTCCTCGCGCTTCCAGAACGAGTTCACCCTCTCCACTCCGGATAAGGTGCAGTATATGGATGTCTCGCCAAAACAGATCGTCTCTGTCGCGGCCTCCCTGATTCCTTTCCTGGAGCATGATGATGCCAACCGGGCGTTAATGGGCTCCAACATGCAACGCCAGGCGGTACCAGTACTGCGGGCTGAAAAGCCCCTCGTTGGCACCGGTATCGAGCGCGTGGTGGCGGTTGACTCCGGTGTGACCGTGGTCGCCAAGCGCGGCGGTGAGATCGAGTCGGTGGATGCGGCCCGTATCGTGGTACGGGTCAATGATGACGAGACCGAGGCGGGCGAGCCGGGTGTCGACATCTATAATCTGACGAAATACACCCGTTCGAACCAGAATACCTGCATCAACCAGCGACCGTTGGTGGATGTCGGGGATGTGATCGCCCGGGGTGATGTATTGGCCGATGGTCCATCCACCGACATGGGTGAACTTGCGCTTGGACAGAACCTCCGCGTCGCTTTCATGCCCTGGAACGGTTACAACTTCGAAGACTCGATCCTGATATCCGAGCGCGTGGTTCAGGAGGATCGTTTCACCTCGATCCACATCGAGGAGATGACCTGCATGGCCCGTGACACCAAGCTCGGTCCCGAGGAGATCACCGGCGATATCCCGAACGTGGGCGAGGCCGCGCTCTCCAAGCTGGACGAGTCGGGTATCGTCTATATCGGCGCCGAAGTGCGCGAGGGAGACATCCTGGTCGGCAAGGTCACCCCGAAGGGTGAATCCCAGTTGACGCCTGAAGAGAAACTGCTGAGGGCTATCTTCGGTGAGAAGGCCTCCGACGTGAAAGATACCTCGTTGCGTGTCTCTTCCGGGATGGTGGGAACCGTTATCGATGTTCAGGTCTTCACTCGTGACGGGGTGGAGAAGGATGCCCGGGCACTGCAGATCGAGCAGGTCGAGCTCGATCGTGTGCGCAAGGACCTGGATGATCAACTTCGCATCATGGAAGAGGATACCTTTCAACGCGTTGAAAAGATGCTGGTGGGTAAAGTGGTCGATGGCGGCCCTAACCAGATCAAAGCGGGGGCCAAGGTCACAAAAGCCTATCTCGCCGAAATGGAGCGTGATAAATGGTTGGAGATCCGGCTGCGCAACGAGGAGTCCGCAGCTCAGCTGGAGACCATTGCCGAGCAGATCAAGGCGCAGAGGGAGACTTTCCGCGACAAGTACGAAGAGAAAAAACGTAAATTGACCGCCGGGGATGATCTCGCTCCCGGTGTGCTGAAGATGGTCAAGGTCTACGTGGCGGTGAAGCGGCGTGTTCAGCCGGGTGACAAAATGGCCGGACGTCATGGTAACAAGGGTGTTATCTCGACTATCGTACCGGTTGAGGATATGCCTTTCGATGAGAACGGAGAGCCGGTGGATATCGTGCTCAATCCTCTCGGCGTACCCTCGCGCATGAACGTGGGGCAGGTGCTCGAGACCCATCTCGGCTTTGCCGCAAAAGGCGTGGGTAGGCAGATCGGTACCATGTTGGATGCACAGCAAAAAATTGTCGAATTGCGCGAGTATCTCGACAAGGTCTACAACACCAGCGGCAAAACCGAGGATTTCGATTCGATGACGGACGAGGAGGTGGTGGCGATGTGCCAAAACCTCAGGGCCGGTGTACCGATGGCAACCCCGGTATTCGATGGAGCCCATGAGTCCGAAGTCAAACAGATGCTGGATCTGGCGGGTCTGCCCCGCAGCGGCCAATGTAGACTCTACGATGGTCGCACCGGAGATCCGTTCGAGCGTGAAGTCACTGTCGGCTACATGTATATGTTGAAACTCAACCATCTGGTCGATGACAAGATGCATGCCCGTTCCACCGGTCCCTACAGCCTGGTTACTCAGCAGCCCCTGGGTGGTAAGGCGCAGTTCGGCGGTCAGCGTTTCGGGGAGATGGAGGTATGGGCCCTGGAGGCCTATGGTGCCGCCTACACCTTGCAGGAGATGCTCACTGTCAAGTCGGACGACGTCAATGGTCGTACACGTATGTACAAAAACATTGTGGATGGTAATCATCAGATGGAGGCCGGCATGCCGGAGTCCTTCAACGTACTGGTCAAAGAGATCCGTTCGCTGGGCATCAACATCGAACTGGAACAGGACTGAGGACTGACGTGGTCAGTAACCGAATGCAGGAGAGACGATCTTGAAAGATCTACTTAATATTCTAAAGCAGCAGGGCCAGACCGAAGATTTCGATGCCATCCGTATCGGCCTGGCATCACCGGACATGATCCGATCCTGGTCCTATGGCGAAGTCAAAAAGCCGGAGACCATCAACTATCGCACCTTCAAGCCGGAACGCGATGGTTTGTTCTGTGCCAAGATATTCGGCCCGGTGAGTGATTATGAGTGCCTGTGCGGCAAGTACAAGCGACTCAAGCATCGCGGTGTAGTGTGCGAAAAGTGTGGCGTGGAGGTGACCCTGGCCAAGGTGCGCCGCGAACGCATGGGCCATATCGAACTGGCCAGTCCGGTGGCTCATATCTGGTTCCTGAAATCCCTGCCCTCGCGCATCGGCCTGCTGATGGACATGACCTTGCGCGATATCGAGCGGGTTCTCTATTTCGAGTCATTCGTGGTTGTCGATCCCGGTATGACGCCTCTGGAGCGTGGTCAGCTGCTGACTGACGAACAGTACCTGGATGCCATTGAAGAGAATGGCGATGAGTTTGACGCGCGCATGGGTGCCGAGGCGGTCTATGAACTGCTGAAAACCATCGATATCCCCGAAGAGATCAAGCGTCTGCGCGAGGAGATCGAAGGCACCAACTCCGAGACCAAGATCAAGAAGTTCACCAAGCGGCTCAAATTGCTGGAGTCACTGAACGAGTCGGGCAACCGTCCGGAATGGATGGTCATGACCGTATTGCCGGTTCTGCCCCCGGAGCTGCGCCCGCTGGTCCCTCTGGATGGCGGACGATTCGCCACCTCGGACCTCAACGATCTCTACCGTCGTGTCATCAACCGCAACAACCGCCTGAAACGGCTGCTTGATCTCAACGCGCCGGATATCATCGTGCGCAACGAAAAGCGGATGCTGCAGGAGTCGGTGGATGCACTGCTCGATAACGGCCGACGGGGTCGCGCCATTACCGGCACCAATCGCCGTCCGCTGAAATCCCTGGCCGACATGATCAAGGGCAAGCAGGGCCGTTTCCGCCAGAATCTGCTCGGCAAGCGTGTCGACTACTCCGGCCGTTCGGTTATCGTGGTCGGGCCGACCCTGAAGCTGCATCAGTGTGGCCTGCCGAAACGCATGGCTCTGGAGCTGTTCAAACCCTTCATCTTCAGCAAGCTGCAACTGCGCGGTCTGGCTACCACGATCAAGGCGGCGAAAAAGTTGGTGGAGCGTGGTACCGGCGATGTCTGGGATATCCTCGAGGAGGTTATTCGCGAACATCCGGTGATGCTCAACCGGGCACCGACTCTGCACCGCCTCGGTATCCAGGCTTTCGAGCCCGTACTTATCGAGGGCAAGGCGATCCAGCTTCACCCGCTGGTCTGTACTGCGTTCAACGCCGACTTCGACGGCGACCAGATGGCGGTCCATGTTCCGCTTTCTCTGGAGGCCCAGCTGGAGGCCCGCAGCCTGATGATGTCGACCAACAATATCCTGTCCCCGGCCAACGGTGATCCCATCATCGTGCCCTCGCAGGATGTGGTGCTGGGTCTCTATTTCATGACCCGTGAGCGGATCAACGCCAAAGGAGAGGGTTCAGCCTTCAGTGACATCAAGGAGGCCAAGCGTGCCTATGAGTCGGGCCATGTCGATTTGCAGGCGCGGGTCAAGGTGCGTCTGACCGAGGTGATTGTCGATGAGGACGGGAACCGCACCGAGGAGACCAAAATCGTCGAAACCACCATCGGCAGGACCCTGGTGTTCGATATCGTTCCCAAAGGGCTTCCCTTCTCCCAGGTGGACCAGGCAATGGGCAAGAAGGCGATCTCCAATCTGATCAATATCTGTTACCGCAGACTGGGGTTGAAGGATACCGTCATTTTCGCTGATCAGCTGATGTACATGGGATTCCGCTTTGCAACCCGTGCCGCAGTCTCTTTCTGCTCCAACGATATGGTGGTGCCAGATGAGAAGGGTGAGATCCTCGGCCGCGCGGAAGCAGAGGTCAAGGAGATCGAGAACCAATACACCTCGGGGCTGGTCACCAACGGCGAACGCTACAACAAGGTAGTCGACATCTGGTCTCATACCAACGACCAGGTGGCCAAGGCGATGATGGCCAAGCTGGGTAAAGACAAGGTGCTCGACCGAGATGGCCAGGAGGTCGAGCAGGACTCATTCAACTCGGTCTACATGATGGCCGACTCCGGCGCGCGTGGATCCGCAGCTCAGATAAGACAGCTGGCGGGTATGCGTGGACTGATGGCAAAGCCCGACGGTTCTATCATCGAAACCCCGATTACGGCTAATTTCCGCGAGGGACTTGATGTCCTGCAGTACTTTATCTCCACTCACGGAGCCCGCAAAGGCCTTGCCGATACCGCGTTGAAGACCGCCAACTCTGGTTATCTGACACGGCGCCTGGTCGATGTGGCCCAGGATATGGTCGTGCTTGAGGAGGATTGCGGTACTGAAGAGGGTCTGCTGATGCAGCCCATCATCGAGGGCGGCGATGTGGTCGAGCCGTTGCGCGAGCGTATTCTCGGACGAGTCACCGCCGTGCCAGTGTATCGCCCCGGCAGTGATGAAGTAGTCTGCGATGCCGGAGTGATGTTGGATGAAAAGGGTGTCGAAGCACTCGAAGCGGCTGGTGTCGACCAGGTCAAGGTGCGTTCCGCCATCACCTGTGATGCGAAAGTGGGTGTCTGCTCCAATTGCTATGGCCGCGATTTGGCGCGTGGACACCTGGTGAACAGGGGTGAGTCGGTGGGTGTCATTGCGGCACAGTCGATCGGCGAACCAGGCACCCAGTTGACCATGCGCACCTTCCATATCGGCGGTGCAGCTTCGCGGGCGGCTTCGGTGAACAATATCCAGGTCAAAGCCGCCGGTACCGCCAGGTTGCACAATATCAAGACGGTGAAACACTCGAGCGGTCATCTGGTGGCAACCTCACGCTCGGGTGAATTGACGGTGGTCGATGATGTGGGCCGCGAGAGAGAACGCTACAAGGTTCCCTACGGCGCCACGCTGCAAATCGATGACGGTACGTCGGTCGAAGGCGGTCAAATCGTTGCCAACTGGGATCCCCACACCCATCCGGTCATCACTGAAGTGGCAGGTGTACTGCGGTTTGAGGATTTCGTCGATGGCGTGACGGTGCAGAAAAAGACCGATGAGGTGACCGGCCTGAGTTCGCTGGAGGTCATCGACCCGAAACAGCGTCCGGCCGCCGGCAAGGACATCAGGCCGATGGTCAAGCTGGTGGATGAAAATGGCAAGGACCTCAATATCGCGGGGACCGACATTCCAGCGCACTACTATCTGCCCGCGAACGCGGTCGTAAACGTGCAGGATGGGGCCGCGGTGGGAGTTGGTGATGTACTCGCCCGTATTCCCCAGGAGTCTTCGAAGACCCGTGACATCACCGGTGGTCTTCCCCGTGTTGCCGATCTTTTCGAGGCGCGCAAACCGAAGGATCCGGCGATTCTGGCGGAGGCGACGGGTACCGTCAGCTTCGGTAAGGATACCAAGGGCAAACAGAGACTCATCATCACCGATGCTGAGGGTGAACAGCACGAAGAGCTGATACCGAAATGGCGCCATGTGAATGTGTTCGAGGGCGAGCATGTGGAGAAGGGGGAAATGATTTCCGATGGTGAGCTCAATCCCCATGATATTCTTCGCCTGAAGGGAGTTACTGATCTGGCCGAGTACCTGGTCAAAGAGATACAGGATGTCTATCGTCTCCAGGGTGTAAAGATCAATGACAAGCATATTGAGGTGATAATTCGCCAGATGTTGCGCAAGGTCGAGATTACGGCGCCCGGTGACAGCCGGTACCTCCAGGGAGAACAGGTGGAGAAGTCCGCATTGTTGGATGAGGCTGAAAAGCTACGTGCAGAGAGTAAGTACGCGGCACTTTACGAGCCGTTGTTGCTCGGTATCACCAAGGCATCCCTGGCCACGGAGTCATTCATCTCGGCGGCATCCTTCCAGGAGACGACCCGAGTGTTGACCGAGGCGGCGGTGCGTGGCTTGTCGGATCGTCTGAATGGATTGAAGGAGAATGTCATTGTGGGCCGTCTGATACCTTCAGGAACCGGGCTTTCCTACCACACCGAGCGTCACCGCAGGCGTCACGAGGAGCAGATGGCATCCGAGGTCAAGCCCGAACTGGTGGTGGAAGAGGTGGAACAGGCCTTCAAGGAGGCGCTCAACACCCCCGACTCGGAATGACGGATTTGTAGGATATTTGGCGAGACTCTCTTGACAACAGGATGGTGCGGGCATAGAATGCGCGCTCCTTATGACAGGCCGGCCCATGCCGGCCTCTCGTTTCTGCCACTCGGCATATTGCGTAACGCATTGTTGAGTAAGGTTATTCTAACCAGAGAAATTGTTTTCGCTTTCTGCTCCGCTATTTGTTGCAGAAAGGGTTCGGCTTCTCCGGTTTTTTTTATGCAAAGTACAAACATCACGTCCCTGGAGACGGAATAGATGGCGACAATTAACCAGCTGGTGCGCAAGCCCAGGAAACGCAAAGTACAAAAGAGCAATGTGCCTGCACTGGAGGCATGCCCGCAACGGCGTGGTGTATGCACCCGTGTCTATACCACGACGCCGAAGAAACCGAACTCCGCGTTGCGTAAGGTTGCGCGTGTCAGACTGACCAACGGTTACGAAGTCTCGAGTTACATCGGTGGTGAAGGGCACAACCTTCAGGAGCACTCGGTGGTATTGATCCGCGGTGGTCGTGTGAAGGACTTGCCTGGTGTTCGCTATCATGTGGTTCGCGGCAGCCTCGATACCTCGGGTGTCGAGAAGCGGCGTCAGGGTCGATCGAAGTATGGCGCGAAGCGCCCGAAGAGTTAACGGTCTGCAGGACAGACAGTATTCAACGAGTTTGAGATAGAACGATGCCAAGAAGACGAGTTGCAGCGCGGCGCGAAACATTGCCCGATCCCAAGTATGGAAGCCAACTGCTGGCCAAATTCATTAATATGGTGATGCAGGACGGCAAGAAGTCGGTGGCGGAGAAGATCCTCTATGGAGCACTGGACACTGTGGTCGAAAAGCGTGGCGGTGAACCGCTGGAGCTGTTGGAGACCGCGCTCGAAAATGTGCGCCCGCTGGTGGAGGTCAAGTCCCGTCGTGTCGGTGGCGCCACCTATCAGGTGCCGGTAGAGGTTCGTCCAAACCGCCGCAATTCGCTTGCAATGCGCTGGCTGATCGATGCGTCGCGAAAGCGCAGCGAGAAATCCATGGCCTATCGTTTGGCGGGAGAGCTGATGGATGCTTCCGAAAACAAGGGTGCGGCGGTCAAGAAGAAAGATGACACCCACCGCATGGCGGAGGCGAACAAGGCATTTTCACACTATCGCTGGTAAGCGATTTTTATCAACCCTTAACTTAGCTCTTTAAAAACAGGTTTGTAACGTGGCACGGAAAACTCCTATCGAGCGCTATCGCAATATCGGTATTATGGCGCACATCGATGCTGGTAAGACGACAACGACAGAGCGCGTGCTCTACTATACTGGTGTGTCTCACAAAATTGGTGAGGTGCACGACGGTGCGGCAACCATGGATTGGATGGAGCAGGAGCAAGAGCGCGGTATCACCATTACCTCCGCTGCCACGACCTGTTTCTGGAGCGGTATGGCTCAGCAGTTCCCCGAGCACCGCTTCAATATTATCGACACTCCCGGACATGTGGACTTCACCATCGAGGTGGAGCGCTCTCTGCGTGTGCTCGACGGCGCGGTATTCGTGCTCTGCGCCGTTGGTGGTGTCGAGCCCCAGTCCGAGACCGTTTGGCGTCAGGCAAATAAATACCGGGTGCCCCGCATGGCGTTCGTCAACAAGATGGACCGCATGGGTGCCGATTTCTTCCGGGTTGTAACCCAGCTTAAAGAGCGCCTCGGCGCCAATGCCGTGCCGATCCAGGTACCGGTGGGCGCAGAAGAGGGCTTCAAGGGTGTCATCGACCTGGTGAAGATGAAGTCCATCGTCTGGAGCGAGGAGAACATGGGTGCTCAGTTCGAGTACGCCGAGATTCCGGACGACCTCAAGGATACCTGTGATGAGTGGCGCGAGCACATGGTCGAGGCCGCTGCCGAAGGCTCCGACGAGCTGATGGAAAAATACCTGGAAGAGGGCGATCTCAACGAAGATGAGATCATTGCCGGGCTGCGTGCGCGTACCCTGCGTCTGGAGATCGTGCCGGTGACTTGCGGTTCCGCCTTCAAGAACAAGGGTGTGCAGGCGGTATTGGACAAGATCGTTGAAGTGATGCCCTCACCAGTCGACGTGCCGCCGATCACCGGTGTGCTCGATGATGCGGAAGAGACAGAGGCGAAGCGTCTCTCCGACGACAACGAACCTTTTGCCGCACTGGCCTTCAAGATCGCCACCGATCCCTTTGTCGGCACCCTGACCTTCTTCCGCGTCTACTCCGGCGTGCTCAAGTCGGGGGACTCGATCTACAACCCGGTCAAGAGCAAGAAGGAGCGTATTGGGCGTATCCTGCAGATGCACTCCAACTCCCGCGAGGAGATAAAGGAGGTGCTTGCCGGTGATATCGCTGCCGCTGTTGGTCTGAAGGACGTTACCACCGGTGACACGCTGTGTGCCCTCGACAAGCCGATTACCCTGGAGCGCATGGAGTTCCCCGAGCCGGTTATTTCGGTGGCAGTGGAGCCAAAGACCAAGGGCGATCAGGAGAAAATGGGTATCGCGCTTTCCAAGCTGGCTCAGGAGGATCCCTCCTTTCGTGTCAGCTCAGACGAGGAGTCGGGCCAGACCATCATCTCCGGCATGGGCGAGCTGCATCTCGATATCATCGTCGACCGCATGAAACGTGAATTCAAGGTCGAGGCCAATGTGGGCGCCCCCCAGGTGGCCTATCGCGAAACGATCCGCAGCTTGGTGGAGCAGGAAGGCAAATTCGTGCGTCAATCGGGTGGTCGCGGTCAGTTCGGTCATGTCTACCTGCGTATCGAACCGCAGGAGGCGGGCGCGGGTTATGAGTTTGTCAACGAGATCGTCGGCGGTGTGGTCCCGCGTGAATACATTCCCGCGGTTGACAAAGGTGTGCAGGAGGCGATGGGTAACGGTGTCATGGCTGGTTATCCCATGGTAGATGTCAAAGTGACTCTCTACGATGGTTCTTACCATGATGTCGACTCCAGTGAGATGGCCTTCAAGATTGCCGGTTCCATGTGTTTCAAGGAGGGGGCGGCCAAGGCCAAGCCTGTCTTGCTGGAGCCGATGATGAAAGTGGAGGTTATCACTCCGGAAGAGTACATGGGCGACGTGATGGGTGATCTCAATAGTCGTCGCGGTATTGTGCAGGGTATGGATGACACCCCTGCAGGCAGGCAGATCAAGGCTGAAGTACCGTTGTCGGAGATGTTCGGTTATGCCACCGATCTACGTTCGGCCACACAGGGCCGTGCGAACTACAGCATGGAGTTCGCCAAGTATTCAGAGGTGCCGGCAAACATCGCCGACGCCATCATCAAGAAACAGTAACGGGTATAGGGGTAGCACTGTGTCCAAGGAAAAATTCGAACGCAAAAAGCCGCATGTCAATGTGGGCACGATTGGTCACGTAGACCACGGCAAGACCACGCTGACGGCGGCCATCACCACGGTACAAGCGGCCAAGTTCGGCGGCGAGCAACGTGCCTTTG
>JBNKLI010000040.1:0-8468 GCA_050292275.1 Candidatus Thiodiazotropha sp.
TGGGAATACATCCTGGCGATGAAGTGGAAATCCTGCGCCATGGCAATCAGTTCAACATCATCAAGAAGCAGGTCGGCGCGGCGGCCGGGATACTCAAAGGCACAAAGGCCAACAAGGCTGTCAGTGACGAGCAGTCGCGGCAGAGTAATTTCGAGTGATTGCGATTGACGCCAATGTGCTGCTGCGCTACTTGCTGGCCGACCATGCCGGTCAGCACGCCAAAGCCAGGAGGCTCATCAAGGGCAATCGGCCTGTGTTGATTACCGATGTAGTTCTGGCTGAAACTGTGTGGACACTGACCGGCAAACGCTACCTTCTCGATAAAGAAGCGATCTGTGAGGTGTTGCGGGGTCTGGTCGGTGTTGGGGCGTTCCAGTTTGAAAGTTCCCAGGTGGTCTGGTCGGCGTTGATGGACTTCCGGGATTCAAAGTCAGTGCGTGGTAAGAGACTGGAATTTGTTGATGTAATGATCGCTCATAACGCACATCATGTTGCGATTGAAGATGGGCATGTGCTGGATGGCTTCTATAGCTTTGACAAGGCGGTAGGGCAGTTGGAAGGGGTAAAAGCGCCAACTTGTTGATGATGCCTGGGAGGGGGAACAAATCCAGCGCCAGGTATTGCTCGTGCTGTGACTCCTCTCTATTTGTATATACATATGTTGACACTTTCGGCTAATATATTAGTATATACGTATGTTTATACTCCTTCAGAGGTAAGCGATGGTTTCCGAAGGCAAAATCCAAAAGTGGGGCAACAGCGCCGCGATCCGGCTGCCGGCCAAGCTGTTGGCGGCTGCGGGTATTCCAAACGATAGCGAAGTAGACATCCAGGCTGAAAGTGGCCGGGTGGTGATCCAGTTGCATGAGCGCACGCTTGAGCAGCAATTCGACAAGCTGCTGGCCGAAGAGCCGGAGGCGGCTGAACTGCTGGCTCTGGTCAAAGATGCACTGACCAAGGCCATCGCCATGACTGACGAAACCACCGAGAGCTGCAATGCGCTCATCGAGAGGCTTGAACAGAAGGAAGCGAAGTAATGGGCCTGGGTTCGGATTTTCTGTCGATTCTCAAAGACACCGTAAAGCTGACCGACTCCGTAGAGCGGTTGAATACGGCCAATACCAAGCTGCAAGAGAAGGTTGAAAATATTAATGAGCGGGTCATTAAATTGGAAACCCGGCTTGATACTTATGTTGAAATTGCGAAGACAAAACGGATTGAATCTGAATAGGGTGTAACGAAATCACTTAAACAAACATGATAAACATTAAAGCCGCAAATGAACGCCAATCCCTGCAAATAAGCGAAAAATGACTACTGCTAAGAAGTTGTTGGTCAATGACATTGTCTATCATTTCATTTGCGAAGATTTACGGTGATTGGCATTCATTCGCGGCTATTTGGCCTATCTAAAGTTGGTTCTCTTTTCGATCAGACCACTCGATTAGCCAAAGAATCAACAAATTGGAATACATATTCAAACGGAAACAGTCCCATGAAATTCCCAATCCTATCCTTGATATCCCTGTTTATCCTGATCGGAACACTCACCGGCTGCGCCACGGAAAGCTCACGTAGCGTAGCGGTCTCAAAACCCGTCTCCGCTCAAACTGCCTACAGCGGTGTGCGCTATCCGATTTCGGTCGGGAAGTTCGACAACCGCTCCCACTTCATGCGCGGCATCTTCACCGACGGAGAGGACAGGCTGGGAAGCCAGGCGAAAACCATACTTATCACGCACCTGCAGCTGAGCAACAGGTTCAACGTGCTCGATCGCGAGAACATGTCGGAGATCAAGCAGGAAGCCGATTTGAGCCACGCCGCCCAGTCGTTGAAGGGGGCTCGCTATGTGATCACAGGAGATGTGACCGAGTTCGGGCGCAAGGAGGTTGGCGATCGACAGCTGTTCGGCATCCTGGGGCGCGGCAAGTCCCAGGTCGCCTATGCCAAGGTGTCGCTGAATGTGGTCGAAGTGGAGACCGCGGAGGTGATCTATGCCGCCCAGGGGGCCGGCGAGTATCAGCTCTCCAACCGGGAGGTCGTCGGTTTTGGCGGGACAGCAAGCTATGACTCGACGCTCAATGGAAAGGTCCTCGATCTGGCCATACGCGAAGCGGTCGATGCCCTGGTTGCCGGCCTGGACAGTGGTGCCTGGAGTCCCTCGAAGTAATCAGGGAGCAGGATCTCTTGAAACTCGACAGTAGAGCATTCATAGCCACATTGGTGCTCCTTTTTCTCAGCGGGTGCGCCACGCCTCCCCAGCCTCTTTACTATTGGGGCGACTATCAGGATCAGATTTACGGACATTTCAAAAGGGAGAAAAGCCCGCAGGAACAGATTGCCGGACTTGAGGCCGATGTGGAGAAAGCGGCCTCGAAAAACCTGGCCCTGCCACCCGGCTTCCAGGCCCATCTCGGCATGCTCTATGGCAGCACCGGCAATAGTGAGAAGATGCGCGTTCATCTCGAGGCGGAAAAACGGCAGTTCCCGGAGAGTGCTGTGTTCATGGATTTCCTGCTGAAGAAGTTCGAGCGATAGGACTCTCGATGAAAGCGTACATTCCCGACAGACTGCAACTCCTCTGCGCTATCCTGATGGCCGTTCTGCTCGCTGCCTGTGCGGCGCCTGAAAAATATGACTATTCCGCCTTCAGAGAGAATCGACCGGCCTCGATTCTGGTGTTGCCGCCGCTGAACGACTCCCCCGAAGTAGACGCGCCCCACGGCATGCTGGCGCACGCCACGCTGCCACTGGCGGAGTCGGGCTACTACGTTTTTCCAGTCACTCTGGTCGCTGAGACATTTCGCCAGAACGGCCTGGACAGCCCTGTGGAGATCCACCAGATATCAGCGGCCAAACTGCATGAAATATTTGGCGCCGACAGTGCGCTCTACATAAAGGTCACGGAGTACGGCACGGCATACAAGGTGCTGCTGAGCGAGACCCGCGTCACCGCAGAAGGGCGGCTGGTCGATTTGCGCACGGGACAAACGCTCTGGGAGGGCCGCGCGACGGCCTCCAGCAGCGAAACCAACAACTCGAACGGCGGGCTGCTCGGTGCGCTGATCACACAAATCATCGAAACCATCATGGATGAGAGCTATACCATTGCGGGCATCACCAGTCTGCGTCTGCTCTCCGCCGGCCACCCAAACGGCATCCTCTATGGTCCGCGTTCCCCGTACTACTTGAAAGATGGTTCTCCCTCGCAATAGTTCGCCTTTTCCCGCACCGGACAATGAGGGTTAGAAATAAAAGCGCAATGAGTTGGTTGTCTTCGAAACCTTAGAAAGCACGCGTGGCCCACTAGCGATGAAGTGGAAATCCTGCGCCATGGCAACCAGTTCAACATCATAAGCGGCCGGCCGAAAATTGAAGTATCAACGAATGCCGGATCTTGGCGTTGTTATGCGCTTGTTGAATCAGCCTCGAGCTGAGGATTGAGGATGGTTCCTGGTTCACGTTCAGAGAACAGATTGGGAAATCTGTACCTGATTGCAACCATTTTCAATGTCTAATGTGATGCTGCAAGCCCGGTGCCAACAGGTGTTTGTTGGAAAGATTCCTGATAGGCTTTAGGGTGGGTGTCTTACCTGTCTCCTGAGGATTATCTTTCGCAGTCGCGACAAGGATAGGGGGCCGCGTAAGCGCCTGAGTAGCCGGGAGAAACCGTCTGTTCCGCATGACAGCATGGAATTTGTCTGGTTCATCGACATCAAAGAGAGGAAATAAAATGTTCAACAAATCGATTATCGCAATTTCGGTAGCGCTTTCTGTCTCAGCCTGCGGAGGGGGAGGGGGTAGTAGCGACGGCGACACAGCGACAGGTCAATTTAAAGATAGCAATACCGCGGGAATCAGTTATGTATCAGGCAGCCAATCCGGCATTACCGGCCAAGACGGCAGCTTCACTTATGAGGTTGGAGAAACGGTCACATTTTCAATAGGAGGAGTGACGTTAGGAACAGCTGAAGGAAAATCGATTGTCACACCGGTCGACCTGGTATCAGGCGGCAGTTCGACTTCCACTGAAGTGCTGAATATCGTGCGTTTTCTAATAATGTTGGATGAAGATGGAGATTTATCAAACGGTATTAGCGTTTCGACATCCGTCCAATCAGCCGCGGAAGCATGGTCGCAGGTAGACTTTAGCGCAACGAATTTATCCGCAGAGTTGACACCCATTATGTCAGATGCGGTTTCGGCAGACGGTGGAACACATATACTATTGAGCGCCAACACAGCTCAGGCGCATTTGGAATCAACGCTACTCTGTTCGTACGCAGGCGCATATAAGGGGACATACTCCGGCGACGATCATGGCAATTTCGGCGTGTTGATAGATGCAACGACCGGCTATGTCGAGGGAATTGCTTATAGTACCGCAGAATTTGAATATATCGGACTCACCGGCTCTACTCCCATTAGCTATGACCAAAATGTTCGTTTTGTAAGCGGTAATGCGACAGACGGAGCTACATTTAGCGGCCAGTTTAGTTCTGTAAACAGGGTCGAAGGAACATGGCAGAACACATACTATTCCACCAATGGCAGCTTTACAGGTTCAAGAATAGGTGGGGTAATGAATGCCCGGTATCGTTTTACCGGTAACTACATCGGCGGCGACTATGGATCGTTTTCATTCGATATCGACGATTCCAATAATATCACAGGCATTGCCTATAGCGTTGCCGACGATGAGTCGCTAACGATTAGCGGCACGCTTTCAGGTACCACTTTAGCGGCAACCACTTCTGACGGGGCAACGATTGCCGGTTCGCTCAATACCGCAACCGGCACGCTGAGCGGCACATGGAGCGATTCGTCGGAAGGTACGTCGGGTACATTTTCCGGCAGCGGATGCAAACTCAATTAACCTGGTGACTTGTTTCCATCCAGTAACTCGATGAACGTTGGTGGCCGACTGACGGTTGTCTTTCGCTGTAACGGCAAGGATGCTGCGTGTGCTAGACAACCGTCAGACACCAGGAGA
This sequence comes from Candidatus Thiodiazotropha sp., assembly GCA_050292275.1. Taxonomy (GTDB): domain Bacteria; phylum Pseudomonadota; class Gammaproteobacteria; order Chromatiales; family Chromatiaceae; genus Thiodiazotropha. The sequence goes on from JBNKLI010000040.1 coordinate 4,994, forward strand.
CAGGAACCCATTCAGTATGGCAACCCTTAGGGCTTCAGGGTGACTGGTCGATTTGCGAACGGGACAAAGGCTCTGGGAAGGTAGCGCGACGGCCTTCAGCAGCGAAACCAACAGCTCGAACGGCGGGTTGCTCGGCACCCTCATCACACAAATCATCGAAACCATCATGGATGAGAGCTATACCATTGCGGGCATCACCAGTCTGCTAAGACGGTTCTCTGTCGCAATGATCCGCCTTTTTCCACACCGGACAATGAGGTTTCGAAATCAACGTGCAATGAGTTGGTTGTCTTCGAAGCGGTGCTGAGATCTGGATGCAACACCTCAAGTGCCATGGATGGTTAGCGTGAGCAACTAACGATCTACCCAAGAAGTATCTCGACGGGGTATTTTTTGCATCGGTTGCCACGCCTTGTATTCGGACAAACGTAATCTGTAGCGGCTGATATTACCTTCATGCAAATTCCGTAGATCATCCAAGGCCATATCAACGACCTGCTCCAAATCTTCCGGCGGTACCAGGGATTTTGCTTCACCATGGACTAACTGTTTATCGGGAAGCTGCTGATTTCGTACAATTTCGCTCACTACTTCGATCAATACCTCCCGATAACGTAATCGAATTGGATTCGGCTCTGCCATGGTTCCGCGGATAGCAATGTAGCGTTGGCAAGAACGCTCATAAGCCCATACAAATACATCGCGTAACAACTCTATGCGCTTCAATTCATATATACCGAGCGTGCCCTCCACATAGGCCCGTTCAGGTACATCGATAAAGGAGAGCGGACAAGAATTGGAGCGAATAAACGATATATTTGCACCAAGACGCGATACTCGTTTGTTTACGTCCACGAATGGCTGCAGGTAAGGAATATGCACCATAATGAAGAACGCTTGCTCGTAGACATTCTCAATGAGACTTGCCTTTTGCAGGATCATACCAAAATAGCCGTCGATCTGCTGTGGGATGCCGAGTGGATGAAAAACCGAGCCGCTGACCTCCACAATGCGTCTGCGCAGGCGCCCGCTTTCGCTCGGATCGGCAAGCAGATTCTCTGAGAGCAACGCATGTAGATTGAGAAATGTGAAGGCATCGAAGCCGACATCGTTTGTTGGCTCTACAAGCAACTCTATGGCGGCCTTATGATTCAGGATCATTTGCGTCTCCCTACGGTCTTTGCCCTCAGCCTCTCGACCCAGCTCAATCAGATTCTGAGTATCGAGGAGGCTGTAGGTATTGCCTTCGAGTCGGCTCGAAGCCCATGAGAGATCGATCAACAATCGCCCAAGGATATCCCGGGCATAGGTTCCGGCTAAGCGTTCATTATCTGAAATACGCCCTATTCGGTGCAGGTGTTCGAGTATCTCTGGTGACAAGTAGTAAGTATTATTAGGTAGGTAAGACTCAAGCAACTGACGATCGTAACCCACCGGTTTACGTTGCTGGACAGGTTGGTTGACATAGGCGCGGATTTCCTCTCCCTCATGTGAGAGGGGAATATATATCTCCCGCGAGATCCGGTCCGCCACTGCTGTGCTATCAGTAAGAGTGCGATGGATCACTCGGGGAATGCGCTGGTAGCGTAGCGCTCGCCCTCTACCTTCGGTGAAAATGCGTTGCTGTTCGACGAGTAAAGCCAACCGGCGCTGTAGGGTACGACGGGAGATCCCGGAACCAAGGATTTGAGAAAGCGCTTCCACACTAACTCCTTCCGGATGTTGGGCGATAAGAGTTTCCAGGTGGTCGAGCTCCTCTTGGGAGACGATTTTTGGCATGACTTCATCCCTTAAAGTGGCGCGAACCGTAGTATCGCGCCATTTTATTTGGCGCGCAAATATTTAATCGCGCCATTTAAAACAGAGTGCTTTAAATTCAGCGTGGGAATTCCCCTTGAAGCAGGCGGTGACGTACTCGGTAGCGTTGCGGGACAAGCAATAAACAAACTGCTAAAGTCTTTGCCCATAAGCTGGGCCAATACCTGTTTCCAGTTTTCTTATCACCCTTGGAGCCCTCGATGTCGGATATTCCGAAGATTGTCGTGGTCGGCGGCGGTGCCGCCGGTCTTGAACTCGCCACCCGCCTGGGCAGGAAGCTCGGCAAAAGGGGCAGGGCGCAGATCACCCTGATCGACGCCACCCGTACCCATGTCTGGAAGCCGCTGCTGCACCAGGTGGCGGCGGGCACCTTCGATCCGGATCAGCACGCCCTGGGATACCTGGCCCATGCCCGCTGGAACCACTATCGCTTTCGTCTCGGCGCCATGTCGGATCTGGACCGGGTCGGGCGCAAGGTGATACTGGCACCCCTTTACAACGACAGGGGGGAGGAACTGATCCCCAGCCGCAGCTTCGACTACGACTACCTGGTGCTGGCCATCGGCAGCGTCAGTAACGACTTCGGGATACCCGGCGTCAAGGAGCACTGCCTGATGCTCGATACCAAGTCACAGGCCAACGCCTTTCAGCAGCGGCTGCTGGAGGCATTGATCCGCGCCAACACCCAGCGCGAACCCTTGCGCGAGGGGCAGCTGGACGTGGCCATTGTCGGCGCCGGTGCGACCGGCGTTGAGCTTGCGGCCCAGCTCCATCAGGTCACCCGCCAGATCGCCCAGTACGGTTTCGAGACCATCGAGCCGGACCGTCACATTCGCCTGCACATCCTCGATGCCGGGCCGCATATCCTGCCCGCCTTGCCGGAGAAGCTTTCAAGCCAGGTGCAACGGGAGCTGGAGAGTCTGGGAATCCAGGTGCATGTCGCCGAGAAGGTCACCCAGGTAACGGAGCAGGCGGTGCATACGGCCTCCGGTCTGGTGATCCCGGCCACCATCAAGGTCTGGGCCGCCGGTATAAAGGGGCCGGATTTTCTCGCTGACCTCGGTCTCGGGGTCAACCGTATCAACCAGCTGAAGGTCAATCCCGATCTGACCCTGGAGGATGACGAGCGCATCTACGCCATCGGCGACTGTGCCGCATGTGTGATGAACGAGCAGGGAGACCTGGTGCCGCCTCGCGCCCAGGCCGCCCACCAGCAGGCCTCATTCGTCGCCAAATCGCTGTCGACCCGGATCAACGGACAGGCCTTCGACAAGTGCTATGTCTACCGGGATTACGGTTCACTGGTGACCCTTGGCCGCTACAGCACCGTTGGCAGTCTTATGGGGGCGATCACCGGCAGCGTACGGGTCAGCGGCTGGATAGCCCGATGGGTCTATCTCTCGCTCTATAAGATGCATCAACTGACCCTGTTCGGCTGGTGGCGCACCGGCCTGACCACCCTCGCCCGCATGCTGCGGCGGAGTATCGACCCGGCGATCAAGCTGCATTAGCGCAGCCAGAAACTGGGCGTGAGCAACACCAGCAGGGTGAACATCTCCAGGCGCCCCAGCAGCATGGCGATGATAGAGAGTATTTTTCCCATGTCGCTGACGCTCTGGAAGGTATAGGCTACTTCGCCCAGTCCCGGGCCGAGGTT
>JBNKLI010000041.1:0-48960 GCA_050292275.1 Candidatus Thiodiazotropha sp.
AGGGTGCGGCTTGCCGCACCGATTACCATGACTCCGTAGTTGAGTTATGCGCGTTGTCAGAAAGATATATCAATAGTTGACCTCGACCGCGGCACAGAGATAGCGCATCAGCGAGTCGGTCTGCTTGAAACCCCTGGCGACGAAATCGCAGAACGAGGGTTTATGGATCTCATCGCTGTCGAAGGTTTTGATGGCGATGAAGTCCTTGCGTTTCAGATCCTCTATCAGCGGATGATCGGCTGCAAAGCCTTTCGGTGGTCTTACCAGGGTGTCGCCCGATAGCTTGAAGTGCTTGCGCAACGGACTCTCCCTCAACGCAGCCTGCCAGGCCGCGGGATTGTCGGCGATGAAGTTCCTGATCTTCGCCAGGGTCCGGGATTCCGGGTGCCAGATACCCGCGCCGAGAAAACACTCATCCGGTTCGATATGCAGATAGAAGCCAGGTGCATGCACATCCCTGCCCAGGGAGTGCCTGAACTGGATCCCGATGTTGGTCTTGTAAGGTCTTTTGTCATTGGCGAAGCGGGTATCCCGATAGACACGCATCAATGAGCCACCGGTTTTCTTGGCGATGGCGCGAAACTGCCCCGAGATGCCGTTGAGTTTAGGCGCCATCTCTTCGATGAAGGTGAGTGACGGCTCTCTGACATAGGTCTCGTAGTCCTGCTTGTTGTCGGCGAACCAGCCGCGGTCGTTGTGCCTGGCCAGTGCAAGTAGAAACGGGAGCGTCTGCCGGGGGTAGCCGTTGAAATGCCGCATATGTTCCCGGACTCATATGCCGTATTTTCGGTGAATGGCATGCCGGACCGGGCAGGTACAGACAACCTCCTTACCCAGTCGGGAACTGTATGGGCACCCCTTGCCCTTGCCCTTGCCGCAGACCATTCGGGTCGTGGTTTCAGTGGTCAAGCGGATACCGCACAGCTGATAACCCGTGTCGTTGAGGCAGGCGTGATGCTTGGTGCACTTTTTCGCTTCGAGAAGGGTTTCAAATGGAATATTCAGCCGTCCGGGGCGGGGTATCCTAGGACCTGTCATTTGATCCCCGCTCGGCGCCTCGGATGGCCTCGGAACAAGCGCCGCACGATTTCGCTAGTCGTCCAAATGGAATTGCCAAAACTCTCTCCTTGCGCTCCGATTGGCGCTTGATCGGTGCAACAGAGTCGAATGGATGAGTGTTTTGAACCCGGCAACCAGCACGGCCGCAACCTGCCCGCCTGTAGCATGCATCTAAACACCTCTGTAGCTTTTTTACGGTAATTTTTATAGTAGGTCCTAGGTTACCGCATATTCCCGGTGTTGTGCTAGATTCCTCCAATCAATGAGGCATTCATCCCCTCTCTTCTGAAGTGGGAAAGCAGTTCCCTGGAGTGGATCGTCTGTGGATCGTAGTCAACCACCATCAGGTGGGGCGTCTTGACATGGGCACAGGCGCTGACAATCCCTCTCACGCCTGCGAGTCTCTTTTCGATACCATGAATCTCTTCGTTGGATAACGTGTCGTTTATATGAACCACGGCGTTCGCATCGAAATGGATCATCTTCTCCTCCAGCCTGGCAAATCCGTTAAGATTGAAACTAGCGCAGTTGCCGGGGAATACAATGAGGGTATGTCCCAATACTTTACCTGGTTACCCATCATGCTCAGGTTAACATTTGAGCTGTAAATGGCTTGAGTAAGTTCCGTTGTGAGCCTGGGGAACCGTATCCATCCAACATCTTGCGAGGCACTATGCATCTCGAAACATTTCTCTTTTCCGCTTTGCTGCTGCTGCTGGCGACCTCGATCACCGTAATGCTGTTCAAACACCTGGGATTGGGATCCCTCTTGGGTCTGCTGGTTGCGGGTATCGTCGTAGGTCCCCATTCGCCCGGTCCCTATGTGACCGAACATGTGGAGGATGTCAGGCATTTCACCGAGCTGGGTGTGGTACTGCTGCTGTTCATCATCGGTCTGGAGATGAGACCGAGCCGGTTGTGGGCACTGCGCAGGGAGGTTTTCGGACTGGGACTGTTGCAAATCCTCCTCACCGGTTCTGTATTGGCGCTCTATTTTCAGCAATGGCAGTCCAACTGGTTGCTCTCCCTGTTACTGGGACTGACCTTTGCGCTTTCATCGACCGCCTTTGTGATCCAGATTCTCCAGGAGCGGGGCGAAATTGCCAGTCAACATGGCACCACCGCGTTCTCGATCCTGTTGATGCAGGATCTGGCCATCGTACCGCTGTTGGCGATGGTGCCGGTGTTATCGGAAATCGGCGGTGTCTCCGCCGAGATTCCAGCCTGGCAGCAGTTGATGATCGAGGTCGGCATGATCGCCATGGTTGTGGCGTTCGGACGCTTTGTCCTGCCCTACGTGCTCAGCCAGCTGGCGAAACAGGGGAACAGGGAAGGATTCCTCCTGGTCGTCATGCTTGCGGTTTTCCTCGCCGCCTGGGTCATGGACAAGGTGGGGCTCTCCATGGCCCTCGGTGCATTCGTCATGGGGATGCTGCTTTCGGGGTCGAGCTATCGCCTGCAGATACAGGCCTTCGTCGAACCCTACAAGGGTCTGCTGATGAGTCTGTTCTTCGTCGCCGTCGGCATGTCGATCGATTTCGCGGCCATCTATCAACAGCTGCAGCTGTTCATTCAACATATCCTGGTTATCGTATCGGTCAAGCTGGCAGTACTGTTTGTGCTTGCACTCGGTTTCGGTTTTTCCAGGCAGATAGCGATTCGGATAAGTTTCTATCTCGCTCAGGGCGGTGAGTTCGGTTTTGTCCTGTTTGCCGCTGCGAAGGCGCTGAATGTGATCGACGACGCCACCTTCATCCTTGCGGTGGGCGTGATTTCAGTCAGCATGCTGCTAACCCCTTTGCTTATTCGTGCCGGAGACAAGCTGGCACGTCGGTTCGACAGCGCCAGTGTCGGGACCGAGCATCTACGCTATCAGGCGGGGCAGGGGGAGGTGAGCCGGCGGGTGGTGATCGGCGGCTACGGGCGGGTGGGTCACACCGTGGCGGTATTGCTCCATACCAGCGGAGTGCCGGTGGTGGTCTTCGATACCCGTCCGGAGCGTGTCGCGCAGGGCAAGAAAGACGGTCTCCCCGTCTATTACGGGGATATCAGCGATCCCGATCTGCTCGATGCCGCTAAACTGGGCAGTGCCTCACTACTGGTGCTGACCGTCGATAGCGGCCCGACAGCCTTACGCACCCTATCCCATGTACGCAACGCCTATCCTCATGTCCCGGTTGTCTCCAGGGCGCGCGATCTCGAGGCTTGCGGCCATCTGCTCAATGCAGGTGCAAGCCACGCCTTTCCCGAAGCACTGGAGAGCAGCCTGCGTCTTGGAGCCATCGCGCTGCAGATGGTCGATGTGCCGGTGGACAGCGTCGATCTGCTGCTTCAGGGTGTGAGAAACGACAACTATACCCTGGTGAAGTCGCAAGCGGATGAAGTACGCAAAAAATAGCCGCAGAATTCTTTAGTGAGCGGGAAGTTCAGTGGTTGTTAGCTTATTATGAGATTTTAAAATATATTATAATCAATAAGTTATAGAGAAAAAACAGGACAATTTGTCGGTTTATTACCTGAGTTTAATGCTCGGGTATTTAATCTGATGTGGTTCTCGGCTAAGCTTGTCGGCAGTGGGCACGCAGTGTGTGAATCCAACTAGCCGGAACAAGGACTAGCCAGAATAAGGACAGCCACATCCGCAATCAGGCAATTCGTCATCTGCCTGATTGTGGCGAGCTTGCAAATGGGGGAGACAACAGATGCCAAAACTGACAAGCGGTCTCACGCAGAAAGAACGCCTGAAGGTGATTCAATCGATTGACATGATCAAAACAACGCAGAATCCGCATGAAAAAGAGATTCTGTTGCGTTATCGAAATATGGTCGAACGAGAGTTTCACGATGCCCGGATGATTCCTGAGGGCAGTGGTTAGCCATCCACCGCTGCAATAACGCTCCACAACGGGTTTCTCATCCGGCTCAAAAGCGATCGACGATGATCATCCGTCACCCTGGTCCTGCGCCGACAGCGCCTGGCCGTTTAGGGTTTTGCTATGTTCACCCATCAGATAGAGATATCTGTTCATAATGCTATCCGGATGCGGCAGGGAAGTGGGATCCTCCCCCGGGTAGGCCCAGGCACGCAATGCCGTGCGGGTCGGACCGGGGGCAATGCTGTTGACACGTATCCGGCTGTTTTCCAGCTCCTCGGCCAGGGTCTGCATCAGTCCTTCGATGGCGAATTTCGATACGCCGTAGGCACCCCAGTAGGCCTTGCCCTTCCGCCCCACCTGATCGGAGGTAAACACAATGGAGGCGTCGTCCGCCTTGCGCAACAGGGGTAGACAGGCCTGGGTCAGCACAAACGCGGCAGTGAGATTGACCTGGATGACACTGTCCCATGTCTTGGGATCGTAATCGTCGATACGGCTCATCAGTGCGAGTTTCGCGGCATTGTGAAGCAGGCCATGCAACTGTCCGAACTCCTGATAGAGGCTCTCACCCAGGGCGTAGTAGTCCTCGGTGGGCGCTTTCTCCAGATCAAAGGGGATGAGCGCGGGGGTGGGCCACCCGGCGGCCTCTATGATGTCGTAGGTCTCTTCGAGTCTGCGTTCATTGCGACCCAACAGCACCACGGTTGCGCCATGTTCGGCAAATGCCTTGGCAGCTGCCTGGCCGATGCCGCTGCCGGCCCCGGTTACCAGGATGATGCGTTCTGCGAGGAGATTCTTATCGGGGTTGTAGTCGTGCATGGTGTTGTCTGTTTGCATTGGGGGCGCATTATAAACGGCAGTGGATGCTTCTCAATTGAAAATCATCATAACCAATCGAGTATTTCCAGCGGGTGGCTGATCTCTCCATCGGCATGCCATTCACGGGGATCATCGTTTTCATCAAGATAACCGAACAGGGCGACCAGGGTTTTGGTCCCCGCGTTGCGGCCGGCCTCGATATCCCGCATGGCGTCACCGATATAGAGCGCATCTTCAGGATTGGTACCCGCCTGTCGGCATGCATGGATGATGGGTTGCGGGTGCGGTTTTGCATATGGCGTCGTGTCACCGCTGACGATGGCGCAGGCGCGGTGACTCAGACCCAGCTTTTGCATCAATGGATCGGTGAGCCAGGCGGGCTTGTTGGTGACAATTCCCCATTGGATACCCCGTGACTCGAGTTCTTCGATCACTGTTTCCATACCGGCGAAGAGTCTGGTGAAGACGGCAATGTTGTTTACATAGATATCGAGGAAGCGTTGTTTCAGTTGTGCATAGCGGGGATCGTCGGGATCGATGTCGAAGGCCAGCTTCAGCATTGCCTGACTACCGTGAGAGACGACAGGGCGCAATATTTCGAAAGGGATCTCTGGGCACCCTTCATCGAGCAGCACCTGGTTCAGTGCGAAATGGAGATCGGCGGCTGTGTCGGCGAAAGTACCGTCAAGATCGAACAGCACACATTTGATCGTCATTGCGTTCAGCGCCCTGCAGTCAGCGCCCGGGCTGTTTTCACTCATCCTTTGTTGTGGCAATCAGATAGTTGACATCCACATCGTCGGACAGTTTGTAGGTCTGGGTGAGCGGGTTGTAACTCATGCCCGTCATGCCCAGCGTGCTCAGACCCGCTTCACGCAGCCAGGCATGGAGTTCCGACGGCCGGATGAACTTGGCGTAGTCGTGTGTGCCTTTGGGCAGCAGGTTCAACACATACTCGGCGCCAATGATGGCGAACAGGTAGGATTTGGGATTGCGGTTGATGGTGGAGAAGAAGATTCTCCCTTCGGGTTTGACAAGGCGGGCACAGGCATTCACCACAGAGGCCGGATCGGGCACATGCTCCAGCATCTCCATGCAGGTGATCACATCGTAGTGGCCTGCCTGCTCCTGGGCCAAACGCTCCACCGGGATGCGTTCATAGTTGACCTCCAGGCCCGATTCCAGCAGGTGCAGCCTGGCGACCTGAAGGGGGGCCTCACCCATGTCGATACCGGTCACCCGGGCACCGCAGGCAGCCATGCTTTCGGACAGAATGCCCCCGCCGCAGCCCACATCCAGCACCCGCTTCCCCTCCAGGGGGACGAAGTGCTGGATATAGCCCAGACGCAACGGATTTATCTCATGCAGGGGCTTGAACTCACTGTGCGGATCCCACCAGCGCGACGCCAGTTCTTCGAACTTACTGATCTCCGCCTGATCGACATTCATCTGGCTTGTGCTCATCTCGAGGGTAATGAATTCATTGTCTGTCCGGATGGTATCACTCAGGATATCGGGATGCTACCACCAGTGGTAGTGAGTAGATACGCATATATACCTGTTGCCAATTTTACTTAATAATTGTCTCCCCTTGATTTCACCCGCGTCACAAAACCCATGTCTAATTTACGGACAGTGCGAAATGAATGACATTGATCCAGAGATTTATCAGAGTGAAGTGATGATCGATGCCGTAATCGCCGCGATCAATGAGTCCGATTCAGTCAGGTTACTGAAGCTCATCGAGCCGATGGAGCCTGTGGAGATTGCGCACCTCCTGGAGTCGATTCCCGATAAATTGAGGGCGGGTCTGTGGAAACAGGTGCCGGAGGAGGCGGCCGGTGAGGTTTTGGTTTACCTTGGAGAGGTCGCGAGGTCATCCCTGGTCGATAACCTCGATCATGTGGATGTGGTGTACGCCGCGGCTTCGCTCGAGTCACAGGATCTCGCCGAAGTCATCGAAACCCTGCCAGAGGGGATCGGAGACACGATACGCGAGTCATTGGACTACCATGGGCTGCGGCGCCTGGAGGCAACGCTCGCCTTCGCCGAGGAGACAGCCGGGCGCCTCATGGATACCGAAGCGGTCTCGGTGCGCGCTGATGTCAGGCTCGATACCGTGTTGCGCTACCTGCGCCGTCGCGAAGCGCTGCCGGATCATACAGTTGGGTTCATGGTGGTGAACCGGGAAGGCGAGTTTCTGGGCGAACTGCCCTTGTCATCCCTGTTGACCCGGCAACCGGATGTCCTGGTCTCGGAGGTCATGGATGAGGATGTCATCCATGTCTTGCCAACCGTTTCCCAGAAGGAGCTGGCAAGGCTGTTTCGCGACTATGATCTCGTCTCGGTCGCCGTGGTTGACGAGGACAACAGGCTGATTGGCCGTGTGACGATTGATGACGTTGTCGATGTCATGGATGAGATGGCCGATCACCAGATAATGAGTGCGGTGGGATTGGAGGATGAGGAGGACCTGTTTGCGCCGGTTCTGCCCAGCACCAGGCGTCGCGCCCTGTGGCTGGGTATCAATCTGGCGACGGCGTTCCTGGCGGCATGGGTCATCGGGCTGTTTGAAGCCACCCTTGACAAAGTCGTGGCGTTGGCGGTGCTCATGCCGATTGTCGCCAGCATGGGGGGAATAGCCGGCAGCCAGACCCTTACCCTGATCATCAGGGGCGACGCCCAGGGTAAAATCAGCAGTTCGAATACTCGCTGGCTGGCACTCAAAGAGACTACGATATCGATGTTGAACGGGGTGTTGTGGGCGTTGGTGGTTGGACTGCTCTCGTTTATCTGGTTCCGGGACTACAGGATCAGTCTGATACTTGGCGTGGCCATGATAGCGAATCTGTTTACCGCAGCGCTTGCCGGCATTATGATCCCGTTGACCATGCGCAGATTGGGGATCGATCCCGCGCTGGCGGGATCCGTCGTTCTGACCACGATCACCGATGTGGTCGGATTTTTCTGTTTTCTGGGGTTGGCCACACTGTTTCTCTTATAGCTCAAGTTTCGGAGTTCAGAGTACTATTAGGGGCCGTTCGCGTGGACTCGGCTGTCTGGGAAAGACGCTGTAAACCCGTCCCTGGGCGCTCGACGGCCGCGTCCCTGCGGCCGACGCTTTCCCAGATAGCCGAGTCCACGCAAACGGCGGAGTCTGAATCGCGATTTGAACTGCGAAACTTGAGTTACGGGAGTGACGCCGAATTATTAAGGAATAGCCATAGATTCACATTGGGAGATTTAATACCGAAGATGCACCGATCCGCTGTTTTCGACTTTACCCCGGGTACGCTTTTGGCTGGGAAATACCGGATATTGGAACGTCTGGGTGCGGGTTGGGAAGGCGAGGTCTATCTGATAGTGGAAAGGGCGACTGGAATTGAGCGTACGGCAAAATTCTTCTACCCCCGGAGAAACCTGAAAGACAGGGCATTGAAGTTTTACGCCAGGAAACTGCACAAGTTGAGGCACTGCGATATCGTCATCCAGTACCATACCCAGGAGAAGGTCAGTCTGAATGGCGAGATGAGTTCATTTCTTGTATCCGAATATGTTCAAGGCGAGCTCCTTTCGGACTTTCTAAAGCGACAGCCGGGAAAGCGCCTGACCCCTTTTCAGGCCATCCACCTGTTGCATGCACTGGCAAAGGGCATCGGCTGTATCCACCTCAATGGTGAATACCACGGCGACCTGCATCTGGAAAATATCATCCTGAAAAAATATGGGCTGACATTCGAACTGAAGTTGCTCGACCTCTACCACTGGGGTAAGCCAAGCGCTTCGAATATGCGGGCAGACGTAGTCGATCTGGTCAGGATATTTTACGATGCCTTGGGCGGACAGCGGCACTATGCGAAACAGTGTGCCGAGATCAAGGAGATCTGTTGTGGACTCAAACGTTCATTGATCACCCGGAAATTCCGCACCGCGGAGCAGCTCCGGATGCACATCGAGCAGATGAACTGGAATTGATGGTCGTGTTCAATATACGTCCTGCCTGTACCGATGATCTGCCAAAACTGCTGGAGCTGGAGTCGCGCTGCTTCGATTATGAGCGCATCTCAAAGCGCCAGTTCAAATACCTGCTGAACAAGGCTCATGCATCTGTTCTCGTCGGTGAGCAGGTTGACACACTTCCGGGATACGTCGTCATTCTGTTCTCCGAGGCGACTTCCATCGCCAGAATCTATTCGATAGCCGTTTTGCCGGGGCTGCAGGGTAAGGGCCTGGGGAAGCTCTTGATGAAGGCGGCGGAGAGTGTCGCCTGGAAACACCGACGCGTCTACATGCGCCTGGAGGTTCGCATCGACAACCAGGCGGCACTCAATCTATATGAGGTGATGGGGTATCACAAGATTGCCAGGCTGGATGCATACTACGGCCGGCATGGTGATGCCTGGCGGCTGGAGAAGACTTTGGCTCCCGCCTGTTACCCGGATTTGGTGAATGTACCCTACTACGAGCAGAGCCTGGACTTCACCTGTGGTCCGGCGGCGTTGATGATGGCGATGAATGCCCTCGATCCCTCGGTTGAGATCAGCAGACGACTTGAGCTTAGAGTCTGGCGCGAAGCCACGACAATCTTTATGACTTCCGGTCTTGGTGGTTGTGGTCCGTTTGGCTTGGGTCTCGCCGCGGCCAGTCGTGGCTTTGCGGTCAAGATCTATGTCACAGACGAACATGACCATTTGATTGATTCTGTGCGTAGCGAAGTCAAAAAAGAGGTAATGCGGCTGGTTCAAAAGGATATGCATGACGAGTTGAAACGCCTGAAAGTTCCGGTGATTTGCCGTAGTGTCTACGTCTCTGACATAGAGAAAGCCCTGATCAGGGGAGGTATCCCCATCGTCATGATAAGTTCGTGGCAGATCTACGGAACCCGTGAGCCGCACTGGGTTGTTGTAACGGGGTTCGATGATGATTTCGTCTATGTCAATGATCCGTTCGTGGACCGCGATGCCGGGGAGAGTGAACGGGATTCGATACACATGCCGATTCTCAAGGATAAGTTTCAACAGATGGCCCGTTACGGGAAGGTTGGCCTACAGGCACTGTTGGTCATAACTGGTCGTGAACGTTGAAGGAGGTTAGTTGAATTGCCGGAACATCTGATACTTGTTGACCGCGATATCCACGCCGCGATGCTGGGCGGCGACTATCCTGTGACTACCGCATCCGATTATCTCGTCGGTAGCACATGGCAGCGCAAGAGAAGAGTGCGAATCGTGAATCTCTGCAGAACCCGGCGCTATCTGGGAGAGGGTTATTACTGTTCGATGCTTGCCGAGGCGCGCGGACACAGGGTGATACCCACGGTACGCACCATCAGGGATTTGTGCAGCAAGTCACTCTATACATTGGATACACATGACTTGGATAGTCGGGTAAAGCGGATATTCAACACAAGACTGAACATCTCCGACAAGGAGAGTTTCAGCATCGTCGTTATGTTCGGCTATACGTCACTCAAGGAGTTGCAACCACTCTCAAGAGAAATTTTCGAACTGTTTCGTATGCCCCTGATCAAGGTGAGTTTCACGAATCGAGCGGGTTGGAGAATACGTGAGCTGAAACCCCTCGGGCTGCAGGAACTGTCAGTGGATATGCTGGCGGACTTCAATCAAGGCCTGGAGCGCTTTCTCAGTAAAAGGTGGCGGGACCCGCAAAAACGACACAAAGCAAAATACGATCTTGCAATATTGCACGACCCCATGGAGGAAATGCCGCCATCGAACGCAAAAGCCCTGCAACTCTTCATGCAATCGGCAACCCGCCACGGCTTCGATCCGGAACTCATCACGCACAAGGATTTTGGGCGCCTGGGGGAATTCGATGCGCTGTTTATTCGAGCAACGACCGCAATCGACCACTACACTTACCGCTTCGCGCGAAAAGCGAGTTCGGAAGGACTGGTGGTGATGGACGACCCCGACTCGATTCTGCGCTGTACCAACAAAATCTATCTTTATGAGCTCTTGAGGGCGAACAGCATAGCCACGCCGAAAACGGCGGTGGTGTCTGCTCGCGGTCTGGATCGACTGGCTGAAGAGATTTCATACCCGATTGTGCTGAAAACGCCCGACGGATCCTTTTCCAGGGGGATCCACAAGGTCGATAACAGACAGGAACTGCTGAGTGTCGCCAAGCAGATGCTGAGAAGTTCGGAGTTGTTGCTGGGGCAGGCTTATATATACACGCCGTTTGACTGGCGCATAGGTATCATCAATCGCAAACCGCTGTATGCCTGCAAATACTTCATGTCACCGAACCATTGGCAGATCTACCATCATGGTGAGCAGACAATCGAAGGGGAACACAATACGTTGCAGATCGAGGAAGTGCCGGCCGTCGTGATCGAGACGGCGGTGAAAGCGGCAAACCTGATAGGAGACGGATTCTACGGGGTGGATTTGAAAGAGACGCAACAGGGTGTACTGGTTATCGAGATCAATGACAATCCGAGTATCGAATCGGGAGTGGAGGATGAACAGCTCGGTTACAAGCTCTATGACCGGATAATGGAGCAGTTTCTGGTACGCATCGAATCCATCAAGGGCCATTTGCCCGGCCGGAACCAGGCCGCTCCATCAGATGAATTACAGCAAGTCTCCAATTCCCACATAGGGGAGTCGTGATATTGATGACTGCGACCCAGGATCGGTTCGCTCCGTCAGTCGAAATCCAGATCGAACAGGGGGTCGTCCAGCATCTCTCGCAATTCCCGCAACTCCCTGCGCCGTTCGATCTTTCGTCTCGCATTGACCAGGGACTGATCAACGGTTGAGATAGCCGAATCGGTGACCGGCTCCAGGTCGTCGGGGGTGGGCAGTTCTTCGTCGATTTCGATGTTCATCAGCAGTGTGTGGGTATCAGGGGTGGGAAAAAATAAACCCAAGAGCAGAGGATTTGATAGCAAAAAAAATTTGTCGTCACGACAAATTTTATTTATTAATATGGGGCTATAATTTTCGGTCCGAACGATGCTCTGGCTATCCCGGAAAGACCCTGTTAATCAGCTGCCCGCGACGTTGGGAGACAGATGGATATCGCTCTGCTGAAGACTTTTTTGAAGGTTGCGCGAACCCGCCATTTCGGCAAGGCCGCCAACAGCCTCTATGTCACTCAATCCGCGGTGAGCGCCCGCATAAAACTGCTCGAGACACAGCTCGGCGTCGAGCTGTTCAACCGGCGCCGCAACGATATCCAACTCACTCCCGCAGGTCTGCGGCTGGTGCGCCATGCAGAGACGATCGTGAACGGCTGGGAACGCGCCAGGCACGAGATCGCGCTGACCGAGGAGGGTGCCGAAGGCATTGTGATCGGCAGCTCATTGGATCTGTGGCGCATTTTGATCAGGGACTGGGCAACAATGGCGAGACGGGCAAGGCCTAATCTGGTTCTCAATATCGAAGTGCAACCGGCAGAATGGCTGATCGACCGGCTTGTCAACGGCTTGATGGACATCCTGTTCCTGTTTGAACCTCCCACCATGTCAGACCTGATCGTGCGGGAGATTGCCGAAATTCCGCTGGTCCTGGTCTCGACGCGGGAAAACTGCGGTATCGATGAAGCCATGTCCCAAGGTTACTACATGGTGGATTGGGGGAGTCTGTTCGCCCTGCAGCATGCGGAGTACTTTCCCGAGATACCCCCGCCCGCGGCAAGATTGACATCAGGTACTCTGGCTATGGATCTGATGATGTCATCGGGTGGCGCCGCCTATCTGGCGCAGCAGATGATACACCAGGAGTTGAAGGATCGGCGCCTGTTTCGCGTGGCCGATGCTCCGGTCATAGAAAGGGCGGCTTTCGCCGTATACAAACCGGCCAATGAAATCAACGAAAGCCTGCGCTTCATGTTGGAGTCGCTGAAACAGGTGGAGCAGCGGGGTGATACAATGCCGGGCTAGTGTCCGCAGCACGGAAATAGGTATGGGTACACTAGACAATCGGCATGCTGGTCTTGAAAAAGCCGGTGATGCTAAGACGGTTCCGCCTGCAGGGTAGAACGGCATGTGCATGAGTTTCCATTGCCAGGCAAAATCCAACCTGGATAATGAATCCGGAATCTCTCTTTGTCGAATAGGGATCGTGATCGATACGATCAGCAAAATTTGTTGTACAAGGGCCTGTTAACACTGCTCCAATCGGCTCCGTTGCACCGAAAAAGCGCCAATCAGTTCAGTGTCGACGAGCCCTCTCTCATATCGAACCTTTTTCAAGCCGTGGCAGAACGCGAAAAGCCGGGATGGTTTCAAGATTGAAAGACGGGCCGGGTGACGATAATCAGCGCTTTAGCGGTGTATTCAAGTTACATAATTTAAATTCTGGAGTAATCAATAAATGAAGCGTTTTCTCCTCCCGTTCGCCGCTGCGTCCTTGCTGGCTAGCAATGTGTTTTCGGCTGTGAATGGTGATCAATCCATGGATTATGAATCGGAATGCCGGAAGTATGCACTGGAGGATTCGGTGCCTGCCGATGAGGTGGATGCCTATGTCGAACAATGCATGAAAGATATCGCCGAATCCACGGAAGTGATAGCGGATACCCCTCCCGACGGGCAAGAGAATCGAGAATAAGCGAAGTGACAGCAGTTACCTGAATAGTTGTTTGGCGCGGCGCTTGCCGCGCTTTTTTTTTTACTTTTACCGGGGTTACTGGCTGGATTGGGATTTATCGCAATCCGCTGCGAGTATGCGTCGTCCCCAATGCAATGCACGGGCGGCAAGTTCGCGCTCGTCGAACGTCGTCAGGCTGCCTTCGTTGACAACATGCCGTCCCGCCACCCATACATGGGTAACCTGTTCCCGTCCCGCGGCGTACACCAGTTGTGAGATGGGGTGATAGACCGGCTGGGTGTTGAAGCGGCTGAGGTCCACGGCAATCATATCGGCTGACTTGCCGGGCTCGAGTGAACCGGTCTCCTGTTGCAGGCCAAGCGCGAGGGCACCGTTGATAGTGGCCATGGAGAGCGCTTTTACCGCAGGCAGTGCACTGGCGTTTTTCGCTACCCCCTTGGCCAGCAGGGCGGCGCTGCGCATCTCACTGAACATGTCCAGATCGTTGTTGCTGGCTGCCCCGTCCGTACCCAGTGCCACATTGATACCCGCTTCGATCAGATCGGCGACAGGACAGAAACCGCTCGCCAGTTTGAGATTCGATTCGGGGCAATGCACGACATGTCCACCGCTGGCGGCAAACAGTTCGATCTCATCCTCCGTTAGCTGGGTCATATGTACCGCAACCAGGGATGGAGACAACAAGCCCAGCTTGTTCAGCCTGGCGAGCGGCCGGCCGCCATGCTGCTGCAGGCCCTGCACGATCTCGTCACGGGTTTCATGAACGTGCATATGTACCGGTATGTCGAGTTCGTCCGCCAGGGTGCGAACTCTCTCCAGGATCGGATCGGCCACGGAATAGGGGGCGTGGGGGGCGAACGCGGTGTGGATGATCGGATTGGTGCGAAACTGGTCATGCACCTGCAGACCCTTGTGCAGATAATCATCCCCGTCACTGGCCCAGGCGGAGGGGAAGTCGATGGCGATCAGCCCGAGTACGGTACGAATGCCCGCACTGCTTGCGACCCTGCCGGTAATATCGGGGAAAAAGTACATATCGTTGAAGCAGGTGGTACCACCCAGGAGCATTTCGGCGACCGCGAGTTGAGTGCCGTCGTGAATGAACTCCTCACTCACCCATTTGGCCTCCGCGGGCCATATATGCTCGTTCAGCCAGGTCATCAGCGGCATGTCGTCGGCCAGTCCCCGCAGCAGGGCCATGGCTGCATGGGTGTGGGTATTGATCAGGCCGGGGATGAGTGCATGCCCCGGCAGGTTAATTTCGTGTTCCGGGTGGTACAGGGATGCCGCCTTATCCCTTGGCAATACGGCGACGATACGCCCCCGGTGCATGACCAGCGTGTGGTCGGTGAGGATCAGGTTCTCCGGAACCACCGGGATGATCCATTGCGCATGGATGAGTTGATCGACCGGTTCTGACATCGTGATATCTCTGTTATTGGTATTCAGATATGAGACACTACACTCGCTTCCTGAAACAATGCAACGGCCACCTTGATGATACCTGTTTTTGAGGTTCTGCCCCTGATCGGGTAGGTAGACCAGGCGTAGGGTGCGGCTTGCCGCACCGTTAACTGTCCGGATACGTCTCTGCTATTGGGATGAGTGCGTTTCGGTGCGGCGAAGAATCGATTTTTTTAAACAGATTGGCCTCAGTAACAAATTATGGATCATTCACAACAATCACACAGGGTGACCGGCGATGACGCCATCATCTGGCGGGACGGGCATCTGGCCCTGCTGGATCAGCGCAGGCTGCCAGAGCAGGTGGAGTATGTCGAACTGCATAGCGCTGGCGAAACCGCGCGGGCGATTACCGATATGGTGGTTCGCGGTGCCCCGGCGATAGGGATCACCGCGGCCTACGGCATGGTACTTGCGGCAACCAGGGCGTTTCAGGAATCAGCAACCGGTTGGCAGGCCGACATCCAGGCCGACATCGAATCTCTGAAGGCGTCCCGGCCGACTGCCGTAAATCTGTTTTGGGCAATCAACAGGATGGAGGCCATCGCGCGGGGTCTGCCGCGGGACGAGGACCCGAGCGAGGCCCTGCTGCGCGAGGCGATCGAGATCCATGAAGAGGATATCCGGGCGAACCGGCATATGGGGGAGTTGGGCGCCTCTCTGCTCGAACCCGGCAGCGGCGTCATCACCCACTGCAATGCCGGTGCCCTGGCCACCGGCGGCTATGGTACCGCCCTGGGGGTGATCCGCTGTGCACATCAGCGGGGATTGATCCGGGAGGTATTCGCCGATGAAACCCGTCCCTGGTTGCAGGGAGCGCGCCTCACGGCCTGGGAGCTGCTGCAGGATGGGATACCGGTCACCCTCATCGCCGATGGGGCGGCCGCTCATCGCATGGCTCGGGGCGGGATCGACTGGATCATCGTGGGATCGGACCGGATTGCGGCGAATGGTGATGTGGCGAACAAGATCGGTACCTACAGCCTGGCGGTGACGGCAAAGCACCACGGCGTCAAGGTGATGGTGGCGGCGCCGACCTCGACCATCGACAGGGAGATCGCCACCGGCAGCGACATCCCGATCGAGGTGAGGGCGGCCGATGAGCTGCTCGCCTGTGGGGGCAGGCGGGTCGCCGCGGAGGGTGCGGGGGTATGGAATCCCGTATTTGACGTGACCCCGGCCGAGTTGATCGATGCCATCGTCACTGAGAGGGGGGTTGTGCATTCGCCAAATGAGAAAAAGATAGAAATTATGATGATGGATGGGTCTGAGAAGCCCTGAAATAGCGTTTCAGGCGTTTTTTATACAGCATGGTGTCAGGGAGCTATGGTACAATGCGCTTTTTCTGACGCCCCGCAGTGTTAGCGCGGGCGATAGCAAAAGACTACGAACCCAATGACCGAATTCGCCAAAGAAGTACTTCCAGTCAATCTCGAAGACGAGATGCGGCAATCCTACCTGGATTATGCCATGAGCGTCATCGTGGGGCGGGCCCTGCCGGATGTCCGCGACGGACTCAAACCCGTGCATCGCCGTGTGCTCTACGCAATGAGCGAGCTGGGCAACGATTGGAACAAGGCCTATAAGAAGTCGGCGCGTATCGTGGGCGACGTGATCGGTAAATACCATCCCCACGGGGATACCGCGGTGTATGACACCATCGTGCGCATGGCTCAGCCCTTCTCCATGCGCTACATGCTGATCGATGGACAGGGTAACTTCGGTTCCGTGGATGGTGACTCCCCCGCTGCGATGCGTTACACCGAAGTCCGCATGGCGCGAATCGCCCACACCATGCTGGACGATCTGGACAAGGAGACGGTCGATTTCATCGCCAACTATGATGAAACGGAGCGCGAACCCGCCGTCCTCCCGGCACGCATCCCCAATCTGCTGGTCAATGGATCGGCCGGTATCGCGGTTGGCATGGCAACCAACGTGCCGCCGCACAATCTCAACGAGGTGATCAATGCCTGTATCGCCTTGATCGACGATCCTTCGATCGGCCTCGGGCAGCTGATGGTCCATCTCCCCGGCCCCGATTTTCCCACCGCCGGCCTGATCAACGGCGCCAGCGGTATCCGCGAGGCCTATCAGACCGGGCGCGGCCGGATCTACATGCGCGCCCGCACCGTGATCGAGACGGACGAGAACAACGGCAGACAGACGATCATCGTCAATGAGCTCCCCTACCAGGTCAACAAGGCCCGCCTGATAGAAAAGATCGCCGAGCTGGTAAAGGACAAGCGGATCGAGGGCATCACCGAGTTGCGTGACGAATCGGACAAGGATGGGATGCGCATCGTCATCGAGCTGCGCCGGGGCGAAGTGGCGGAGGTGGTGCTCAACAACCTCTATCAGCAGACCGCCATGCAGAGTGTCTTCGGTATCAACATGGTGGCGCTGGTGGATAGGCGTCCGCGTCTGCTCAATCTCAAACAGCTGCTGGAGTTCTTTATCCGCCACCGCCGCGAGGTGGTGACCCGGCGCACCCTGTTCGAACTGCGCAAGGCGAGAGACAGGGCCCATGTGCTGGAAGGCCTGGCTGTGGCACTGGCCAATATCGATGAAGTGATCCAGTTGATCAAACAGGCCGCCAACTCTGCCGAGGCGAAGAAGGGGCTGCTGGAACGGGTCTGGCAGTCGGGTGTGGTGGAGAAAATGCTGGAGCGCGCAGGCGCATCGAGCACCCGCCCCGAGGATCTGACCGACGAATTCGGTTTGACATCTGAGGGTTACCGCCTCACCGAGGTCCAGGCTCAAGAGATACTGAACATGCGCCTGCACCGCCTGACCGGTTTGGAGCAGGATAAAATCATCAAGGAATACGAGGAGTTGCTGGATAAAATCGCAGATCTTCTCGATATTCTCGGCAGTCCCGACCGGTTGATGCAGGTGATTCGTGACGAACTGCGGGAGATTGGCGAACAGTTCGGAGACGAGCGACGTACCGAAATCATCGAGAACCGTCTCGATCTCACCCTCGAGGACCTGATCACCGAAGAGGATGTAGTGGTAACCCTCTCCCATGCGGGCTACGCGAAGGCGCAACCGATTACTACCTACCAGGCCCAGCGAAGGGGCGGCAAGGGCAAGATCGCTACCGCTACCAAGGATGAGGATTTCGTCGACAAACTCTTTGTCGCCAGTACCCACGATACCATTCTCTGTTTCTCCAACATGGGAAAGGTCTATTGGTTGAAGGTCTATGAGCTGCCGCAGGCGGGACGCAACGCCCGTGGCAAACCTATCGTCAACCTTCTGCCCCTGGAAGAGGATGAGCAGATCAACGCCATCCTGCCGGTGCGCGAATACGAGGCGGAGCGCTATGTCTTCATGGCCACCAGTTCCGGTACCGTGAAAAAGACTCCGTTGGAGGCATTCTCGCGCCCCAGGGCCAACGGCATCATCGCCGTCGACCTGCGCCAGGGCGACAAGCTGGTCGGGGTTGCCATTACTGACGGAAATCAGGATATCCTGCTGTTCGCCAGCAACGGCAAGGCGGTACGTTTCTCCGAATCGAAGGTCAGGGCGATGGGACGCACCGCCTGTGGCGTTCGCGGCATCCGCCTGGAGGAGAAGCATCGGGTGGTCTCGCTCATCGTTGCCGACGAGGGCGATGTGTTGACGGTCACCGAGAATGGCTACGGCAAGCGCACCCCCATCAGTGAGTATCCGGTGCACGGCCGCGGTGGCCAGGGGGTTATTTCGATTCAGACCTCTGGGCGAAATGGTTCCGTTGTGGGGGCGGTCCAGGTGGTCGAAGAGGATGAAGTGATGATGATCTCCGACGGCGGGACCCTGGTGCGCAACCGGGTCAGCGAGATCTCGCAGATGGGTCGCAATACTCAGGGCGTTATCATGATTCGCCTCAGCAGCAATGAACGTCTGATCGGCGTGGAACGGATTGAAAATCTCGATGCCGGTTCGGATGATGATGGGGGAGAGGATCCGACCGATACGAGCGATTGATGCGCTCAGCACCTATGACAGGCTTCACTGCCGGATGGAAACGCCATGCGCGATGGGACAGGACAGACATTTTCCTTCCAGCGGCGTTATCATTCGCTCATGTAGATTAACGACACCACGCTGATTCTGCCTTGCTGGACGAAAATATAGTCCCGACAGAGCTGATTGGATTGGTGTCAACATGACCTAACCATCATATAGAGAGGCTACAGATGTCACGAGTCTTTAATTTCAGTGCCGGTCCCGCCATGTTGCCTGAAGAGGTCCTGCAACAGGCCAGGGAAGAGATGTTGGATTGGCATGGTGCCGGGATGTCGGTCATGGAGATGAGCCACCGGGGAAAGGAGTTCATGTCGATCGCGCAACAGGCTGAAGACGACCTGCGTGAGCTGCTGCAGATACCCGGCAACTACAAGGTCATGTTCCTTCAGGGAGGCGCATCGAGCCAGTTTGCCATGGTGCCGATGAACCTGACCCGGGAAAAATCCAAGGCCGACTATGTCAATACGGGCTCCTGGTCGAAAAAGGCGATCGCCGAAGCCAGGCGTTTCGCCGATGTCAACCTGGCGGCGACTACGGAAGAGTCCAGCTTCACCACCACTCCCACACAGAGTGAACTCAACCTCGACCCCGATGCGGCCTATGTGCACTACACACCCAATGAGACCATCCAGGGTGTGGAGTTTCCCTATATACCGCAAACCGGTGATGTGCCGCTGGTCGCTGACTTCTCATCGACCCTGCTCTCGCGTCCTGTCGAGGTGTCGAAATATGGGATTATCTATGCGGGCGCGCAAAAGAACATAGGGCCCGCCGGCCTGACCCTGGTCATCATGCGCGAGGACCTGATTGGCGAGGCCATCGATAATACCCCGGTGATGTTTCAATATGCGACCCATAGCGAGAGCGCCTCGATGTACAACACACCGCCGACCTATGCCTGGTACCTGGCGGGACTGGTCTTCAAATGGCTGCAGCAAAAGGGCGGGCTGGCCGGTATGGCGGCAATCAACCAGCGCAAGGCCGAGGCGCTCTACAAGGCCATCGACAGCTCCGATTTCTATGCCAATCCGGTCAGCCCTGAGAGCCGTTCCTGGATGAATGTACCGTTCACCCTTGCAGACGCCTCGCTGGATGGCAAGTTCATCGAGGAGGCGAGCGCCGCGGGTCTGAAAACGCTCAAGGGACACCGCTCGGTGGGCGGCATGCGCGCCAGTATCTACAATGCCATGCCGGAAGCGGGGGTCGGGGCGCTCATTGAGTTCATGGCCGAGTTCGAGCGCGTTAATGGATAAACCTGAGAAGTGACATGTACAAGATTCTGACTTTGAACAACATCGCCGTAGCCGGTCTTGATCGTCTGCCGCGTAATGACTATGAAGTGGCCTCGGAAATAACCCATCCGGATGCGATCCTGCTGCGCTCCTACAAAATGCACGGGATGCAGATCCCCGAGACGGTAAAGGCGATCGGACGCGCGGGCGCCGGTGTCAATAATATCCCGGTGGAGGAGATGACCGAAAAAGGGATTCCGGTATTCAACGCCCCAGGGGCCAATGCCAATGCGGTCAAGGAACTGGTGCTGGCCGGTGCGCTGATTGCGGCACGCAACCTGGGGCAGGCGTGGCGTTTCGCAACGGGTTTGACGGGCGACGATGCGACCATTACCAAACAGGTCGAGGCGGGAAAGAAGAACTTCGTCGGTTTCGAACTGCCCGGGCACACCATGGGCGTCATCGGGCTTGGGGCCATCGGCGTCAAGGTCGCCAATGCCTGTCGTGCATTGGGTATGCATGTGATCGGCTACGATCCGACGATCACGGTACAAAGCGCATGGAAACTCGCATCGGAAGTCGAGCAGGCGTTGAGTGTGGACGACCTGCTGACGAAGTCGGACTTTGTCACATTTCATGTACCATTGACCGATACCACGTCCAATATGATCAATGCCGACCGCCTGAAGCTGATGAAGCCCGGTTCGGTGCTGCTCAACTTCGCGCGCAATGGCATTATCGACGATGAGGCAGTGGTGGCGGCCCTGGAGAGCGGCAGGCTCTATGCCTACGTCAGTGATTTTCCCAGCAACCTGCTGAAGGACAACCCAAGGGTGATAACCCTGCCCCACCTGGGTGCCTCGACCAAGGAGGCTGAAGACAATTGCGCGATCATGGTGGCCGAGGAGGTTCGCGACTACCTGGAAAACGGCAACATCGTCAACTCAGTCAATTTTCCCAGTATCAATCTCCCCAGAAACGGCGGTTTCCGCATCGCGGTGGTGAACAGCAACGTACCCAACATGGTGGGACAGATCTCGACCGATCTGGGTCGGGAGGGGTTGAATATCCTGGATATGCTCAACAAGTCGCGCGACGGGATCGCGGTAACGCTGCTTGACGTGGACAAACAACCCTCCGCGGGATTGCTCAAGACCCTGGCTACCATCGATGGTGTATTGTCGGTACGCTCATTGTCAGGTACCAGTTAGTGTTCACAGGCCCTAGGATCGATCGATGAACGGTGATGCCAAGCTGAATGCCATCCGCAAGCGGATCGACGAAATCGATCTGCAGCTGCAGAAACTGATCAGTGAACGTGCACAGGCGGCCCAGGAGATCGCGCGCATCAAGTTGATCGAGGACCCGCAAACGGAATTCTATCGACCCGAGCGCGAAGCCGAGGTATTGCGCCGCGTAAAGCAGCGCAACCAGGGGCCTCTGGCGGATGAAGAGGTCGCGAGGCTGTTCCGCGAGATCATGTCCGCCTGTTTGGCTTTGGAACAGCCCTTGAACGTTGCTTTTCTCGGGCCGGATGGGACTTACACCCAGGAGGCGGTACTCAAACACTTCGGTCACTCGGTGAGAACCCTGGCCATGGAATCCATACCGGATACCTTTCGCGAAGTCGAAGCGGGAGCCTGCCAATACGGCGTAGTGCCGGTGGAAAACTCCACCGAGGGCGTCGTTACCCATACCCTGGATACCTTCGTCGCCTCGTCGCTGCGAATCTGTGGCGAGGTTTCACTACCGATCAACCACCAACTGCTGAGCAAGGTGCAGAGCGCCGCTGAGATCAAGGTGGTCTACTCCCATGCCCAATCCCTTGCCCAATGCCGGGGATGGCTCGATCAGAATCTCCCCCACGCCGAGCGGGTCGCCGTCGGCAGCAATGCCGAGGCCGCCAGGCTCGCCACCGAGATAGCCCATGCGGCCGCCATTGCCGGCGAGGCGGCCGGAGAGATCTACGGGCTCGGTCTGCTGGCATCGAATATCGAGGATGAACCGGGCAACACCACCAGGTTCCTGGTGATCGGCAAACAGGACGCACTGGCCAGCGGTAACGACAAGACCAGTATCATGTTCTCGACCCATAATAAGGCCGGGGGACTGCACGCCATGCTTTCGCCTTTTGCCGGGCACGGCATCAGTATGACGCGCATCGAATCGCGGCCCTCCCGTCGTGGTCGCTGGGACTATCTTTTTTTCGTCGATGTGGAGGGACATAGAAGCGATGACAACCTTGCCAAGGCCCTGAGTGAGATAGAGCAGGCTGCCACCCAGTTCAAGGTCCTCGGCTCATATCCTCAAGCAGTCCTGTAGAGGTTGTTCTCTCCTCCCAAAGCCATCGTTGAGCATTATGAAAGGTCAGAAAAATCCATTTCTTGAGCTTGCGGCACCGGGTATCGGGGCATTGAAACCCTACCTCCCCGGTAAGCCGATATCAGAGTTGGAACGCGAATTGGGCATCAGCCACTCCATAAAACTGGCATCCAACGAAAATCCGCTGGGTGTCAGTGAACGGGTCATCGAGGCGATTGGGAACTCTACGTCCGAATTATCGCGCTATCCGGATGGCGGAGGTTTTCAACTGCGTCAGCGTCTTGCCCAGAAGCACGGTGTGGATGCCACCTGTATTACCCTCGGCAATGGCTCCAATGACGTTCTGGACATGGTGGCACGGGTGTTTCTCTCGCCGCATGTGGAATCCCTGTTTTCGCAATATGCCTTTGCCGTCTACCCCATCAGCAGTCAGGCTGCGGGCGCGAAACTGGTGATTGCGCCCGCGAAGTCATATGGCCACGACCTCGAGGCTATGTTGCAGATGATCACTCCCAGGACAAGGGTGATCTGGATAGCCAATCCGAACAATCCAACGGGAACCTGGCTGACAGAAGGTGATTTGCTCGCTTTCCTTGAGCGGGTGCCGGGTCATGTCATCGTGGTTCTGGATGAAGCCTATATCGAATATGTCCAGGAAAGCGATTACCCGGATGGCACGGCATGGTTGCGGCGTTTTCCCAATCTGGTTGTGACCCGCACCTTTTCCAAGGCCTACGGGCTCGCAGCATTGCGCATCGGTTATGGGATATCCGATCCTGCCATTGCCGATCTCCTGAATCGGGTTCGCCAGCCGTTCAACGTCAATACCATGGCGCAGTCGGCGGCACTGGCTGCGCTCGAAGATCAAGCCTTCATTCAACGCTCGATTGCGCTCAACAACCGGGGTATGCAACAGTACCGGCAGGGCTTCGAGAGATTGGGTCTTGACTATATTCCCTCCGTGGCGAATTTTATAACCGTCGATGTGGCGGAGGATGCTTCCAGGATAGATCAGGCGCTTTTGCGCGAGGGGTGTATTATCCGGCCGATCGCCAACTACGGGCTACCCGGTCATTTGCGTATATCCATCGGCCTGGAAGCGGAGAACGATCGTCTGCTGACGACTCTTCAGAAGGTGCTGAAACGGTGATTGAAAAGCTTGCGATTATCGGTGTCGGTCTGATTGGGGGTTCGGTTGCCCTGGCCCTCAGAGAGGAGGGCGTGGTCAAGGAGGTCGTCGGCTGTGGGCGGGGTGAAGCCAATCTGAGCAAAGCGCAATCCCTTGGCATAATCGATCATTTTACCCATGATGCGGGCGCGGCAGTCAAAGGCGCCGATATGGTACTGCTGTCGGTACCGCTGGGTGCGATGCGCGACACCCTGGATGCCATGAAGGGCCGGTTGGCGGAAAATGCCGTGGTTACCGATGCCGGCAGCGTCAAGGGCAGCGTGGTCAATGATCTCAAGGCTGTGTTTGGTGAAATACCCGGTTTTTTCGTTCCCGGCCATCCCATTGCGGGTACCGAGCGCAGCGGTGCCGAAGCGGCATTCGCTGAGTTGTATCGCAATCGCCGCGTGATCCTCACGCCGTTGCCGCAGACCGATCCGCATGCCCTGCAGCGGGTCGAGAAGATGTGGCAGCAGTGCGGAGCCGAAGTGGTGCAGATGTCGGTTGAGCATCACGACGAGGCGTTGGCCGCTACCAGCCATCTGCCTCATATGCTGGCCTTCACATTGGTCGACAGCCTGGCCAGGATGAAGGAGAACGATGAAATCTTCCGTTTCGCCGCCGGAGGTTTCAGGGACTTTACCCGCATCGCATCGAGCAACCCGGTAATGTGGCGCGATATCTGTATCGCCAATCGCCAATCCCTCAACGAGATGCTTACGCGTTTTGCCGATGAACTGCACGAACTGGCGGCACTGCTGCAAAACAGTGATGAAAAGGGTTTGCTGGAGATTTTCGAACGGGCAAAGCAGGCGCGTGACAGATATGTGGACGGAGTGAGCAGATAGTCCCTTGGCTTGCACTTTCCGCCATGCGGCTACCGGGCTGGCCGGATTAGCGCTGACAGGCCCAAAGGCAGACAGGCATCGCGGACCTGTGTATTGCGAATATCCAGCGAATGTTAAAGAGTGGTACTGACTTGCAACAAAGACTTACTTATCGAATCCAACCCGGCGGCAGACTCAGCGGCACTCTACGTGTGCCTGGTGACAAGTCGATTTCCCATCGGGCGATCATGCTTGGTTCTCTGGCCGAGGGTATTACCCGGATCAATGGTTTCCTGGAGGGGGAGGACAGCCTCGCCACCCTGCATGCCTTCGAGCAGATGGGAGTCGACATCGAAGGGCCGACACAGGGACGGGTGATAATTCACGGCGCCGGCATGGATGGGCTGAGAGCACCGGAAAAGCCACTGGATCTGGGAAATTCCGGTACCTCTATGCGTCTGCTCAGCGGTCTGCTGGCGGGCCGGGGGTTGGCGGTGACATTGACGGGAGACAGCTCGCTGTCGAGCCGGCCGATGCGCAGGATTATCGATCCACTGTCACTGATGGGGGCCAAGATCAGCGCATCGCAGGGGAACACCGCACCGCTGCAGATTCATCCGCAAGCCAGGTTGCAAGGTATCGATTACCAATTGCCGATGGCCAGTGCGCAGGTCAAATCGGCGCTGTTGCTGGCGGGCATGTTCGCCGAGGGTGAGACCTGCATCACCGAGCCTGCGCCGACCAGGGATCACACGGAACGTATGTTACGGGGATTCGGCTATCCGGTGAGGCGCAATGCCAACCGGATATGTCTCACCGGAGGCGGACGCCTGGAGGCCTGTGAGATAGATATACCCGCGGACATATCTTCAGCGACTTTCTTCCTTGTCGGTGCCTCTATCGCCGAAGCTTCGGAGATGGTGTTGGAACATGTGGGAATCAATCCCACTCGTGACGGTGTGATCACCATCCTGAGACTGATGGGCGCACGGCTTGAACTCTTCAACGAGCGGATTGCGGGTGGTGAACCGGTGGCCGATATAAGGGTCAGCTCAAGCGAGCTGCACGGTATCGACATACCCGAGGAACTGGTACCGCTGGCTATCGACGAGTTTCCGGCGCTCTTCGTGGCGGCTGCCTGCGCCCGGGGAGAGACACGCCTGCGCGGTGCCCAGGAGCTTCGCGTCAAGGAGAGTGATCGTATCCAGGTCATGGCCGAAGGCCTGGGCAGACTGGGTATCGAAGCGAAACCGACACCGGATGGCATTGTCATTCAAGGTGGAACCCTGAAGGGCGGAAGCGTGGAGAGTTACGGCGATCACAGAATCGCAATGTCGTTCGCCATGGCCGGATTGCGCGCAGCGGACCCGATCGAGATTGCCGACTGTGCCAATGTGAACACCTCTTTTCCCGGCTTTGTCCCGGCGGCGGCGGCGCGGGGCCTGCGCATTCATGAGGTGAGCAGTAGTGCCTGAGGTGCCGGTCATTACCGTGGATGGGCCTTCGGGGTCGGGCAAGGGAACCCTTGCGCAGCGCATCGCCGAGACCCTGGGCTGGCAATTTCTCGATAGTGGCGCGATCTACCGTGTATTGGGTTTAATGGTCGAACGTGCCGGTATCGGTGGGGAAAATGTAGATAAAGTCACCGAAATGGCTAAAGATATGCCATTGTCATTCGATCGGGACAGGGTCCTGCTGGCCGATGAGGATGTCTCGGCAATCATCCGTACCGAAACCGTTGGCAATCTGGCCTCGAAAGTGGCTGCTATTCCCCAGGTCCGCGAAGCGCTGCTGGCATGGCAGCGCGATTATGCAAAGGCGCCGGGACTGGTTGCCGACGGGAGGGATATGGGCACCGTGGTTTTTCCCCGGGCCGAGGTCAAGATCTTTCTCGCGGCAAGTGCCGAGGAACGGGCGCTTAGACGCTATAAACAGTTGAAAGAAAAGGGGTTGGGTGTTAATCTCGCCCGTCTTACTGAAGAGATCAGAGAACGGGATGAGCGCGACAGCAATCGCGCCGTGGCACCGCTTATCGCTGCGGAATCCGCATACATGCTGGATTCAACAGCCATGACTGTCGATGAAGTCTATCGCCAGGCGATGCGGAAGGTTCACGAAATCCTGCCGCAACTCAAGCGCTAGTCTCTCGGCGCTTCGGTAAGATCAGGTGGCCGGTTTACCGGCTTGGTTATAACCCTTAACAACCTGGCGGACAAAATCTCAGATCAATTGCGTCCCGCCTGTGCAACCCAGTGTTGCAGGAAACTCAATCCCATGACCGAAAGTTTTGCAGAATTATTTGAGGAGAGCCTCTCCAGTACCCAGCTTCGCAGTGGCGCCATTATTATCGGCACAGTGCTCGATATAACGTCCGAAGCAGTTATCGTCAACGCCGGCCTCAAATCCGAGGGCGTTATTCCACGCGACCAGTTTCTCAATCATGATGGCCAGATCGAAGTCGAAATCGGCGATCAGGTAGAAGTCGCGCTGGATGCCGTGGAGGATGGCTTTGGCGCAACCCGGCTCTCCCGTGAAAAGGCCAAGCGTGATCAGGCTTGGAAAGTGCTTGAAAAGGCCCATGAGGCGGAAGAGACCGTGATCGGCCGCATCAATGGCAAGGTAAAAGGTGGATTCACCGTCGAACTCAACGATATCCGCGCCTTCCTGCCTGGTTCCCTGGTTGATGTGCGTCCGGTGCGCGATACCGCTTACCTCGAAGGTAAGGATCTGGAATTCAAGGTGATCAAGCTCGATCGCCGGCGTAACAATGTGGTGGTCTCACGCCGCGCCGTAGTTGAACAGGAATACAGTGAAGAGCGCGACAAGCTGCTCGAAAACCTGCAGGAAGGGCAGGAGATCAAGGGTGTCGTCAAGAATCTCACCGACTACGGTGCGTTTGTCGACCTTGGCGGTATCGATGGTTTGCTGCATATCACGGATATGGCCTGGAAGCGCGTCAAGCATCCCTCCGAAGTGGTCGAGATCGGCGATGAAATCACTGTCAAGATTCTGAAGTTCGACCGGGATCGCAACCGTGTCTCACTCGGCCTCAAGCAGATGGGGGACGATCCGTGGGTTGCACTCGCCCGTCGCTATCCGGAAGGCACCCGTCTCTTCGGCAAGGTCACGAACATTGCCGATTACGGCTGTTTCGTCGAGATCGAAGAGGGCGTCGAGGGGCTGGTTCATGTCTCCGAGATGGATTGGACCAACAAAAACGTCCACCCGTCGAAAATCGTCTCCCTGGGTGATGAAGTGGAGGTCATGGTGCTGGATATCGATGAGGAGAGGCGTCGAGTCTCGCTCGGTATCAAGCAGTGCAAACCAAACCCCTGGGATGAGTTCGCGGCCACCCACAAAAAGGGTGATCATGTGACCGGCAACATCAAGTCGATTACCGATTTTGGTATCTTCATCGGCCTGGATGGCGGTATAGATGGTCTGATCCATCTATCCGATATCTCCTGGGATGACGAGGGTGAAGAGGCGATTCGCAGCTTCAAGAAAGGCGACGAGGTGGAAACCGTCGTGCTTTCGGTCGATCCGGAACGTGAACGCATCTCCCTGGGTATCAAGCAACTGGCTCAGGATCCCTTCTCCTCATTCGTGGCAGCCAACGAAAAGGGCAGTTTTGTCAAAGGTACCGTAGCCGAGGTAGATGCCAAGGGTGCCGTGATCAACCTGGCCGAGGGTGTCGATGGTTATCTGAGAGCCTCTGAACTCTCCCGTGACCGTGTGGAAGATGCGCGCAGCGTCCTCAAGGAAGGCGATGACGTGGAAGCGAAGTTCATTGGTGTGGATCGTAAGAACCGTTCCATTACGCTTTCCATCAAAGCCAAGGATGCCGATGAAGAGGCTGCGGCCATCAAGGGCTATGCCCGCGATGCTGCAACCAGCGCACCGACACTGGGTGATCTTTTGAAAGAGCAGATGGATAATCAAGGCGAATAAACCAGGGGTTGAACTCGATAGATTCCAAATCTGGAAACAGGGTCCGCACATTGAGGTGCGGGCCCTGAAAAATCGCCAAATTGGAGAACTGACAAGAATGACAAAATCCGAACTGATTGAGATTATTGCCAAGGAACAGAGCCATCTTGCCTATCGTGATGTTGAGTTGGCTGTCAAGTGTATGATTGAACATATGAGTCAGTCGCTGGCATCGGGTGAAAGGATTGAGATTCGCGGTTTTGGCAGCTTTTCACTTCACTACAGGCCGCCAAGAATGGGGCGCAATCCAAAAACCGGCAAGACAGTCGCCCTGTCGGGCAAGTATGTGCCTCACTTCAAACCGGGTAAGGAGCTGCGTGATCGAGTGAACGAGTCCTATTCGGAAATCACTCCCTATGAAGCGGACTAGACTGAGTCGGATCGGATTCGGATTGCTAGTCGGCTTGAGGAAATCTCGAACATGGCCGTTGCCGGCCTGCTGAGAAGTCAGGATATATCACTTTCAAAGCTGTTGGTTGTTTTCACGAGTGTCAATTCTGCAGGAAAAGCACAGGTAAAACTGCTGCCTTTCCCCAACTTGCTCGATATTCTCAATTCACCGTCGTGTCGACTGATTATGTGTTTTACGATCGCGAGCCCCAGGCCGGTTCCCCCGGATTGGCGTGAGCGTGCCTTGTCCACCCGGTAGAAACGTTCGGTCAGCCGGGGTATGTGGCGTTCCTCGATTCCCGCACCCGTGTCGGTGATTGTCAGGCAGGCCTCGTTTTCCAGACGCATCCATGTGACTGTTATCTGCGTACCCGCAGGGGTGTGGATAATTGCATTGAAGATGAGATTCGAAAATGCGCTCGACAGTTCGCTCTCTTCGCCGAGCAGCCAGAGATCGTCATCGATATCCAGGGTGATTTTGTGATCGCCCTTCTGTTCCGCAAGCAACTGTGCCTGATCGACGATCCTGCGCAGCAGCTCGGGAACGCCAACCGGCTTCTCAGCAGATGGCGCCTGTCCCAATTCGAGGCGCGACAGGGTGAGCAGGTCGTTGATGATGCAGTTCATTCGCTCCGCCTGCTGCTGCATCAGTGCAAAGGGTCGCTGCTGAAACGGCAACATATCGTTCTCGCCCAGATTCTCCAGAAATCCCGTGATCACGGTAAGTGGTGTGCGTAGTTCGTGAGAAACGTTGGAGACGAAATCACGCCGCGTCTGGTTGAGCTTATAGACCTCCGTAATGTCTCTCGCCACCACCAGCCGCTGCGTTTTTTTGCCACCGAACGGGGTGACGCGAAGTGAAACGACCATCGCCTTGTTTCGCGGCGAGGGGAGATCAAGGGGCTTGGTGTAGTCGGGGTTTTCGAGATATTCGATAAGACCCTCGTCGTTGATGCGCTCGAAAATCGGCGTATTCTCATCGCGCGGCCAAACGATGTCCAATAGCTGGCCTGCTGCCGGGTTCGCCCACTCGATGCAGGACGATTTGTTCAATAATATCAGTCCGTCTGGAATGGTGCTGGTCACCTTTCTGAAACGTGACGCAAATCGGTTGAGCGTTCTTTTTCGCTTGCGGCTCCTGGAGCGGAATCTCGATAGCTCTTTGTAGATCAGACCCCAGATATCCGCGGGATAGGGCGGATCTATGCGTGCGCCCTGGTTGATCAGGCTGGCGAGTTTGACCAGGTAGTAGCCATGTTTTGAGAAATAGGCGAGTAGGGCCGCCATCCCGGCTGCGGCGATCTGGTTCAGCAGATAGCCAATCGGAATGAAGATCAGCAGACACCCAAGCAGGTGATTGATCTCGATTTTGAGATAGTCCCTCACCAAGATTACCGTTGTCGCAGTGATTTCGAAGGGGTAAAGCGATAGCCGACCCCGCGTACCGTTTGCAGAAACTTGTGGTGTCCGGATGCAGAGAGCTGTTTTCGCAGACGCTGAATGTGCACATCCACGGTTCGTTCATCCACATAGACAGTATCTCCCCAAACGAGATCCAGGATCTGGGCCCTGCTGTAGACCCGGTCGGGGTGTTTCATGAAAAAGAGAAGGAGACGGTATTCCGACGGCGAGAGGTGTAGAGGTTTTCCGTCGACGCTGACGGCATGGCTGTCGGATTCGATACTCAAACCGGCGAATTCCACACTCGAGCTGCCATCGCCGGTACCACTTCTGCGAATTACGGCCTTGATACGGGCCAGCATCTCTCTGGGCGAGAAGGGCTTGGTGATGTAGTCATCGGCCCCGCTCTCTAGGCCTTTTATCTTCTCCGACTCCTCTGATCTGGCGGTCAGCATGATCACCGGCGGCGTGCTTGAGGCCTTCTTTTGCTTGAGTTCTCGGGTCAGATCGAGTCCCGACCTGCCGGGCAGCATCCAGTCCATGAGTATCAGATCATATCGCTGCTGCTCAAGCAGGCGACGTGCCGCCTGGGCATTGTCGGCCTCATCCACAAGATACCCCTGGCCCTCGAGGAAATATCGAATCATCTCCCGGACCTCGGGTTCGTCTTCTACCATCAGTATCCGTTGCATCTCTCTTCGTGCCAGGCAAAATCGTTGTGTGCTGAATCGGCGCCCTCGTCGTCTACAGACCGGGTGGAGAGCCTGATCATGGCTCAATCCCCTGCCGAGCTGCGAGGCGATGCCCTTGTTTTGAGTAATATGTGAGAGCAGAAATGCTAATTATATGTTATACATTGAGAATATCATTCAGATATAAGTCTTTACAGCGGACGGTATTGCGATTTCGAATTAAATGGAACTATTAAATTCAGGTTTTGCGCGCTTGTGATTCAATGTCTTAGCAGTAATAATCACAGGCTGGGCCATACCTGGCGAGACTAATATAGACACTTCGTGGAAAGTTACCTGATTCTGGCACTGTTACTGGTGCTATCCGGCGTTTTTTCTGGTTCAGAGACCGCCTTGATAAACCTGTCGATGGCTCGTGCAGAGGCGTTGTACAGAGAGGGCAGGAGAGGGGCTCATGCCCTCTATCTGCTGAAAAAGGACCCCAGCCGCATGCTGATCGCCATTCTGATCGGCAACAATGTGGTCAATATTGCCGCATCCGCAATGGCAACGGTCATCGCGACGGACTATTTTGGCGAAACCGGACCGGGTATCGCCGTGGGCGTGCTGACGATCCTGATCCTGATATTCGGCGAAATAACCCCCAAGAGCCTGGCGACCCGTTTTTCCGAACGGATCTCGCTCTTCATCTCACCGGTGATCTTCGGTTTCATGCGCCTTATCTACCCCTTGGTGTGGATGTTCCTGCAGATCACCAACTGGGTGCAGTCATCTACCAGGGCCATGGATGACCCGATCGTGACCGAGCACGAGGTGATCACCCTGGTCGAGCATGGTGAGGAAGAGGGGGTCATCGATACCGGTGAGCGGGAGATGATCGAGCGCATCTTCAACTTCAACGATCTCAAGGCAGAGGATGTCATGACCCCAAGGCGGCAGGTTTTCCGCCTCGACGGACGGCGCACCCTGCGCGATGTGTTGCCCGATATCATGCAGGAGGGTTACTCACGCATTCCGCTCTACAGGGAGGATCCGGATGAGATCATCGGCATGGTGCTGGTACGCGATCTGATCAGAAACATCGCCGCCGGAGAGCTCGATGTGGCCCTGTCCGAACTGGGCCAGGAGCCCCTGTATACACCCTCGAACATAACCATAGACGAGCTGATACTCACCCTGAAGAGCAAAAGCATCCATCTGGCCGTTGTGGTGGACGAACATGGGGCAATGGTCGGTGTCGTTTCGCTGGAGGACATGCTGGAGGAACTGGTGGGTGAGATCTACGACGAGTCGGATGAAAAGCCCAACGATTTGATGGTACTGGATGAAGGCAAGATTCTGGTGAAGGGGACCGCCGAACTGCGTGTCGTCGAGGAGTATTTCGGCATGGACATCCCCGGCAAACCGACCGACACCATCAATCGCTGGTTGCTCGAGCATACGGAGCGGATACCTGAAAAGGACGAGAGGTTCGAACTCGACGGCTTCCATGTGTGCGTGCAGGATGCCTCCTCGCGTCGCATACATCAAGTCATCCTGCAGCGCATGGGCAGCGATCAGGACGAGGTCCCGGCGGACGCTCAGGCCTGATTCGGATGCTGCTTAGAAAAAAACCGCGAATGGACGCGAATCACCGCAAATCCACGCAAATGGCTGTATAAGCAAATCGGATTGTGCGGTTATTCTCGGTGATTTGCGTTAATTCGCGGCTAGCCTTGGCTATTGTGTCGAAGGCGTACTGGTTTTGAGGCGATGCTTGAAATGGTTCATGAGCTTTTCGCGCATCCGCTTCTCCCGATGTTTCTTGGCCGCATCCAAACGCCGTTCAACCACTCCGATGAGTGTCTCCTGGCAGTTCAAGGAGGTGTCGCCCGTATCGGGTGTGCGTCTTACATAGGTGCCGTCGGGTTGCATATCCCAGGCGTTGTGTTTGTCACCCAGCTGTACATCGAGAATCAGGCGCAACTCCTGACGCAGCGCGGGTGACTCGACCGGGGTCAGAACCTCGACCCGTTTTTCAAGGTTACGCTGCATCAGATCGGCGGAACCGATGAAGTACTCCTCTTCGCCGCCGTTGAGGAAGTAGCTGATGCGTGAATGCTCCAGGAAGCGCCCCACGATACTGATCACGCTGCCGCTCTCGCTCAGGCCGGGTATCCCCGGACGGAAGCGACAGGTATCCCTGACGATGAGTTCGACCTTGACCCCTGCCTGGGTCGCCTTGTAGAGGCCCTTGACGATATCGTAATCCTCCAGCGCATTCATCTTCATCTGGATATGCCCGGGCTGGCCCTGGCTGTGCAGTTTGATCTCGCGATCTATCTTCTCCAGCAGCGACTGTTTCAGGGTGTAGGGGGCCGCCAGGATCTTGCGGTAGCTGGGGGGTGGCGAATAGCCTGTAAGATAGTTGAACAACTCGGTCAGGTCCTTGCCGGTCTCCTCGTCGCAGCCGAGCACGCCCAGATCTGTATAGAGCCTCGCGGTGCCGGCGTGATAATTCCCCGTGCCGATATGGTAGTAGCGGCGCAGCTGGGAATAGTCCTTGCGTATCACCATGATCAGTTTGCTATGGGTCTTGAGCCCCAGTACGCCATAGGTGACATGGATACCGGCCTGCTCCAGGTGTCTCGCCCAGCGAATATTGGCGGCCTCGTCGAAGCGCGCCTTCAGCTCCACCAGGACAGCGACCTGCTTACCGTTGCGTGCCGCCTTTATCAGCGAGTCGAGCACGCCCCCTTCGGCGGATGTGCGATAGAGGGTCATCTTTATCGCCAACACCTTGGGATCCTCCGCTGCGGTGTTGAGGAAACGTTCCACCGTGGTCGCGAAGGATTCATAGGGATGCTGCAGCAGCAGGGAGCCGTGTTCCCTGATGATATGGAATATATTGCGCCGGTCGTGGGCGAGTTGCGGGTGATCGGATGGATAGTGGGGTGGATCGCGCAGCTCCGGGATATTCAGTGTCGCGATTTCGAACAGGTCGCGAAGGGCGATCATACGATCGATTTCAAACACATCCTGCTCTTCGTCGAGACCGAGTTCGGCGGCCAGCATGCCGCGGTGAGTCGGGTTCATCCCCGCTGAAACCTCCAGCCTGACGATCGGCGCGAAGTAACGCTCCCGCAGTTCCGTTTCGATGGCTTCCAGAAGGTCGTTGGCCGACTCCTGATCCAACTCCAGGTTGGCGTTTCGGGTGACCCTGAAGAGATCGCAGGATTCGATATGCATGCCTGGGAACAGCATGTCCAGATTGTTCGCTATCAGGTCGTCGAGGGTGACATAGGTGTAGTCCGTACCCACTTGAATCAGGCGTGGCGAGACATCCTTGCTGACCGGTACCTTGACCCTGGCCATATGCAGATCGTGGCCGCTGGGAAAACGCAGGGTAACCAGCAGGTTCAGGGTCTGATTGGAGATAAAGGGGAAGGGGTGGCTCGGGTCCATGGCCAGAGGCGTCAGCATCGGAAAGATATTCTGCTGAAAGTGTTCGCGCAGACTCTGCTGCTGAGTTGCGTTCAAGGCTTCGAAAAGGGTGATCAGAATTCCCGCCTGCTCCAATTCGGCCTGCAATTCATGGTAGAGCCTCTGCTGCGCCTGCTGCATCTCTCTGATCACTTCGAGACATGCGATCAGCTGCTGCTGAGGGGTTCTGCCATCCACGGTCGTCGAGGTAAGGCCGGCGGCAAGCTGCTGCTTGAGGCCGCCGATACGCTTCATGAAAAACTCGTCCAGGTTGCTGCTGACGATAGCGAGGAATTTAACCCGCTCCAGCAAGGGATTCTTTGCCTGCTCCGCCTCATTGAGCACCCGGCGATTGAATGCCAGCCAGGTCAGCTCCCTGTTCAGGTAGAGACTGGGATCATCCAGGTCGAATTCGACAGTTTGTTCAATTTCATTACCCACAGGGTGGTTGTTTTCAATGCTCAGTTGGTCGGCTTGGGACATGGTTTTTTTCTGAATGGATTTGATGTTGAATGGTTTTATACTCGTTTAATTATAGGCGGTTGCAGCGACCTTTGCAGGTGAATCGCTGGAGGGATCACAGTACGTATATACCGTCCTTTGGCCTGAAGTTCTCCAGCCGATTCATTTGATCGAGCATGGTCAACAGAAATCCGCTGCTGTCGATCCGGCCCAATCCGCCGCGGCTGCAAGCGAGCTCGGAAAACGATCTGCAAGCATCCACTCTACCGAGCGGGTTGTAGATCAGGCTGGGTATGGGGTCACCGCTATGGCGGCCCGTGTTTGTATCTGTCGAGTGATCGGCAGTGATGCCAATCACCAATGAGTCGCTGATCAGGGGGGCCAGCGCGTCGTCGATCTTCTGCAGCATCTCCCGCTTGCCGGTCGGATCGAGGTCGTGAGAGTAGATGTCGGTGGCCTTGATGTGCAGATAGACCAGATCGTGATCGTTCAGCGCGTTGATGGCCGCTTTCACCTTGGCGTTCAGATCCGTATCGTGGGAGGCGGTAAAACGCTCCTCGACGAGGAGATCGTATCCCAGCAGTTCTCCGAGGCCCAGTACCGTTCGTTCGCCGGATATCACTGCAGATCTGAGCTTGAGTTGGTTCAGCAGGGGTTTTACCTTTGGCAGTCTCCCGGCGCCGCGGCAGATGATTCCGTTGGCAGGCGGCAGGTTGTTCTCGATCCTTTGCTGGTTTACCGGATGGTTCGAGAGTTTCTCGTAGATGATCCCCATCAGCCTATTCACCGCCCTGGCCGTCCTTACGGCAGCGGCATCATCAGGATTGTTGGGTACGCAGGGGAGCAGGCCTTTGGACCTGTTCTGGTCCTTTGGGTCGGTGTTCGATATCTCATGGGAGAGATTGCTGCCTTCGAGTTGCAGTACGACCCGATGTTGAGTCGCCGGATGCAGGCTGGCCGTTATGCCCTCACCAAGATCGACCTGGTCGATTGCCATGGCCAGGGATTCCGTGCCGGCATTGATCCGGCCCGCGCGACGGTCGATAATTTCGTAGCCATCCCCGCGCTTCTTAAGGGTGGCGAAATTGCATCGGAAAAACAGGGCCAGGTCATTGTCCTTGAGACCGACACCGGACGCCTCGATGGGACCACGCGCCAGTTTCACGGTATCCGGCTTCGAGAGTCCGAACAACAGGCAGATGCCGGTGTGGGTGCCCACAGGCATGCCGGGGAAGAGGGGGTCGACCAGGCCGCACTGTCCGGCGCCCGCGAGCCGGTCCATATTCGGTGTCTCGGCCGCCTCCAGCGGTGTCTTGCCTCCGAATGCGGGGATGCCCCGATCACCAAGACCATCGAGGATGATCATCACGCCTTTATATGCTGTAAACAAGGGTTGGCTCCTGTTGTTATTAATCCGGCAACCAAATAGATCAGGTTACCCGGTTAATATTATGCACCGAAAACATCCTCGGCCTCAGCATCAAAGTCCTTCTGCAATACCTCGATAATGGAGCGCATTACACGATCGGTCGTTTTGTCGGTTTCATCGTTGGTAATGATCGGGATCGCATTGTTGTCCGCCTCAGAGAGCAGATAGGACTGCAGAATCCAGATGGATTCGAAATTCGAGAGATAATCGCTCTGTGCATTGCGCTCTGGGGTCTTGACGCCCCGGTCTTTCAACTGAAGCTGCAGCCTGTCCTTTTTCAGTACCGCCAGCATGATCGGAACGATGATGGCGCGTTTTTCGTCCCGCAGGCGTTTCACCAGCATCGGCGAGACATGGACACCCTCGAGTATCAACGAAACCTGTTCACTCAAGGCACGCTGAACCACCGCCTCACAGGGAACCGAGACCAGCTCCGCCTGGTGAATATAGCCATGGATCATTTTCTCTTCGGGTGATTCCTTGGAATCGGCTGAACCGGGTATCTTGCGCCAGGCGGTGAATGAGGATGTATGCAGTTCGGGCAACAGCCTTGCCGGTACCATCATACGCATGACTTCCCTCAGCATATCCGTGGATTGGGTTCGGATGATATTCAGGCGATGAGCCAATTCGGTTGCGATCGTGCTCTTTCCGCATCCGGTAGTGCCTCCGATGAGCAGTATCAGGGGGCGCTGAGTATGCTTGTAGTCGACCCACACCAGGTAGCGCCTGGCGGCCTCCATGCCATAGTGTTGGCGCAATATTTCATAAGTGAGTTTTCCAATCTTTCTGGCTTCGATGATCTCATTGTTGAGCTCCGCCAGCTCCTTGTAGACGATATGGGTAATATAGGCGGCCTTGTCGGAGCTCAGTCCGCTGGATTCAAGCATGCGCCGATGTTCGATGCTGGAGAAGGGTGCGAGGTTCTCATCATGATCCTGCACCATGATCTTGGTGATTGGAAGGTTGTTGGCTTCGTAGTTTTCAATAACCTCCTTTTGATCCATTTTCTGCAGCGAGGCGAGGACGATACGGCGCAGTTCATCCGTGGAGATCTCCTCTTCACTATTGATCTGCTCGCGTATATCGGAGGAGAGTTTGTAGGCCGATTCAAAGGCAAGACCGGCATCGGTCAGAGAGCGTGTCAGTATGCCCCTGAGAAACGGTGTTCTTATGTTGTCGGATGGATTGAATACCAGTGTCTTTGCCATAATATCAACCGGGCACTTCGGCATGTGCCTCCTTCAGCTCATTATCCCATACATATATGGCTTCCACCTTGTTACCTGGTTCAAAAAATTGAAGTTGCTTGACGAGCGACTGCACCAGAAACAAGCCACGTCCGCTGAATAGAGTTTCATTGGCCACACGTTGTGGCAAATTGGCGAAATCGAAGCCGGGTCCATCGTCATCCACTGTTATGACTATATAACCCCCGGATTTGTTGTAATGAATTTTCAAAGCTATGCCTATCCGGCCCCTGGACAATTTGTGGAGACGCCGTTCGCGTTGCTGGAAATAGTTGGTGAATCCATCTTCTCCCTGTTTGAGCCGGGAATCCAGTTGAAGCACGCCGTGGTCCAAGGCATTGATATAGAGTTCGGTGAGTATGGTAAACAGCGGGCGCCGATGCTCATGCAGACCGGCCGTCTCCTGTATGTAATTGATAAGTATGGGTACCGGATCCGCCTGACGCAGCTGAGCCCCATGTAGAACGAGTTGAAACTCGATGCTGTCCGGGTAGGCATGGGAAATCAGGTTGTGCGGCAGATCACTGCCGCCAAGCGGATGTGGGGTCGTCGATTCCCATTCGGGCAGGAGATCGTGGAACAGAGGTATTTCAACCACACTGATGTCATCGTCCTGCGGAGCTTGCCGGCAGAACGTCTCCAACTCCCTTGCAAGCGTATCGACTATGTAGGATTGGCTGTCGTCCCTGTTGGTGATGGCATTCATCAAGCGCTGCTGGCCGAACTGCTCGCCCGAAGGATTACGTGCTTCGGTAACCCCGTCCGACGCGAGGAAAATCCTGTCACCCTGATCCACGCGCAGGTGGTGAAACTCATCTTTGAAGTCGATATCAGGAGCGATGGCCAAAGGCAGGGATTGCGAAGTGATCTGTTTTTTGATGCGCATGCTCTGTTTTTCGATCAGATAGCAGTCGGGCATGCCGCAGTTGATAATCGAGATATGGTCCAGCTGGTGGTCGACCTTGACGAACTGGGCAGCGAGAAACATGCCGGTGGGCAGAAGGTTGTAGAGCTTGTTGTTGATGGCCGCGAGAATTTGATGCGGTGCAAATCCCTTTGCCGTCATCGAGCGAAATGCCTCGGAGGTTGGCAGCGCCCCAAGTGCGGCCGCCAGGCCATGGCCGGTGAAGTCGCCAAGCAGGACGTGCAGATCATGGCTGGGAGCGAATGCGCTCAGCATCAGGTCGCCGCTGAACACACTGGCGGGTTTCAACAGGCTGCGTATGTGTTCAAGTGCGACATTGTCGGCGACTACCGCGTTGCTGAATACCTGCTCCGCGATCTCTTCATCGCGCTGCATGCGGCTGTAGAGCATGCGTGTGTCCTGATGCAGTGCATGTATACGTTCCATTGCCTTGACCTTGGCCGAGAGGACGGTAAAGCTGTAGGGCTTGGCGAGGAAGTCGTCGCCACCGACCTCGACACAGCGGGCCAGGGCGGCTTCGTCGGACATGGCGGTAAGAAAGATGATCGGGACAAACTGATCACCCGCGAGACGCTTGATCTCGGCAGCCGCTTCATAGCCGTCCATGAGTGGCATCATTACGTCCATGAAGATTAAATCCGGCGTGTGCTGTTTGAATTTTGCTACGGCCTCGACCCCGTTTACCGCTTCGATGACATTGTAGCCGCGCTTTTTTAACAGCGCCTTAAGGATCATGCGGTTTGTCTCTTCGTCCTCGACAATCAGTGCGATACCGCGGCTCAAGGGTCGAGTGGAGATGTTTGTCATGGCGAGTACCGAAGTTTTTTGTTCATACACTGTTATTGTGTTAACTGGGAAACCATGAGTGGCCCCGTGATACCTTAAGTTCACATAACCCAAATGTACCTGCGTTGTTCCTGATGTACACTAGATTCTCAGGTAATCATAGCGTAGCCCCGATGCGTGATATGAAAATAGGCCAAAACGACATGGAAACCTATACATGCCGGATGATTCACTGACAATATCATACCCGTCGAGCGACAGGGCGGTGTTGGCCTTCAAGGGTCCCTGGACCCTTCAGGATGTGAGTTACGATTGGCAGGGGGTGAAACGCGAGTTGCGCTCTCATGGCGGGCTCGAAACGATTTCCCTCGATACCGGGCAGCTAGCCCGCTGGGACAGTCAATTCCTGAATCTGCTGCGTCACCTGCTCGATTTCGCCCAGGAGTATGAGTTGCAGCTCGACACAGAGGATTTGCCTGAGGGGGTTCGCCGACTGCTCAAGCTGGCGCAGGAGGTCCCGGAGCGCCAGGGCGCGGTGCGCGCTGAACCTTCCTGGTCCTGGGTTTATGGTATTGGCGAGACGACCCTGGCGGCATGGCGCGAAGCGGTGGCGTTCACCGGGTTTGCCGGAGAACTGGTGCTGTCCCTGGTGCGGCTGCTGTCGGGCAGGGCAAACTTCCGGGCTGTCGATTTTCTCCATTTTCTGCAGTCTGCCGGTCCCGAGGCACTGCCTATCGTCAGTCTGATCGGTCTCCTGGTGGGCGCTGTACTCGCCTTCGTGGGCGCCATTCAACTACAGATGTTCGGCGCCGAGATCTACGTCGCCAATCTGGTGGGACTGGGGTCGGTGCGAGAGATGGGCGCCATGATGACCGCCATTATCATGGCGGGGCGCACCGGATCGGCCTATGCGGCACAGCTTGGCACCATGCAGGTCAACGATGAGATCGATGCATTGAAGACCTTTGGCATCTCGGTAGTGGATTTTCTGGTGCTGCCCCGTTTCCTGGCGCTCTTGATCATGCTGCCTTTGCTCACCTTATGGGCCGATATTCTGGCCATAGCCGGGGGTCTGCTGGTCGGTGTCTGGGGGCTGGACATTTCGATGATCGAGTATCTGATTCAGACCCGGGATTCCATCGACTGGAGTGATCTGGCTGCCGGCATGATAAAAAGCGTGTTGTTTGCCATAGTCATCGCCATGTCGGGTTGCCTGCGCGGATTGCAAAGCGGCAGAAACTCCTCGGCAGTGGGGCATGCGACCACATCGGCGATGGTGACGGCGATTCTGCTGATCGTGATCTGGGATGCCATCACGACACTGATCTTCAATCAGCTGGGGATCTGAGATATGGCCATGGATTCAGTCTCCGCCGATCGGTCAGCGCAACCTCACATAGAGGTCAGGGGGTTGACCATGGCCTATGGCGAGTTTGTGATCCAGCGCGATCTGGAGTTCACGATTCGCCAGGGTGATGTGTTCGTCATCATGGGTGGCAGTGGTTGCGGCAAAAGTACATTGTTGCGCCATTTGATCGGCCTGATCGAACCGGCCAAAGGAGAGATCCGCTATCATGGCGACGCCTTCTGGCAACTGGATGAACACAGACGCCATGACCTGATGCGAAGAATGGGAGTGCTTTACCAGAGTGGGGCGCTATGGGGTAACATGACACTGGTTGAGAATGTCTCCATGCCGATCGAGACCTATACGGATCTCGGTTCGTCTCAGTCGAGGGAGCTGGCTTCCTTTAAACTGTCCCTGGTCGGACTCAAGGGATTCGAAGAGTACTATCCAGCCGAGATCAGCGGCGGTATGCAGAAACGCGCGGGCCTTGCCCGCGCCATGGCCCTCGATCCCGAACTGCTGTTTTTCGACGAGCCTTCAGCCGGACTGGATCCTCTCAGCGCGAGGAGACTCGATGACCTGATCATCGAACTCAGAGAGAGTCTGGGTACGACGATCGTGGTGGTGACCCATGAGTTGCCGAGCATCTTCGCGATTGCCAACAACTCGGTATTTCTCGATGCGGAATCCAAAACCATGATAGCCCAGGGTAACCCGAACAGGCTGCTCAAAGAGAGTGACGATCCCAGAGTTCTCGCATTTCTTACCCGGGGCGCCGAAAACACACCAAACTCAGGAAGCTGAAGGTCATGCAGTCAAAGGTCAATCCCACCCTCATCGGTCTGTTCGTCCTGGTCAGTCTGGCACTGGGGGTGGTCGGGTTGTTGCTGCTCTCCGATGGCAGGCTGTCGCATCAGTCTACGAGGTTCATTCTGTTTTTCGAGAGTGATGTGAAAGGGCTGCA
The DNA here is from genome assembly GCA_050292275.1 of Candidatus Thiodiazotropha sp. Lineage (GTDB taxonomy): Bacteria > Pseudomonadota > Gammaproteobacteria > Chromatiales > Chromatiaceae > Thiodiazotropha. The sequence continues at coordinate 41,463 of JBNKLI010000041.1, forward strand.
GGTCGGCTCACCGGTCAACTTTCGCGGTGTCAGGATAGGCAATGTGGAGTCGATGTCGATCACCTATTTCAAGGAGAGTCAGGCGTTCAGGATTCCCGTGATTATCGCCGTCGATGATACGCGTGTCGGCATCGACGGCGTTCAAACGGGAAGCGGTGTGCTGATCGGTCTGGACGAACTGATCCGCCAGGGGCTGAGGGCGAGACTCGATCTGCAAAGCCTGGTAACCGGAAAACTGGAGATTGTGCTCGATTTTCAACCGGATACCCCGATAAGGTTGATCGATGTCCCTTCGGAGTATCCGCAGATACCCACTGTGCAATCGAGCATGGAGAAACTCGCCACCGCCCTGGAGGCGATGCCGGTCGAACGCATAATGCACAGGCTGTCCGGGATCCTTGACACCATCGATCAAATGGCTGCCAGCGGAGAACTGGAGCGATTGAAGGTATCCCTTGTTCAGATAGTGCAGCGCCTCGACAGCGTCACCCAGCAACTGCAGCAGTTCTCACCCCAGCTCATCGAGGGCAGTGCCGATACCATAAAGGATGCCAGGGCGATGCTCAAAGAGGTGACAGAAACCGCGATCCAGTCGCAGCGCCTGATAACCGATACAGAGGGCAGGCTGGCGAAGGCCTTCGGCAGTTGGGACAAGACCATGGCCAGCGGCGAGGCGACTTTCTCCACACTGGAGCAGGCGGCATCCTCGGCCGACAGGGTACTGGGCCAGGAGTCGCCGCTGATGACCGAGTTGTCGCTCACCCTGCGCGAACTGGGCGCGGCGGCAAGATCGATTCGAATCATGTCCGAATATCTGGAACGCCATCCGGAAGCCTTACTGAGGGGGAAACAGTGATGCAAACCAAGGTCGCCGTGGGCATTACCATCTTTGTGCTGTTCGTTTCCGCGCTGTTCAGCGGGTGCGCGGGGCCCTCGCAAACGACACGTTTCTATCGCCTCGACGGCAGCCTCGAGAGGGCGGAGGCGATTTCGCTGAAACCCGGGACGGGTCAATCCCTGGTCGCCATCGGACCGGTCACCCTGGCGGACTATCTCGATCGTCCGCAGATCATCGAGCGCCAGTCGCCCCATCGTCTGCGGCTCCTTGAATTCGATCATTGGGCGGGTTCCCTGAAGCAGAACATACTCCAGGTTCTTGGCGAAATGACTCGGCACGAACTCGATGAAGCCCAGGTCATCACCTATCCCTGGCACGCCAGTTTGAAACCCGATTACGAAGTGGTGCTGCACATCAGCCGGTTTGACCGCGAGGCGGACAGAATCTGGCTGCAGCTGCGCTGGAGTCTCGTGCGAAGCCGGGACCGCAGCCTGGTGGAGATGCAGCAACTGGTGATCGAGGAAGCGATAGACGGTGCCGGTATCGAAGCCGGAGTTGCGGCGGCGAATCGCGCCATGGGACAGCTGGCTAAGCGCATAGCCGCCTCGGTCATGGCCGCGCAGCGGCCCTAGTCTGAATATATCACCAGGCAGTTTAATAAAGCCTGGTTGCCCGCTTTGCTCAGGCATTGACTCAGCGAAGCTGATTTGGTTTTAAGTTATGAGTTATGAGTTTTTAGTTTTGAGTGGATGTGTTCATTGCATTCACGGATGTTATATCCCCCCTCTCCCTGGCCCTCTCCCCGAGGGGAGAGGGGGTACATATAGATTGTGCGCAAAGCGCACACCACATCTCAAAACTCAGAACTACGTCGGTTCTATAAAGCGTCGTTAAAACGCGCCTCTCACTGCGCCTTTTGCGGGGCCTCGTTGAGTTTATCCGTGGGCACTATCGTCGGCACCGGCACCGGCGTCTCGATCGTCTCGATGACTTCAGGCTGTGGCGGCTCATAGCGATGGGCGATGATCAACATGCCGAGAACCGGATGGTCGAAGTAGCGGAGCTTGTCTCTGCGCATGCGCGCTCGCTGCTGCATGCGGTAGTGTTTGAAGCGGGGTGCGAAGCCGAAGTTGTCTCCGCTCACTTGGCTTTCAGCGCCAGTGGCGAGCCTGTGCAGCGCGATATCCGCTTCCACATGGAGATAGCGTTTGATGCTGAACTTGAGGCTGCCCTCCAGCTTGGGAGGATTGAAATCGGAGGCCTCACCGCCGTCTTCGGGTGACAGCGCGAAGTAGATCTGTTTCGCCCTCTCCGGGGAATCCACCGGCTGTCGCCAGGCGACATGGTAGAGTGGACGATAGTCACGGGATCTGCGCATCTGGCCCCAGGCGCCGTCCAGCGATCTCTCTTCGGCCGGCAGTGCGCGGTAGGCGATGGGTTCGTTGCCATCCATCGGTTCTCCTCTGGAGAACCAGGCGGCATTGCTCGAGTCCGGTCTTCCCGGATCATCGGGCCAGCCTTCGGTGGTGCCGGCGCCGGGAGCGATGCGCTCGAAGACGAGGACCTCGAATTCAAACCACGGCGGCTCGTCTTGCGCATCAGCGCTCTGCGCCGGCAGGGCGGACGGCTGCATCAGGAGAGTGCCCGCCAGCAGCGTATAAAACCATTCCCGGACTATTCTCATCGGCTAAACCCTGTTCCTATCGTTGGCCTCATCAGTCTATCAGGCTGTCGAGCAGCGCGTGTATCTTTTCCACCCGTTTCTGCGCCACTTCGAGATCGGCGATATAGCGCAGTTTATCACCCCCATCCATGCGATAGGTGCTGGGGCGGCTCTGGATCAGGCCGATCAGCCTGGCAGGGTCGAGTTTCGGTGCCTCCTCGAACAGCAGCCGCGCCCCTTTGGGGCCGGCCTCGATCTTGCGAATACCCAGGGGGTGGGCACGCAGCTTCAGTTCGGTGATGTCGAACAGGTTCCGCGTCGCCTCGGGCAGCAGGCCGAAACGGTCGATCATCTCCACCTGCAACTCTCTCAGCTCGGTCTCGTCCCTGGCGCTGGCGATACGCTTGTAGAGCACCAGCCGCGAGTGGACGTCGGGCAGGTAGTCCTCGGGCAGCAGGGCGGGGATGTTGAGTTCGATCTCGGTGCCATGGTCCAGCGGCCGGTCCAGCTCCGGCTGTCTGCCGGCCTTGAGAGCGGCGACCGCCCGTTCCAGCAGTTCGGTGTAAAGCGCAAAACCGATCTCCTGGATCTGTCCGCTCTGTTCCTCTCCCAGCAGCTCGCCGGCACCGCGGATCTCCAGGTCGTGGGTCGAGAGGGTAAAACCGGCGCCGAGATCCTCCAGGGATTCGATGGCTTCGAGGCGTTTCTTGGCGTCCGCCGTCATGCTGCCCGGTGGCGGGGTCAGCAGGTAGGCATAGGCGCGGTGGTGGGAGCGGCCCACGCGACCGCGAATCTGATGCAATTGGGCCAGGCCCAGTTTGTCCGCCCGGTTGATGATCATGGTGTTGGCGGTGGGTACGTCGATCCCGCTCTCGACGATGGTTGTGCAGATCAGCAGGCTGAAGCGCTGATGATAGAAATCCCGCATGATCCCCTCGAGCTCACGCTCGCGCATCTGGCCATGGGCGATCTGCATGCGCACGCCGGGGAGCAGGGTTTCCAGCCGCTGCGCCATGTTCTCGATGGTGTTGACCTCGTTGTGCAGAAAGTAGATCTGGCCGCCGCGTTTGAGCTCGCGCTGACACGCCTCGGCGATGAGGCTGTCGTTCCACTGGCTGACGAAGGTCTTCACCGGGTGGCGCAGCGCCGGTGGGGTGGCGATGATGGAGAGATCGCGCATCCCCGACATGGCCATGTTCAGGGTGCGGGGAATCGGGGTGGCGGTCAGGGTCAGCAGGTCGACTTCGCTGCGCAGGGCCTTGAGCCGCTCTTTGTGGCGCACGCCGAAGCGATGTTCCTCGTCGATGATCACCAGGCCCAGGTTCTTGAACTTGATCTCGCGGGAGAGGAGTTTATGGGTGCCGACCACGATATCCACGGTGCCTTGGCGCAGACCGTCGATAACCCCCTGCTGCTGTTTGCCGGTACGGAAGCGGGAGAGACTCTCGACCTTCACCGGCCAGTCGGCGAAGCGGTCGCTGAAGTTCTGGTAGTGCTGCTGGGCCAGGAGCGTGGTCGGCACCAGCACCGCCACCTGTCTGTTGCCCTGGGTGGCCACGAAGGCGGCGCGCATCGCCACCTCGGTCTTGCCGAACCCCACGTCGCCGCAGACCACCCGGTCCATCGGACGGCTCGAGACCATATCCGCCAGCACCGCCTCGATGGTCTGCAGCTGATCCGGAGTCTCCTCGAACTCGAACGACGAGGCGAAGGCCTGATACTCGGCATCGGGCTCGGGAAAGGCGACACCCTGGCGCGCGGCGCGCCGGGCATAGATCTCCAGCAGCTCCGCGGCCACGTCGCGTATCTGCTTGGCGGCCTTACGCTTGGTCTTTTCCCACTGGTCTCCGCCGAGGCGGTGCAGGGGGGCATTTTCCGGGGAGGCACCGGCGTAGCGGCTGATCAGGTGGAGCGAGGCGACAGGTACATAGAGCTTGTCGCCGCGGGCGTACTCCAGGGTGAGAAACTCGGTCTCCATGCCGCCAACGTCCAGCGTCTGCAGACCCAGGTAGCGGCCGACACCGTGATCCTCATGCACCACCGGGGCGCCGATGTGCAGCTCGGTGAGATTGCGGATGATCTGATCGGGGTCCTGGCTCGCCTTGCGCTGGCGTCTCTCCTGACGCACCCGTTCACCGTAGAGCTGGGTCTCGGTGATCAGTGCGATACCCTGCTCTTGAAGCCACAATCCCTGTTCCAGCGGCGCTACGCAGAGGCCAATCGCATCCTCGCTGTCGAGGAAGTCGTTCCAGCTCCCGACCACCTTCGGGGCGATGCCCAGGTCCCTGAGACTGCCCAGCAGCAGCTCGCGCCGCCCCGCGCTTTCGGCGATAAACAGTACCCGCAGCGATTTGTCGTCGAGAAAGTTGCGCAACAATGCTGCCGGATCCTTGCTGCGGGCCTGAAAGGCCAGTGGCGGGGGCAATCGGGTATTGAAGTTGGCGAATCCGGCGTAGCCCTTGCCCCGGGCCGCGATTTCGTGATGCTGGATGCTGACCGAGTTGCCTCTTTTCAGACGGGAAATCAGCTCATCCGCTGTCAGAAACAGCTGAGGGGGCGCCAGCAGGGGGCGTTGGATATCGTGGCGCCGCTCCTCGAAGCGCTCCTCCACCCCGGCGAAAAATCCGCCGGCCTGGTCCCTCACCGCCTCCAGCTCGAACACCATGTGGCGCTCGGGGAGATAGTCGAACAGGGTCGCCGTGTGCTCGAAAAACAGCGGCAGATAGTACTCCAGTCCGCTGGGCACGCGGCCATCGGATACATCCTGATAGATCAGGCTTTGCTGCAGATCCCCCTCGAAGCTGGCGCGGTAGTTGCGGCGAAAACGGTTGATCCCCGCCTCGTCCAGCGGAAACTCGCGGGCGGGGAGCATTTCGATACGGGATACCTTGTCGCTGGAGCGCTGGCTTTCCGGATCGAAGGTTCGAATGGTGTCCACTTCATCGTCGAACAGGTCGATACGGTAGGGTTGCCGGCTGCCCATGGGAAAGATGTCGAGCAGCGACCCCCTGACCGCGAACTCGCCATGGGAGAAGACCTGGGAGACGCACTGATATCCGCCCTGCTCGAGGCGCCGCCGGGTATCGTCGAGATCGATCCGCTGCCCGCGCTCGACCACCAGGCAGTGAGCCTCGAGAAAGCTTTGCGGGGCGAGGCGCTGCATCAGGGTGGAGACCGGTGCCACCAGGACGCCCCGCTGCAGCCTCGGCAGCCGGTAGAGGGTGAGCAGACGCTGCGATATCAACTCCGGCAGGGGCGAGAAGAGATCGTAGGGCAGGGTCTCCCAGTCGGGAAAATTGACAACAGGAACATCCGGGTCGGCGAGGAAGAACCCCAGTTCACGCTCCAGTGTCGTCGCCGAGCGCATATCGGGTGTCGCCACCAGGAGCAGTCCCGGATAGCGCCTGGCCGTATTGGCGATCGCCAGCGCCGCGCCGCAGCCATGCAGCGCGCCCCACTGCAGCCGCTCATCGGCGGCTTGCGGCACCCTCGGGTCGAATGGAGACAGTGCTTGATCGGATTCTCTTTGCATCTGGCCGGTTCGTTGCTGTGGATCGAAAAGTTGGCGATTCTCTCATATCTCACCAGGTAACGGCTATTGCGCAATGTGATTCATTGCCCATGAACCCCGCATCCCCGGCCAGGCGGGTCACATGGGTCTTAAACCCGGGTTGAAACGGCAGCCGGAGGCATAGATCGCCCGGAGATGAAAGCGAGAGCGACTTCACATCTCATTTGGTATATCACCGACAATAATTAAGAAAGCATGTCTTTCTCCAATGCTCAGGGAAGATGCGATTACCGTGAGATCCCTGATGAAACAGATTCCCCTGCAAAACAAGCGCTTAATGATCAGCCAGCTGATCTGGAAGGGGCGCCTCAACCAGACATACACGCCCCATGCGGGCTATATGGGCAATGGCGGCGACATTCATCTGATGCTTGGTGTCAATGGCAGCGGTATCAATCATTTGATTCAGCTTCTGTCGCAAGCACTGCCCGATGGCCAATTCATACATCATCCACTGCTAAAGTTCGAGCCCAGACTTACCTTGTCCAGTCAGGGCGACAGATTGGCTGTCCCCTACCACAAGGAGCTGGCGGCAGATCACCCCCTGAACCGGATCTATCGGATTTATGCCGAGATGAACCAGGTGGAACCCTGCCATGAGTTACTCCGAGAGGAGGGCGACGCAACACAGGCCAGGCTACTCATTCTGAAAGAGACGCACGGCCTGCTCGCCACCGAAGCCCTGTTGCGCGAACTGCAGTGCCATGTCCTGTTCTATGTCAGCGATCCCGTCATGCTCGCCGAACAGATATTCTCACGGGAGGGAGCGGATGCTCCCTACCTGGACTTGGAGAGCAAAGCGGTCATGGACTTCCGCTTTCTGAAGCGCTTTTTCTCTCACGATGTCCGTGCAGTACTGCATGCCTACAAGTTGATACAGCGTTTGCCATCAGAGCGCCAACGCCGCGTGCAGAGAAAAATCTTCACCATCGCCCTGATTCAGCACATGTTTCGCATGTTGACCGCACGCTATCCCGAACTGGCGACTGTCGTCGATTTTACGCTTATCGAACCCGATCCCAGGCGTCTCGAGTTTCCTCTGGTAAATTGGCTGGGCTCTAACAACCTGGAGCGCATAAAACCCGTCCTCGACAAGGCGACCTTCACCCAGCAGGGTCAAACGCTGCTGCGCTGGACACGCTCCTGGCCGGAATCGATCACCACTTTCGAAGCCCTATCCGCCGAAGATGTCAGATTAGGGTACAAGCTCCTAACCGATCACAAACTGATGCGGGACGAAGGCAAGAGCAAGACATGGGGTGAGAGATCGTTTGTCTGAGTTCGGGAACATACAACTCAAGTTTTGGAGTTCAGGGTACTATTAGGGGCCGTTTGCGTGGACTCGGCTGTCTGGGAAAGGCGCTGTAAACCCATCCCTGGGCGCTCGACGGCCGCTTCCCTGCGGCCGACGCTTTCCCAGACAGCC
>JBNKLI010000042.1:0-25546 GCA_050292275.1 Candidatus Thiodiazotropha sp.
AGCCTGCCCCAGGCATCGCCGCGACGCCGCAGGATTTCCAGAAGATCGCCGACACGGGAGGGACCGTCCAGATCGATCGTCTCCGTGGCGATACCAAGCTCCTCGCGAAAGCGGGCAAAAAAGAGGACTCGAATCATTTTAGGATCACCCCATCAACTCGCTAAGTGGAATGAAGTCGACGCGATCACCCGGTTTGATCGCTGTAAGCGGAGGCAGAACCGCGATCCCGTTGGCCCATACCACTGAACTCAATACGCCGGAGGATCGATTGGGAAAGAGCCTGACAACCGCCTCTCCTGCATCGTTCAACTCAAGACGGCCGCGGGCATACTCCTGGCGTTTGTCGGTGGCGGGTTTCTCGAATCCCGCAACGACACTCAGCGGCTTCGGCAGGACCTCGCCGGATATGCCCTGCATGCGCAGGATGAACGGCCTGGCGAACAGGCAAAAGGTGACGAAGAGGGAGACCGGATTTCCGGGGGTGCCCATGAAAGGCGTCTGCGCGATATGTCCGAACGCCAGAGGTTTGCCCGGGCGCGAGGCGATCTTCCACAGCTCCAGTGATCCAAGCCGCTCCACCGCAGGCTTGACATGATCCTCCTCCCCTACCGAAACCCCGCCCGAAGCCAGAACCAGATCGGCCTCTTCGGCGCCGCGCGAGAGGGCCTCGCAGGTCGCTTCGAGACTGTCCTCGACGATCCCCAGTTGAATCACCTCGCAACCCAGACGCTGCAGCAAGCCGCTCAATGTGAACTGGTTGGAGTTGTAGATCTGACCTGCCTGCAGCTCGCCACCGGGCATCACCAGCTCATCACCGCTGGAGAAGACCGCGACTTTCAGGCGACGATAGACGGATAACTCGGCCACACCCACGGAGGCCGCCAGACCGAGATGCTGCGCATCGAGCCTGGTCCCGAGCGACAGGATCTCCTCTCCCTGCAGGATATCCTCACCCGCTCTGCGAATATTGGCGCCGCCCGCGGGCCTTTCCATGACCACCACATCCTCGCCCTCGACCCTGCACACTTCCTGTATGACCACTGCATCCGCTCCCGGTGGAACGGGCGCACCGGTGAAGATACGCGCCGCCGTTCCGGGCTCCAGGGCGACACCGCTGGAACCGGCCGGGATGCGTTGAGCGATCCTCAATCGGCTTTGATCAGGTTTTAGATCACTCGTGCTGACTGCATAACCGTCCATCGCGCTGTTGTCCCAGGGGGGAACATCCACCCGGCTCTTGACCGGCTCGGCCAGCACACGACCCAGACCATCCTGCAACGTCACTGTCTCGCGATGTTCGATCGGCTTGACCTGCTCCAACAGATACGCCAGGGCTTCGTCGACCGCTTTGAGTTGTGGTTGATGTGTATCGCAGTCAGCCATCTCAGCTCTCCAACAAGCGGGGAAACATCTGTGCGAAATTGCAGGGTCTGGTACGTATATCGAGCTGGGACTTCAGGATCCTGTCCCAGCCGGTACGGCAGGCCCCGGTAGATCCGGGCAGGCAGAATATCAGTGTGCCGTTGGCCAGTCCGGCAATGGCCCGGGACTGAATCGAGGAGCTGCCGATCTCTTCCAGGGAGATCGACCGGTAGAGTTCGCCAAACCCCTCAATGGACTTGTCAAACAGGGGTTGCAGGGCTTCCGGTGTAGAGTCTCGCCCGGTAATGCCCGTACCACCGGTGGAGATGATCACATGCACATCATGATCGGCTATCCAGGCCGACACCACTGCTCTCATTTGATAGATATCATCCGGCACGATGCGTTTGTCGACGACCAGGTGCCCGGCTTCCAGGGCGCGCTGCCTGAGGGTCTGACCAGACTTGTCCGTCTCTTCGGTACGGCTGTCCGATACAGTCAACAATGCAAGATTGAGTGGCACGAAATCGCTCTCAGTAAAATGTCCGGACATGGCTTTTCTCTAATAAATTTTAAAACTCTGAATTCCGAAACCTGTATTTCAAAAACTCATCACTCAAAACTGTAGTCAAAGGTCTTCTTGAAACGATGATTGAACTCCTCTCGTGAGACGAAGTGATTCTGCGTACCTGCCTGTTCCACCTTGATTGCCCCCATCAATGCCGCGATTCGGCCGGTGGTCTCCAGGTCCATCTCATTCATCAGACCGTATAACATGCCCGCGCGATAGGCATCGCCACAACCGGTCGGATCGACCACCGCCTTGACTTCGGCGACGGGGATCGAGAGGGACTTCTCCCGGGTTATGATTTCAGAGCCCTCCGAGCCACGGGTCAGGACAATGCCCTCGACCATCTGTGCCAGCTGTTTCAGGCTCTTTCCGGTACGCTCCTGCATCAACTGCGCTTCATAGTCGTTGAAGGCGAGCCAGCTCGCCTGTTCACAGAAACTCAACAGGCTATCGCCATCGAACATGGGCATGCCCTGACCGGGATCAAAGATGAAAGGCACCCCGCTCTCGGCAAACTGCGCGGCATGATCAATCATACCCTGACGACCATCAGGCGAAACCATGCCAATGCTACAGCCATTGATCTTTGAGACATCGATCTGGTGAGCCTGGTTCATCGCCCCCGGATGAAAGGCGGTGATCTGGTTGTCATCCTTATCGGTAGTGATATAGGCCTGTGCTGTATAGCTGCCGGGCACTTCCATGACATGATCCCGGCTGATGCCGCACTCATCCATCCATTTCGCATAGGGAGCGAAATCCTCGCCCACCGTACCCACAGGCTTGCCATCGCCGCCGAGCATGTTCAGATTGTAAGCGATATTGCCGGCACAGCCTCCAAACTCTCTTCGCAGATCCGGTACCAGGAAAGAGACATTGAGAATATGTACCTGTTCCGGGAGTATGTGGTGCTTGAAGTGGTCATGGAAGACCATGATTGTATCGTAGGCGAAAGAACCGCAGATCAGGGCCGACATATATTCCTCTTGTCGATAATGGTTATGTTAAAAAAACAATATTTGCGCTTATTAGCGTTCATTTGCGGACTGATTTCCAAGCCAGATCGAGCTCTCGCGCCGCACGCACGTCGTCAAGCCGCCTTACCGGCAGGGTGTGGGGTGCCTGTTTGACCATCTCCGGTTGGGTTTCGGCCTCATGGTTGATGCGCTTCATGATCTCGACGAAGTTATCGAGCTCCTCCTTCGCCTCGGTCTCGGTGGGTTCCACCAGAAGACACTCGGGAACAAGCAGGGGAAAGTAGGTGGTCGGTGCATGTACGCCGTAGTCGAGCATGCGTTTGGCGAAATCCATGGTGTTGACGCCGAACTCCCTGGCCTGACGCTTCAGGGTGAGGATGAACTCATGACTGGCGCGACGCTCGGGGTAGGCGGCGTCGAACCCCTCATCCATCAAGCGCTTGAGAAGATAGTTGGCATTGAGGGTCGAGAACTCCGCAACCCGTTGCATGCCTTCGCGGCCCAGCAGACGGGCATAGACATAGGCGCGCAGCAACACACCCGCATTGCCGGCGAATGCAGAAAGCGATCCGATCGAATCGGGCCTGTCATGCGATGTCAGCCAATGATAGTCACTGCCATCGAAATCGACCATGGGCACGGGCAGATAGGGCTCGAGCCGCTTGCTGACCCCCACGGGACCCGCGCCCGGACCACCCCCCCCATGGGGTGTGGAGAAGGTTTTGTGCAGATTCATATGGATCACATCGAATCCCATGTCCCCGGGTCTGACCTTGCCGAGAATCGCGTTCAGATTGGCTCCATCGTAGTAGAGAAGACCGCCCGCGCTATGCACCAGTTCTGCGATCTCTTTGATACGCCGCTCGAAGACACCCACAGTCGATGGATTGGTGAGCATGATGCCGGCGGTCTGCGGACCCACTGCCGACCTCAGTGCCTCGACATCGATATCGCCATCGGCGGCGGTCGGGATCTCCCGTGTCTCGAAGCCGCACATCACCGCTGAAGCTGGATTGGTGCCATGGGCTGCATCGGGGACCAGGATCTCTCTGCGCGCCGTATCACCCCTGGCGTCATGATAGGCGCGGATCATGGCGACACCGGCAAATTCACCCTGGGCGCCTGCCGCGGGCGTCAGGGAGACGGCGTACATACCGGTGAGCGTCTTGAGGATCTCCTGCAGTTCGTGCAGACAGGCCATGAATCCCTGGCTGTGGGTCTGCGGCGCCAGCGGATGCCTGGAGATCAACCCGGGCAGGCTGGCCAGGGTGTTGCAGGCCCTTGGATTGTATTTCATGGTACATGAACCCAGAGGATAGAAGTGGGTATCGATGGAGAAATTCTTCTGTGACAACCGGGTGAAGTGGCGCACCGCCTGCATCTCGGATACTTCCGGGAGCCTGGGTGGCGCGTCGCGCAGCATCGATGACGGGATAGCCGACATCTCACACCTCTCGAGCGGCGCCTGAGCCGTCGCCCGGCGCCCCTTGCGTGAACCTTCATATATCATGATATTGCCCTTTACCAATCGGGTTTCAGCTGACAGGGTGTCTCCACCTGTGATGCGATCACCCGTTCAAGCTTACTACGATAATTTTCTATATCCGCTTCGGTTCTCAACTCTGTGGCGCACACCAGGATGGCGTCACCCAATTCGGGGTAGTCGCCACTCAGATCATAACCACCCAACAGGTTATGCGCGGCCAGTGCCCGCAGCGCCTTGTGGGCGGCTATCGGCAACCGCAACACGCGCTCATGAAACACAACCCCATCGAATATGCTCTCCACACCATTCAGAGAAGTCAGGGCCCGAGTCAGTTTCCGTGTGTTGTCATGGCTTGCGGCGGCCACCCGCTGCAGCCCTTCAGCGCCCATCAATGTCATGTGGATGGTGGCGGCGGTCACCATCAGGCCCTGATTGGTGCAGATATTCGAAGTCGCCTTCGAGCGCCGGATATGCTGCTCTCTGGCCTGCAGCGTCAGCGTATAACCTGGTTTGCCCTCCAGGTCCACAGTCTTGCCGATAATCCTCCCCGGCATCTGACGAACCAGCTTTTGGGTGCTGCAGAGAAAACCGAAATAGGGTCCACCCGAGGCCAGCGGCGCTCCCAGCGGCTGCCCCTCTCCGCAACAGATATCCGCTCCCAGTCCGCCCCATTCCCCCGGCGGTTTGAGAACCGACATGGCAAGAGGATTGACTACAGCGATCACCAGCATGCCGTTTTCATGGGCCCAATCCGTCAGCTCGTCCACCTTCTCCAGGACGCCGAAGAAGTTGGGCTGGGCAATGATCAATGCGGCGAAATCCTCACCTTCGCAACGTTGCAGATCCGCCTTGTCGATCTCACCGCTGGCGCTGTCATAACCCACCTCAAGCAACTCTATCTGCTGGTTTCGCACAATAGTATGCGTCACTGCGCGATAGGCTGGGTGTAGATTGCGTGGAATGAGAACACGCTTCGACTTCGACTTGCGGTTTGCCCTGACCGCCATCAGCACCGCTTCGGCCAGTGCCGAAGCACCGTCATAGAGAGAGGCATTGGATACATCCATGCCGGTCAGCGCTGTCATCATCGACTGATATTCATAGAGCAGTTGCAGTGTGCCCTGACTCGCCTCGGCCTGATACGGGGTATAGGCGGTATAGAATTCGCCTCTGGTGGTGAGTTCCCAGACCGCCGCCGGAATGTGATGATCATAAGCGCCGGCACCTATAAAGCAGAGCGCCTGTCCATCTTTACGCGCGCGCGACTGCATCAGCCGCGCAAGCTCCATTTCGGGCATCGCGGGAGGGATCTCACCGAGCTCTGTGCAGCGCAACTCCTCGGGTATTTCATCAAACAGTGCATCGATATGCTCGACCCCGATGGCTGCCAGCATCTCTTTGATGTCGTCTTCGGTATGGGGGATGAAAGGCATTGTTGTCTCGTCGGCTAATACATGTGTCGAAGCGAACCGCTGAAGCGCAGCACCGGCTAAACCCGGTCTCAACCCTCTTCGGCGACCATGGCATCATAGCCGGCGGCATCGAGAAGCTCTTCCATTGCCCCCTTGTCGGTCAGCTTGAGCTTGAACATCCAGCCGGCGCCGTAGGCATCTTCGTTGATTGTCTCAGGCGCGCCATCGAGGGCATCATTGACGGCGATGACCTCTCCCGTTACAGGGCTGTAAACATCGGACGCGGCCTTCACCGATTCGACGACGGCGCAGTCACCACCAGCCTCGAGCTTGGCGCCAACTTCCGGCAATTCGACAAAGACCAGATCACCCAACAACTCCTGAGCATGGTCGGTGATACCGATTGTATAACTGCCGTCACCCTCGTCTTTGATCCATTCGTGGGACTTGGCATAGCGGCGATCAGTTGGTGTATCTTTCATAGTACATTCCTTACAAGGAGTTTGGTTTTAACCTGAACCCACGGATTCAGGTTTAAGGTTTCGTCCGATTGCCGGTCACAATGCGGATCACAAATCGATGATGGCCTTGCCGTTTCGTACAAATGGCGGCTTGACCACCTGTGCCTCGATCCGTTTGCCGCGAATTTCCACCTCGCAGGTCCTGGCGGTTCCGGGCAGGACCCGGGCAAGGGCGATGGATCGTTCCAGTGTCGGCGCATATCCACCGGATGTAATCTCTCCGATTTCCTGTTCGCCATCGTAAAGTTTCAGATGGTTACGCAGCACCCCGCGTCCGGTCAACACCAATCCAACGAAGCGTCTCCTTTGCGGATCATCTCGCTGTGGTTCCACTGATGCCCGACCGATGAATTCACGCCCAGCAGGCTCCCAGGCTATGGTCCAGCCAAGCCCGGACTCCAGGGGCGATGTAGTCTCGTCCATGTCGGACCCATACAGATTCATCCCCGCTTCCAGGCGCAGTGTATCCCTGGCTCCAAGCCCGCAGGGCTCGACCCCGGCGGCATGCAGTCGCTGCCACAAGGATACAGCCTGATCCCCAGGCAACATAATTTCGAATCCGTCTTCTCCGGTATACCCGGTCCTGGCAAGGAACCAATCACCATCTGCGAGTGCATTGAAGGGCGCCAGTTCGCCGCCTGAGCGTTGCAGACCGGTCTTCAGCAAAGGCAGCAACCTGGTATGGGCTTTGGGCCCCTGCACCGCGATCATGGCGAGATCGCGCCGAGGTATCAGCGCAACATCGAAAGAACTGGATTTGTCATTCATCCAGGCCAGGTCCTTTTCCGTGGTACCCGCGTTCACCACCAGGCGATACCAAGCATCATGCAGGTGGTAAACGATAAGATCATCCACCACCCCTCCCGCTTCATTGAGCATGCAGCTGTAGAGTGCCCTGCCCGCCCGCTCAAGCTTTTCTACGTCATTGGCCAGGAGATATCTCAGAAAGGGTTTGGCGCCACTGCCTGTGACATCGACCGCGGTCATGTGCGAAACATCGAACATCCCCGCATCCCGCCGTACCTGATGATGCTCCTCGAGTTGCGAGCCGTAATGCAGGGGCATATCCCAACCGCCAAAGGGCACAAGTCGGGCACCCATGGCTTTGTGTGTATCATAGAGAACTGTCTGCTTACTCATTGCTTCCTCCCGGTAAAACACAAAAAGGGCGGCGCGGATGAATCCTCACCCGCGCCGCCCCTCTGTCCAAAACCTGAGAGTTTGGCACTGCAACGCTCAGCGAGTGCCTGCCCCTTCGGTGGGTGTCGTCACACCACTCTCCAGATTCGATCTAATTCCTTGGCAGATCAATGCGTACCAGACGTACCCACACGGTCCTTTTGCCTGAGCGATTCCGGGCGGGATTGCGCCTGCGGCGCCGGTCGGTGCCGGCCTCCCCCACGGGGGTGGATCGAGCTGAAGACTATACCTTGCCTCGGGGCGCTTGCCAATTGCACTTACCCATACCTGAACGCAAACAGATACTGATGAATTGTTTTAGAGTCCGCAAATGAACGCGAATAAACGCAAATTTTGCCTTTTAGCCTCCCAACGTAACCAACCAACTGTATAAAAGACAGCCGGACTAAGCGACGGGTGCCGTGCAGGTATCAGAAACTGTTGTCCGCAGGGACGCGAATAGCGAGCGACGGCAATTCGCCACTCATACCCATTGCGCGGCGAATCAGCTGATGTTTGATGAATCCGGAGCGGTCCGCAATATCCAGGCCGAGGTTGCGAAACATTCTGAGGGGCAATACCTCATTGCTGAAAATGCGTTTGAACCCATCCATAGCCCCCAACATCGCCATGTTCGCCCCCTTTCTCGCCCGTTCGTAGCGCCTCAGGGTTGCCATGGCACCTATTTCCCGGCCCTTGCCATGAGCCTCGATCAGCACATCGGCCAGCGTCATGGCGTCCATGAAGCCAAGGTTGACACCCTGCCCCGCCAAGGGGTGCATTGCATGTGCCGCGTCGCCCACGAGGACGAATCCAGGACGACAATAGCTTTGCGCGTGCCCGAGGCGCAGCGCAAAGACGCCTCTCGGTCCGATCTCGACCATCTCTCCCAGCACCGCCTCGCTGGCGCGAGTGAGTTCTTCACAGAAAGCGGTGTCGCCGAGTTCCATCAACGCCTGTGCATGTGTCGGTGATGTCGACCACACTATGGAGCAGCGTCCATCATCTATGGGCAACAGCGCCAGGGGGCCAGCAGGCATAAAACGCTGCCTGGCCGTCCGTTGATGATGGCGCATGGGTTTTACTGTCGCGACGATGGCATGTTGATCGTAATCCCAGCCCCTGGTTTCGATATCGGCCATCTCTCGCAACTGCGAGTCCCGCCCGTCCGCGGCGACGATAAGTTGTGCCTTGAGTCGGGTACCGTCCTGCAGCAGCAGACCGGGAGTTTTCTGCAACGCCAGTTCAGCCACCCTCGCCGGATAGCGCAATGTGACATTGGACAGGGTTTCCAGCCTCTCCCACAACGCCAGCCGGGTGACGCGGTTTTCCACGATATGGCCCAAATCGGGCTCACCGATATCTTCGGCGCTGAAATGGATGCGTCCGCTCCCCCCCGCATCCCAAACCTCCATGTCGGTATAGGGGCTGATGCGCATGCTGGCCATTCTCGACCAGGCCTGGAGGTTTTCGAGCATGCGCTGAGACGCACGGGTAAGGGCCGAGACACGAAGATCGACTTCATCCGCAGGCCAGCTTCGCTGAGGTTCCTTAGACTCGAGGACGCAGATGCGCAATCCGGTATCGGCGATCGCACAAGCCAGAGCGGCCCCCACCATGCCGCCACCGACGATTATCAGATCGTACTCTTGCTCTGTTCCCGGTTCAGTCAAGTGACACCCCCCTTGCCAGTCTGGGCAGGTGTCCATTCAATCCCATGAATTGACGTGACACCAGATGTTTCAACCCGGGTGCAAGATCCAGACTCACCATCCCCAGGTTGCGCACCAGCCGCAATGGACCGAATGGATTGGCGAAAAGCCGCGCCAGGCCATCGGTTATCATGGCGACATTGTTCTGATCGGCTTTACGCCACTTCGCATACGCATTGAGCAGTACAAGATCACCGGGATCCTGTCCCCTCTGCGCCGCATCGCACAGCAGGTCAGCCAGTACAGCCACATCACGTAGACCGAGATTGAATCCCTGACCCGTTACCGGGTGAATCGCATGGGCGGCATTTCCGATCAGGGCAATGCGACTGCGAACCTGTTCGACCGCTTGACGTAATCGCAGTGGATATGCTGCTCTGCTACCCAGTTCGGATAAACGCCCCAGGCGACAACCGAAACGCTCCTGCAACCTGAGCAGGAACGCCTCATCGGGTAACGCAGTCAAATCCGCGACCTCCTCATCTCTCGCCGTCCATACCATGGAGAGTCGATCATCACGCATAGGCAGCATCGCCAGGGGACCGCTATCGGTGAATCGTTCATAGGCGACACCCTTATGCGGTTGTTCTGAACGCAGATTGGCGATGATGGCGGTTTGACCATAGGGTTTCTCTTTCAGCGGAATCGACAATATCTGCCTGACCAGGGAATCACCGCCGTCGGCAGCCACCAGAAGCCGCGTGGTTATCCTCTGAACAGCACCCTCGCGGTCGATTCGTACCTCGACCCGCCCTTCTTCCAGGGTAAAGCCCTCGAGTCTCGCGGGACAAATCAGCTCGATGGCTTGATGATTCGCCAGATCCCTCACCAGGGCCTCGCCCAAGGCGCGCGCGGTCACCACATAGCCCAGGGCTCCAACCCCTTCCCGCGAATGGTTCAAACGGGTGAACCCAAAGTGCCCACGATCGGAGATATGAATATCGAGTATCGGTTCTGCGGCAGCGCGAACACCCGGCCAGACTCCCATCGCCTCGAGGATGATACGACTGCCCCAGGAAAGTGCGATGACTCTGTCGTCGAAGCTGGGCTGGGCCGATGATTCAAGCGGCCAGGCTTCTATGACACCTATCCTGAATCCCTGTGCGCTGACCGCATGGGCCAGACTGGCGCCAACCATGCCGCCACCGACTATCAACAGATCAAAATGCTCACCCATATCATGCCGCCATTATGGCTTCGATCTCATCAACAGATTTCGCGATATCCTTGGTCAGGACTTCACAACCATCCTTGGTCACCAACACGTCATCTTCTATGCGGATACCGATGTTCCACCACTTCTTGGCCACCCCCCTGGTACCGGCAGGTATGTAGATGCCGGGTTCGATGGTCAGCACCATGCCCGGCTCCAGCAAGCGCCAGGCTCCATCGACTTTATAATCGCCCACATCGTGTACATCCATACCGATCCAATGTCCAGTGCGATGGGGGAAAAAGGTCTTGTACTTCTCCTCGCGTATCAATTTGGCCAGTGAACCCTTGAGTATACCCAGTTTGATCAACCCTCTGGTGACTGTTCGCACAGCTGCGTCATGGGGATCATTCCAGTGGTTGCCCGGCTTGACCTTTGCTATGGCCGCTTCTTGCGCAGCCAGTACCAATTCGTATAAATGCCGCTGTGCCGCGCTGAAGCTGCCGTTGACCGGATAAGTGCGGGTAATGTCCGAGGCATAATAGTCCATCTCGCAGCCTGCATCGATCAGTAGCAACTGCTTGTCGCCAAGCCTGCCCCCGTTTTCAGTGTAGTGCAGTGTACAGGCGTTGGCGCCGGCACCGACTATAGGAGGATAGGCCTGGGATTTTGCGCCCTGATGCGTGCACTCGTGCACGAAATCCGCCTCAAGTTGATACTCCCATAATCCAGGCTTGCATGCCTGCATCACCTTCTTATGAGCCTTGGCGGAAATCCTTGCGGCCTGGCGCATCACTTTCAGCTCGGAGCGACTCTTGAATAACCGCATCTCATGCAGATAATGGTCCAGTGCGATTATCTCAACCGGTCCTTGGACGCCGCTGCGCGCTTCACAGCGTATAGTATTTATCCAAGCCGACAGGCGCTTGTCGAAATTTGTATCACAACCCATGATATAGAAGATTCGCTCGCACTGTTCCAGCATGCGCGGCAGGATGTCGTCCAGATCACCGATTGGAAATGAGTCATCCGCATCATATACGTCGCATGCACCCTCCTGGCCGGCGATGGCACCGTCCCACTTCTCCTTCAACGGATCACGCTCCCTGTTGAAAAGAATGTACTCCGCCTGTTTTCTACCGGGGATCAAAACCAACACCGCCTCAGGTTCTGGAAAACCCGTCAAATAGTAGAAATCACTGTCGGGCCGATAGGGATAGTGCACATCCCTGTTACGAATGAGTTGCGGCGCCGTTGGCAATATGGCGATACTGCCAGGCCCCATCATGCGCATCAATTCCCGGCGACGCCGTTTGAACTCACTCTTCAACATGGCCACGCCCCCTGACATCCACCAGTTCCCCCCAGATAAGCAATGTCACCACTTTCAAAAACTCCTGCAGCTCTGCATAGGCCTGCTCAGTCGCCTCTCCCGACTCAAGCGACTCATAGTCGAGGCGAGTGAAATGTGAAATATCCTGCAATGCCTCCCTTGCATCGCCATCAAGTTGTTGATCTGTGATACCCGCCATACCCAATCCATACAGATAACCCACGCACCAGTCTCGCAATCCCTTGGCCCTCACGGCTATAGGCTGTGAATCGTCCGGCAGATAGGGCATGAACGTCAGATCCTCGTTGCCGATTTTGTCGCGCGATGCGAAGTAAAGTTGTCCAACCAGTTCCCTCGCCTCCCGGGCCAACAGATCCTCTTGTGGCCAGTCTTCGAAGAGTGCTTGCATCCAATCCACATGGCTTTGGCTGGTGCCGGCACAGACCAGACCACAGACCACGCCATGGAGTTCACTGGCACCAAGATGCAGGCCGATAGCGTTCAACGCCCCATCGAGGCGTGAAAAATCGGGCATCGGGCTATTCTCTATCATTTGAAATTATCCTCAATGATCAGGAACAAATCATAACATGGGGTTGTAGAGATTGACCCACCACTATCTGGCCACTATATTGATGGCCATGACCGATAAAGAGACACAAAATCCGGCGGATCTGGACTTGCGCAAGCTTGAAATCAGGGTCGAGGAGCTGATACGGGCATGTTCCTACCTCAAGGATGAGAACAAATCCCTGCGTGCCCGACAGGACAACCTGGTCGCCGAACGCGCGGCACTCATCGAGAAGACCGAGTTGGCGCGGGCGCGTGTCGAGGCCATGATCACTCGACTCAAGTCCATGGAAACATCCCAGTGAACGATGATCGACTGCCGGTAACCGTCAGCATACTCGACAAAGAGTATCGTATCTCTTGCCTGCCGGAAGAACGGGAATCCCTATTGCAGGCTGCAACATATCTCGATGGTCAGATGCGCGAAATCAGACAGGGCGGACGTATAATAGGTACGGAGCGGGTTGCTGTCATGGCTGCCCTCAACATCGCCAACGATCTGCTCATGCAACAGCAGCACAAGGAAGACGGCACCCAGAGCATATCCCGTCGCATCAAGAATCTGCAAGAGAAGATCGAGATTGCACTCAATTCGACCAATCAACTGGAACTTTGATTAAAATAAGGTTAGCCTAGAGGTATGACACCTCCTGCGGTGTACGTAAGCAACCGGGGTATTTTCTTGAGCCTAACATCTACCCAGGGAACAAGACGAAAGCGCCGGTGAGCATGTCCGCAACTCAGCGGAAAGCCTGAGGCGCTTCTATTGCTCCCACTTGAACCCACTGGTTCAAGAACAAAGGTTTGCGACGGCACAGGCGGGGGGTGTCTCTTATCCATCTTCACCCAATCCCCCTATTCAAATGGACCCACTGCAGATCCGCCGTCAAATCAAGGCACAGCGGCAAAATCTAAGCCGCCAGACCCTCAAGCTCCACAGCCAGCAGGCACTACGGCTCGCCTCGCGCTTCAGCCCCTTCAGACATAGCCGGCGAATTGCCTTCTATCTTGCCGTGCGCGGTGAAATGGACCCGGCACCTATCATGCACCTCGCTTTGCGCGCCGGAAAGTCTGTATTTCTACCCATATTGCGCGACAGGCCCACCAACAGTCTTTGGTTTGCACCCTATACACCTCAAACAAACCTCACAAACAACCGCTTCGGTATACCTGAACCTGAATTCAAACATCGACAGCTGGTCATGCCTTGGGCTCTGGACCTTGTCTTCGTACCCCTGATTGCATTTGACAGCCATGGGAACCGAATGGGGATGGGAGGTGGCTATTACGATAGAACATTCGCCATGCGATCAAGGCGCGACTATTTGAGAGGCCCTACACTCGTTGGGCTGGCGCATGAGTTTCAACAGCGACCACAGTTGGAAGTCATGCCGTGGGACATTCCACTCGACGCAGTGATAACGCAAGCGGCGATATACAACTTTACTTAGAACAGATATGACTGAAGCTTGATGTTTTATCTATCCTGCCCCCACATAGTCTCAAATAACACTTAGCATGTGTTGCATATCAACAAAGATTTGAAATAATTGACAAAAGATTGCCATCAGTTCTGGATTTTTTTTTAAGGTGAATTATACTCAGTTCATCTATTCAGGTAGTTCTCTCGGGAGGGAAATTAAATGGCGAAGAAAAAGGCCGCCAAAAAGAAGGCAGCAGTTAGACGTTCAACCGCAACCAAAAAGGTAACCGCAAGGAAAAAGGTTGCCGCCAAGAGGGCAACGACGAAGAAGAGAGTCGTAGCCAAGAAGAAAGTCTCAAAGAAGAAGGTAGCAACAAAGAAGAAAGTTGCTAAGAAGACTGCAAAGAAGCGGGTAGCGAAAAAGAAAGCCGCACCCAAGAAGAAGGTAGCTAAGAAGAAGGTTGCCAAAAAGAAGGTAGCTAAGAAGAAGGCAGCGAAAAAGAAAGTTGCACCCAAAAAGAAGGCTGCTAAAAAGAAAGTGGCCGCGAAGAAAAAGGTCGCCAAGAAAAGACCGGCACGCCCCAGAAAAGTAACACCACGCAAGAAGAGATCGGCTTGATAATTCCATATCTTGCCAACAATCCAAAACCCCGCATTGCGGGGTTTTTTTATGTTAGCGAGAACAGTTGCACCTATCTTGCCATTCCCGATATTCTCTTTTATTTACAATATGTTATATTGATATCAAGATTGTCTTGAGGAGATGTAAATCCCCATATGCAGACACTGACGAGCTTCCCATAGGATCACCAGTTCCGCGCGCCTATGGAGGCGATCACTGAGATTGCGCGCTACCTGGCAGGCGCCTGTCACATGCGCAGGCAGATCGACAGGCAATGAATTGATCTCGCTAGCTGACTCCGGCAAACAATCGATAGGCGGGATTATCCGTCTCATCCCAGAACGGGTAGTTGAGTCTCTTCAAGCGCCTCAAAAATGCATTCGTATCTGAGCCCGATATCTGTATACCCATCAGCACACGTCCATAAGCGGCACCATGGTTACGATAATGAAAGAGGCTGATATTCCAGTCCGTCCCCAAATGGTTCAGAAAGTAGAGCAGCGCACCCGGCCTCTCCGGAAACTCAAAACGTATCAGTCTCTCACCCTCGATTCCCTGTGCATGTCCTCCAACCATATAGCGGATGTGCAGTTTGGCTGTTTCATTGTCTGTCATATCCACAATGGAATATCCCTTCTCAACGAAACGTCGAAACAATGCCAAGCGCTCCTCGTCACCATTGCTCAACTCGATTCCGACAAATATCTGTGCACGTTCAGAATCGCTGTAACGATAATTGAACTCAGTTATGCTGCGTTTACCTATCAATTTGCAAAAACGCAGAAAGCTTCCCGGCTGCTCTGGTATCTGGACCGCGAACAGCGCTTCCCTTCGCTCACCGAACTCCGCGCGCTCGGCGACATGGCGCAACCGATCGAAGTTGATGTTGGCACCACTGTTGATGGCAATCAGGTCTTTGCCACTGATCCCTTCGCGTTTCACATAGCGCTTGAGACCCGCAATGGACAGGGCACCCGCAGGTT
The DNA here is from genome assembly GCA_050292275.1 of Candidatus Thiodiazotropha sp. Lineage (GTDB taxonomy): Bacteria > Pseudomonadota > Gammaproteobacteria > Chromatiales > Chromatiaceae > Thiodiazotropha. The sequence goes on from JBNKLI010000042.1 coordinate 15,305, forward strand.
CTGCAGTAGTGCGGGTATCATCGAATATATCTTTGATTGCAGCGCAAATTTCATCGGTTGTGACCAAGATCACTTCATCCACTACCCGCTTGGCGAGACGATAGGTCTCCTTACCCACCTGTTTCACCGCTACGCCATCGGCGAATATACCCACCTGCTTGAGCTTTACCCGCCGATTGGCGCTCAATGCCGCATGTAGCGATGGGGCATCCTCAGGCTCGACACCCACGATCTTAATCGTTGGATAGACATATTTGACATACGCACCCACGCCTGCGATCAAGCCGCCACCGCCAACCGGCAGGAATATCGCTTCCGGCGGTACCGGGTGCTGGCGCAGCAGCTCCATACCGATCGTTCCCTGGCCGGCGATGACCTCTGCATCATCGAAAGGGTGAATGAATGTCAATCCCTCTTCCTGGGCAATGGTTTGTGCACGGGTATAGGCCGCATCATAGGAGTCGCCTGCGAGGATGATCTTGGCGCCAAAACTCTTCACAGCCTGCACCTTGATCGGCGGCGTTGTTTTCGGCATCACGATCAACGCCTGGATCTTTAATTTTTGCGCTGCCAGGGCAACACCCTGGGCATGATTCCCCGCCGAGGCGGCAATCACACCCTGGCGCTTCACCGTATCCGACAGATTGACCATCTTGTTGTAGGCGCCGCGAAGCTTGAAGGAGAATACAGGCTGCAGATCCTCTCGTTTGAGGAATACCTGGTTAGCGAGTCGCGTCGAGAGACGATTGGCTCTGTCCAGGGGGGTCTCCCTGGCGACATCATAGACACGGGCACGCAGTATCTTTTCTATGTAACGTTGTGGCATGAACTCATCCGCTAGATATATTCGGTGTCGATGACGGCAGTTTCAGGTCATCCATTTCGGTGAACCTGACTTTCATTATCGGTATGGTTATTATTACCCACTTACGAAGAGAAAACCTTGATAAACCATACCAACCCGGTATTTTGGATCAATGAATCACCGGTTTCTAGATTTTATTACGGTTACAAAGGAAAAAACTATAGCCGCAGCAGGAGAACAATGTGAACGCAGATGAACTCAAAAAACAGGCAGCAGAGGCCGCCATCGAATATGTAAAGGGCGGTATTATAGGTGTCGGCACAGGCTCCACGGTCAATCATTTCATCGACTTTCTTGCCGCTATCAAAGGCAGGATCGAGGGAACCGTCTCGAGTTCGGAAGCATCGACCGAGCGCCTGAAAGGCCACGGTATTCCCGTTTTCGACCTGAATGCGGTTGGAGAGCTGGATGTCTATATCGACGGCGCCGATGAATCAGATCACTATCTCAACCTCATCAAAGGCGGTGGAGGCGCTCTCACCCGTGAGAAAATCATCGCTGGAGCCAGCAGAAAATTCGTATGCATAGCCGATGAGAGCAAATTGGTGGATATGCTTGGCGCCTTCCCCCTGCCGGTCGAAGTCATACCAATGGCACGCAGCCATGTTGCGCGTCAGCTTGTGAAACTGGGAGGCACACCAGTCTGGAGGGAAAATTTCATCACCGATAACGGCAATCTCATCCTCGACGTTCATAATCTCGAAATCATGAAGCCCAGAGAGATGGAAAACGCGATCAATGCCATCGCGGGTGTGGTCACAACCGGGATCTTCGCCATGCGCGGCGCTGATGTGATGATCCTGGGTACTCAACAGGGGGCGAAGACGGTACTACCCAAGTAACAGACCTTGTCTGGATGCCTGTTGTTACCTCGATCGATCGATGTCTCTAATGAAATCAAAGATGTTCCGGATACAGCTGATACTGATAACCGCCCTGCTTCTGACGCTTCAATCCGGCTGGGCGCAAACGGATCCGAAAGACACGGCAGTCCCTGAAAACGGGATTGAGGAAGCAATTCCATCAAGCCTGAAATCACCCCGTGCGACCATGAAGACGTTTCTCCGCGCCATGAACGACATCAAGCGGGGTACACCGGAGAGAATAGGGGCGGCAATCGCCACCCTCGATCTGTCCGATATCAATCCACTGGTGAGAAGGGAACGCGGCGAGGACCTGGCCTGGATACTGCTGGAGGTACTCGACCGCACAAAGATCATCGATGTAGAGATGATTCCTGACCACAGCGAGGGAGCCGACTACCTGTTCAAGCGCTATGAAACCGGCAGCATCGTTATCTCCCGCACAGAGTCCGGGCGATGGTTGTTCGACCGCGGAACCATTCACAACCTGCCTGCCATCATGGATGAATTGGCGACAGCGAAACGTATTGCCGGTAAAAGCGATGCGGCATCTTACGTCCCCTGGCACATCCGGTTTCGCCAAAATGTGCCCGCCTCCCTTAAACAGTCCTCCTTTTTGTTGCAGAACTGGCAGTGGATAGGCCTTTTGCTGACGATACTCGCCGGACTGACCATCGACAGGCTCGTCAACCTCTTTCTTCGCTCGGGCGTTCGTCGCTGGCGTAGCAAAGCCCTCTACAAGGAGTTCGAGGATATCCCGGAAGACATATTACGCCCCCTGGGTCTGATGGCTATGGCAATCATCTGGTGGGGCAGCATCAACCTGATGGGACTCCCCGAGAATGTCATGCTGGTGTTGCTGCTGGCGGTCAAATTCCTCGCCAGTATCTCTGGGGTGTGGGCCGCCTATCGACTGGTCGATCTGATCTCGGCCTATCTTCAGAAACAGGCGCTGAAGTCGGCCAATAAGCTCGATGATGCCCTGGTACCCCTGATACCCCGCACCCTCAAGATCTTCGTCACGGTGATCGGCTTCGTATTCATCGCCGACAATCTGAATATCGACATATCGAGCCTGCTCGCCGGCCTGGGGCTCGGCGGTCTGGCTTTTGCCCTGGCGGCGAAGGATATGGTTCAGAATCTGTTCGGCTCAGTCACGGTACTGATGGATAGAACCTTTTCCGTTGGCGATTGGATTGTGGTCGACGATGTCGAGGGGACAGTGGAACGCATCGGTTTCCGCAGTACCCGGGTACGAACCTTCTATAACTCAGTGGTCACCGTTCCCAACTCCAGGTTCATCACCGCCACCGTGGATAACATGGGTGAACGCCGCTATCGGCGCCTGTCTTGCAAGCTCTCCATCACCTATGATACCCAGCCCGAACGTATCGAGTCATTCTGCGAAGGGATCAGGGAGTTGGTGAGACAACACCCCTATATGCGTAAGGATTACTATCAGGTCTACCTGAACGAGTTCGCTGCAGCATCCCTTGAAGTACTGCTCTATGTCTTCTGGGAAACCCCTGACTGGAACACCGAACTGCGCGAGCGCCATCGTTTCATGCTGGACATTCTACGCCTTGCGCAAAGACTCGAAGTCGAGTTCGCCTTTCCGACACAAACCATCTATATGAAACAGGAGAGCGGGGAACCAACCGGCATGTCAGAGATGGATCAGCAACAGGCCTTTGAGCTTGGCCAGTCTCTCGCCAGGTCCATCGTCGCCGAAACCACGGGCACCGGTGTTAAACCACCCCCGGTGGTCTTTCCGCCAGTATCCTAGACGATCACTCAATGACGTAGGGTGCGGCTTGCCGCACCGTCATTCGATGTCTCAATCCCAGGCCTCCTGGAAACCACCGGGAGTGAATGGTGCGGCAAGCAACACACTGCATCCATGATATCGTAAACCGACGAACCTTGGACCGCTCAGCTCACCAGCAACCGATCGATGAGCCGCGTCAAGCGATCCAGGGCACCGCGGTTCTTCTCCACCAGTTCCCTGCCCGCCTCACCCACGCGGCTGCGCTCGCTGGCATCGCTCAGCCACTTGATCACCTGGCCGGCCAACGCCTCGACGGAGTCGATTTGAACCGCTGCCTGGTGCTGCAGGAACAGTTCGCTTATCTCGGCAAAATTAAACATATGGGGGCCGAACAGAACGGCGACACCCTGGGCTGTCGCCTCGAGTATGTTATGGCCACCGTGAGGTACCAGGCTGCCACCGATGAAAGCGACGTCGGAAGCGCCCAGGAACAGGGTCAGCTCACCCATGGTATCACCGAGAAAAACCGAGGTATCCTCCTCGCAGGGCTGGTGTTGAGTACGCCTTACCAGGGAGAAGCCCGCCTCTTCCACCAGCTGTCCAGCACGCTCGAAGCGTTCGGGATGACGGGGCACCAGCACCAGCAAGGCTTCGGGGAGCACCTCCCGGACAGTTGCGTGTGCCTTCAGTATCAACTCATCCTCACCCTCATGGGTACTTGCGGCGATCCACACCGGGCGCTGTCCGCCCCATTCGCGGCGTAACACATCGACACGCTCCAACAGGCTGCCCGGCAGGTGCACATCGAACTTGATACTGCCTGTCACCTCGATCCTGTCCGGTCTTGCACCCAGGGTTTGAAAACGTTCTGCATCCGCTTCGGCATGTGGAGCGATCAATGTCAGATTCCGCAATGCTTCACGGGTCAGTTCCGCCACCCGGTGATAACCCCGGGCGGATTTGACCGAAAGCCTGGCGTTGGCAAGCAGTGTCGGCACACCCTCCGATTTGGCGTGATAGATGAGATTGGGCCAGATCTCGGTCTCGACCAGTATCAGCAGCCGGGGCTGAAATGCATTCAGGAATCGCCTCACCACCCAAGGCAGATCGATCGGGGCATAGCGATGGATAACGTCATTGCCAAACAGCGCCCTGACCCGGTCGGCACCCGTGGGTGTGGTGGTGGTTATGAGCAGCGGCATCTCGGGATAGCGATCGAGCAGGCGTCCGACCAGCTGGGCAACGGCCAGAACCTCACCGACCGAAACCGCATGTACCCAGATGCCGCCCTGATCGAGCGGCGCTTCAAAGACACCCAAGCGCTCCAGCCAGCGCTTTCGATAGGATGGCGCCTTGAAACCACGCCAGTAGAGCCGCAACAGATAAGCGGGTACCAGCAGTGTAATAAGGAATGTATAGATATACCGCATCGAAATTCCGTATAGACCCGCTTATAGCGTGGATTCAAACTGATCGCTGAACTGATGGCGGCAGAGCTGATAATAGACACCCTTCTGGTCGATCAACGCCTGATGCCTCCCCTGCTCCACCAGTTCGCCGTGCTGAACAACCAGGATCATATCGGCATGCTGAATGGTCGACAGGCGATGGGCGATCACCAAGGTGGTTCGCTCCTGGGTCAGGGTCTGCAAGGCTGCCTGGACATGACGCTCCGACTCCGTATCCAACGCCGAGGTCGCCTCGTCGAGAAGCAGGATCGGCGCATCCTTGATCAACGCCCGGGCAATGGCCAGGCGCTGGCGCTGCCCTCCGGAAAGTCGGATTCCATCCTCGCCGATCAGGGTATCGAATCCGTCCGCAAGGCGTTCGATGAACTCCAGGGCATGAGCACTTCGCGCCGCTTCGACCAGCTGTTCCCGGGTAACATCGCCGACTGCGCCATAGGCGATATTCGCCGCCACGCTGTCATCGAACAGCACCGAATCCTGCCCCACATAGGATATCTGCCTGCGCAGACTGAGCAGACTCAGCGCCTGAATATCGATACCATCCACCAGTATCCGCCCCCCGGTCGGAGTGTAGAAACGGGGTATCAGATTGGCGATGGTCGTCTTGCCTCCACCTGAGTGTCCCACCAGCGCCACCGTCGAGCCCGCTTCGATCTCGAAGCTTATCGGCTTCAGCACCTCCTTTTGCGTCCCCGGGTAGCGAAACGAGACGGCATCGAATGTCACCCTGCCCTCAACCTGTTGCAATACCCGCGTGCCCTCGTCGGCCTCGGGTTTTTCATCCACCAGCTCGAACACACTCTCCGCTGCGGCCAATCCCTTTTGCAATGGCTGATTGATACCGGTCAGTCTTTTCAGTGGCGCAAACAGCAGTCCGATCGCCACCATCAGCGAAACAAAGCCGCCAACGGTCAACTCCCCCGCCACTGTCTGGTGGGTGCTGACATAGACCAGTATCGCGATCATCGCGGCACCGACGAACTCGACCAGCGGCATATGCGCGGAGCCGGCGACCTTGCTCTTCATGTTGTAGCGACGCACCCAGTTTGCACGATCCAAGAAGCGGTTTTTTTCATAGGGGCGGCCCTCGAAGATCTTGATCACCTTATGCCCACGGATCGACTCCTCCAGCACCTGGGTCATCACACCCATGGTCTGTTGCAGGGCACGATTGATACGCCGCAGCCGTATCGCCAGCAGACGCACGGTGAAGACGATCACCGGCATCGCCAGAAACACGGTCAGGGTCAGCATCCAATTGAGGTAGAGCATATAAACCATCAGCCCGATGATGATGATGCTGTCCTTGACCAGGGTCGTCAGCACCTTGGTCGCCGCCATGGTCACCTGATTGACATTGTATGTAACCTTTGAGATCAGGGTGCCGGTCGCATGGGTATCGAAGTAGGAGGTACTCATGGTCAGAATGCGTTCTATCATCAGTCGACGCAGGTCGAGCACCACCTTGCCGGCGACCCACTCGAAAGCGACGGTGCTGATGAAATTCATGATACCGCGCACGGAGAAGAGCAGGATCAACAGGATCGGCGACCAGAAGATGATCACCGGGTCCTTCTCCACGAAACTGCCGTCGAGCATAGGCTTCATCAGCCAGGGAATGGCCGGCTCGGTTACAGCCAGTATGACCATTGCCGCCAACGCGCTGCCGAACTGGCGCCAGTAGGGTCGCACGCGTTTCAACAGTCGCAGATAGAGTTCGCGGCCCGTCATCCCCGGCGCCGGTCGCGCTTCGCTCTCATTCGCGCTCACGCATGGCCTCCACGATGCGGCTCGTCGAAACGCCCTCGAGGTATTCGAGCACCATCACCTTGCCGCCATTGTTTACCACGCAGTCGTAGCCGGCGATATCCTGCGGCCGGTAGTCCCCGCCCTTGACCAGCAGATCGGGTTTGATCTCGCAGATCAACGACTCGGGGGTATCCTCACTGAAGGCTACCACCCAATCCACAGAGGCCAGGCCTGCGAGCACCGCCATGCGCTGTTTGATACCGTTGATCGGTCGTCCCTCCCCCTTCAGCCGCCGTACCGATTCGTCATCGTTCACCGCCACCACCAGCCGGTCACCCAACTGCTTGGCCTGCTGCAGGTAACGCACATGGCCTTCGTGCAGAATATCGAAACAGCCATTGGTCATCACGATGCGTTCACCCTGGTATCGCGCCTCGTCCGCGGCCTCGAGCAGCTCATCCCGGGAGAGCATGGCCTGGAAGTCCCCCTGCCTGCGCAACGCACCCTTGAGCTCACCTAACGAGACGCTGCCGGCCCCGAGCTTCGCCACCATCAGACCCGCCGCGACATTCGCCAGCCCCGCCGCATCCTGGATCGGCATCCCGGCGGCCATGCCGGCGCCAAGCACACCGATCACGGTATCGCCGGCGCCGGTCACGTCGAAGACCTCCCGCGCCCGGGTCGGCAGGTGTATCGGGGGAGCATCCTCGAGGATCAACAGCATGCCGCGTTCGCTGAGCGTGATCAGCAACGCCTTCAGATTGAGTTGCCGGCATAGCGCCATACCCTTTTCATTCAGCGCCTGGTCCGTTTCACAGCGTCCCATCACCGCTTCGAACTCTTTCAGATTGGGTGTCAGCAGGGTGGCGTTTCGATATTTGCCGAAGTCACTCCCCTTGGGATCGACCAGAATCGGGACACCCTGTCGATTGGCTGCCTCTATCAGCCGCTGCGGCTGCTGGAGTGTCCCCTTGGCGTAATCGGAGAGAATGACAAGGTCGGTCGCCTGCAACTGGCGCAGAAAGAGTCCCTCGAGCTCGGATAGATCGCGCTCCCACATGGGTTGCTCGAAATCGAGACGAATCAACTGCTGATGCTGACTGATCACCCGAAGTTTGGTGATTGTCGGCAAACCCTTTTCCACCTGCAGGTGACAGGAAACGCCCGCTTCCCGGAGATGTTCCGCCAGTTGCCTGCCGGCTTCATCCTCACCCACCAGTCCGCACAGATCCACATGGACACCCAGCGAAATCATATTCAGCGCAACATTGGCGCCACCGCCGGGACGCTCCTCCCTGTCGTGCACATGCACCACCGGCACCGGTGCCTCGGGTGAGATCTTGGCGGCGCTGCCCTGCCAGTAGCGATCCAGCATCAGATCGCCCAGCACCAGGACACGCCTTTTACTGAAGTCGGGAAGATGAAATTGCATCAAACAGTTAACATATGGTCATGGCATTTGAACAAACGACATTATACATTGAGTATGCCGGCTACAAGGATTCCGCCTGCGAACGATATTGAAGCGGCGTTATCTCCAACACTCGATGGGTAATGACACCCGATCCGTGCATAATAAACAATCGAGGCAATAAAGGTAACAAGCTGACCCTACACGATGCACTGCGGTTGATGGCAAAAAAGCGAATACACTCCCTCTACTCCCCTCACTACTGGCACACCTGGGCAGCCCTGGGGATACTCTGGCTGTTGAGCCAGACCATGAGCTATCGGCTGGCGCTGCGCATCGGCCGCCTGATCGGCAAACTGATTCTCCGTGCCTCACCCAAACGCCGGCATATCGCCAGCGTCAATCTGGGGATCTGTTTTCCACAATTGAGCGCAAACGAACGAGAACGGATGCTGCACAGCCATTTCAACTCCCTGGGAATCGGCGCCATGATGATCGGTTTCGCCTGGTGGGCGAGTGACGAGAAACTCCGTCCCCTGGTGGATATCGAGGGGATAGAGCATCTACACAGGAGTCTGGACAAGGGCAGGGGCGTCATTCTCTTGAGCGCCCACTTCACCGACCTGGAGATAACCGGCAGACTGCTGAGCCTGTTTCAGTCGATAGCGGTAATGTACCGCCCCCACGAAAACCCGGTCATCGAGTGGGCCTTCAGCCGCAATCGGCGCAAGCGTTTCGAGGCGGCGATTCCACGCAACGACATACGCCAGGTCGTCAGGACATTGAGGCGGAATCTTCCCGTGTGGTATGCACCGGATCAGAGCTTCAAGGGGCGCAACAGCACCCTGGCGCCCTTTTTCGGCGAACCGGCCGGCACCAACACCGCCACCTCGCGCCTGGCGAAGATCAGTGGCGCGGACGTGATACTGTTCAGCGGCTATCGCAAGCAGGACGACAGTGGTTACCAGCTGATCATACATCCACCCTTGAGCGACTTTCCCACACCGGATGCGCAGCAGGACGCCACTCGCATCAACGGCCTGATCGAACAGGCGATTGGCTATGCCCCTGAGCAGTATCTATGGATACACCGGCGTTTCAAGAAACGCAAAGTGATTCCGGATCCCTACTAGGGACCCATTAACACTATTAGCCAATGATCAAAGCGGGAAAAGAACGTCCCCTCTCCCAGAGGAGTGTGTTGTAAAAGCAGGCCGCTAATAAACGCAAATTGTAACTAATCGCCCCTGTATGAAAAAACACCCGAGCTGAGCGCTGGGTGGCGTACAGGCATCAGAAACTGTTGTCCGCAGGGACGCGGACATCAAGCGCCCAGGGATGGGTTCACAGCGTATTTCTGATGCCTGTACGGCACCCGGCGCGGGATGGTTACCACCAGGGCTTAAAGCCCTTAACCTAACCTATTTTGGTTTCCGGGCTAATAACTGCCAACACTAACCCAATCGGCTATACTATCGCCTTTTCCGCCACTGCTCCTGCAATAGATGCCAGCAATCAGCGTTATCATCCCATCGTACAATCATGCCCGCTATCTGGTGCAGGCGATCAACAGTGTGTTGCAGCAATCCATGGATGACTGGGAACTGATCGTCATCGATGACGCCTCCAGTGATGACTCATGGGACATTATCGAAAGCTATGAGGACAAGCGGATACGAGCCCTGCGGCACACCACCAACCTGGGTGCCCATCATACTATCAATGAAGGACTCGAACTGGCGAAGGGCGAGTTTCTCTCAATACTCAATTCCGATGACTGCTATACCCCGGACAGGCTGCAACGACTCTACCGACGGGCGACTGAGGACGGCATCGATTTTCTCGCCACCAGGGTTCAACCCATCGCCGCCGATGGCTCATCCCTGGAGGACCCGAACAACCACTGGAACCATTGGTACGCGGGCCTGCTCGAAGCCTATCGAGATAGCAATCAACTGCTCACCGGTCTGTGCAATGGCAATCTGCTGATCACCACATCGAACTTCTTTTTCTCCCGGCGGATCTTCGACAAACAGGGTGGATTCGCGGACTATCGCTATGTACATGACTACGAATTCGTACTGCGGCTGATTCTTGCAGGTTACAAAACCGAACTG
>JBNKLI010000043.1:0-2537 GCA_050292275.1 Candidatus Thiodiazotropha sp.
CTCATACACACTGACCCACAGGTGAAGTACAAGATATATCATAGTGATTTCTATGGTGGTAATCCTGAGCCTGGCTGTGAGCAGTTGCCTGACGGCCCCCGTACGCTGACCAATGTGAATATACCGATTGGTTCAAACACAGAATTTATTATCGTTATTAGCAACACGGACCTGGAGCAGGAGCACGCTGTCACCCTCCATTTCAGGGAGCTTTAAACTACTTAAACTTAACCATCGCCAGGGTATGAGCCAATAATCTAAACAGCGCCGTGAGGGTTCACCACATGACCAGTGACATCATTCGGATCGTCAGTATTCAGATTTTATTGCTTCTTCTGACGGCCTGCGGCGGCGGTTCCGGTAGCTCTGGCAGTGCGGGGGGGTCCAGTAGTCAGGAAACAGGAAACCTTTCCAATGGCACGACCTTCGTCGGTACTGATGGGGTCACCCTGCGTGCCCTGGATCACACGCTCGATTCGCCCGTTGATGTCTATATTGATGCCACCCCGCCGCCACTCGAACCGATGTGGGAAAACACCCAGGTCGTTGGTTACTATTATCAACTGGGTGCCAATCGGAATGTCATTGTCCATGATTCGGCATTTATCTTGTCACTTCCAGTCCCTGCCGGTGCTGATACCGCACACCTTGCCCTGGCGATGCGCGTACCGCGTTCGAGTATCCTGGATGCCGCCAGCACCACCGGTGTGGAGTGGACATTAATTCACGGCGGCTATGACGCTGCCAGTAACACCTTTCTGACGACCCTGACTTATTTGCCCGAGGAGGGTCAGGTCATTGTGCTGGTTACACATCCGGACTTCGACTCTTCCGTCAGCACAACGACGATGCAACCGATATCGACCAGGAAAGGGGTTCTTCCTCCCGCTATCGGCGACATAGTCAAAATTAGCGATCAGATCTTTGTTGACTGTATAGGCCTTACTTGCACGGACAACGACAAACTGATGGTTGCAAACCATCTGGAGAGTGTCCGGGCTGAACTGACAGGTATGGGTTTCGCTCAAGCCAGGCTGTTTCCGAATATCGATATAGTTTCTACTCTATTCGACCCTTTCATCGTCGTTCGTGGTTACAGAGTCATTCTCATGGACAAAACTCAGTGCCCTGGATTTGACGGAAAATATCTCGTATACAGATCACAGATATGGATATGTGTACCTGGCCCGGTCCCGGTTATCACACAGAAGGTGCTGGAAGATGCTACCCATGAATACTTTCATGCGATTCAATTTGCCTACCCTGCCGTATATGCAGATTGGATCCTCAAAAAGGATGAAAAATTCTTTATTGAAGGCACGGCGGTAGCAGCGACGTTATCCTATCGACACGAGCCAACACCGACCATGTATCGCTATCCAGACAGGTTTGGGGCATTTGCTGCCGATATGCCGTTGGGATCGGATGAAGGAGATATTGAGTACAATGCCCAGGATTTTTGGGTCTATGCGGGCAAAAAGATCCAGCGCGACATGGATTCATTGATCCCGATCCTGGAGCATGGTGCCTCCATTGAGGCGATCAATAACAATCTTCAGGGCGGTACCCTACAGGAGATGTACTGGCGCTTTGCAAAAAACCGGATAATAGAGCAGACGATTGCAATATACGAGCCGTTTGTGTTTCCAACATGTGTGTGGCGTGTAAGCTCAATCATTGACATTGCCTATACTATTCCAATTGATACGACTGCTTTTCTTTTCAGCAGCAAGATCAATGTTAAGACTCTGCCTCCTTTGACCAGTATGGTAGTGAAACTCGTCTCCCCGGAGCTCTATTTCGCATCTCTAACACCTGAACTCATCGACACTGATCCACAGGTGAAATACAAGATATATGTTAATGGTGAGCCTGGCTGTGAGCAGTTGCCTGATGGCCCCCGTACGCTGACCAATGTGAATATCCCGGCTGGTTCAAACACAGAGTTTTATATCGTTATCAGTAACACGGACCTGGAGCAGGAGCACGATGTCTTCATGCATCTCAGGGAGCTTTAAACTTATTCGCTGGCATCCTGTAACAACACGGCAAGATGTTTCGCCTTCCGCCCGCTGCCTTCAGCAATTTGCTCGCGACAGGAAAAGCCGTTAGCCAATAGCGGCGAATCGGCATTGGCACGTATCGTCGGCAACAAACTATCCTCAGCCATGGTAGTCGCCATCTCGGCATGTTCGCTTTCAAGACCGAAGCTGCCGCCCATACCACAGCAAGAAGCTTCGATAAGCTCGAACTCCAGTTCGGGAATTAACTTCAATACCCGACGCATCGACTTCATTGCACCAACGGCTTTCTGGTGACAATGACCGTGCACCAGTAATTTTTCCGTGAACGGCAACGGATTAAGTTGCAGGTTGAAGCGTCCCGCCTTCTCTTCGCGAACAATGAACTCCTCGAACAGGATCGCCTGTGCCGCCACTTTCTCAGCAACGTCACCAAGATGCAGGGCACGGTAGTCATCGCGAATCGCCAACAGGCAGGCAGGTTCCAGCCCGACAATAGTGAGTCCCGCCTCGGCA